>JAFVAU010000004.1 GCA_017480345.1 Bacteroidales bacterium
GCACGGCTTATCTGCGTTACTCGCAGACCATCCTTGAAGTACAGTTTCATCGCTTTCTCATAGTAGAGATCACGCTTGCTTGAAAATCTAAAGTCCATTTGTTGATCGCATTTGCGAGTCAACTTTTTTCAGGGAAAGACAATAAGACCCGTCGCAAACAGCAAAACTTTTCGTCACTTTTCTTATCGAAAATGCAAAACCTTGTCAAGAATTTTACGATGCGGAGGAAAACGGATTCAGTAACAGTGATTAACCACCAGAGCCTCTTCAAAGAAAAAAACAGGGCAGCCCGGGGAGGGTCGCCCTGCGTAAAAGAGATTCGACTTTTGGGCCGATAGAGATTATTTTTCATAAATATTTGTACAATGCCGGTTAAGTTTAACAATCGTAGCATAATTTTGTCAAAAATCAAAGTTACTTTGGCAAAATAGCAAGAGCATTTGGCGGAGTTTTCCATAAATTTGCACTGTAAAACCACATAAATCACTAAAACCTCAGATTTGTTGAGCAATAAAAGGTTGGTTAATAATTGATAGGTAGGATGAAGGCGGGGAAAAGTCCCCGCCGAAAGTCCTATTTCCCTTGTGGCCACCCCGGACTGAATTGACAAAAAGAAAACAAGATTCCACACAACAATAACCTAAGCCAAAAACAATTAGTTATACCAAAACTAAACCATTAACTAACAAACCACTATGATTTCCAAAAAACGGTTCGGATTCGCTGCCGCACTTCTGTGCATGGCAGGAGTCGTAATTGGGGGGGTAACGCCTTTGCCCAAAATCTGACAGTGCGCGGAACCGTGAGTGACGCCGTGGGCCCCATCGCGGGTGCCGTGGTGCTCTCCGGTAATGCCAATGCCGTTACGGACCTCGATGGTGCCTATACCATCAATGTCCCGTCCAACGCAGTTCTCGAAGTCTCCTGCCTGGGTTACACCACGCAGCAGGTTCCGGTGAACGGACGCGCCAACATCAACATCGTCCTGGTGGAAGATGCTGAAATGCTTCAGGAGGCCGTGGCCCTGGGTTACGGTACTCAGACCAAGAAGAAAGACCTGTCCGCCTCCGTGGGTATTGTGAACAATGCCGACGAACTGGCTGCCCGCCCGGTAACTTCTGCCGAAGGAATGCTGCAGGGCCAGATTCCCGGCGTGGTCATTTCTTCCGACGGTGGCGATCCGACCAAAGACATGAACATGATTATCCGTGGACAGGGCTCCCGCAATGGCGACAAGGTTCTGTGGGTCGTTGACGGTGTGCCCGGTGCTCCCATCACGTCCATGAACGAAATCGAGAGCATCGTCGTCCTGAAGGACGCTGCTTCTGCCGCTATTTATGGTGCCACCTCCGGTGCCGGCGGTGTTATCATCGTCACCACCAAGAAGGCCAGCCAGGGCATTCATGTGGAATACGACTTTGTGGGCGGTTTCCGCAGTGCTTACAACCTTCCCCAGCCGCTGGACGCCCAACAGGAAATCCAGATGCGTACTCAGTCCTATGCCAATGCCGGTATAACCCTCCCTGTGGGCTGGGATACCTCCAAGAACCCCTGGGTAGGTGTTACCCGTACCAATTGGATGAAGGAAATCTTCCGCACGGCTCCCTATCAGCGCCACGCCGTAACCCTGAACTACGGTACCGATAAATTCAAGAGCCGCCTTACCTTCTCCTATCAGGACAACCAGGGTGTACTGGTGGGTACCTACAAAAAGGACATCGGCGTGCGCTTCAACGGCGAATACGACCTGAACAAATGGATTAAGATTACGGAAGTCATGTCCTATGACGACATGAGCGGCCGTAGCTCCGATACCGGTTCCGCCTACTCCGGCGCCATCATCTCCGCCATCTACATGCCCGCCAGCGCTGAGGCTTATGCCACGGCCGGTCCCTATGCCGGTTCATATGGCGGTGTAACGACGGAAGATCCTGCTTACATTGCACAGTATGGTAGCAACTTCGGTGACATCCACGGAGACGCCATCAACCCGCTGCGTCTGTTGCTGGCCAGCAACCAGACCCAACACGACGCAAACTTCTGGTCCACCACCGGCCTGCACATCACGCCCATCAAGGGTCTGAAATTCAGCTCCCTGTTCTCCATCAATGTGAACGATCAATTCCAAAAGACTTTCACCCCGCGCCGCCCGGAAATCGGAAAGCCGGAGACCACCAATTCCCTTGTTTATTCTACCGAGCGCGGTCCCGCATGGCGCAGTGAGAACACCCTCACCTACGACCGCACCTTTGGCAAGCACACCGTGGGCGCCCTTGCTTCTGCAACCTTCAACCGCGAGTACAAGCAGGGATTCAAAGTTGACGCCCGCGGCCTGGAAGACGAGTCTGAGAATCTTCAGTTCCTGTCCTTCGCCAACAGCACTTCTCCCACCGACTGGTACACCGGACCGGATGCCAATATCGCCTTCGTTGTCCGCGGCTCCTACAGCTTCGACGACCGCTACTTCGTCACCGCTTCCTGGCGCCGGGACTATGCCGGCCGTCTGCCGAAGAACCGCAACTACGGAGATTTCCCGGCCGTAACTGCCGCCTGGAAGGTTTCCAGCGAACCTTTCTTCCCCAAGAACGACATTGTGAACCTCCTCAAGGTCCGTGCTTCCTGGGGTCGCGTAGGCAACCTGGGATCCATTGACTGGAACTACCGTTCTGCCACCTTGAGCAGCAGCAACTGGAACGAAGGCGCCATCTACGGCACTGAAAACAATACCATCTGGGGAACCTTCTGGTACCCGGCCAACACCGTGAACCAGAACCTCACCTGGGAAACCTCCCAGCAGTTCGATGCCGGTCTGGACGTAGACCTCTTCAAGGACCGTCTCTCCATCTCCTTTGACTACTACAACAAGCTCACCTACAACCTTATTCAGGACCAGACCATGGGTTGGCCCCAGACCATCGGCCTCAACGCCATGAAGGTGAACCAGGGACAGATCCGCAACTCCGGTGTGGAACTCATTGCTTCCTGGCATGACAAACTGAACAGGGACTTCTCCTATCGCGTAGGCGGAAACTTCGCTTACAACAAGAACGTGGTTGTTTCTACAGGCGTCCTTGACGACGACGGCAACCCCGGCAAGTGGACTGGAGAAGGCGGTTTCCGTATGATTGACTGGATTTACCAGAGTGAAGCCGGCCAGCCGCTCAACTCCTTCTATGTGATCAAGACGGACGGCATTTTCCAAAGCCTGGAAGATGTCTACGATTATCAAATGGACGGCAAACTCATCCAGCCTGGTGCCCAGGCCGGAGACCTTAAGTTCGTTGACTACAACAACGACGGCAAGATTGACTCCAACGACCGCCAGTATGTGGGTTCCGCCATGCCTAAGTTCACCTATGCCCTTAACGCAGGCTTTGAATGGAAAGGCCTCTCCGTAGACCTCCTCTTCCAGGGTGTGGCCGGCAACAAGATTGCTTATGTGGGCAAGTCCATGATTCTGGGCGATGTGGAAGGAAACTTCAACCGCAGCGCGCAGATTCTGAATGCCTGGAGCCCCACCAATACCGGTTCCTCCATTCCCCGTCTGTCCAAGAACGACCCCAACGGCAACTGGAGCACCGCCTCTGACTACTTCATCGAAGATGGTTCCTATCTCCGCCTGAAGAACCTCACCATCGGATATGACATCACCCGCCATCTCCAGAAACTCCCTCACTTCGCCGCCCGTAACAGCTCTTGCCGTGTATACATGAGCGCGGAGAATCTCTTTACCATCACCAAGTACACCGGCATGGACCCGGAAGTTGGCGGTTGGGACGGTCTCAAGTATCCGGTATCCCGCGTTATCGCCTTTGGTGTGAAGATTAACTACTAATTGGAAAATTCTATGAAAAAGTATATTGCTATTGCAGTTGCAGCCCTCGGCGTTCTGAATTTTTCCGCCTGTAACAAATTCCTGGATTACTCTTCACAGGGCTCTCCCACCCAAGATAACTATTTCCAGAACGACCAGCAGGCCATTGACGCCGTTGCCAGTATCTATGCCCGCCTCATTCAGGAAAACTGCATGGGCCGTGAGATGTACTGGGAGCAGGCGTGCGCCAACGACATTGTCTGGGGACGTACCCGTTCCTACCCCACCCTTGCCACACTTAATTACACCGGTGATGAAGGCTGCCTGAGAGACGTATTCAGCGGCATCTATACCCAAGGAATTAACCGTTGTAACTGGATTGTCCAGTCTCTGCTTGACAAACAGGCGAACACCGAACTCACCCCCGTTGAAAAACGCAGTCTGGGAGAGGCTTATTTCATGCGCGGTTATTGGCACTTCCTTGCTGCCTACCGCTATGGCACCAAGGACCTGGGTGTTCCCTTCGTGGCCTATGAAACCGTTGAAGGTGGCTACAACAATGAAATTCCCGAGCAGCAGGCCACGGTGATGGACAACTACAAGCTCATCATCGCAGACCTCCAGAAGGCCGAGGAAATCCTCCCTGCCTTTGAGGAATATGATGCCGCCGACCGTGGCCGTGCCCACAAGGCCGCAGCCGTGGCCGTCATGGCAAAAGTCTACGCTTATTGGGCCACTTGGGACAAGAGCCAGTGGGCCAATGTGATTCCCTGCGTGAACAAGCTGGAAACCACCTATGGCCGCGACCTGGCCCCCGAATTCACCGATCTCTTTGCTCCTGACTTTGATAAATTCTGGACCAAGGAGTACTGCTGGGGCTGGCCGTCCAATGGCGGACAGGCTGGCGGTGGCGGCGGTTCCATGGAACTGCCCGGCGTAATGCTTGAAAACAAAGGTTGGGGAAAATTCAATGGCTGGGGACAGTTCAAGCCCTCCTACGATATCTACGAAGAGATGCTGAAAGACGGTGCCGGTAACATACGTCTTGTTTCTTCCATCCTTGAATATGGTCAGGAATTCCAGTATTTCGGCGAAACCCGCAAGTTCTGGTCTACCTCTGACGTAGAGGCCGGTTTCATGATCAACAAGTACATGCAGGCCTTTGCTCCGGAAGATCCCATTGGAGCCGGCTGGGTTTATGACAATGCCGACTGGCCTTGCACCCGCATCAACTGGCCCATCGTTCGCTTTGGTGATTGTCTGCTTCTGCGTGCTGAAGCATATCTGGCCACTGGCGACGCCGGTAAAGCAACCATCGACTTGAATCGTATCCGCGCCCGTGCCCATCTGGGCGCCCTTCCTGGTGTCGCCACTTGGACCGACCTCTATCATGAGCGCCGCTGCGAACTCGCCTTCGAACTTTCTTCCGATCACGCTTACGACTGCAAGCGCTGGGCTTATTCCGGCGAGGCCGAAATCAAGGCCCTGGCCCTGGCCGAGCTCAACAGCCATCCCCGTGCCCGTCATTATGAAGACCGTTCCGACCCCAACTCTGCTTTCACTGTCGGTCCTTATGAAGACTATCAGACTCCGGCCAAGGTTTGGAACGAGAAGTTCATGACCTTCCCTTATCCTTCCCAGCAGATCAGCAAGTCTGCCGGCAAACTGCAGAACCCTCCTTCCTGGAGATAACCTTTAATCTAGAGAAGTAATGAAAAAAGTTATATTTGCTTTGATGGGTGTTGCCCTTATGCTGGCCTCTTGCGGCAAACAGGAGACAAGTACACCCAATCCCTGGCGTAAGATTGTGGACTACAAACCGTCCACCTTCACGATGACGGTAGAAGGCAACGTGTCGGCCATCAATACAGACTGGATCACTATGAGCCAGTCCGGCAATACGGTTACTTTCACCACTACGCGTAACCTCACCGGCCTTATCCGCCGCGCCGAGTTCCCGGTGTCCGGTTCCAATTTCAAAGTGATTGTGAACCAGAAGTCCGGATCCATTGACGCATCCCTCTCTTCAAGCCTGGTCTCCCAGAGCCTGGGACAGGCAACGGTCAACATCAACATTTCCACCAGCAACATAGATGACTATGAGAGCTGGGGTATCATATACGGAAAAGAGAATGACCGTTCCAAGGGGACCACTCTGCCCCAGGACGATATGTTCGTCGTGGGAGCCAACCCTGTAACCCTGACCGACCTGGAAGAAGGCGAGGACTATTACGTATGGGCCTATGTCGAAACAACGGAAGGGGACATTGTCTACACCTCCAACACCACCGGTATCGTTCCTCCTGTCTATGTTGCTGCAGGCGATGACCTCCAGGCAGCTATCGACGGCGTTACGAAGGATTTCACGGAAGTTCGTGTTTCCGGCGACCTTGTCCACAATGGCACCCTCAAATTCACCAATCCAAAGAGCATGTCCGTGACCGGTGGTTGGAATGAAGACTTCTCCGAACAGGATATCACCAAGAAGAGTGTTATTGACGGCGGCTTCAACAAGGCCGAGGATGCCGAGGGCAATCCCTTTGATTTCCATAAAGCCGAATGCCGCAGCAAGTCGTTCGTGAGCACCAACAATGGCAGCTGTGCCGTTGTCATCGGCAGCTTCACGGCCCCCCTGAAGTCCACTCTGACCATCAACAACTTCGAAATCCGCAACGGTTTCGACGACAATGACGGCGGCGCCATGCAGATTGCTACTACAGGGAATGTCAATATTGACAACTGCTACATCCACGACTGCCATTCCAACCACCGCGCCGGTGGTCCCATGAATGTCCAGAATGTGGACGGTGGAAGCATCGTGTTCAGCAACACCATCATCAAGGACTGCTCCACTAAGGAGCACGGCGGCGCCTTCTCCGTTGAAGAGGCCGATGTTACCTGGGTTATGGTGAACTGCCTCATCGAGGGTAACGTGTCCCGCAATGGCGGCGGTTACTGCGGTGTGGCAATGATTTACAACAAGACCAAATTCTACGCCATCAACAACACCATCGTCAACAATTACAACTTTGACGAAGGCGGTACTCCTCCCGACGGTCGTAACGAATGGTCTATCATGCACTCCCGCGATGGAGGCCAGGGTCAGGAATATGTCATGATCAACAACCTCATCGTTGGCAATTACTCCTGGTGCAGCACTGACGACCTGCCTTATCCTCAGTATTACAACGTGGCCGTCAACTGCGCGTCCAATCCGCTTGTAACCGTGGACGTCCGTAACAACATGATCTGCGGAGGATTCTGGAAGGATGGTAGCGCTGCCCTGAACAGCAAGAATACGGTTGTTGCATCCGGTCTGGATATCACCACTATCTTCAACGATCCGGCCAACATGGACTTCAGTCCCAAGGGCAGCGCCGTTGGAGCCGGAGTCTATGACAGCGTTGTCTCCGCCATCCTGGGCAACTACACCAAAGATCTGGCCGGCAATCCCCGTACGGTAGACGGAAAAATTGACCTGGGCTGCTATCAGTCCAAGTAATCGGCCAACAATTTGTATGGCTTTTAGTCAGGGCGACCCATCACGGGCCGCCCTGTTTTTATGCAAAAATCGAAAGAAACACACAAAAAGCATGTAAAACAACACAATCTTTTTTACGATTGTTGTATTTCCCATGTCCTGTATTTATGTTTGCTGCTAAAGATATCCGTCAAATTATAGGAGGATATTTTGTTTTTGTTAGTAAAACTACTATCTTTGTAACGCAGCATGAAATACACGGAACTGGAAAGACTGCTGAGAAAAGCCGGTTGCTATTTAGTAAGGAACGGTGACCATCCTATATGGTACAGTCCCATTAGTGAAAAGGAATTTGCTACTGGACACCATGACACTCATGAAGTTAACCCGAAAACCCTCAACAAGATTCTAAAATCGGCCGGACTAAAGTAAGAATGAGTTATGAAAAAAGTAAAAGTATTTATTGAAAAAGGCGCCGACGAATATTCTGCTTACATGGATAACACGCCATTAAGCTATTCTTGCCTGGGGACAGGCGCCACGGTTGATGAAGCCATTGAAGACTTCAAGGCCTCTTATGCCGAGATGCGGGCGTATTATCTTTCTGTCGGGAAAAAATTTGAGGAAGTGGAAATTGAATTCCGCTATGACGTGCCCTCTTTCTTGCAAGAGTATGCGTATGCTTTTACGCTGGCCGGATTAGAGCGCATCACGGGAGTGAACCAGAAGCAGCTGGGGCACTATATCAGCGGTTACCGGAAGCCTTCAGAAAAGACTATCCGCAAAATAGAAGACAAAATCCAGGATTTTGGCAGGCAACTTTGCGCCGTGCGCTTTGCATAAAAAACTTTTGTTTTTCAAGCCCCCTTTTGTTAAATTTGTGAGAATAACACTAATTCTCTGCCAAAAAACAAAGGAGGGTTCACAAAAATGAAAGTAAAAGCGTTCTCTGTCCTGCTCCTTGCCGCGCTGGTGGCTTGCGGCCAAGTACAAAAAAGTCCTCTTGACGCCGTCCATGTTTTCAACGGAACCGATTTCCACGGCCATACCTATCCCGGCGCCACCACGCCCTTCGGCCTGGTGCAGCTGAGCCCGGATACCCGCACCTACGGCTGGGACGGCTGCTCCGGCTATCACTACTCCGATTCGGCCATCCTGGGCTTCAGCCACACCCACCTGAGCGGCACCGGCTGCGCCGACCTGGGAGATTTTCTCTTCACCCCCGGCCTGAACGAGGTAAAGCCGCTTTCCCTGAATCACAAAAAAGAAAGTGCGCGCCCCGGTTACTACAAGGTGGAGACCCCCGGAATCACCGTTGAGCTCACCGCTTCCCCGCATATGGGCGTCCACCGCTACACCTTCACGGGAGAAGGCACGCGCATGCTCCTGATTGACGCCCTCCACTGCATCGGCACGGAATCCAAAGCCACGGAGGCCAGCCTGAAGGCCGAAGGAGACAAGGAAATCTCCGGAAAAAGGGTGGTGAACGCCTGGATTGAAGGCCGCGAGTGCTTCCTGAACGCCCTGTTCTCCGTCCCCTTCACCAAGATGGAAGAACCGGAAACCGGCAAACTTCTCCTTGCCTTTCCCCCCGACCTGGAAGAGCTGACGGTCTGGGCCGGCATTTCCTTCACATCGGCTCGGGCGGCACAGGCAGGAAGGCAGGCGGAAGAGGCCGATTTTGACAGCATCCTGGCCCTCACCACCGACGACTGGGGCAGCTCCCTGGGCAGCATCCTGGTGGAAGGCGGCCCCGTGGAGCAGTTCTACACCTGCCTGTACCATACGCTGGTGTGCCCCAACAACATTGCCGACGTGGGCGCCAAGCCCTTCTACTCCACCCTCTCCCTCTGGGACACCTTCCGCAGTTGGAACCCCCTGCAGACCCTCATCAACCCCAGCCTGGTGAACAACATGATTGACAGCATGCTGGAGATGTACCGCCGCTGGGGGGAACTTCCCATCTGGCCCCTGGCCTACGGTGAAACCGGCTGCATGATAGGCTATCACAGCATCCCCGTAATAACCGACGCCTGGCTCCACGGCATCCGCGACTTCGACGGAGAGGAGGCCCTGGCCGCCATGGTAGTGTCTTCCAACAAGAACAAGGGCAACGCATCGGCCCTGTATAACCAGTACGGCTATATTCCCGCCAACAAGATGGCTGAATCCGTCTCCCAGACGCTGGAATTCGCCTACGACGACTGGTGCATCGCCAAGATGGCGGAGAGCCTGGGCAAGGCCGATATCGCCGCCGAATACTACCAAAGGGCACGCCGCTACCAAAACGTCTTCGACCCCACCACCGGTTTCATGCGCGGCCGGCAGGCCGACGGCAACTGGGTGGAGCCCTTCGACCCCATTTCCTCCACGCGGGAATATACCGAGGCCATTCCCTGGCAGGCCCGCTTCTTTGTTCCGCACGATGTGGCCGGCCACACTTCCCTGATGGGAGGCCGGGAAGCCATGGTAGCCGCGCTGGACTCCCTCTTCACCTACGAAGCCCGCAGCGAGAAGGTGAAGGTGTCAGACATCACCGGCCTCAAGGGCCAGTATGCCCACGGCAACGAGCCCAGCCACCACATGGCCTGGCTGTACAACTGGCTGGGAGAGCCCTCCAAGAGCCAGAAAATTGTGCGCGAGCTGCTGGAAGAGATGTACAGCACGGGGCCGGACGGCGTATGTGGCAACGAGGACTGCGGCCAGATGAGCGCCTGGTATGTACTTTCTTCCCTGGGCCTGTATCCCGCCTGCCCCGGCACGGGAGAATACATCCTGGCGGCCCCACTGTTCAAGAAAGCCACCCTGGCACTGGGCGACGGCAACAGCCTCACCATCCTGGCCGACAAGCCTTCCTACCCCTATATCTCCAAGGTTACCCTGAACGGGAAGCCGGTGGAGAGGAATTACCTCACCTACGAAGAAATCATGGGCGGCGGCACCCTGGCCTTCCGTCTTTCCAAAACTCCGGACCATGGCCGTGACGCCTTCCCGGCCCCCTATTCCATGACAACGGAGCCCGTGGTGTCCACGCCGGCCTTCTCCGGCGGCCTCACCCTCTTCCGGGAATCCATTCCCCTTACCATGAACTGCCTCACCCCGGAAGCCGCCATCCATTATACCCTGGACGGCAGCGAGCCCACGGAGGAGAGTCCCCTTTACACGGAGCCTCTGGTGCTGAGCGAATCGGCCCAAATCCGGGCAAAGGCCTTCAAGGAGGGCATGCAAGCTTCCCCGGAGGCATCGGCCCAAGCCACCAAGGCTTTCTTCCGCCCCGGCCTCAAGCTCGCCGGCCTGCGAAGCGGCTGCCGCTACACCTACCACCTGGGCACCTTCTCGGAGACGGCCGATGTGCGCCGGAGCCCGGCAAAGGCCGGCGGAGTCATGAGCGAACCGTCCATTGAGAACGCCCCCGACGAAGACCACTTCGGCTATATCTTCTCCGGTTACATTGACATACCGGAAGACGGCATCTGGAGCTTCTCCCTCACCAGCGACGACGGCGCCATCCTGGAGGTGGACGGGACGCTGGTGGTGGACAACGACGGCTCCCACAGCGCCATCACCACCTTCGGCCGCATTCCGCTCCTGAAGGGCCTGCACAGCTACAAGCTCCTCTACCTGGAAGACTATGAGGGCCAGGCGCTTGCCTGGGGCTGGAAGGCCGAAAACGAAGACAGCTTCTCCCGTATTCCCCTGGATAAATTGTACTACAGATAATGAAAAAACTTCTCCTTTCCCTGGCCATCCTGCTGCCCCTTTGCGCAGCGGCCCAGCACCCCGTTGTCCTTCATTCGCACAACGACTATAACCGCACCGCACCCTTCTGGGAGGCCTATTCCCAGCACTGCCGCTCCATCGAGGCCGATGTCTTCTTCCATAACGAAGAGCTTCTGGTGGGCCACGACGTAGAGGACCTGAAGCCGGAAAACAGCTTCCTGAGGATGTATGTGGACCCTATCGTGCGCACCTTCCGCGCCAACGGCGGCCGCATGTGGGAAGGCTCCGACGAGCAGCTGATGCTGCTGGTGGAGCTCAAGAGCGCCACGGAGCCCACGCTCACGGAAGTGATTGCTCAACTGGAAGACTTCCCGGACGTTTTCTGCTCCCCGAAGGGCGTGAAAGTGGCCATCACCGGCAACGTGCCCGCCAAGGAGCATTTCTGCGACTACCCCGCCTGGGTGGGCTTTGACGGAGACATCCGGGACAGCTACACCGCGGCGCAGCTGGAGCGTGTGGCCTTAGTGAGCAACTCCTTCCGCCTCTTTGCCCGCAAGTGGAACGGCAAGGGCCGCATGATAGACCCGGAACTGGACGCCGTGACCCAGGCCATTGCCAAGGTCCATTCCTGGGGCAAGCCCATCCGCTTCTGGGAGGCTCCGGAGGGCACCACCGCCTACTTCACCTTCTGGAAACTGGGCGTGGACATCATCAACACGGACAAACCGGCCGTGGCCTCGCTCTTTTTCAGCGACTGGGGCAACAAGAACTTCATCATGGGCCGGCACAAGGTGGAAGCCGGCGTCACCGGAACCAAGAAGCTGGACGCCGCCACCCGTGACTTCTCCGGCTTCCAGAACGAGAAACTGCAGCTCACCCGGCGCGTCCCCACCTACACGCCCAGCTACAAGAACGACGGGGCCAAGAAGAAAATCAAGAACGTGATCCTGCTCATCGGCGACGGCATGGGCCTGAACCAGATTGTGGCCGGCGCCTACGCCAACAAGCGTGAGCTGAGCATCCTGAAGATGAAAAGCATCGGCATCCAGTTCTACAACCCGCAGGACGACTTTATCGGAGACTCCGCTTCCGGCGGCAGCGCCCTGGCCACAGGCCAGCTTTCCTGGACACGCCATATTGCCTCCAACCACGACGGTTCCGCGGAACACTCCCCCCTCACGGACTATTTCCATGCCCTGGGCAAGTCCACGGGCGTCATTACCATGGGAGACATTGCCGACGCCACCCCCGCCGTCTTCTACGGCCACACCTCCGAGCGTGACAGTACCGAGCTCATCACCAGCTTCCTGGCCACTTCCAGCACGCTGGACCTGCTGTGCGGCAGCGGAACGGACTATTTTGAAGATCCCCGGCAGGACGGTCTGGACCTGATGGCCGGCATCAAGGCCAAGGGCTATTTCTACAGCCACGACGCCCTGGGAACCACCTCCCTCCCCGGCAAGGTGATTGCCATTGACCAGCGCATGCGCCCGTATGCCACCGAGGAGACGCTGGACCTGTTGGCCGATATCACCACGGAATCCATCCACAAGCTTCAGAGCCTCTCCCGCAAAGGCTTCTTCCTCATGGTGGAAGGCGCCAAAATAGATTATGCCGGCCACTCGGACTGCTTCCCCGCCTCCGTGATTGAACAGCTGGCCTTTGACCGCGCCGTGGCGGCCGCCCTCCGTTTTGCCGATGAGGACGGCGAAACCCTGGTGGTGGTTACCGCCGACCATGAGACCGGCGGCCTCACCCTCCTGGACGGAGACTTGGAGAGCGGCCACATCCTGGCCGTGTACAACTCCGACGACCATACCCCTACCGTGGTGCCCGTATTCGCCTACGGCCCCGGTTCCCGTGAATTCATGGGCACCTACATGAACGTGGAAATTCCCCGCACCATCAAAAAACTGGTTACGAAATGAGAAAAATCGGCCTTATAGCAAGCCTGCTGGCCCTTTCCCTGCCTGCCTTGGCACAAGACCTCAAGAGCGGCCCGTACGAGCTACCCTACAAGAACACCTATGTGAAGAACATCTTCGTGGCGGAGAACCCCTACCGCACCCTGCCCCGCGAGACGGTGGAGCCCGGCAGCTTTGAAAAGGCCCGGAAAGTGCTTCCCGCGCCCTTCTGGGAGGGCCATCAGCAGGAAGTGGACATGTACTGGCATGCCTGGCAGATTGCCGTGGGGAACATCCGGCAGCCCCAGGAAGGCTCCGGTTTCGTGAGCCCCTACTTAGACGTGGCCTACAACGGCAACATTTTCATGTGGGACGACTCCTTCATGATGATGTTCGCCCGCTACGGCTACCGTTTCTTCCCCTTCCAGCGCACCCTGGACAATTTCTACGCCAAGCAGCACCAGGACGGCTTCATCTGCCGGGAAATCCGGGCCGACGGCTCCGACTGTTTCGAGCGTTATGACCCCGTTTCCACGGGTCCCAACCTGCTTCCCTGGGCGGAGCTGCTGTACTACAAGCAGTTCGGGGACATAGACCGTCTGCACCGCGTGTTCCCCGCCCTGGTGGCCTATGCCCAGTGGTGGAAACTGAACCGCACCTGGCCCAACGGCACCTACTGGAGCAGCGGCTGGGGCACCGGCATGGACAACATGCCCCGCGTGAGAGAAGGCTACAACCAGATTTTCTCCAACGGCCACATGAGCTGGCTGGACACCAACCTGCAGCAGTATCTGGTGGAGGACTGCCTCATGCAGATAGGCTTCTTCACGGAGCGCTGGCAGGAAATTGAAGAGATGGAGGACGAGATGAAGTTCCTCAAGGCCTGGATCAACGACCACATGTGGGACCCCGAGACGGGCTTCCTCTACGACGTCTATGCCGACGGCTCCCGCGCTGCAGTGAAGGGAATATCGGCCTTCTGGGCACTCCAGACGGATGTTCTGGACAAAGAGCGGATGGACACGCTGGTGGCGCACCTGAGCGACACCACGGAGTTCGGCCGCCCGCACCGCGTGCCTTCCCTGAGCGCCGACCACAAGAAATACAACCCCCTGGGCCGATACTGGCAGGGCGGCATCTGGCCGGGCGCCAACTACATGGTCATTGACGGCCTGTGGCGCAAGGGTTATAAGGAGCTTTGCCGCGAGGTGGCCGACAACCACTACGGCAATGTGTTCCAGGTATGGAAAAACACAGGCACTTTCTGGGAGTATTATGCCCCCGAAAGCATCGAGCCCGGCTTCATGGCCCGCAAAGACTTCGTGGGTTGGGCCGGTCTCCCGCCCATTGCGGAGTTCATCGAATGCATCCTGGGCATCCGCAGCGACTATTCCGCCGGCAGCATCGAGTGGGACCTCCGCCAGACGGAAGCCCACGGCATCGAGCGTTATCCCTTTGGCCCCGACGGCGTGGTGGCCCTGAAGGCCGCCGCCCGGAAAAACCCGGCCGACAAGCCCGTCATCACCGTTACCACCAACGTTCCCTTCGACCTCACCATTCTCTGGGGCAACAACCAGAGCGCCACGGTCCATGTTGAAAAATCCGGCAGACTCTCCTTCTGAACCCATGAAAAAAACACTCCTTACCCCCCTCCTTCTGCTGGCCGGCCTCGCAGCCATGGCCCAGCCCCAACTGAACCCGAACAACATTGACGAAGTGCTGAAGGCCATGACCCTGGAGGAAAAAGCCTCCCTCCTGGTGGGTACTAGCTCCGACAACCTGGTCCCCGGCCTGGCGGGCGGGACGCGGGCCATCCCGCGCTTAGGCATTCCCCAGACCATCTTTTCCGACGGCCCGGCCGGTGTGCGTATAGACCCGGAGCGGGATCCCGCCCACACCGTGGCCACGGGCTTCCCTGTGGGCACCCTGCTGGCCAGTTCCTGGGACACCCAGCTGGTGGAAAACACCCTGAAGGTGATGGGGAACGAAGTGCTGGAATATGGCGTGGACGTGCTGCTGGCGCCTGGCATGAACATCCACCGCAACCCGCTCTGCGGGCGTAACTTCGAGTATTTCTCCGAAGACCCGCTCCTGAGCGGCAAAATGGCCGCCGCCTACATCCGGGGCATCCAGAGTAACGGGGTGGGCACATCGGCCAAGCACTATGCGGCCAACAACCAGGAGACCAACCGCACGGAGAACGACGCCCTGGTGAGCCGCCGTGCCCTCCGGGAGATATACCTCAAAAACTTCGAGCTTGCCGTGAAGGAAGGCCGCCCCTGGACCATCATGAGCTCCTACAACAAGCTCAACGGAGAATACACCCAGCAGGATTATGAGCTCCTGACCACCATTCTCCGGGACGAATGGGGCTATGAGGGCATTGTAATCACGGACTGGGGCCTCAAAGACAACACCGCAAAATCCGTCAAGGCCGGAAACGACCTCATGGACCCCGGATCCCATGTGGAAATCCAGCGCATCCTGGAAGGCGTCCGGGAAGGAAAAATCTCCCTGGAAGAGGTGGACCGCAACGTGCGCCGCATCCTGGAATACGTGGTAAAGACACCCAAGTTCCGCCACTATGCCCACTCCGGCCATCCGGACCTGAAAGCCCACGCCGTCACTTCGCGCGAGGCGGCGGCGGAATCCATCGTCCTTCTTCGCAACCAGCGGCACACCCTGCCCCTCAAGGGCCATGAGCGGGTGGCCCTGTACGGCGTCACCAGCGAGGATTTCATTGCCGGCGGCACCGGTTCCGGCGAAGTGCACAAGCCCTATGTGGTTACCATGACCCAGGCCTTGGAGACGGCCGGATTCACGCTGGACGGCAGTCTCAAGAACTACTATTCCCTTGAAGCCAAAGCCCTTAAGAACCGTTTCAAGATGGAGTTCGAAGTGGACAATGAGCACCGCGAGGAGCCTTTCCTCACCGCATCGGCCATTGATTACCAGGCAACGGTGAACGACGTGGCCGTGGTGGTGCTGGGCCGCCAGGCCGGCGAAGGCAAGGACCGCCGGCTGGCGGGAGACTTCGAGCTTTCCGCCACCGAGAAGGAGCTTCTTCAGAACCTGCACAATGCCTATCGGCCCCGGGGGAAGCGCGTGGTGGTGATCCTGAATATTGGCGGCGTCATTGAAACCGCCTCCTGGAAACATCTGGCCGATGCCATCCTCCTGCCCTGGTCTCCGGGCCAGGAAGGAGCCAATGCCCTTGCAGACATCCTCACGGGCAAGGTGAACCCCTCCGGCAAACTGCCCATGAGCTTCCCTAACAATTACCGGGACATCCCCTCCCAGGCCGATTTCCCCTACGACTATGAGCCGCTGGCCCCCTACCACAAGAAGGAGAACGTGGACTTTACCCAGTACACGGAAGACATCTGGGTGGGCTACCGCTACTATGTGACGCAGGAGATGGAGGTCTCCTATCCCTTCGGCTATGGCCTCAGCTATACCAGCTTCGCTTATTCCAAGCCCACCGTGAAGGCCGGGGCCGATGGTTTCACCGCTTCCGTCACCATCACCAATACGGGCGACATGGCGGGCAAGGAAGTGGTGGAGCTCTACGTGAGCGCCCCCGCCGGCGGCCTGGAGAAACCCGCCCGCGAGCTTAAGGCCTTTGCCAAGACAAGGCTCCTGCAACCCGGTGAAAGCCAGGTGCTTACCATGACGGTAGACAACTACGGCCTGGCCTCCTTCAACGAGGCCGCATCGGCCTGGGAAGCGGCCGAAGGAGAATACAAGCTGCTCTTCGGAGCCTCCTGCACAGACATCCGCGCCACCGGCAACTACAAGCTCAAAAAAGCCCTCTCCTGGCCTGTGAACAAGATTCTGGGCATGGCCGACGGCCACGACGCCAAGCATTTTGCCGCCGTGAAGGACGCCGCGCCGGCCGGAAAGGGCCTCCGCTACTCTTACCGGGAGGGCCACTACATGAGCGTGGACGGCTTCCTCTCCGCCCCGGAAAAGAGCACCGGCATCACCCCTGTCATTAGCGCAACGCTCAAGGAGCGGGAAGACCACTTCGGCCTCTTCTTCAAAGGGCTCATGAAGGTGGAGCAGGACGGCCTGTACCGGCTTTCCCTGCACTCCGACGACGGCTCCCGCCTGAGTCTGGACGGGCAGGCTCTGATTAACCTGGACCGCGACGGCGGCGGCTCCCAGGAGATTTGGGTATCCCTGGAAGCCGGTTTCCACCGCATCGAGGTGGGCTTCTGGGACAACTTTGCCGAAGAAACCATTGAGGTGGGCCTGCGGGGCCCCGGCATCTCCGTGAGCAACCTGCCCGCCTCCATGCTGTATCACGAATAAACGCAAACCATGAGAAAAATCTGCTGCCTGTTGGCCCTGGGAGGCCTGCTGCTGGGCATCAAGGCCCCGGCCCAAACTTTTGACCCTCGGAAAAGCTACGAGATTGGCATGAACGGCCTTCTACTGGATTCCCGGGACGACGTTCAGGAAGAAACCCCCATCGTGCTGGCCTCGCCGGAAAAGGGACGGGAAGGGCAGGTCTGGATGATCCGCCCCGTGGGAGAAGGCCTCTTCCAGCTGGTGAACGGTTTCACCGCCATGGCCATAGACAACAATGACAGCGCCGGGGAGCATCCCGTCATCCAATGGGCCGACGGAGCCACCAACCCCAACCAGCACTGGCGCATCACCCGGCTCTCCGACGGGTCCTACTCGGTAATATCGGCCGCCACGGGGATGGCGCTGGGTATGAAGGAATGCGCCGCCGGCAACAAGGTTTGGCAGCTGGAAACGCAGCCCGAAAATGCCCTCCAGCGGTGGCAGATCAGGGAATCGGCCTTGAAATTGAATTTGGTCGTTTCCAAGACATCCTCCAAGAACGACTGGGAGAACGAGCGCGTCTTCGCCGTGAACAAGGAGCCGGGGCACCCCACCCTGATTCCCTATGCCTCCGAGGCCGAAATGACGGCCGACCCGGCCTACCGCAAGCCCTGGGTGCGCACGGAATCCTCCCGCGTGATGCTCCTCAACGGAAAATGGAAATTCCACTGGGTAGCAGACCCCGAAAACAGGCCCCTGAGCTTCTTCAAGCCCTCTTTTGACGTATCGGCCTGGGCCGATATAGACGTGCCCTCCTGCTGGGAGATGAAGGGCTACGGCACGCCGCTCTATACCAACGTCACCTACCCCTTCATGGACAATCCGCCCTTCATTCAGGCGCAGAAGGGGTACACCATGGAAAAGGAGCCCAATCCGGTGGGCTCGTATCGGCGGGATTTCACCCTTCCGGCCCATTGGAAAGGGCAGGAGGTTTACATCCATTTTGACGGCGTATATTCCGCCTTCTACCTGTGGGTGAATGGAAAGAAAGTGGGCTACAGCCAGGGCTCCAACAACGATGCGGAGTTCAATATTACCCAGTATGTGCGCAGCGGGCGCAACGTGGTGGCCGTGGAAGTGTACAAATGGAGCGACGGCAGCTACCTGGAAGACCAGGACATGTTCCGTTTCGGGGGCATCCACCGCGACGTGTACCTGATGGCCCGGCCCAAAGTGCATTTTACAGACTTCCGGCTGGAGTCTGAATTCAACGAAAACCTCTCCGAGGCGGTATTGCACGGGACGGCCTTCGTGCAGGGCGCAGGAAACGTGAAAATGGCCCTGTACGACCAAGAGGGCCACAAGGTGGGAGAAAGCCTTCACGGACGCATCCCGGTGAAGAACCCTCAGCTGTGGAGCGCAGAGAAACCCTATCTGTATACCGTGCGCTTCGAACTGCTGGATGCCGCCGGAAAAACCCTGGAGTGCACCTTCTTCCAACACGGCTTCCGGAAAGTTGAATTCAGAAACAACAAACTGTATATCAACCATGTGCTCACCTATCTGAAGGGGGCCAACCGCCACGACATCCACCCCGTCCACGGCAAGGCCGTGCCGGTAGAATCCATGGTGGAGGACATTCTGCTGATGAAGCGCCACAACCTGAATACTGTACGCACCAGCCACTACCCCAACGACCCCAAGATGTACGCCCTGTACGACTACTACGGCCTTTACATCCTGGACGAGGCCGACCAGGAATGCCACGGAGACCAGGGTATCAGCAAACGCCCCTCCTGGGAGGCGGCCTATGTGGACAGGGCCGTGCGGATGGTCCGCCGCGACCGCCTGCACCCCTCGGTGCTGTTCTGGAGCCTGGGCAACGAGTCCGGCAAGGGCCCCAACCTGGTGGCCGAAAGGGATGCCATCAAGGCTTTGGACAGCCGCCCCGTCCATTACGAGGGCGACAGCTCCATCGCGGATTTCGACTCCCAGATGTATCCCTATTTTGACGCTATGGTCCGGATGGACCGCAGCGGCGCCCCTCGGCCCTACTTCCTCTGCGAGTATGCCCATGCCATGGGGAATTCCATCGGCAATCTGGCCGATTACTGGGACTATATTGAGAACAAGTCTGAAAGGATGATCGGGGGCTGCATCTGGGACTGGGTGGACCAGGCCATCGAGAAGCCCGGCGCGCAGGACAGGAAGCTCTACTTTGGCGGTTCCTTCGGGGACGTGCCCAACGACAACGACTTCTGCTGCAACGGCATCATTACGGCCCGGCGGGAGATTACCCCCAAGCTGCTCCAGGTAAAGAAAGTGTACCAGTATGTAAAAATGGCCTTGGAAGACCCTCACAAGCTGGTTTTGGAGAACCGTTACACCAGCTATGACCTGGACGAGATGGAGCTTCGTTATGTCCTTTTGCAAGAAGGGAAGGTGGTGAAGGAAGGCCGCATGGCCCTGCCCGCCACCGCTCCCTGGCAGAAATGCACGGTGGATCTTCCCTATGACGAGGCTCTTCTGCAGGCCGACGGAGACGTGACGCTCCAGGCCTATGTCTCCCTGAAGGATGCCACCCTTTGGGCCGATGCCGGGCACGTGGTGGCCTCCGAGGAATTCCTCCTGAAAGAGAAGGCGCATCGGCTCCCGGCCGTACAGGAAGGGGAGGCGCTTAAAATCTGGACGGAAGAAAGCCGCTATCTGCGCGCAGAGAACGGGCGCGTTTCCGTACGCTTCGACCGCAGCAGCGGCCGCCTGCTGAGCCTCTGCCTGAGCGGACAGGAGGTGCTGCAGCAGATGGGCGGCCCGGCCTTCAACGGCCTCCGCTACATTGGCAACGACAAGAACAGCTACATCCTGGACGAGAACGGCCGGATGGTCTCCGGCGAGGCCCGGCTCACGGATTTCTTCTTCAAGCCCTCGGAGCAGCGGCTGCATGTGGAAAGCACCTACGAAGCCCCTGCCGGAGATGCTGTCCTTCCGCTGAAAATCTGCTATGACGTAAATGCCGAAGGGTCTGTGGACGTATCGGCCAGCTTTGACGTGCCGGAGGGCGCCACGCCCACCCGCCTGAGCCTGCGCCTGCTGCTGAATCCGGCCTTCGAGAACGTGAACTGGTATGGCCGCGGTCCCATGGAGAACTATCCGGACCGCAAGGACTGCGCCTTCCTGGGCCGGTACGCCTCTACCGTTACGGGCATGGCGGAAAACTATGTCCGCACCCAGACCATGGGCGGGCGCTGCGACACCCGCCGGGTCACGTTGTCCGCAGCGGACGGTTCCCAGGTGAGTTTCCTGGCCGAGTCGGCCTTTGGCTTCAGCACCCTCCACTACACGGATGAGGACCTTTATCTGATCAAATATGCCAACGATCTGGACAAGATTCGCAGGGAGGCCGTGGTCCTGAACCTGGACTGCGCTTTCATGGGACTGGGCAACGCCAGCTGCGGCGAAGGCCCCCTGCCCGGATATCTGATTACCCCCGGAACGTACAATTACCAATTCAGAATCCAATAATGAGAAAGACTTTGACGGCCCTTGCGGCCCTGATGATGCTGGCCTCCTGCGGCCGGGAAACGGCCTCCGAGGGCCCTCTCGCCTCCCATGTGATTGTTATCGGCCTGGACGGCTGGGGAAGCTGGTGCATGGAAAAGGGAGAATATCCTTTCATCAAGGAAACGATGCAGGAGGGGGCCTGGACCTTGGACAAACGCACCATGCGTCCTTCCATCAGCGGCGCCAACTGGGCCGCCATGATGAACGGAACCCCGGTGGAATTCTCCGGAATTACCGGCAATGAGGACCACCCCACCTTCACGCCCATCCTGCTCACGGAGCATGGCAACCAGCCCACCTTTTTCCATGTGCTGAAAAAGGAACGGCCGGAGGCCCGGACCGGCGTGGTGTGCGAATGGGGAGACTTCCTCAATTATGCCGACACCCTCTGCCTGGACTACTACAAGCGCATTGAAGACCCGGAAGGGCACCCGGACGCCATTGTCACCGAGAGTGTGAAATTCATTCAGGAACAGAAACCGGAACTCTGCTTCATCCACATTGACGCCCTGGACCACATGGGGCACTCCTACGGACAGGGATCGGCCGAATATTATGCCGAGCTTCCCCTGGTGGACGACCGTGTACGCCGGATCGTGGAAGGCATCAAAGACGCCGGCATCTATGACGACAGCATCATTATCCTTACCTCCGACCACGGCCACTACCAGACCGGCCACGGCGGAGATACCGACCTGGAGATTACCACCCCGCTGCTTGTCTGGGGCAAGGGCGTCAAGAAGAACCACCCAATCAAAGAGACGGTGATTCAGATGGACCTGGCCGCCACCGTGGCCCGCATCCTCAACCTGCCCCAGCCTCAAAGCTGGCGCGGAAAGGTCATTGAAGTATTTGAATAACAGATAATTATGAAAGCTTTTCCTATCCTTGCCGCCTCCTTGCTGGTGTTAGCCGCCTGCGGGACTTCCGACCCCGTGGAAAAACGGGTGGAAACCCTTCTTTCCCGCATGAGCACAGAAGAAAAAGTGGCCCAGGTAAGCGCCCAGTTGCTGTACATGGACGAATTCTACGAGAACCGCGACTACGGGAAAGGGCACATCCGCAACGTGGGCCATTTCCTGCCCGACGAGGGTCTGCCCAACGACCCCAAGTCCGTAGCGGAACGCATCAATGACGACACCCGGAAGTCCATGGAAGCCAGCCGCTGGGGCATTCCAGTGCTGCAGCACGGCGAGGCCCTGCACGGCGCCCAATGGGGCAACGCCACCTGTTTCCCGCAAAGCATAGCCATGGCCGCCACCTTTGACGACGGCCTCTACTACCGGGTGGGACAGGTGGTAGCCCGGGAACTGCGGGCCGTGGGGGTCCGGCAAGTCTATGCCCCGGTCATCAACATCACGCGCGACCAGCGCTGGGGCCGGGGTCAGGAGAGTTACGGGGAAGACGTGCTCATGAATTCCCGAATGGGCGTGGCTTATGTAAAGGCCCTGGAAGAGGGCGGTGTGGTGGCTACGCCCAAGCATTTTGTAGACAATTACGGCGAGGGCGGACACGATTCCTTCGCTTCCACCACATCTTGGAGGGAACTGAGGGAAGTATACCTGGAGCCTTTCCGCGCGTGCGTTGAGGAAGGCGGGGCCCGGGGCATCATGAGCGCCTACAACTCCGTAGACGGAATCCCGGCATCGTGCAACGGCCGCCTTCTGAATGACATCCTCAAGAAAGAATGGGGCTTCAAGGGTATCGTAGTGAGCGACTATGACGCTGTGGACATCGTGCGCCGCAATCACATGATGGCCACGACGGAGGACGAGGCGCTGGCGCTTTGCATGAACAACGGGCTGGATTTGCAGCTGCATGTAACCTCCGACGGCCTGCTGGACCTGGTGAAAAGCGGCAAAATCTCCGAAAAAGTACTGGACGAGAGCGTGCGGCGGGTGCTAAGAATCAAGTTTGAGCTGGGCCTGTTTGACCAGCCCTTTGTGGACCCGGAGCAGGCATCGGCCATTGTGCGCAGCCCGGAGCACCGGGAACTGGCCTATGAGGCGGCCTGCAAGTCCATGACGCTCTTGAAAAATAACGGCATCCTGCCACTCAAAAACGTCCGGCGGATAGGCCTGTACGGCCCGGCGGCCAACACGCTCAACATCGGCGATTACAGCGGAGCCCGCGGCGGCTGGAAAGGAGACGGCGTAACCCCCTTCGAGGGCCTGAAACAGGCTTTCGCCGGAAAGGCCGATGTGCAGCTGAACCCCTCTGCGCCCCGCAGCTGCGACGTGCTGCTATTCTTCCCTTCCATCACCGAGGAGGAGGGCAGCGACCGCAGCAGCTTCGGCCTTCCTTCCAGTCACATGTCCATGGAACGCTCCGAAGGCGGCCTCATTGTGGCCGACAAACAGTCCATAGACGTGGAAATTGACCAGGAAAAGATGTTGAAGGATCTCATTGCGACGGGCAAACCCGTGGTGGTGGTGCTTCACAACGGTGCGGTGATTGACATCTCCGCCTGGGTGGACAACGTGGCCGCCGTATTGGAGGCCTGGTATCCCGGCGAACAGGGCGGCAGGGCCCTGGCCGATGTCCTTTCCGGCCGGGTGAATCCCGGTGGACGCCTGCCTTTCAGCTGGGTGCGCAACATCGGCCAGAATCCCTATTACTATTCCATCAAGCCCGGCGGACGCGGATACGGCTATGTGGAGAACGACGGAAGTCCGCTGTATCCCTTCGGGTATGGACTCAGCTATACCAGCTTTGAATACAGCAACTTGGCCGTTCCCGAGAAACTGGCCGCCGGAGAAAGCCTCAAGGTAAAGGTGACGGTGACCAACACCGGTTCCATGACCGGCGACGAGGTGGTGCAGCTGTACATCCACGACGAACTGGCCTCCGTAGCGCGTCCCCTCAAACAGCTGGCCGCCTTCAAGCGGGTATCCCTGGCCCCCGGAGAATGCCGGGAGGTGGAGCTGGAGATTCCTTATCGCGAGTTCGGCCTTTGGGACAAGGACCTGCACTTTGGTGTGGAAGAAGGCTGGTTTGAGGTATGGCTGGGGAGGAATGCCGATGAAAAGATTACCGGCGGACGAGTGTATGTTCATTAAAGCGTGAAATGTAAATAACTGGCAATTAATTAAATACGAAAAACCTCCTATGAAAATTTCCGATGTGTTTTTGCATAAGGCTCAGAGTATCAATATATTGCGCTTCACGCTTTCCGGAGCTCTGTCGGCATTTCTGCTGGCCGCCTGTTCCCCGAAAGCGGAACTCCGTGAACCGCTCGTTGAGCTCCATGAAGGTCGGGAGGCTCTCCCGGCCGGTGAATTCGGCTACAATCCCATCAGCCCGATGGGCGTGTATATGGCGGATCCCAGCGCCAAGGTGATAGACGGAAAACTGTACGTGGCCTGTTCCCTGGACCTGGGGCCGGATGTGTGGTGCTCGGCCTATCACCATCTCCTCTCGACGGAAGACCTGAAGCATTGGACGCTGCACACCAACGTACTGGCCACCAAAGGCCCTTATGATGCGGTGTCCTACAGCGATGCAGACTTGTATGCGCCGGACATTGTTCAGAAGGACGGAAAGTACTACATGTACTACGACCTCTCCGAATGGACGGAGGGCGTGGCCGTGGCCGATTCTCCCACCGGTCCGTTTACGGACGGTGTGCAGATTGAGGGCATCCGGGGAATCGACCCCTGCGTGTTCATTGACGATGACGGCCAGGCCTATTACTTCTGGGACCAGTTCAGCGCCCGGGGGGCCAAACTGAACCCGGACATGAAGTCCCTGGACATGTCCACCCTGCACGAAGGCCTTGTGACGGAAGACGAGCATTTCTTCCATGAAGGCAGCTTCGTTTTCAAACGAAACGGCTGGTATTACTATGTGTATGCCGACGTAAGCCGCCAGAACATGCCCACCTGCATAGGTTATTCCATGTCCCGGAACGTCTTCGGACCCTATGAGTACAAGGGCGTGATTGTGGACAGCGGCGGCTGCGACCCGGATGTCTGGAACAACCACGGTTCCGTGGTGGAGTTTAACGGGCAGTGGTATGTGCTGTACCACCGTTCCACCCACCATTCCAGCAAACTCCGCAAGGCCTGTATCGAGCCCATCACCTTCAATGCCGACGGCACCATCAACGAGGTGGAAATGACCTCCCAGGGGGCCGGAGAGCCCATTCCTGCCACCAGCACCATCGATGCGGCAAGAGCCTGCCTCTTTAACGGCGGCCCGCATGTGCGCCTGATGGAAGGCCGGAGTGACCGCGAGGTGGTTGCCGGCATCCTGGACGGCAGCAAGGCGGCCTGGAAATATATCGATTTCCCTTCCGGGCTCAAAAATTTCATCATCCGGGTGCGCGCCCTTGCCGGCGGCCACATCAGTGTCCATCAGGACCAGACCTTCCACGGGGTGATAGCCTCGGTGGACGTTCCGGCCGGAAAGGGAGAGTGGATTACCCTGGAATGCGATGTGGACGATGTCAAGGAAGGCCCTCAGGCCCTCTGGTTCACCTTCTCGGGAGAGTGGGGCTCCTGGAAGAGTCCGGTCGAACTCTTTGAGATAGACTGGTTCCGTTTTGAATAATTGCAAGGATATGAGAACTTATTGCCTGATTCTTCTTGCCTTTCTGGCCGCCTCCTGCAGCCAGCCGCAGCCCTCGGCTCTCCCGGCCTGGCAGGTGGGCTGGGGAGACCAGGGCAACGGAACATACATCAATCCCGTCCTCAATGCCGATTTCTCAGACCCGGACGCTATCCGGGTGGGGGACACCTACTACATGGTAGCTTCCGATTTCCATTTCCTGGGCATGCAAATCCTGCGGTCCAAGGACCTGGTGAACTGGGAGTACATCACCCAGCTGTATTCGCGTTTTGACTACCCCGGCTGGGAAACCAACGAGCATTATTCCGGCGGTTCCTGGGCTCCCAGCATCCGCTATCATGACGGCCTTTTCTATGTCTATTTCTGCACACCGGACGAAGGTCTCTTCATGACCAGCGCCCCCGCACCGGAAGGCCCTTGGGCCCCGCTTCACTGCGTAAAGGAAGTGTGGCACTGGGAAGACCCCTGTCCTTTCTGGGACGAAGACGGGCAGGCCTATCTGGGGCACAGCGTATGGGGTGCCGGCCCCATCATTCTCCACAAGATGTCTCCCGACGGGAAACAGCTTCTGGACGATGGTGAAGTGGTGTACCGCGGCCCGGTGGCGGAAGGGACAAAAATCCATAAATGGAACGGTTACTACTATATGAGCATCCCCGAAGGCGGAGTTGGCGGCGGTGTGCAGGTGATTCTCCGCTCCGCTTCCCTCTATGGCCCCTACGAGAAGCGGGTGGTACTGGAGCAGGGCTCTACGGAGATTAACGGCCCGCATCAGGGTGCCATTATAGATACGCCCGAAGGGGAATGGTGGTTCCTCCATTTCCAGGATACGCCCGTACTGGGCCGCGTTGTCCATCTGCAGCCCATGTGGTGGCAGGACGGCTGGCCGGTGATGGGTGTGGATATCGACCGGAATGGCATTGGAGAGCCGGTTTACAGCTGGAAAAAGCCCGCGGGCCCGGAGACCGTCCCTTCCCGCCCGGCCACGTCGGACGATTTTTCCGCTCCGGTGCCGGGCGCCCAGTGGCAGTTCAACCACAATCCGGTTCCGGAAGGGTGGTCCCTTACGGAGAATCCCGGGAAACTCACCTACCACGCCCTGAAGGCCGCCTCGTTCAGGGAGGCCCGCAATACCTTGAGCCAGAAGCTTTTTGGCTACGAGGGAACCGTGACAGTGAAACTGGATACCCGCCGTTTCACGGAAGGCTGCCGGGCAGGTCTCTCCGTCATGGGTTCCGTGATGTCCGCCCTGGGCGTTAAGATGGAAGGCGGGCAGCGCTGCCTCTATCTGGCGGCCGATGACGGGACGGAGTCCGCTGTCCAGGCCCTCAAGGGCCCTTCGGCCTGCCTTCGCTTCACCTATGACGCCGTGGCCGAATCCTTCCAGTTCTATTATTCCACAGACGGAAAGGCCTTCCAACCGATTGGGGAGCCCTTCGGCTGTTACAGGGCCAATTGGAAAGGCGTTCGTCCCGCCCTTTTCTGCTACAATGAAAACGAAGAAAGCGGGGAGGCTGTATTTGACGATTATCTTGTACAATAACTTTTATGAAAAAGACTCTTCTGGTATTTGGCGTTCTTGTGACCCTGGCCGCGGCCTGCCGGCCGGGCGATCCCGCATCATCCTCCCCGCGCATTGTCAACATCATCAATTTCATCCGTTACACCGAACCTCGCGACGACGAGATTACCGAAACCGTGCTGTACGAGACCGTCGCTTCCCAAGCGGAAGATTTGAGGTCAAAAGACCTGACAGGAACCTATCTGCTTCAATATGACGCCCTTATCTATCCTCCTTACCAACAGCTCATGAAGGAGGAGATGGCCCGGGGCTGCGAGATAGGCGCGTGGTGGGAAATAACCCAGCCGCATGTCGAGGCCGCCGGGATGACTTGGAGAGGGCGTTTCCCTTGGGACTGGCATGCCCATGTCGGCTTCTCCGTCGGTTATACCCAGGAAGAGCGTGAGAAGCTTGCCGATGTCTATATGGAGAAGTTCAAGGAAATATTCGGAGCGTATCCCAAGTCCGTCGGCTCATGGTTCATTGACGCCGGTACGCTGGAGTACCTCTATGAGAAGTACGCTATCGAAGCTTCCTGCATGTGCAAAGACCAGGTCGGAACGGATGGCTATACCTTGTGGGGAGGCTACTGGAACGGCGGATTCTATCCCAGCCGCCAAAATGGATACATGCCGGCGCAAACGGTGGAAGGGGCGGTTCCTGTACCGGTCTTCCGGATGCTGGGAAGCGATCCGATACATCAGTATGAGGCCACGATCGGAGGTGGAATCCAGAGTGTCGAGTCTCTGGAGCCTGCTTATGAGGCAGGCGGCGGCAATCCGAAGTGGATAGACTGGTTCTTCAGGATGTTCACGAAGGAGCCTCATCTGGGCTACAATTATGTCCAGGTGGGCCAGGAGAATTCCTTCACCTGGGAGCGCTTTGGAAAAGGCTTCGTCATCCAGACCGGCAGACTCAGGGAAATGGCCGATAAGGGAGAGGTCCGGATCGAAACGCTCGCCGAGACCGGCCGTTGGTTCAAGAAGGAATACCCGCTCACGCCGCCCACAAGTGTCATTACGACCGAGGACCCTTGGAACGGAGGCCTCAAAACATTCTGGTTCAACAGCAGGAACTACCGTGTGAACCTGTTATGGGATGCCGAAGGATTGGAATTCCGGGATATACATATCTTTGACGAGTGTCTCCGCTCGGAATATCTGGATTGTCCCGACACCCTTCCCGTCTTCCGCTATGAGACTTTGCCTGTTGTCGATGGCTGTCTGTGGAGTTCCGATGAGGTGAGGGCAGGCCTCCGGTTCGTGGCTCCCGGCTTTGATGGCGGTCATCCTGTATTCCAGTCGGACAAGGCTCAATGCTGCCAAACCGTGATTTGGCCCTCCTCAGACGGGACGGGACGCTTCAGAATCACGCTGACGGAAGACGGATTCCTTGTCCAATCAACAGGTATAAGTGAGCCTTGGTTCCTTGAGTTATCTGCCGCTCCCGGCGTGTCCCTGCCGTTTGTATCCATAACGCCCTCATCTATAAGGACTTCCGCCCAAGGGCGCGAATATGGATTCAGGCTTGTCAAGGGATTAGCCGAGGAGAGTGAAAAAAATGACTCCGGGAAAGTCTTCCGGCTTCTCCCGAATCACCACTCAATCGAATTCGAGTTACTATGAAAAGAGTCTGCACAAGTCTTGTCCTTTTTCTGCTCCTCCTGATTTCCTGCCGGCCGAAAAGCGCCGAACAGCCCTTCGGCCATCAGGATGCGGCTCATTTTCAGGACCCGCCCCGGGAAAACCGCCCGGAAACCTGGTTCCACTTCATTGGTGACAACGTGTCCCGTGAGGGCGTAGAGGCAGACCTTTCCGCCATTTCCGAAGCCGGGATAAGCGGCGTACAGTGGTTCCACGGCGCGTTTGGAGGCCGATGGCCGGGTGTAGAGCATCCGGTGGTCCCCCTCTCGGAAGAGTGGGAGCAGATGGTGGGCCACATGGCCCGCACGGCAAAGGAAAAAGGCCTCCGTCTTACGCTCCAGACTTGTCCCGGCTGGGCCATGGCCGGCGGGCCGTGGATAGAACCGGAAGAAGCCATGCGGGACCTTGTCTGGAGCCGGACCGATGTGCCCGGTGGGCAGACGGTCTCGTTGCAACTCCCCCAAGGACAGCCTTCCGAGGAAGCCTGGCGGGACTACCGGGACATCTGCGTACTGGCTTTCCCCACACCGGAAGGCGACACGGGAGCCCCGCTCACCACCAAGGGATTGGACATATCCGGGGAGGACTGGTCCCGTACCGGAAGTCATGTTTTCCGCTTTTCCGTACTGGAAAACGCCCCCATCCGCACCCTGGAGCTGCCCAGCGTAGAGAGCCTGGGCCGCGCCTGGTGCAATGAACCCGGCGTGCAGCTTGTCCTGAAGGCCATCCGGGCCGACGGAACCCAAACCCCGCTGGTGGATACCCAGCTGCCCATGGCCAGCTGGCAGGACATCGAAGCCTTTGTGCTGGCCGTGGAAGAAGTGACGCCTGCGCCGGAATATGAACTGTGCATCCGCAATGAGCACCCCATCAACCTCAGCTACGTCCGCGTACATTCCGCCTCCCGGCAGAACGACTGGCAAGCGGCGGCGGGCAGAACCCTCCGCGCAAAGGAACTCTACCAGGGGCACGCCCAGCGAAGCGCCGCCTCCTACGTCCGGACCCAAGAAATCGTAGACCTTACTCCGCTTCTGAGCCCGGAAGGAAAACTAAGCTGGCAGGCGCCCGACAAGGGGCCCTGGACCATTCTGCGCTATGGGAATGTGAACATAGGCTACAAAAACGGCCCGGCGCCGGCCGAAGCCACGGGCTGGGAATGCAACAAGCTGGACCGCCGGGGCGCCGTGAAGCAATTCACGAACTATGTGGGACGCCTGCAAAGCGGCCCCGTAGCGGGGCTGGCAGACGGCATGCTCATGGACAGCTGGGAGTGCTACAACCAAAACTGGACAGACGGCATGGAAGAGAGCTTTGCCGCAGAAAACCATTACGCCCTCCGCCGGTGGATGCCTGCCCTGAGCGGCTATGTGCTGGACGATCCCGAAACCACCGCCCGCTTCCTCACAGACTGGCGCCGAACCCGCAGCAACCTGTATATCAAGGAGTTCTTCCAGCCCATGGTGGAGCAGGCCCACGAGGCCGGGATGCTGGTGCAGTATGAGACGGCCGCCGCCGATGTGGTGGCCATGGATCCGCTGGAGTATTACAAGTGGGCCGATGTCCCCATGTGCGAATTCTGGCAGCCCTTGTCCGACAACTTTGTGGGAAGCCTCAACTTCAAGCCCATCAAGCCCACCGCATCGGCCGCCCATCTTTATGGGAAGCGGCGGGTGGCGGCCGAGAGTTTCACCAGTTTCGATCTCACCTGGGACGAGCACTGGGAAATGCTCAAGGAAGTGGCCAACCTGAATGTGAGCGAGGGGGTAACGCATTTTGTCTTCCATACCTATACGCACAATCCGCAGGTGGACTTCCTGCCGCCGGGAACCAGTTTTGGCAACCGCATTGGAACGCCCTTCCTCCGCGGACAAACCTGGTGGCCGTACATGCCCTGGTTCACCGCTTACCTGGCCCGTTTAAGTTATCTGCTGGAGGAGGGCAAGCCCGTGGTGGACGTCCTCTGGTACCTTGGAGACGAAGTGGGCAACAAGCCAAACCAGCTGGCCCCCTTCCCGGAAGGATTCAAATACGACTACTGCAATCCGGATGTACTCCTGAACCGGCTGGAAGTGGCGGATGGTCAGTTAATTACGCCGGAAGGGCAGCGCTACCGCGTGCTGTGGATTCCGGAAAATGAAAGGATGCTGCCGCAGACAGTGGAAAAACTCTGCCGGCTCATCCGCGCCGGAGCGCGGGTGGTGGCCGGAGAGCCGCAGTCCCTGGCCACCTTGCAGGCCGATAAAAAGGCGGAAAGGCAGTTCCGGAAAACCATCGGCCGCATCTGGACCCGGCGCGGAGAAATCTCCCGCCTGGGAAAGGGAAGCATTGCCTGGGACGTCCCCTTGGAGGAGGCGCTCTCCGCCTGGGGCCTGCAGCCGCAGCTCAAGGCCCATGGCGAAGACGTTCTCTGGTATGAGCGGGAAACCGCGGGCGCCAGATGGTTCTTTGTCAGTGCACCCGTAGGCGGAGAATTCCACGGAACGCTGGATTTTCTGGCCGATGGGGAAGCCGAGCTCTGGGACCCCGTGAGCGGCACGGTAAAAGGGCTGCGCTCTGTGGCCGATGGCCCCTACCGCCATGTAAAGCTGGATCTGGCACGGGCACAGAACGCCTTCATCGTCTTTCGCGTAAAGGGAGCCATGCCCCCCGTGGAAGAACCCCGGACCGGAAACCCCGTGGAGCTCAAAGACTGGACGCTTTCCTTCCCGGAAGGATGGGGTGCTGCCGCGCAATTGAAACTGGACAGCCTGAGGGCCTGGAAAGACCTTCCCATGAGCGCGGAAGGCCGGGCCTTCTCCGGAACGGCCGTCTATAAGACAAGCTTTGATTGGGACGGGGAATGCGGCGCCGCTGTGCTGGATCTGGGCCACGTGGACATGATTGCCGATGTGCGCGTGAACGGAGAAAAGGCCGGCGTTCTGTGGGCATCGCCCTATCGGCTGGATATAGGCAAGTGGGTGAAGCCCGGCAAGAACGAACTTGAGGTGTACGTCACCAGCACCTGGTACAACCGTCTGGCCTACGACGTCTCTCTTCCGGAATCCGACCGCAAAACCTGGACCATCGCCGGCCCGGATGCCGGAAGTCCCCTGCACGAGTCCGGCCTTCTGGGACCTGTGAAACTGTCCTCTTATGAATAAGTTCACCCTCATCCTCCTGTCCGTCCTGCTACCCTGTCTTTTAACGGCGCAGGAGCGGCATTTTCCGCTGCCGGTGGACGAGAGCCGTTCCATGCTCTCCCGCTGGGCGCAGAAGGGGGTGCTCTCCTCGGTGGTGGTGGATGACATGGAGCAGGAAGGCCGATGGAAGGTGCTCCGCGGAAAGCCGGAATTGAGCTATACGCGGGAGAACTGCAAGGATGGCGCGAAGGCCATCCGGCAGCACGTTTCGCTGGTGGACGAGGAGGTTCTCTCCGCCCACCGCACCCCCTGGAACACGTTTAACGGAGAGCAGGGCGGCGAAACCTGCGTGGCGCTGGAATTCCCCGAGCCGCAGGACTGGAGCGCCTACAACCGCATCTCCCTTTGGGTCTATATCCATCCCTCCCGAAACCCCAACGTGAGTTTTGCCCTGGACCTGATTACAGACACCCCGGACGGCACTTACACGCCCAGCCGGGAAACCAACGTGGACATCCCGCAGGGGAAATGGGTGCAGGTGCTTTGGGAAATCGAGGCCTTGAAGCGGGACAAGGTGCTGCGCTTTGAAATCTGCCAAACCTGTACCGGCTACGACAGGGCCATCGGAGAGCCGTCCGTAACCATCGACTTTGACCGCCTGGAGCTGCAAAAAGTGGCTGCAGACCACTATGAAGGCTGGGACCTCCCCTCCGGACAATTCGCCTTTTCCCATACGGGCTATCTGCCAAAGGCCGATAAAGTGGCCCTCTCCGGCCCGTCCAAGGCCCGCTGCTTCTCCCTTGTAAACGAAAAAGGCCGGACCGTTTTCCGTGGCAAGGCCCGGAAAGTCTCCCATGGGGGAAACGTGTTCATGCAATTGGATTTCAGCCGTTTCCGCAAAGCCGGCCGATACCGCATCCGCTACGGGAAGGCCCTCTCGGAGGCCTTTTCCATTGGCCCGGAAGTTTGGGAGGAACCGCTTTGGAGCGCCCTCAACTTCTATTTCTGCCAGCGCTGCGGCTATCCCGTGGAAGGGATTCACGATGTCTGCCATGCCGATTCGCAGGCCTTCTGGAAGGACCAGCGCAAGACGGTGAACGGCGGCTGGCACGACGCCGGAGACCTGTCCCAGGGCTACTGGCGCACCGCCTATGCCACCTATGCCCTTCTGGGGGCCTTGGAGGTGGCTCCTCAGGCCATGCAGAAGCATCTGGCCGATGAAGCCCGCTGGGGCCTGGAGTGGCTGCTGAAGGTGCGTTTCCCGGAAGGCCGGCACCACGAGTGGAACACCCTGCGCTACTATTCCGACAATATTGTGGGAACCTTGGACGACGTGGCCAGCCCGGCCGGTTTTGTCCCCTGGGAAAGCTACCTGGGCATCTCCGCCTTGATGAGGGCGCTCCAAAGCCTGCCCCTGACCAAATCCGAGTCCCGGGCCTATATCGAGGCGGCGGAGGAAGACTGGAAGGCCGTATCGGCCGTCGGCCGATGGGATTGGGCCTCCTTCCTGGAAGCCGCCTGGGGAGCCACGGCATCGGCCCTTCTGTACAGGCAAACGGGCAAGGCCGAATACAGGGAGGCGGCCCTCCGCTGGGCGGAAAGGCTGCTGCAATGCCAGCAGCGGGAGGCCGTGGCGGGCGTCTTAGGCTATTTCTCCGCCAGGGACAGCCATACGGCTTTCAACGAAGCTCCCATGATTGCGTTGAGCGTGCTGTCGGAGGTGTTTCCGGAATTATCGGCCCCTTGGAAAGAGGCGGCAAGGCTCTTTTTGGACGCCTATCTGAAGCCCGGTAGCCGGTTCACGGCCCCTTACTATCTCTTGCCGGCAGGCGTTTATCCGGAGGAAGACAAGCCCGTCCGGGCCTTCCCCCTCTGGATGAACCATGTCTTTCACGGGGCCACCAACGTCCATCTGTCGCAGGCTTGGGCGCTGGCCCAGGCCGCCACGCTACTGGACGACAAAGAGGCCCTGGACCTGGTTCAGACCCAGCTGGAATGGACCCTGGGGCGCAACCCCTTCTCTTCCAGTCTCATGTACGGCGTGGGGTACAACTTCGCCCCCAACTTTGCCTACTGCACCCGCAACATCGCCGGGGCCATTCCCGTGGGGATGGACAGCCTGCACGACGACCTTCCCTTCTGGAACGGGACGGCGCACGCCACCGCCCATGAAATCTGGATGGAACCCGTGAGCCGCTTTGTGGGCGCCCTCACCCTCTATCTGAAAGCCCGCCGGTAAACACTTCGTTTTTTGGCACATCACTTTCATTCTTGCGCTTTCTTTCAGGAAGAAGGCGCAATATTTTTTTTTCCGCAAAGGAATTGCTAAATTTGGGAGTAAACCTAATAACCAAGATAATGAAGAAATTCATCCTGGCCGCAGCGGCCGCTCTGCTCGCTTTGATTTCCTGCACCAAGGGGGACGACGATCCCCGTCTGGTTATCATCACCTTCGACGGCCTGCGCTGGCAGGAACTGTTCTCAGGGGCCGATGAAGGCCTGGTGGGAGACACCCGCTTTGTCAAAGATCCCGAAGCCCTGAAGGCGGCCTATTGGCGCGATACGCCCGAAGCCCGCAGGGAAGCCCTGATGCCCTTTGTCTGGAGCTATGTGCCGCAGCATGGTTATTTTCTTGGCAACCGGGAAAAGAACAGCCTCATGCAGGTGGCCAACGACAAGAACTTCTCCTACCCCGGATACAGCGAAATGTTCTGCGGTTATCCGGACGACGAGCGCATTGGCAGCAACGACCCCGTTCCCAATCCCAACCACAGCGTGCTGGAGGCCGTCAACGCAGACCCTCGCTACAAGGGCAGCGTGATGATGCTCTCCTCCTGGGAGTCCATCCGCTTTGCCGTAAATAACGAGCGCGGCGGTTTCCCGGGCAGCAGCGCCCATGAGCCGCTCTATATAGAAACCGCCATGAGCACGCTCCTGCAGGAGATTGACAAGCACCTGCCGGGCTTCGGCGGAGGCGAAAGGGCAGACTTCATTACGGCCGCCTTCGCCCTGGAAACCCTGAAGGAAGCGCATCCCAAGGTGTTCTACGTGGGTTTTGGAGACACGGACGAATTCTCCCACGCCGGGGAGTATGACAAGTATCTGGAGGCTACCCACTGGACGGACGGCTTCATCCGCCGCATCGTAGAAAGCTGCGAGGCAGACCCTTTCTACAAGGGAAAGACCACCTACATCCTCACCTGCGACCACGGCCGTGGCCGCGGTGCCGGCTTCCAGTCCCACGGGGCCGATGTAAGGGGCTCCAACCAGACCTGGTTCATCGCCTTTGGAAAGGGCGTGCCCGTGCTGGGAGAAACCAAGGACAACGGCATCTTCTACACCAAGCAGTTCGCCGCCACCATCGCAGACATCCTGGGTGTGGAGTTCACTCCGGACAATGGGCAGAAGTGCGAGCCCTTCGACCCTGCCTACTACAAAGAGCCCGAAGCCCCCAAGGCCTTGGCCAGCTTTGAAGCGGTAAAGGATGCCAAACCCAAGGGGAAAGGCCTCCGCTACACCTATGCGGAGGGTGACTTCATGAGCGTAGTACCCATGCTGAGCACCCCCGTGAAGGCCCGCGGCATAGCCCCCGTACTGTCCACCGGCATGAAACTGCGCGAGGACCACTTCGGCCTGGTGTTCAAGGGCCTGGTGAAAGTACCCGAGGACGGCCTGTACCTCCTCTCGCTGGCCTCTGACGACGGTTCCAAACTCTTCTGGGACGGGCAGCTCCTCTGGGACGTAGACCGGGACGGCGGCGGCTTCAGGGAAGGCTGGTACCAGCTCACGGCCGGCTACCACCGGATAGAACTGCAATATTTTGAGAATTACGGCGGAGAAAATATAGAGATTGGCCTTACCGGCCCGGGCGTGGATGTGGAGAATCTCCCCGCAGACATGCTCTTCTATGAATAGGAAACATCTGCTGCTGAGCCTTTTAGCGCTGGCCCTCCTCTCCTGTACGGGAAACCGGGGGCCGGCGGATTTCGTTCATGTGTTCAACGGGACAGACCTGGCCGGGAACACTTATCCGGGGGCCACGGTGCCCTTCGGCGCCGTGCAGTTGAGCCCGGACACGGAGGGGGAAAGCGCCTCCGGTTACCGCTATGCCCATAAGCAAATCCTGGGCTTCAGCCACACCCACCTTTCGGGAACCGGCTGCCCGGACTTCGGGGATTTCCTGGTAACGCCGGGCATAGACAGCGTGGGGCCCCTGCCCCTTTTGCACGAGAACGAAAAAGCCTCTCCGGGCTACTACAAGATTGTTTTTCCGGAGCAGGGCATCACGGCGGAACTTACCGCCTGGAACCGCTCCGGCATGCACCGCTATACCTTCAAGGGGCCGGGCAAAAGGCTCATCCGCGTAGATGCCTGTCATTCGGTGGGCGGCTGGTGCCATCCCACGGATGTGTCGCTGAAGGTAATCGGTGGGGAACTCGTAGGCTTCCGGCAGGTGGACGGCTGGGCCTCCGGACGCAAGAGTTTCCTGTCGGCCGTTTTCTCGGAGCGCTTTGAGGATGCCTTGGAGGAGGCTCCCGGCGTCATGCTGTTCAGCTTCCCGGAAGACGTGAAGGAGGTTACCCTCTGCGCCGGCCTTTCCGGCGTGGGTTCCGAAGGAGCCTGGGCCAACCGCATGGCCGAGACCTCCGAAACAGACTTTGACAGCGCCGTCAGGCGGGCATCGGCCCGATGGAACGAAGCCCTGGGCGCCATTGAGGTGAAGGGCGGCCCGGCCGATGTCTTCTATACCAACTTCTACCATACCATCCTCACGCCCAACCGTTTGGAAGATGTGGACGGCCGCTATCCGGACCAGAAGGGCTATATCCGGCAGGTGGCCGGAGGCCGGCATTTCTATTCCACCCTCTCCCTCTGGGACACCTTCCGGGCCTGGCATCCGCTGCAAACCCTCCTGGACACCGCCATGGTAGCCGATATGGTGCGCAGCATGCTGGAAGACTACGACTGCCGGGGAGAACTGCCCATCTGGCCGCTGGCCAACGACGAAACCGGCTGCATGATAGGCTACCACAGCGTTTCCGTGATAGCAGACGCCTGGCTCCGCGGCATCCGGGATTTTGACGGAGAGAAGGCCCTGGAGGCCATGATAGTCTCCTCCAACAAGAACAACGCCAACGCCTCGGAGCTGTACAACTCCTACGGCTACATCCCGGCCGACATGAAGATAGAAACCGTGTCCCAGACCCTGGAGTTCTGCTATGACGACTGGTGTATCGCCCGCATGGCGGAAGCCCTGGGGCACAGTGACATTGCGGCGGAATATGACGCCCGTTCCCTCCGCTACCGCGCTCTCTTCGACCCCAACACCGGTTTCATGCGCGGCAAGAACACGGACGGCAACTGGACGGAACCCTTTGACCCGCTCACCGGTTCCCGTGACTATACGGAGGCCATCCCCTGGCACTACCGCTTCTTCATGCCGCACGACATGGCCGGCATGGAGGCCCTGCTGGGCGGCCGGGAAGGCCTGTACGGAGCCCTGGATTCCCTCTTTACCTATACGCCGGAGAGCCAAAAAGTGCTGGACAAGGACATTGGCGGCATCCTGGGCCAGTATGCCCACGGCAACGAGCCCGGCCACCACATGCCCTGGCTGTTCAACTGGGCGGGCGCCCCTTCCCGCACCCAGGAAACGGTGCGCACCATCCTTACGCAGATGTACACCACCGCCCCGGGCGGCCTCTGCGGCAACGAGGACTGCGGCCAGATGGGCGCCTGGTACGTTCTGGGGGCCCTGGGAATCTATCCCGTCTGCCCCGGAAGCGGCGAATATCAGCTCACAGCCCCGCTCTTCAAGGAAGCCAAAATCCATCTGGCGGGCGGCAAAACGCTCACCATCCGGGCCGACAAACCGCAGTACGCCTACATAGACGAAGTTAGCCTGAACGGAAAACCCGTGGAACAGCACTTCCTCACCTACGACGAAATCATGGGCGGCGGGGAGCTGCGCTTCCGCCTGTCGGCCAGGCCTTCCCACAAACGGGATGCACTGCCGGCCCCCTACTCCCTGACGAAGGAGCCTCTGGTGTCTCCTCCGGCCATTCTGGGGCAGCTGATGCTTTTCCCGGAAAGCGCTGAAGTCCAGCTGGTTTCCCGCACCGAAGGGGCCTCTATCCACTATACCCTGGACGGCAGCGAGCCCACGGAGGCCAGCCCACTCTATACAGAGCCCTTCCGTATTGGCCAGTCGTGTGTGCTGAAGGCCCGGGCTTTCAAGGAGGGCCTGCCGCCGTCTCCCGTCACCACCCGGACGGCCCACAAGCTGTTTTTCCACCCGGCAGAGAACCTTCGCGGGCTCCGGCCGGGATGCCGCTACACCTACCACGAGGCCAACTTCGTGCTCATCGGCCAAATTGAAAGCGACCCTCCGGAGGCATCCGGCGTCATGCGGGAACCCTCCATTGCCGGTGCGGCCGCCGAGGACCACTTTGCCTATGCCTTCACGGGCTTCATCGATATCCCCGAAAGCGGCATCTGGCAATTCCACACCACCAGTGACGACGGCAGCGCGCTGTACATCGACGGGGTGTGCGTGGTGAACAACGACGGCTCCCACTCCAGGAGCATGGCAGAGGGCAAGCTTCCCCTGGAAAAGGGCCTGCATCCGTACAAGCTCCTTTACTTCGAAGACTACGAAGGCCAATCCCTCGAATGGGGCTGGAAGGCTCCCGGAAAGGCCGATTATACCCCCATCCCCGCATCCAGCCTGTTCTACAAATGACAACACGGAGGCTGAAATATCTGCTGGTGGCTTTGTTAGCCCTGCTTTTCCCCCTGAGTCTGCAGGCACAGGAGGCCCAGGAAGACAATACCTTCGGCGGCTGGGAGTTTTTGGAAGTCTCCCACGACTTTGGCAACAGCCCCGTCTTCGCCTCCATCTACTTCGAGCACGACAACTTCCAGTACAAGCGCCTGGACAACTGGTATGTGCGCACCACCGTGGGCGTGAAAATCCTCCCCTGGCTCAAGGCCGATGTGGCCTATGACTTCCTGAAAGAGCCCGGCAGCTATTCCCACAGGGCGGTTTTCGACCTCACCGGCACCCTGAAACAGGGGAATCTGAAAGCGAGCCTCCGGGAAAGGTACATCCATATCTGGACCCCGACTTCCGGCACGCAGGGCAATGTGCTCCGCTCCATGCTCAAAGTGCAGTATGACATTCCCGACTCCCGTTTCAGCCCTTATGTGGCCATAGAAGTGTTTACCTGGGAGGGCTGGAAGAAAACCCGTCACTATGTGGCCTGCTGCTACAACTTTTCCAAGCTGGTCCAGCTGGAAGCCTATTATTTGTACTATACCTTCAACAACCGCCCGGCGGAGCATGTGCTGGGTATCGGCCTTAATTTTAAAATATAAACCATGAAAAAATTATCGATTGTTTTAGCCCTGGCCGCCATCGTAGCCTGCACCCCCAAGGCGGTGGACAGCACCGACCTTCCGCTGGTTCCGGCCCTGGACAACCAGGCCTGGGACGCCTCCGAGTGGATTTCCGTAGTGAACTGCGAAGTTGTAAGAGGAAGAGACGCTTACAAGAGCGCTCCTGGCGCCAGTTGGTTCCTGAGCACCGTCACCAACGAGAAGAAGGTGGCCAAAGCCGTGTGGATGACCGCCGGCCTGGGCGTCTACGACCTCTTTGTGAACGGGCAGCTGGTGGGCAGCGAGGTGCTCAAGCCCGGTTTCACGCACAATGCCAAGACCAAACGTTCCTTCACCTATGACATCACCGACATCTTCACCACCAAGGCCGGAGCCCGGAACATCCTTTCCGCCCAGGTAACGCCCGGCTGGTGGGCCGACAAAATCGTGACCAACGGCGGTGACGGCTTCGTAGGCCGCAAATGCGCCTTCCGCGGCGTCCTGGAGCTCACCTATGCCGACGGCAGCGTGACCCGTCTGGGGACCGACACAGAGCACTGGACGGCCGGTATCGCCGGCCCGGTGACGCACGCCGGCATCTTTGACGGCGAGGAGTACGACGCCCGCATCCCGATGGGCTTCGAGACGCCCGAAAAGCTCACCACCCCCGAGGTGAACACCGAGTTCAAGGGTGAAATCCTTCCCACCTGCGGCGCAGAAATCTACCAGCGTGAAGACCTCAAGCTCCACCCCGCCCAAATCTATGTCTGGAAGGGCGTTACCGGAGCCGTTGAGTCCGAAAACAAGGACGATGTGGAATACGGCAAGGTGAACATCCTGCGCGAATACAAGGACGGGGAGCCGGTTGAACTGAACCCCGGCGAAACCCTGGTGGTGGACTTCGGCCAGAATGCCGCCGCCGTGCCTTCCTTCGTATTCAAGGCCGATGAGGGCACTTACCTGGAGTGCAACCCTTCCGAAATCCTGAACGACGGCAACGGCGCCGAGCGCCGCGGTATGGACGGCCCCGAGGGCAGCACGCACCGCCGCAACCTGCGCGTGGACCCGGGCGAAATCTGGCTCACCTACACCTTCGGCCCTTCCGCCGACTTCGTGAGCTTCCAGCCCCGCGCCTCCTTCTGGGGCTACCGCTACATTGCCCTGACGGCCAGTGCCCCCGTGACCTTCCGCTCCATCGCTTCCGTTCCGGTTACCTCCATCTCCGAAAAGATGGAGGCCGGCACCATCACCACCGGGAACGAACTAATTAACAAACTCATTTCCAACACCGTATGGGGCATGCGCTCCAACTACCTCTCCGTGCCCACCGACTGCCCGCAGCGCAACGAGCGCCTGGGCTGGATGGCGGATACGCAGGTGTTCGCCGAGACGGGCACTTTCTTTGCCAACACGGACGCCTTCTTCCACAAATGGCTCAAGGACGTGCGCGACAGCCAGCACCCCAGCGGCGGTTATCCGGGCGTCTCCCCCTTCGCCCAGTATGGCAACGAGGCCATGCGCCTGGGCTGGGCCGATGCCGGCATCATCGTCCCCTGGACCGTCTGGAAGCAGTTCGGAGACATCTCCATCGTAAAGGAAAGCTGGGAATCCATGGAAAAATTCATGGACCACGTGAATGCCAACAAGTATGACCATGTGGCCTTGGCCGGAGAAAGCGGCAATTACCAGTGGGCCGACTGGCTCAGCTACGAAGACCTGGAGAGCTGCAGCGGACGGGCCTTCCTGCCCGGGGGCAAGCGCAAACCCGAATCCATCGAATACTGGAGCTATCTGAGCGCCTGCTACTGGGCCCTCGATGCGGGTTACATGCGGGACATGGCCGCATCGGCCGGCCTGGACGCCGCCAAGTACGAGGCCATGGAAAAAGAGGCCAAGGCCTACCTGAAAGAGCGTTTCCTGAAGGCCGACGGCAGCTTCAGGCTGCCCATCCTGAACACCATGCAGACCCCGGCTCTCTTCGCCCTCAAGCTGGGCCTGGTGGAAGGGGCCGCCAAGGAGGCCACCTGCGTGCGCCTGCGCAAGAACTTCGAAGACCACGGCAACTGCCTGCAAACCGGCTTCCTGGGCACTTCCATCCTCATGTCCACCCTCACGGAGAACGGCATGGTGGATATGGCCTACGAGCTCCTCTTCCAGCGCAAGAACCCCAGCTGGCTGTATTCCGTGGACAACGGCGCCACCACCATCTGGGAACGCTGGAACAGCTATATGGTGGACAAGGGCATGGGGCCCAACGGCATGAACAGCTTCAACCACTACGCCTATGGCGCCGTGTGCGAATGGCTGTGGGAAACGGCCGCCGGCATTGCCTGCGAGCCCGCCGCCCCCGGCTTTAAGAAGATTGTGATGAAACCCGTCCCGGACAAGCGCCTGGGCCATCTGGAGGCCTCCTACATGAGTGCCGCCGGCCTCATCAAGAGTGCCTGGAAGTATGAAGGAGACAAGTGGGTGTGGACCTTCACCGTCCCGGAGGGCGCATCGGCCATGGTAACCCTGCCCGGGCAGACGGACTCCAAGGAATACGCTGCCGGAACCTATACGGAAACGGCGAAACTGTAACGTCTATTTCTTCCGCGGACGGCCGCCCTGGGTGAGTTCACGGTATTCCATGGGCGTCATCCCGGCCATCCGGCGGAAGGCCGTAAAGAAATAATCCTCATTCTCGTACCCCATCTCGTAGGCCACCTGCTTGATGGGGAGCGAGGTATTTGTGAGCATCTCCTTGGTGCGGTGGATGCGGATTTGCTGGATATACTGGGACGGGGCCAGGCCGGTGTACTCCTTGAAAATGCGCCGGAAATTGGAATAGCCCAGGCACAGCTGCCGGGACAGGTCTTCCGGGGAGATGGTGCGGAACTGCTCGGCAATGAGGATCTTGGCCCGGTTCATCTTGTCGGCCACCTCGGAGAAGTCCTCGTTGCGGCGGTAATACCATGCCAGGCTCATCAGATGGGCCACCACGCCGGACAGACGCTGCTGGAAACCCGCCCGCTGTTCCCGGGCCGTCTCAATGGCATCCGTGTACAAGTCCACGATGTCGCTGTGAAGGCCGATATTCCAGAGCGGACTCTCCTTGGAGAAGAAACCGTTTTTCACCCACTCCTGAATCTGGTTGCCCTTGAAACCTATCCAGTACTCCTTCCAGCCGGTGGCCGGGTCCGGGGCGTAGCTGTGCCATTCTCCGGGAAACAGCAGGAAGAGGCTTCCCTGTTTGATGGCAAGCGGGTGCGGAAGGGAGGCGCTGCGGAACCGGCCCCGGCCCTGGGTGATATACAACAGCTGGTATTCGTCCAGGACGCGGCCGTTCTTTTCCGAGAACAGATAACGGGAGGGATGGCTGGACGGCGGATAAGGCTCTCCGGGAGCCACATCCTGAAATCCAAGCGAATTCACGGCCATGCCCCACAACTGGTCATTGGGGCCGATGGTAAGGTATTTCAGGTGAATATCTTCGTTCATAAGGCGTATTTCTGCGCAATAATAAGAAATCTTTGTCAAAAATCAAAGTTCTGGTGCCATAATGTGAATTGGAAAGAAGAGCATAAATCGGTATCTTTGCCTTTGTATAGACCACTAAAACTAACCCAATATGAAAGAAGCCCAAATCCTCCAAGCCTATGAGTTGGCCAAAGAGCGTTATGCGGCCCTTGGCGTAGACACCGACAAAGCCATAGCCCAGTTGGAAAAGCAGCAGATTTCCCTGCACTGCTGGCAGACGGACGACGTGATTGGCTTTGAAAGCAAGGACGGCCTGTCCGGCGGCATCCAGACCACCGGCAACTATCCCGGCCGCGCCCGTAACATAGACGAGGTGCGCAAAGACCTCGAATTTGTGAAAACCCTGCTGGCCGGTAACCACCGCGTGAACATCCACGAGATTTACGGAGACTTCGGCGGCAAGTTCGTAGACCGGGACCAGTGCGGCATAGAGCACTTCCAGAGCTGGATAGACTGGGCCAAGGCCAACAACTTCAAGCTGGATTTCAACTCCACTTCCTTCGGCCACCCCAAGAGCGGAGACCTCACCCTGGCCAACCCGGACAAAGGCATCCGGGAGTTCTGGATAGAGCATACCAAACGCTGCCGCCGCATTGCGGACGCCATGGGAAAGGCCCAGGGAGACCCTTGCATCATGAACATCTGGGTGCACGACGGCTCCAAGGACCTCACCGTGAACCGCAAATACTACCGGGAGCTGCTGGCCGCCTCCTTAGACGAGATTCTGGAAGAGAAGCTTCCCGGCATGAAGAGCTGCGTGGAAGCCAAGCTCTTCGGGATAGGCCTGGAGAGCTACACCGTGGGTTCTATGGACTTTTATGAGGGCTACTGCGCCTCCCGCAAGGTGATGTACACCCTGGACACCGGCCATTACGAGCCCACGGAGAACGTGTCGGACAAGGTGGCCTCCCTGCTGCTCTTCGTCCCCGAGCTCATGCTCCATGTGAGCCGCCCCATCCGCTGGGACTCCGACCACGTCACCATCATGAACGACCAGACGCAGGACCTCTTCAAGGAGCTGGTAAGGGCCGACGGCCTGAACCGCGCCCATGTGGGCCTGGACTACTTCGACGCCAGCATCAACCGGATAGGCGCCTATATCATCGGCACCCGCGCCACGCAGAAATGCATCCTGAGCGCCCTGCTGGAGCCCCTTACCAAACTTCGCGAGTATGAGGCCGCCGGCCAGGGCTTCCAGCGGCTGGCCCTTCTGGAAGAGGCCAAGACGCTGCCCTTCGGCGCCGTGTTCGACTATTTCAACTACAAGAATGGCGTTCCGGTGGGTGAGGAGTTCATTCCCGCCATTGAACAATATGAACGTGACGTAACCTCCAAGAGATGAATTTAGTTATCGGTTTACTTATTATAGCGATCGGGGCATTCTGCCAGAGCTCCAGCTATGTTCCCATCAACAAGATCAAGTCTTGGAGCTGGGAGAGTTACTGGCTGGTGCAGGGCGTTTTTGCCTGGCTGCTCTTTCCCCTGCTGGGCTCCCTGGCGTCCCTGAGCGGCACCGGAAGCAGTTTCTCGGACCTCCTGGCCCTCATGCAGGCAGACCCCAAGGCCACCTGGCTCACCATCCTCTTCGGAGTGCTGTGGGGCGTGGGGGGCCTTACCTTCGGCCTTAGCATGCGTTACCTGGGCGTGGCCCTGGGCCAGAGCATCGCCCTGGGCACCTGCAGCGCCCTGGGGGCCATCCTGGGCCCGGTTCTCACCGGCCATGCGGGAGACCTTACATCGGCCGTGATTATCGGTGTGGTGGTAACCCTGGTGGGCATTGCCATCATCGGGGTGGCCGGCGCCATGAAGAGCGCCGCCCTGCCGGAAGAGGAGAAAAAGAAGGCCGTGAAGGACTTCAACTTCGGGAAGGGCCTGTTTGTGGCGGTGCTGGCCGGCCTCATGAGCGCCTGCTTCAACATTGGCCTCAACTTTGGGCAGCATCTTTTCGTAGAAGGCACCAAGCCCATCTTCCAGTCTCTGCCGGCCACCCTGCTGGTCACCTTCGGCGGCTTCCTCACCAACGCCTGCTACTGCCTGTACCAGAACGGAAAGAACAAAACCTGGGGAGATTACGGCCAAAAGGCTCTCTGGGGCAACAACCTGCTGTTCTGCTGCCTGGCCGGCCTGCTGTGGTACAGCCAGTTCTTCGGCCTGTCCTTGGGCAAGGGCTTCCTCACGGATTACCCGGTGCTCATTACCTTCAGCTGGTGCATCCTCATGAGCCTGAACGTGGTGTTCAGCAATGTCTGGGGCATTATCCTGAAGGAATGGAAGGGCGTGAGCAAGCAGACCATCGCCGTGCTGGTGGCGGGTATCCTGGTTCTCATTGTGAGTACCTTCCTTCCTCAACTGATATAAATACTATGAAAAACTTCCTGGCATTTGACTGCGGCGCCACCTCCGGCCGCGCCATTCTGGCCACGTTAAGCGGCACCTCCTTCACCATGAAGGAGGTGTATCGCTTTCCTTCGGAGATGAAACGGGAGGGAAAGCGCATGTACTGGGACGTGCCGGCCATGTATGGGCATTTTGTCCGCTGCCTCACGCAGCTGGGAAAGGAGGGCGTCAGGCTCTCTTCCATCGGCATAGATACCTGGGGCGTGGATTTTGGCTGCATCGGGAAGGACGGAGAACTGCTCTCTCTCCCCCGCTGCTACCGGGATCCGTACACGGTGGGCGTGCCTGAAAAGGTGTTCCGGCGCATCCCCCGGGAGCAGCTGTATGAGCGCACCGGCATCCAGATCATGGATTTCAACACCATCTTCCAGCTGTATGCCCAAACGCAGGAGAAGGACGAGGCCCTTTCCCGGGCCGATGCCCTCCTCTTCATGCCGGACCTGCTGTCGTACCTTCTCACCGGAAAACGCGTGTGCGAGTACACGGACGCCTCCACCTCCGGCATGATGGACCAGCAGACGCGCCAGTTCAACAAGGCGCTTCTGGAGGAACTGGGCATCCGCACGGACATGCTCCTTCCCATCGTGCCCTCCGGCACCGTTGTGGGCCCGCTGAAGGCCGATTTGGCCACCTCCACGGGCCTGGGTCCCGTCCCGGTGATTGCCGTGGCCGGGCATGACACCGCATCGGCCATTGCCGCCGTTCCGGCCGCCGACGGGCATTTCGCCTATCTTTCCAGCGGCACCTGGAGCCTGATGGGCATCGAGGTGCCCGCCCCCATCATCAACGGGGAAAGCGCCCGGCTCAACTTCACCAACGAAGGCGGCATTGAGGGCACCACGCGCTTCCTCAAGAACATCACCGGGATGTGGCTCCTGGAGCAGTGCAGGGCCGTTTGGAAGGCCGAGGGGAAGGATTACAGCTACGCGGAGCTCCAAAAGATGGCCCTCTCGGAGGCGGATTTCCCGGGGCGCATAGACCCCGACCATCCGCGCTTCGCCAATCCGGAGAACATGGTCCGGGAGATTTCCGATCAGGTCGGCAATGACGTCTCCGATGCCCAAATTGTCTCCTGCATCTACCATTCCCTGGCAGACCGGTACAAGGAAGTGATGGGGCAGTTGCAGGCCTTCGCGCCCTTCAAGATTGAGAAGCTGCACATCATCGGCGGCGGATCGGCAGGTGAGCTGATGAACCAATGGACAGCCGACGCCATCGGCCTGCCCGTTATTGCCGGACCCACCGAGGCTACGGCCATGGGCAATATCCTGATGCAGGCAAAGGCGGCGGGTCTGGTAAAAGACCGCTGGGAGATGCGCCGGATGATAGCCCAAGTAATTGAAGTAAAAACGTTTACACCCAAGAATTATGAGCATTTTAGATAACAGGGCGGCCTTGAAGGCCCAGATTGACAAGGTGGCCGAAGTGGCCGGCTATCTTTGGACCAAAGGTTGGGCCGAGCGGAACGGCGGCAACATCACCATCAACATCACCGACTGGGTGGACGAGGGGATGCGCGCCCTTCCCGCCATTACGGAACCCAAGGCCATCGGCACCACCCTTCCCCAACTGAAAGGCTGCTGGTTCTACTGCAAGGGCACCGGCCGGCGCATGCGGGATTTGGCCCGCAGGCCCATGGAAAACGGCTCCATCATCCGCATCCTCCCGGACTGCGCCCATTATGAGATTGTGGCCGACGCCCCTGTGGCGCCCACCTCGGAGCTGCCGTCGCACCTGAGCGTACACAACTACCTGCTGGCCAAGGGGTCCCCGTACCGCGCCAGCCTGCACACCCACCCCATCGAGCTGGTGGCACTCACTCACAGCAAGAAATGGATGGAGAAGGATGTGGCCACCCGCATGCTCTGGTCCATGATTCCGGAAACCAAGGCCTTCTGCCCCAGAGGCTTGGGCATGGTTCCCTACATGCTCCCCTCCAGCGTAGAACTGGCCGATGCCACCATCCGGGCCATCGACGAAGACTACGACGTGGTAATGTGGGAGAAGCACGGGGTGTTTGCCGTGGATACGGACGTGATGAGCGCCTTCGACCAGGTGGATGTCCTCAACAAGGCGGCCCAGATTTACATATCGGCCAAAAACATGGGCTTTGAGCCCGACGGCATGACGGACGCGCAGATGCAGGAGCTTTCGCAGGCCTTTGGCCTTCCAAAATAAATTAGCTATTTTTGCAGCTCAAAATTTTGCTTATGAAACGCATCAATAGATTTTTGACCCTGGCGGTCCTGCTGGTGGCAGCCGCCTGCTCCAAGATTTCTCCCGAAGCGGATTCCAGCGCTTTTGTGACGCTAACAGATGCCGTCCCGGACGCCATCCTGGAGATTCGCTATTACGGCACCTACAACTTCGTGGGGGCGCGTATCGACGGCTATGAGCAGCCCACGGCGCTCCTGACCAGGAAGGCCGCCGAGGCCCTCAAGGCCGTGAGCGACGACGTGATTGCGCAGGGATACAGGCTCAAAATCTATGATGCCTACAGGCCCCAGAGGGGCGTGGACCATTTCGTGCGCTGGGCGGCCGACCTTTCCGACACCAAGATGAAGCCCTACTTCTACCCGGACCTGGACAAGAGCGTGCTCTTTGACCAGGAGTACATCATGGCCAAAAGCGGCCACACACGGGGTTCTACCGTGGATTTGACGCTCTTTGACATGAACGCGGAGAAGGAGCTGGACATGGGCGGCACCTTTGACTGGTTTGGCCCGGAGAGCCACCCGGACTTCTGCGGCAACCCGGAAACCGGGGAATATACCGGAGACAACTCCAAGAGCCCCGCCGGCCGCAGCATCACCCCGGAGCAGTTTGCCCACCGCATGATCCTGCGCCAGGCCATGCTCCGCCACGGCTTCAAGCCCTTGGACACCGAGTGGTGGCACTTCACCCTGCGGGAAGAGCCCTTCCCGGACACCTACTTCACCTTCCCGGTGAAGATGCTCAATTAGCGCCGGTTTGCCTTGAACAGCGTCTTTAAGTCCATCCTGAAGAAATCCTCCAGGGGAAGACCTTCGGGGCCGACGATAAAGGCGCTGGTAATATGTTCAGCGTAGAGTTCTTTGAACTTCTCGTAGCCTGCCGTATTGTCGGCGCTGCTGCTTTTGACCTCTATGGCCACCAGGGCCTGACCTTTCTTGAGAACGTAATCGCACTCCTCTTTCTTGTCATTGCGCCAGTAAAGGAGTTCGAACCCATCCAGGAGCGAACGGTTTGCAAGATGTGCACCCACGGCAGATTCTACCTGGCGGCCCCACTCCGTAGCATCTGTTGCGGCCTCCTCAATGGTATAGGTTCCATATCGGTTGCGAAAGGCACTGTTGTACACTTGCATCTTGGGAATGGAGTTCTTTTCCTTGATGGGAGAGGGTGAATACTTCTGCAGGGGCTTTACCAACATGGTCTTGTCCAAGGCCTCCAAATAGGACTTGATGGTAGGGACTGTGCCGCTGTTCATCGTACCCTGCATCTTGGTAAGAGACAGTTCTCGGGCAGATTCAATGCAGGCCAGTTCAAAGACCTGGCGCAGCAGGGCCGGGTTACGGATCTCGTCGATTTCCAAGATGTCACGGGTAAGGATGGGCGAGATAATGGTGTCTTCCATCAAATCCCGCCAGCGGTCTTCGTCCTTTATGTCAGGCGCCAAGCCGGGGAATCCGCCAAAATAGATGTACTGAGGCATGGTGAATCCGAAGGCATCCCGCATCTCGTGCCACTCCCAATAACCCATTTTGATGGATTCGAAACGTCCCTCCAGAGATTCTTCCAATCCCTTCTGCAGAAGGACGCGGGAAGAGCCCAGGAGAATGACCTTGAGGTTGCGTTTGTCGCGGGTATCCCGATCCCACTCCTTTTTCACCTGCTCGCTCCAGGTCCGGATCTTCTGGACTTCGTCAATGATGAGGATGCGTTCCTGTTCTGAGTGGATGTCCATTTTCATCCTTGCTTCCTGCCAACGGGCCGGAATCCAAGTCGTGTCCTCGCGGTTGACGCCATCGGCCGACAAGAAGTCAAAAGGGATGTCAATACCTTCCGTAAATTGGCCGACAAGGGTGGATTTGCCCACCTGGCGAGGTCCCATGATGATTTGCATACGCCTCCGGGGCTCTGCCATGCGGCTCTTTAATATCGCTAAATGTTGTCTCTCGTATAACATGTTTTTAAATTCTGTTTTACAAAATTATAAAACATATTTTACAAAAACAACCGTTGCCGACGCTTTCTTCCCGTAAGCGGAGGTTACTGCTTGGTCATTTTGACCGTTATCTTGGTTTGCGATACTCGCGCAAAATTAACAAAATTACTTCTTTTTTTTTATTCACAACTTTTTACGTTACTCTTTCTGCCCGTCTACGGACGAAATGCTGATGGTGGCTTCGTCTGCATTGCGGCCCTGGTGGACCTTGACGTTGCGGTAGATATACGAACCGTATTTTTCCTGCGTCGTACCGTCGAGAAGGTCCCATTTGACCGAATAGGTTCCTTCGGCGAGGGCAATCCGGGCGTCGTCCCCCTTGCTGTAGGAGTAGGAGAGCGTAGCC
>JAFVAU010000030.1 GCA_017480345.1 Bacteroidales bacterium
AAGGACAACATCTGGATTGAACGATTTTGGAGAACGATAAAATATGGCTATATTTACATCCAGCCGGAGGAAAACGGCGCGGCGCTTTATCAAGGAATCCTTCGATTCATCGATGACTACAACTTTCACCGTCATCACCAGGGAATCGACCGACAGATACCAAGCAAGCTCTACCTACGGTCGGCTGCTTGACATTAACTAACAACAGGACGGTACCTGTCTAAAAAACGGAAGTACTATACTTTCATCAAATATGTATTCCGGTTGTCCGGTACATGCAAATATAATTTATTTATAAGAAAAACGCAACAGACCACGCGTTCAACTTGCGTAGCCTGTTGCTCTACTCTTATTGCGACATCCTACTTTTCGAGCGTGGGAGTGGTACTATACCGCCCTTTGTTCTTATTTGCCTGCTGTTGACGCTGCTCTATGATAGCTTTATTCCGCTTTATTTTTGCCTTTGCATAGTCTGGATTTGTATCATACTCCACCGGCAAAGCTCCTACTGTATAAGCGTTGTGCCATAACATTTCCTTCTCTTCTTTTGTGGTATACTTGGAGTCGTGAATTTTGGCATATTCACCCGCCCAATACATATCACTGTTAAAGTGCCAATATACTCCTCCACAGACCATAAGCAGGAGAATACCACTCGTGAGACTGAGGATGAGTATCCACTGCCGTGCTGCCTTCTCGGCCATCCTAGCGATATCAAAAGTAGTGGCATGCGTATGATGATGTTCCAGCTTGACAGGAGTGTCCTTTATCTTCTCCTCCACTGCTGACATAATGGCCTCTGTCACTTTGCACAGGACGCCGTCAGCCAGCTCCTCAGTAAGGGACTCCGTATCCGGCAAAGAGCATTTTGTCGCCATCACCTTCTCTTCAACGGCCTTTGTGACTTTCTCAACCTCTGCGCTAGGAATGTCTGCATGAACATTCCGCTCAGAAATAGCTGCAAGCAGTTTACTCTGCTCCTGGTTAATTTCGTTTGATATTTTGGTGGCTTCCACCAGTCCCGGCACCTGCGAAAGGGCCTCGAGGATTTTATTTTCCATGGTATTTATGTTTATTGGTTACTTTTTTATCTGCCGAGTTTTGGCCCTCTGGATTGTTTTTGTGCCATCTTTCGCTCTAACTCGGCCTTCTGCTCTGCTCGGATTTTCCGTGTCTTATATGCGGGGATGGCTCTGGTTACGCGGCAGAAATGCCAGAGAAGCGTACGGTGTTCAACATCGGAACATACGGAAAGCGATGATATCTTTTTCCCGTTCACGTAGAAATCCAGGGACTCTACGCCATCCTCTGATGCGATTTTTTTGCAGATGATGCCTTTTTTGCCAAGCCGTAAGAGTAAATCCACCGGCGTTGCCGTTTGGGCAAAGATGTCCATGATAACGTTCTTCATATCGGCCTGCATTAGCGCCTCGGGGATGCTCTCTTTGGAGGGGGACGGGAGCGCAATCTGTTCACTCTCAAGCATGGCTGCAATCTCCTCGACATCATTCCTGGTGGCGATGCTTTTTCTGCGCCGTTCAATGCCTGCGGTTATGGAGGCTCTGACTTCTTCGGCCTTCTCTTCGGCAAGGCGCTGCGTTTGTTCCTCCCTTTCCTCTGCCGTTCCATGGGCCATGGCATTGCGGTAATCGAAAGACTCCGCAACGGAGCGTTCGTAGTGGAAGAGTCGGTCGAAGATGGCTTCGCATCTGCGGAAGAACAGCTTGCGGCTGAATCCACCCTTCACGCGACCTTGCTGCGTATCTACATGGTTGGTCAAAGGGGAAATCTTGCGGTTTTTTCCATCCATTCCCACCTTGGAATTCCGGGAGATGATGACATGAATGTGGTACTGCTCCTCATCGTCATCTCCACGTGTTGTGTGGGCTTTCCAATAGGCGAGAATGTCCGATTCGTCATTTACGCCATCCCGGTTGAATCCATCGGCGTAGGCACTTATAATGGCGCGCATCAGGGAGATAGAATTTGTGTACACGGTCTTTTCATCCCCTCCCATAGCGGCAAGCTCCTCTTTGCTGGGAGAGACGACCAAGTGAAAGAACTTGTCCTCCTTTTGGCTGAGCCCTTTCGTGTTGTCATCAATGGCTTGAATGACTTCCTCTGTAGAGGCTACTTCACCCTCAGGAGTCCGGAAGGGGAGCAGCTCCTTACCATCGGCCAGGCGTTCTGCATCTTCGTGGTTTAGATATTCCGCCAGGGAGCGGGAGCTGCCTTTGGTGTCGGCGTCCTTGTTCACGCCGCTGTTTTGGATTTTGATGTTCATTTTTTTGTCTTTATTTTCCATGACTATTCCAGACTTGATAACACTTCGACTAATTGCTTGAGCGTTTCCGTAGTGGATTGGCTGTTGTTGAGTAAGGGATTCAAGAATATCTTTTCCTGTTCCTTGATAAAGGCTATAATCCTGTCATCCCGTTTCAGTACTTTCTCCAGGGCTTCGTAGATGCCTTCGATAAGGTCTTCCGTGTCCGGTTTATCAGGAGACCTGGCCTTTTCTTGCTGTAACTTGAAGGTCTCCCATAGCCGCGATACCATCTGTCGCTGGGACAGCCCCAGACGGTCGGCCTCCTGGTTGATGATGTCCCGGATGGCGGAGTCTACGCTGACTGTGGTGAATTTCTTTTCTTTTGATTTGTGTGTCTCCATAGTTATAAGCAGTCTATAAATGGTTTATAAATAGAGAATTGGGTTCTTTCCGAAGAATCGGCTTCAGAGTGCCTCGAAATGGGCTTTTCCTCCCCGGAGGGGCAAGAGGGAGCCGGAGCCGTCCGGCTCCCTCTTGCTGTCTCCCAAGGAGACACGATGCTAAGGTTTAAGTATAGGCTAGTCATGGGTTTTTCATATCTTGACAGTTTACTACTGCAAATTTATGAAAAACCTATAATAAATAATTGATAATTAGATTGTTATGCCTGATTTTCTGCAATCAGATGCAATGTTCGCCTTTTATGTTTGGTGGTGCAAGTGTGGTGCGAATATAACGAAAAACCCCGCTGGAAACATATCCAACGGGGTTTTGAAGTGACTCCAACAGGACTCAAACCTGTAACCTTTTGATCCGTAGTCAAATGCTCTATTCAATTGAGCTATGGAGCCAGTTAGGTGCCTGAATTAGGCTTCCTTATTCTCTGCAGTGTAGACTTTCTCGCGGATGCGGGCCTTCTTACCGGTGAGGTCTCTGAGGTAGAAAATACGTGCGCGACGCACTTTACCGTACTTGTTAACCTCGATGCTGTCGATGAACGGGGACTGGTAGGGGAAAATCCTTTCTACGCCCACGCCACTGGCGATTTTGCGCACCGTGAAGGTCTTGGTGAACGGGTCCATGCCACTGATCTGGATCACGACACCGCGGAACTTCTGAAGTCTTTCTTTATCACCTTCCTTGATTCTGTAGGTAACGGTGATGGTGTCACCGGCCTTGAATTCCGGATAGGAGGCTGCTTTCTCATTGTTGAAAGCCTGCTCTGCAATCTTAATCAAATCCATAATTACAAATTCCTTTATGCAACATTGCGGTTTGGCTCCTTACAAGAGGTTGCGTTTTTATTTTGGGACTGCAAAGATACAATCTTTTTGGATAATCCCAAAACTTTTGCGGAATTTTTAGAAAATATTTTTCACTTTGTCAAAGGTGGCTTTGTCTTCGCGGGTGAGGTCCGGCTTGAAGGACGAGCTGCTGCGCAGGGCCTCCAGGGCCTCTTTCTCGCTTCTGGACAGCTTGTGCGGCACCCACACCTGGAATTTGACATAGAGGTCTCCGGTTCCGCGGCCGTAACCCTGCACGCTGGGCAGGCCCTTGCCGCGCAGTTTCACCACCGTGCCGGACTGGGTGCCGGGTTCCACCTTCACTTTATAGCTGCCGTCCAGGCAGGGGACGGACACTTCCGTACCCAGCATGGCGTCCATCACGGAAATGGTGGTGGTATAGAAGAGGTTGTTGCCGTCCCGCTGAAGCTGGGGATGTTGGATCTCGTTGATGACCACCAGCAGGTCTCCGTTGGTGCCGCCGTGCGGTGCGGAATGGCCCTCTCCGGGGATGGTGATCTGCATGCCGTTCTCTACGCCGGCGGGGATGCGTACTCGCACCAGTTCCCGCTTGCGTTCCAGGCCGGTGCCGTTGCAGCGCCGGCAGGGGTTGGAGATAATCTTGCCCTCTCCCTGGCACTGCGGGCAGGTGCCTATGGTGTAGCCGATGCCTCCGAACAGGCCGCGCGTCTGCTGGCGCACCCGGCCCTGGCCGTTACAGGTGGGGCAGGTTTTGATATCGGCCTCGCTCTTGGCACCCTTGCCGCCGCAGTCCGGGCAGGGACGGGCGCGTTCCAGGGAAATCTCCTTCTCACAGCCGTTGGCAATCTCTTCCAAGGTGAGCTTGACGCTGGTGCGGATGTCCCGGCCCCTCATCACGCGGGGACCGCTCTGGGCACTGGAGCCGCCGAAACCGCCGAAGCCGCCAAAACCGCCGCCTCCGAAGTCAAAGCCAAAGCTGCCGCCGAAGATGTTGCGCAGGAAGTCGTTGATGTCCATTCCGCCAAAGTCGAAGCCGCCGGCGCCGCCGCCCATCTGATCGGCTGCGAAACCAAACTGGTCGTACTTGGCCCGCTTGTCCGGGTCACTGAGGACGGAGTAGGCCTCGGCCGCTTCCTTGAAGTTGTCTTCGGCCGTCTTTTTCTCTGCGTCCGTGCCGTTTACCCAGCGGTCCGGATGCCACTTGAGCGCCAACTTGCGGTAGGCGCTCTTGATGTCTTCTGCGGAGGCTTTCTTGTCTACTCCCAGGACCTCGTAGTAATCTCTTTTGTTTGCCATATCTTATGCTCCAACAACTACTTTAGCATAGCGGAGAACCTTTCCTCCCAGGGTGTAGCCCGTCTGGACCACATCTATCACCTTGCCCTTCAGTTCCTCTGACGGGGCGGGGAAGGTGGTCACCGCCTCATGCAGCTCGGTGTCAAAATCCAGCCCTTTGGCCTCGATGCGCTCCAGGCCTTTTCCTTTGAGGTAGGAGGTGAGCTTGTCAAAAATCATCTGGGTGCCTTCCTTGGCGGCCTGGCTGTCCGTGCTGTCCTGGAGGGTGGCAAGGGCAATCTCGCAGTCGTCCAGAATGGGAAGCAGGCCCTTGATGGTATCGGCCGATGCGCTGGAGACCAGGGCCAGCTTCTCTTCTGCAGTGCGGCGGCGGAAGGTGTCAAACTCCGCCATCAGGCGGAGGTAGTCCGCCTTGGCGTCAGAGGCCTTTTTCTCTGCCTCTTCCGTCTTTTGCTGCGCCTGATCCAATTGCTCGTTCAAACCTTCTATCCGGGCTTCCAGGGCGGCCATGCCCTTTCCGCCTTCCTTTTCCTCTATATTCTTTTTCTTTTTGTCTGCCATGATGCATGTTTGTTTCGGCCTTTTTCCTATCAAAATGCCTGCCAGATGGGCATCTCTGACATTCTGTCAGTTCTTCCAGTGCCAAAAATTCTTCTGCGAAAACCACTTCGCACACGATAAACCAATCTGTTCTCATATTCTATGCGTTTAAAGGGTGATGATAATAAGGGATGCCGTTTTCCCGGAACAGGGAAAGGGCCGACGCCATGGGAAGGTAGAAGCCTTCCTCCGTGTCCTGCTGGATCCAGAGGTCGAAGGCGGTGAAGGGGAGGGCCTCCCGCACGTCCCAGATGCCGGAAACGCAGATGCAGCTGATATGGGGCACCATGCTTTCCAGCAGGTTGTAGATGGCCTGGATGCCGTTTCGGTAGAGGGCGGGGAGGGGTAGGGTGTCCGGCCCGTCGGGCAGGCCTTCGATGTGGATGGAAGAGGCGTCTGCCAGCAGACGCACATGGGCCTCGTAGAGAGGGAAGAGGAAATCTTTTTTCTGTGTCATAGCTCCAAATTTTTCTGCAAGATACGGCACCCGTCGGCCTTTCCCCAAATTTTGGCAAGGCTTGCCAGAATTTGGAATTGTGCAGAAAATTTTTACTACATTTGTAAGTATGAAAAGACTGATAACCCTCCTGACGGGCCTCTTTATATCGGCCCTTATCCTCCAAGCACAGCAGTATGATGTCCTGGACCAGGTTCAGGCCGATATCCGGAAGGCCTACGGCATGGAAGGCCCCCACCGGCTGGATGAGTTTGGCACCCTCACCCGGGCGCCCCAAGGCTACAAACCCTTCTATATCAGCCATTATGGAAGGCACGGTTCCCGCTATGCCTGGAATCCCAAGACCTATACCTTCCTGCACGAGGTGCTTGAGAAGGCGGGGGAGAGGGATGTGCTCACGCCCTACGGAAAGGAGTTTGCCGCCAGGTACGAGGCCTTCTACATGGAGCCCTGGATCAATACCGGAGACCTGGTTCCGCTGGGCTATGACCAGCACCGGGCTATTGGCGAATTCGTGTATCAGTCCTTCCCTCAGGTGTTTAAGGGCACTAAAAAGGTGGAGGCCCTGTCTTCCACCGGCCAGCGCTGCATCGTTAGCATGGGCGCCTTCACCCTGAGTCTCAAGAGCGGCAATCCAAATCTGCAGATCCGCCTTCAGTCCACCCATGACGGCATGGCGGTGATTGCCCCGCCCAGCGCTCCCAAGGCCCTGCTCCGGACCTTCAAAGGGCAGACGGACGCCGTGGCGCTGGAGTCCAGCACGGATTTCTTCCTCCGCGTCACCCCTTGGCAGGAGGTCTTGGACAAACTTTTCACGGACAGCGCCTTCCTCCAGGAATTCAACGGGGGCTCCGTCTTGTTCCTGAGGGAACTCTGGCAGCTTTACTGCGGGTATCACAATTATGAATCGGCCCCTCTCTTTGACAGCCTCCTTACCCCGGAGCAGCGCCTGCGTTTCTGGGAGGCGGACAATTACTTCTCCTTCCGCGGAGATATCACCGCCCGCTATGCCGTGATTCCGCTGTTGGAAGACATCCTGGAAAAGGCCGATCAAGCCCTGGAAGACCCTCAGACGGCCGCCCACCTTCGCTTCGGCCATGACTATATCCTGGAAGGGCTGGTGACGCTGCTGGACGTGAACCGCTGCGGAACGGTGCCCGCCACCCCGGACGAGGCCAAATACTGGTTCCGCAACTTTGACATCCCCATGGCCGCCACCCTTCTGCTGGTTTTCTACAAAAACAGGGGAGGGGACGTTCTGTTCAAGGTGCTGCTGAATGAAAACGAGGCCACCTTGCCGCAGCTCACGCCGGTGAGCGGCCCTTACTACCGCTGGAGCGACTTCCGCGCCTGGGCTGCCCGGTTACTGCGGGAGCACCCCTGCGAAAACTAAATCAGATACCGCGCCCGGAGTTTCTGAATATCCTGCCCGTCTATGCCCATTTGCTCGTCCAGATAGCCGGGAATGGAGCCCCAGTTGGCCTCCAGGATATCCAGGGCATGGCAGAAATTCCTCACGCTTACGCCCATGAAGGCGCGCACCACCTCTTTCTCCTCCTGCCCTCCGCCGGCGGCCTCCACATCGGCACAAAGCCTTTCCACCAAGGGCCGATAACTGTCATTGGAACGGTCGAAGTCCCGCACGATGGTGTCCCTGTTGGCCCCCAGGGCGCCCAGGATGAGGGCGGCGCCAATGCCCGTGCGGTCTTTTCCCTGCGAACAGTGCCAGAGGACGGCGCCTTCTTCCGTTTCCAGGATGAGGTGCAGGAAGGCGGCGTACTGGAGCTGGGAGAACTCGCTCAGGATGAGGGAAGGGTAGAGGTCCCGGGCCTTCTCCTGAAACAATTTCATGAAAGAGAGGCGCACGATGTGCTTTTCCAGATTCACCCACATCTCTTCCGGCATGGCTTCGCCCGATTCTTTTTCGGCCGATACGTCCAGGGTGGGGAGTTGCAGGTATTCGGCGCCCGGAACGGGGGAGTCCGGCTGCAGGGAGGCTTCCGGGTAGGAGCGGAAATCGAAGATGCGCCGGAGGTGATAGTGCTCCGAAAGCTGGCGGATATCCTCCGGGGAGGCGTCGTGCAGGTGGGCGGTACGCAGCAGCATGCCTTCCCGCACCACCTGGTCCCCGATGCGGATGCCGCCCAGGTCCCGGGCGTTCACTATGCTTTGAAACAGCGCCATCTTATCAAAAAAGCGCCGGGAGTGTTTTCCTGGCGCTTGGGGTACTGGGTAGGAGAATCGAACTCCTATTGCGAGATTGAGAATCTCGAGTACTAACCGTTATACGAACCCAGCAAGTGGGAGTGCAAAGGTACAACAAAAATCTGAATCTCCAAATTTTTATTTCAAAAACACGAAGAAAACCGCCAAAATCATGCAGAAAAAGGCGGCCAGGTGGTTCCACTGGACGGGCTGTCCCTTGAACAGGAAGGTGACGATGACGGTGAAGACGGTGAGGGAAATCACCTCCTGGATTACCTTGAGCTGCATCAGGTTGAAGGGGCCTCCGTTGCCCTGGAAGCCAATCCGGTTGGCCGGTACGGTGAGGCAGTACTCGAAAAAGGCTATTCCCCAGGAGAAAAGGATGATGAGGATGAGCGGCCAGCCGGTGGAAATTTTCATTTCCTGCAGCTTGAGATGGCCGTACCAGGCGAACGTCATGAACACGTTCGAGAAGATGAGCATGATAATGGTCCAGAATCCGTTCATGGTTTTCATTTGTAATTGGGGCGCAAAATTAATAACTTTGCAAGACTAAACGAAGAAAATCTTACACAATATGACACTCATCAAATCCATTTCCGGTATTCGCGGCACCATCGGCGGGCAGCCCGGTGGCGCCCTCACGCCCATCGACGTAGTCAAATTCACGGCAGCCTATGCCGCCACCCTTCCCCAGCGCAAGCCCCAGCCCAATGGGGAGCGTTACAAGATTGTGGTGGGCAAGGACGCCCGCATGTCCGGCGACATGGTGGAGCAGCTGGTGGTGGGAACCCTCATCGGTTGCGGCATAGACGTGGTCAAATGCGGCTTTGCCTCCACCCCCACCACGGAAATGGCCGTCCTCTTTGCCCAGGCCGATGGCGGCATCATCCTCACCGCCAGCCACAACCCCCGTCAGTGGAACGCCCTCAAGCTCCTGAACGACAAAGGTGAGTTCCTCACCGCCGTGGAAGGACAGGCTGTGCTGGACCTGGCCGAGAAGGAAGATTTCAATTTTGCCGAAGTTGACCAGCTGGGCAACGTGGAGGAAGAGGACTTCACGGACAAGCACCTGGATGCCGTCCTGGCCCTGCCGGCCGTGGATGTGGAAGCCGTCAAGGCCGCCCATTTCACCGTGGTGGTGGATGCCATCAACTCCGTGGGCGGCATTATCATGCCCCGCCTCCTCAAGCGCCTGGGCGTCAAGTGCATCGGCCTTAACTGCAACCCTACCGGAGACTTTGCCCACAATCCGGAGCCCCTTCCCGCCAACCTGGTGGACCTCTGTGAGACGGTGGTGAAGGAAAAGGCAGACCTGGGCGTCTCTGTGGACCCGGATGTGGACCGCCTGGCCTTCATCTGCGAGAACGGCGAGCCCTTCGTGGAAGAATATACCCTGGTTTCCGTGGCCGATTACCTTTGCGAGATTGCCCAGAAGGAAGGGAAACCCATCGCCACCGTTTCCAACCTCTCCTCCACCCGCGCCCTGCGCGACGTCACGGAGAAGCACGGAGGCAAGTACTACGCCGCCGCCGTGGGTGAGGTGAACGTGACCACCAAGATGCACGAGGTGGGCGCCCTCATCGGCGGAGAAGGCAACGGAGGCGTCATCTATCCCGCCATCCATGCCGGCCGCGACGCCATGGTGGGCGTGGCTCTGTTCCTGAGCAACCTGGCCCACAAGAAGATGAAGGTGAGCGAGCTCAAGAAAACCTATCCGCAGTACTTCATCGCCAAGAACAAGATTCAGCTCAGCGACAGCGCCCTCATAGACAAGATTCTCAGTGAACTCAAGACAATCTACGCCAAGGAGAACATCAACGACATAGACGGCGTCAAGATCAACTTCGAAGCCACCAAGACCTGGGTCCACCTGCGCAAGTCCAACACGGAGCCCATCATCCGCATCTACTCCGAAGCCTCCACCCCGGAAGCCGCCGAGGCCCTGGGGAACGAAGTCATTGCCGTTGCCCAAAAAATCATAAACGGATAATGTTCTCATTCCGAACCACCCCTCTGGAGGACCAACTGGACAAAGCCCTGCACTACGGCAAGGTGGGATGCTTCTGCACCCACAGCTGCTGGGATACGGGCAAGGGCCGATGGATGTGGGACCTCTTCCGCGAGCGGGGCAACCTGGTTACGGTGTTCAACCCCCGCGAGGCGGAGCTCACCCCCGGCACCAACCACATTGTCTTTGAAAGCGACCAACTGCGGGACCTGGATGCCGTGGTGGTGGAAATCCAGGACGTGGGCGTGCGCTACTTCAATTACACCAAGGACGTGATGCAGCTCATGGAGATGCTCATGCTCCTGGGGGAGGACGCCCCGTCCCTGTATATTGTGGACCACATCAATCCATCCGGCCGCGTGGTGGAGGGTTCCATTCCGGCCGTCAGCGGAGAGATGTTCGTCCCCAAGGTGGCGCATCGGCACGGACTCACCCTGGGTGAACTGGTGAACCTGTATGCCTCGGAGATTGGGGCCAAGTTCCCCATCCATGTGATATCGGCCATGGCCACCGACGCCAACCGGCAGCTCATGCCCTGGACCATTGCGCCGGCCTCCGACATCCCGGGGCTCTTCAGCTCCTACCTGTACAGCGGCGGCGGCCTGTGGAACAACACCACCATCACCCCCGGCATCGGCACGGCGCGGCCCTATGAATATATAGGTGCGCCCTTCATCAAGCCCCTGAGGCCGGAAGAGCTGCCCCAGGCGCACGGAGCCCTGCTCAGGCCTTGCTCTTTTACGCCATCGGCCGGCCGATATGAGGGGGAGCGCTGTTTCGGCTTCCAGATTATGCTGCTGCCCGGAGAGCCCTACCACAGCCTCCTGCACACCCTGCACCTGATGCGCTGGTTCCGGGAGCACTATTCGGCCTTCGAGTTTGAGCCCGCCTTCTTCACCAAGCTGGCAGACCCTGTGATGGAAGCCTACCTGAAGGAGCAGATCAGCTTTGACGTGGTGCAGGAGCATGTGAAACTGGAAGAGCAGAAGTGGATCCGCAAGGCCAAGCGCTATCTCCTCTACGACGATGCGCCGTACCGGATGAAATGAGATGGCCGGTCGGTGCCGGCCATGACGTCATTCCCGGCTCCGACCGGGAATCTAAAAAAGATTTGGAGTTATCGGCAATAATGACTATCTTTGCGGTCCAAAATTGTTAACAATTATAGTTTTTACGTAAAATGAAGAAAGGAATTCATCCCGAAACCTACCGTCTTGTAGCTTTCAAGGATATGTCCAATGACACCATCTTCGTCACCCGCAGCTGCGCTCCTTCCAAGGAGAACATCACTGTGGAAGGCGTCGAGTACCCGCTGGTGAAGCTGGAAATTTCCAACACTTCCCACCCGTTCTACACGGGCAAGGTGAAGCTGGTGGACACCGCCGGTCGTGTGGATATGTTCTATCAGAGATACAAGAGCCGCAAGAAATAAGTTCTTCGGACCCAAGGTTAAAAAACGGCAGCCACAGGACGTGGTTGCCGTTTTTCGTTAAGGGATGAGGGTGAAACTCGTGCTGTAGTTGCCGTCACTCCACAGGGTGCGGGAGGCTTCGGGCCGGGAACCCCAGCTGTCATATCCTCCCACGCCGCTCATCCCCAAGTCCAGGATGAGTTCCGGACTGCTCCGGTGGGGCACGTCGGCAAGGTGTGTCTGGTGCTCTTTTTCCTCCGGGTCCAGATCTTCTGTCCAGGCGTCCAGGTAGTTGAACTCAAAGTCTCCCTGTATGGAAAGTCGGCTGGTTTTCAGCCATTTGACGCCGCTGCGGTGACCGGTCTCCTGGGGACGGACATAGGGGTAGACTTCTTTGTCGGCCCGGCTGTGCCAGATGCCGGGGAAAGCCCCGCTGCACCGGTCTTGGTAATTCTCCCAAGGGCCGCGTCCCAGATAGCTGAAACGGGTGTCCGTCCCTTCCGGGAAGCGCATCCTGAGGCCGATGCGGGGAATCTCCGTCCGCGGACCCTTTCCGCCGTTGAAAGCCATATCCACCTTGATTATCCCGTCCGGAAGGATGTGGTATGCCACGGTGAGCAGGCTTTCCGCCGGCAGGGCATAATCCGTTTCCACCACCACGGTGTTGGACTCCTGGCGCACCCGGGTGCCGGCCTGGAAGTGTTGGGAGGCCTCTTTCCAGGCGCTCAGGCGCTGGGGGGAGCGGTTGCCCCGGTCGTTGTCCGTCCAGGCACGGTAAAAGATGGGCCGGAGACCGAATTTCGAGTCAAAGACATCCTTTCCCTTCACCTTATATTGCTTCAGGATTCCCTCGCTCTTGTCAAACACAAGTTGGAATTTCTTTTCGGAAACGGTGATGCTTTGGGCGTCTTCTTCCCATACGGGCGCTTTCCCTTTGATTCTGCGCTCTTTGGCTGCTACAGTTTTCAGTTCGATGCAGTCCCGTGCGCCGGCCCCCTCGAAAACAAGCTGATAGGTGCCGCTTCGTCGCATGCGGGGAAGCCGGAGACTCAAGGTTTCATCGGCCTGTGGTGCCGTTTGAAGGCGGAATTTTCCCTTCCGGATGGTTTTTCCGTCCCGCTGCAGTTTCCAGCTGAATTTCTCGCCTTCCAGGGACTTGAAATAGTTCCGGTTGAAGACGTGGAAAGTCCCGGTGGAATCCCGGTAAAAATGTACATTCTGGTACACATGCTGCACCTCGTAGAAGGCGGGATGCGGCTCCCGGTCGGGATTCACGATGCCGTTGCAACAGAAATTGGCGTCGGAGCGGTCCGTGTCCCCGTAATCCCCGCCGTAGGTCCAGCCTCGCTCTTTGTCATACAGGCCCTGGTCCACCCAGTCCCAGATAAAGCCGCCCTGCAGCTGAGGAAAGGAGTAGATGGCCTCCCACTGGAGGTCCAGCGAGCCGGTGGAATTGCCCATGGAATGGGAGTACTCGGAGGGACACACCGGTCTTTCCGTATACTTCCGGCCCATTTCCCAAAACCATTCGGCATCCGGATACTGGGGCACAATCATGTCTGTGTTGTGCTCCATCTCTGCCCGTTCATAGCAGACGGGACGGTTCATCCATCCCCGTTCCAGGGCCTTGAGGGTGTCGTAGGCGGCATAGAAGTTGACGCCGTTGCCGGCCTCGTTTCCCAGTGAGAGAATGGTTACGCAGGGGTAATTGGCAGTGCGGCCATACATGTTCAGCACCCGGTCCAGATGCTTGGCCCTCCACTCGGGATTGTTGCCCAGCGTACGCTCCAGGCGGTATCCCATGCCGTGGCTTTCGATGTTGGCCTCGTCATAGACGTAGAAACCCAGGGAGTCGCAGAGTTCGTAGAACTCGCGCGGCTGGGGATAATGGCAGGTGCGGACGGCGTTGATGTTGGCCTCTTTCATCAGCCGCAAGTCTTGCAGGATGCGTTCCCGGGAAGTGTAGTGGCCGGTCCAGGGGTCGTGCTCATGCAGGTTAACGCCTTTGAATTTGACAGGCTGTCCGTTCACCAGGAACACGCTCACCATCCGCCCGCCATCCCGGACGGGCTTGATTTCCAGACGGCGGAAGCCCACGTCAAAGCGGGTATATTCCCCGCCGGCCTCCACCAGCAGCGTGTACAGTTCCGGGGTTTCCGCGCTCCAGCGGCGCACCCCGGGAATCCGGACAGGCCGGGTGAGCGTTTGTCCGTTCACGTCCAGCGTTTCCTGCGCCACCACCGTTTTGCCATCCAGCAGTTCATAGTGTATGCTCACAGGGATTTCACTGGAAAGACGCAGCTGGAACACCCCGGTGCGGCAGTCTTCCTCCAGGGTGCTCAGCACCTGGAAGTCCAGGTCTTTTCCGGGAGCCTCGGCACTCAGGAAGATGTCCCGCTCAATGCCGCTGATGCGCCAGAAGTCCTGACATTCCAGGAAAGAGCCGGCAGTCCATCGGTACATCGTGAGCTCCAGCTGATTCTCTCCTTCCCGGAGAAAGGACGTGATTTCATAACGGGCCAGGGACTTGGAGTCTTCGTGGTAGCCCACATCGGCCCCGTTCACCTTTACATAAGTGCCGGATTTGGAGCCGCAGACATTCAGGTAGATGTTCTTCCCTTCCCAGGCCGATGGCAGCGTAAAGCTTCGCCGGTAGGTCCCGATGGGAATCTGCTCCGGCAGTTCTCCCGGGTCCGGATGCCTCCGCCCGAATTCGTAGGGATGGTTTACATAGATGGGGACGTCGTATCCTTGCACTTCCCAGTTGCCGGGCACCCGGATGGGTCCTTGGGCATGAAGGGCGCCGTCGGTGGAGGACAGGGTGAAGTCCCATCGGCCCGAAAGGCTCAGGTAGCGGGAACTCTGGGGAAAGCCCTTGGACAGGGCATCCTCGCGGGAGTCGTACCAGATTACCTCTGTCCGGCGGGTTTGTGCGTTCACGGATGTGGCTTGGATGTCCTTCCACAAAGGGAGGACGGCCAGGATAAGGTTGAAAATCAATGTGCACATGTCTTTTATAAACTATGCAAAGATAAGTTTAATTTTCGACGTGCGGCCTGTTTAAATAAATAAAATATTTTAAATCAAAATTTTGCATATTAAAAAAAAATTCTTATATTTGTCGCGGAACTATATTTTGTTTAAGAGCCTTACAATCCTAAACCGTAGAATTATTTACTAACCCAACAAACAACCTCATTATGAGAAAAGCACTCAAAAGCACTGCTTCCCTCTTGCTTGTCGGCTTGCTCTCGGTGATACTGGGGGGGGCAAATCTCTTTGCCCAGAACCGCTGCACCGGTAAGGTCGTCGACGCTCAGGGAGAGCCCGTCATTTCCGCTTCCGTTCTCATCAAGGGCGCACCTGTCACCACAGGTACCGTTACCGACTTTGACGGTAATTTTGTCCAGACGAACGCAAAGACCGGAGATGTTCTGGTGATTTCCTCCATTGGTTACACCACCGTGGAGGTTGTATGGAACGGACAGCCTCTGACCATTACCCTGCAAGAGGATGCCAACCTTCTGGACGAGACGGTGGTAACCGCCTACGGCGGCCGCCAGCTTCGCTCCAAGGTGACCAACTCCATCTCCTCCGTCAAGGAAGAGACCCTTTCCTCCGGTATGCACACCAATGCGGCCCAGGCCCTGTCCGGTGCCGTGGCCGGTCTGCGTGTCCAGCAAACTTCCGGTGACCCCGGTGCCAGTCCCACCATCGTCCTCCGCGGCGGTACCACCATGGGCGGCGGCGGAAGTCCCCTGGTGATTGTGGACGGCGCCCAGCGCAGCATGTCGGACCTGAATCCCGCCGACATCGAATCCATGGAAGTTCTCAAGGATGCCGGTGCCACCGCCATCTACGGCGCCCGTGCCGCCAACGGCGTTATCCTCATTACCACCAAGCGGGGTAAGGAAGGTTACAGCGCCATCGGCGTGAGGGCCAAATTCTCCGCCAACTTCGAGCAGCACCCCTATGAGTTCCTGAACTCGGCCGACTATCTTTATTATATGCGAATGGCCTACAAGCGTTCCTCTGAGTATATTACGCTTTCGGACGGAACCAAGATGGGCTCCACCAACACCAGCTCCCTGGCCGGTCAGCAACCCTACGGCACCGGCAACCTGTATTGGGATGCCGCCGGCAACGTGCTGGACGGCCGCAAGGACGGCCGTGCCCTCTGGGGTGTCTATGACAACTCCGACGGAAAGTACTCCACGCTCCTGTCCAATCCGGACTGGGGAACCATGGTGGACCCCGTCACCGGAAATCCGCTCGTCTTCTGGCAGGGCAAGACCGTGGCCGATATCAATATCAAGAGCCCGGCTTTCTCTCAGGACTACGGCGTAGATTTCCAGGGCGGCAACGACAAGGGGCGCTACTATGCCTCCATCGGCTACAACCGCTCTGAGGGTAATGCCCTGGACAATGACTACAACCGTATCACCTTCGCTTTCAACGGAGACTACAAGATCCGGAAGTGGTTGCACTCCAGTTCTTCCTTCAACTTTGCCCATACCACCTGGACGCCCATCAAGAACGGCAACTCCGAAGCCTATTACTTCAACCGTTCGTGGTCCGTTCCTCCCACCTACCGTACCACCAATGCAGACGGTGAGTGGAACCCCAGCCCGCGTAACAGCATCCAGGATGGCCATGTGGCCATTTCCAACCCGCAGCGCATCTACGACTACAATACGGACAAGTTCAACATGAACCAGACCTTCACGATCTTCTTCACCCCTTGGCTCAATTTCAAAGCCAGCGCCAGCTGGTACTATGAAAACACTAAGCAGGAGTATTTCATGAAGGACTATCTGCTGGGTGCCAACCGCTATTACAGGAACCGCGAAAGTTATGATTACTATAATCGGAACCTGAACCAGACCTATACCGGTATCCTCAATTTCAACAAGACCTTCGTCAACGTCCACAATGTGTCCGCCATGCTGGGTGTCGAGTATTTCGACCAGGGTACCAAGGGCTTTGATGCCTATGGTTATGGCGCCGACACGGACGATTTCCAGGACCTGTCCCTCACCAAGCAGGATGAATCCCGTAAAATAGACTCCTGGCACAGCCAGAACCGTATCCTGTCCTTCTTCGCCAAGGCCGACTACGATTACGATTCCAAGTATCTGGTCTCCCTGGTTGCCCGTTATGACGGCTATTCCCGTCTGGCCAAGCAGAGCCGCTGGGGTTTCTTCCCCGGTATCTCCGCCGGTTGGGTCTTCTCCAGGGAGCCCTTCATGGAGCCGGTAAAGGATGTGATTTCCTTCGCCAAACTCCGTATGTCCTATGGTGCCAACGGTAGTTTGGACGCCGTGGGCAATTACCAGGTATATGGTGCCTATGGCAACCAGACCAATTATGACGGAAACAACACCATCCTCTTCTCCACCCTGCCTACTCCGGCACTGCTCTGGGAGAAGTCCTGGACCTTCGAAACCGGTCTGGACATGAGCTTCTGGCAGAACCGCCTGAACGTGAACCTGACGTACTACAACCGTCATACGTCCAACAAGATTGCCAACATCACCATCCCGTCCCATACCGGTTCCTCCACCTTGCTCTCCAACAACGGTGAAATCATGAACCAGGGTTTTGAGTTCGAAATCAACGCCCGTATCGTGAACACCCGTGACTGGAAGGTAAATCTGGCCCTGAACGGTGCCTACAACCGGAACAAGATTGTCAAGCTTCCCGACAACGGCCTGGAGAACAACCGTCAGAATGCCCAGCAGGTGTACGATCCCAAGACGGGAGAACTCATCTGGGTAGGCGGCTATCAGGAAGGCCAGACCCCCGGAGACATCTACGGACCGCTGGCAGAAGGCATCTATGGCAGCTACAGCGAGATTCCCGGCAACCTCATCGATAAGACTTCCGGTAACAACGGTTCCAACGGCAAGTGGCTCTACGGCCCCGATGCCTGGAAGAATCTGTCGGATGCGGAAAAGAGAGGCGCTTTCCCCATTCAGCCTGGTGACGTCAAGTGGAAGGATGTGAACGGAGACGGTGTCATCGACAATTACGACCTGGTGAAACTGGGCAACACCGTTCCCAAGTGGACGGGCGGATTTGTTCCCACCGTTTCCTGGAAGGGCATCACCCTCACCGGCCGTTTCGACTATGCCCTGGACTTCAAGGTGGTGGACAACGTAACTCCTTGGATCATGGGTAACATGCAGGGTACCTTCAATACCATCTCCCTGGTGAAGGATTCCTATGATGTGGAAAATCAGAAGATGGCCACATGGCCCACCTATGCCTGGGCCGATCAGCTTGGAAAACGCAACTATGCCCGTACCAACAACAGCCTCTTCGTTTACGAGGGCTCCTACCTGGCTGTCCGCGAACTCCAGCTGGCCTATGACTTCCCCAAGTCTCTGCTGGAGAAGATCCGCCTGGAGAAACTCCAGGTCTATGTCTCCGGACAGAACCTCGGCTACCTGACCAAGGCCGGTCTCCTGGGCACGCCTGAATACGGCGCCAGCTCCTGGGGCTCCTACCGCCTTCCCCGCACCGTCATCTTCGGTATCAATCTTACGTTCTAATTCTAATTAGGAAATACAATGAAAAAGATATTAAGCATCCTCACCGTCTCCGGCGCCCTCGTCTTGTCCGGTTGCAACGCTCTGGATCTTGCCCCTATCGACTATGCGGCTGCCGGTAACTACTGGACGTCCGAGGCGCAGATAGACCTGTTCTTCAACGGCATGATGTCCCAGCTCCGTGGAGACTATGCATCCCCGTTTATCTTGGGAGAAACCCGCGGCGGCACCCTGAAAAACGGGTCTTCCATCGAGGGCGTTTCCCTGAGCTACCCCATTATGGTGACCAACCGCCTGGACAAGGACAATACCGGCGTGAGCAACTGGAACGGTTACTACAGCCGAATCCTACAAGTCAACCATTACATCGAGCAGGTCCGTGACCACTGCGAGTTCCTTTCCGATGAAGCCCGCAACGCTTTTCTGGCTCCCGGCTACGGTCTGCGCGCCTACTACTACTTCATGTTATACAAGACCTTCGGCGGTGTCCCGCTGGAGAAAGAGGCCAAGATTATCAATGGAGAGGGCAATATCGAGAACCTCTACCTGGCCCGCTCTTCTGCGGAAGAAACCCTCTCTTTCATCAAGGAAGACCTTGGCGAAAGCGAAAGATGCTATGGCTCCTTTAAGGACAATGATCCCTATTATTGGAACTACTATGCCACCGAGATGCTGAAGGCTCATGTGTACATGTGGTCTGCCAAGGTGACCACCAATGACAAGACCACGGCACACAATGCCGTCGGAGCCGCCGACGTGAACACCGCCAAGGCCGCCCTGCAGAATGTGATGGGCAAATATGAGCTGGAAGACAATTTTGCCGACATCTTCGATTATTCCAACAAAGCCGGCAAGGAAGTGATCCTGGCCCTTCCCTTTGACAGGAGCGAAACCACCAATGCTGCCGGCCAGTTTTATTATCAGGCTTCCATTTGGGTGAATTCCTTCTATGATGAGGACGGAAACCTTCTGGGAGACCCGCTGGACCTGAAGGGCGGCGGTATGCACCGTGACGAGTACAAGGAATCCTTCGTGAAGTCCTTCGACGCTGCCGACGACCGCCGTGCCGCCACTTTCCACGAGTGCTATTCCAGCGCCGACCCTGCCACCCGTGTCTTCGGCTCCTCCATGCTCAAATACATGGGACATGTAGAAGGCAGCAACCGTTATCTGGATTCCGACATTATCCTGTACCGCTATGCCGATGCCCTCCTGCTGATGGCCGAAGCCGAAAACTTCCTGGGCAACTATGACATAGCCGCCGGATACATCAACCAGATCCGTGAACGTGCCTACGGCGTGGGCTATCCGGAATTTGCCACGTCTGACTTTGCCACTACCGAGCTGGCCATCCTGCACGAGCGTGACAAGGAGTTCGTGGCCGAAGGCTGCCGCTGGTTCGATGTGGTAAGAATGCATGACGCTTCCCACAAGTCTTTGGTATTCTCCGCCGCAGCGGCCTATCCGGAGACTTTGGGCGGAACGGCAAGTCCCATTCTGTCCTCTTCCGAGACGCAGAAACTGCTCTGGCCGGTGAATGCCTCTGTGCTGGCAAATGACCCTCTGCTGGAACAGACAGTCGGTTATTGACGGCGCATTCTGACTGATGGATGCCGGCAGGCCGGATGGGTCCGGCGTGCCGGCATCTTTTTCAAAGATTTTCGTTATATTTGTAAGTATAGAATCTACGTTCCATGGCCAAGCGTTTCCTCCTTCTGTTTCTTGCGCTCGCGCTCGTTTCCGCCGCGGAAGCGAAGCCCCTCAGGAAAGTAAAGGTATCCTGCGTGGGGAATAGCATTACCTACGGCATGAAGCTGGAAAATCGGGAGCGGGACTGCTATCCCGCCCAACTTCAGCGCATGCTGGGAGAAGGATATGAAGTGGGGAACTTCGGGAAATCCGGAGCCACCCTGCTCAGGCATGGGCACCGGCCCTACATGGAGCAGGAAGAATTCCGGCAGGCCCTGGACTTCGCTGGGGACATCGTTGTCATCCACTTGGGCATCAACGATACGGACCCCCGCAACTGGCCCCATTATGCCGATGAATTCGTGGGCGATTACCTGGCCCTCATCGACAGCCTCCGTTCGCGAAACCCGGAGGCAAGATTCTATGTGGCCAAGATGACGCCCATCGGCCATACGCACCCCCGTTTCCTGACCGGGACCAAACAGTATCACGGGGAGATTCAGGCGGCCATTGAAGAGGTGGTACGCCACTCCGGGGCTCAGTACATCGATTTTTATGAGCCTTTGTATCACTATCCCTGGATGCTGCCGGATGCCGTGCATCCCAACGCAGAAGGGGCCACCCTTCTGGCCCGCGAGGTCTATAGCGCCGTCACCGGGGACTGGGGCGGCCTTCAGATGCCGCTCTGGTACAGTGACAACATGGTTCTGCCGCGCGATAAGGTGTTTTCCGTCAGCGGCCGGGCCGATGCTGGGCAGAAGGTTCAGGTAAAGCTCTCCGGTAAGAAATATACCGCCGTGGCGGGCCCTGACGGCCGCTGGGCCGTTGAGGCGGGGCCTTTCCCCGTCACGCTCTCCGCCACGCTGGAGATAAAAGCCGGAAAGAAAAGCCTCAAGTATAAGAATGTGGCCATAGGAGACCTTTGGCTCCTGAGCGGCCAGTCCAATATGGAATTCGAACTCCGCCAGTGCGCTACGGCGGAGGATGCCCGGAAGGCCGATGACCCCGGCCTGCGTCTGTTTGACATGAAGTGTAACTGGCGCATGGACAACGTGAGTTGGAGTGCTTCCGCCGTGGATTCGGTGCAGCACCTTCAGTATTTCCGTCCCACGAAGTGGACGCAGGCTACGCCCCGGACGGCAGAGCGTTTCTCTGCCATCGGCTATTATTTTGGAAAGCAACTCCGGGATAGCCTCCAGGTGCCTGTGGGCCTCATTTGTAACGCCGTGGGCGGCTCCACCGCCGAATCCTGGGTGGACCGGGAGTTCCTGGAGACGCAGTTCCCGGAAATTCTGTACGACTGGCTGGAGAATCCGGAAATCATGGCGTGGGCGCGTGGCCGCGCCCGGAAGAATCTGGGCGGAGAAGGGCGCCATCCCTACGAGCCCTGCTACCTCTATGAGTCGGCCCTGCTTCCTTTGAAAGACTGCCCGGTGACGGGCATCCTGTGGTACCAGGGAGAATCCAATGCGGAGAACATTCCCGCCCATGAGCGGCTGTTCCCGCTGGTGGTGGATTCGTTCCGCGGTCTCTTTGGCCCGGTGCCATTCTATTACGCGCAGCTCTCGGAGATGAACCGGCCCAACTGGCCGGCCTTCCGGGACTCACAGGAGAAACTGCTGACGAGCCGTCCCCGCCTGGGAATGGTGGTCACCAAGGATTTAGGCGAATGGACAGAGGTCCATTACCGCAGCAAGAAACCCGCCGGGGAGCGTTTTGCCGCCCTGGCGTTGAATGACTTTTACGGGAAGGAAGATTTCCCTGCCCATTTTGAGGACGCCACCCTCCGGCTGGACTATGTCTTTTGCGGCGATGCAAAGCACCAGGGAATCTATCTGCGGCAGGCCTTCCGGACATCCGCCTGGGCCGGCAGGAAGGAGCATCTCGCGGAGCCCTTGTTGAGAGGAAACGGGCAGATCCGGGTGTTGGATCCGCTCAGCGGTGCCTGCCTCTATGCCAACAGCTTTTCCTCCCTTTTTCAGGAGTGGACGGTGACCGAGGAAGCCACAAAAGTGCAAAAGGCCTTCGAGAATAGCTTCCAAGTGCCTTTCCCCAAGCATCCTGTTCAGATTGAAGTAAGCCTTTGGGATACCCACGGGAAGCTTTCGGCCCATATCCTCCATCCACTGGACCCTTCGGATATCCTGATTCGCCCTCTGGCCGATAACAAGTTGGAAACCAGGCTGGTGCATGGTGGAGCCCCCTTGGCACAGGCCATAGACATTGTGGTGGTCTCCGAGGGATACACCGTCTCTGAAAAGGACAAATTTTTCCACGACGCCCGTCGGGCGGCCGATGCCCTTTTCTCGCACGAGCCTTTTGCTACGAATGCCGGGCGCTTCAATGTCCGGGCCGTTTTCGCCCCTTCGCCGGACAGCGGCGTGAGTGTGCCCCATGATGGCGTCTGGCGCAATACATCGGCCTCCAGCCACTTCGACACGTTCTATTCCCGGCGTTACCTCACCACTTCCTCCATTTGGGAAGTCTGGAATCAGATAGCTACCGTGCCTTTTGAGCATCTGATTGTGCTGGCCAACACCGCCACGTACGGCGGGGGCGGAATCTACAACAACATCACCATCATGAATAGCGACCACGCCACCTTTGTTCCGGTGCTGGTACACGAGTTCGGCCATTCCTTCGGCGGCCTGGGTGATGAGTATTATTACGACGACCAGTTTGATACACAATATCCGGCCGACACGGAACCTTGGGAGCCTAACCTTACCACGCTCAAGGATTTCAGTGGCAAGTGGGAAGATTTGGTGGAGAAAGGAGAGGCCGGCTTGTGGGAAGGCGGCGGTTATCAGTCCAAGGGTGTTTACCGCCCGGCAGCGGACTGCCGCATGAAAACCAATGAATGTGACCGCTTCTGTCCCGTCTGCTACCGGGCCATAGAGCGGATGATAGCTTATTATACAACACAAAACCAATAACTTATGGAAAAGATTATCGGCCTTATCGATGCTCCCTTCACGCCCATGAAAGCCAATGGGGACGTGAACCTGGAACCCATTCCCGCCTATGCCGCCATGCTGGCCAAGAACGGCCTCAAGGGCGTTTTCATCAACGGCTCTTCCGGTGAGGGCTATATGCTCACCACCGAGGAGCGCAAAGCCCTGGCCGAGGCCTGGGTGAAAGCCGTTCCCGCAGGTTTCAAAGTAATTGTACACGTGGGCAGCTGCTGCCTGCGCGAGAGCGTGGAACTGGCCAGGCATGCCGCCACGCTGGGTGTCTGGGGCATCGGTGCCATGGCTCCGCCCTTCCCCAAGATCGGCCGCATCGAGGAGCTGGTGAAGTATTGCGAGACCATCGCGGCCGCCGCGCCGGAGCTTCCGTTCTACTTCTACCACATCCCGGCCTTCAACGGCTGCTTCCTGCCCATGCTGGACTTCCTGAAAGCCGTGGACGGACGTATCCCCAATTTTGCCGGCATCAAGTACACTTTCGAGAGCCTGTACGAGTACAACCAGTGCCGCCTGTACAAGAACGGCAAGTTTGACATGCTGCACGGTCAGGACGAGACCTATCTGCCTTCCCTTGCCCAGGGCGGTGCCCAGGGCGGCATCTGCGGAACCACCAACTACAACGGCCGCGAGCAGGTGGCCATCGGTGAGGCCTGGGCGGCCGGAGACCTGGAGAAAGCCCGCGAACTGCAGAACTTCTCCCAGGAGGTAATCAATGTGATTTGCTACTTCCGCGGAAACATCGTGGGCGGCAAGCGCATCATGAAGCTTATCGGCCTGGACCTGGGCCCCAACCGCGTGCCCTGGCGCAATCTTACCGACGAGGAAGAGGCTGCCATGAAGGCCCAGCTGGAAGAGATCAACTTCTTCTCCCGTTGCAATGTTCTCTAAATTCAGTGGGTGGGCCGCTGTCGTCCTGATGGCGGCCGCCTGTTCCCAGCCTATGAAGCAGATTTCAACCACTCAACTTCCTCCCATTCCGGATGCCGCTTATGCCAAGGGCGTTTCGGCCCCTTTCTGCGGTGCCATCGGTGAAACCCTGGTGGTGGCGGGAGGTGCCAATTTCCCCGACAAACCGCTGCTGGAAGGCGGTGCCAAGCGGGTTTATGCCGACATCTGGGCCTTTGCAGACGGGGCGTGGACCCATGCCGGCGTGCTTCCGGACTCCGTGGCGTACGGTGCCACTTTCCTGGTTTCTGACGGCCTGGTTTTCGCCGGCGGCAATGTCTGTGGCGTTACCACGGATAAAGTGTACAAGGTGAGCCTGGCTGGTGGGAAGGCTTCCGTGACTCCGCTCCCGTCCCTTCCCGTTCCCTTGGAGCAGTGCGGGTGGACGCAGTGCGGTGAAAACCTCTTCTTGGCTGGCCAGGATGGCGTTTTTTGCTGCAGGGAAGGGGAGTATGTATGGCAGAAACTCTGCGACATCCCCGAGCCGCTTGTGCAGCCTGTGGCTTATGCCACCGGAGGAAAGCTTTTCCTCTGGGGCGGCTTCAATCCCCAGACGCTCCTGGCGCCGGATACAGGCCACTGCCTGGACCTGAATACGCTGGAGTGGGGGAACGCTCCCGCCATTCCGGACGGCGGCACCTTCGTGGGCGCCACCGGGGCCACCTTGCCGGACGGCAGGCTGGTGGTGGTTGGCGGTGTAAACCGTGCCATCTTTGAGCGGGCCCTTCGCAACACCCCGGAAGACCGCATTCCTTATCTGTCCCAGGAACCTTCCTGGTACAAGTTCCGCCGGGAAGTGTTTGTCTTTGACGGCAGCGCTTGGACTTCTTTGGGTGAGTGCGCTCCGGCGGCCCTGGCCGGTCCGGGGCTGGCCATCCTCCCTCAGGGAGTGCTTGTGACCGGCGGCGAACTCAAGCCCGGAGTCCGCAGCCCCAAAACGTTCATCCTCAAAACTGAATAATATGAAGTGGATGGCTGTCCTTTCCGGCCAGTTGGGACTCAGTGCCCGGCGGAAGCTTTAAAACTTTCTGCTTATGAAAAGAATCTTTCTGACAATATTACTCTTCTTGCCCCTGGTGACGGCATGCACAAAAAGTGAGGTGGCAACCCCAAAAAAAGTGCGTATTTTTGTTGAGAATCTACGGTCCGGAGGCCGGAATTTTCTTGTTTCTTTCTCAGAAGAGTGTGGTTTCACGCCGGAATCCATTCCTTATTTTTTGGAATATGCCACCGATGAAACGCTGTTGATAGCTCAGCCTTCTCCTTTTTCGTCCTATATGGGATATGTTCCTCTTGGGGTGGAAGTCCTTTGGTATGTAGAAAGTATCCGGACTGGCGGAAACCCCAAATTGGGCGGACTGGTTTCTCTGTTCCCCCACATTTCGAAAAACGGTGAAAGGCTGGATGGTGAAAGCGCCGTCCTTGTGGTGCCGGAACTCTCCGGCTACTACAAAGCCTGGTGGAAGAAATACGGCAGCAATCCCCGGGTGGCGGTGCAAATAGATCCTTTGAAGGATACGGGTTATAGTTGGTAATTGATTATTGATATGAACCGCATCATTTCTCTCGCGGCCCTATCGGCTCATCTCCTGTCCTCCTCCTGCTCGGCGCCTTCACCGGAGGTGAACCTGCTTCCGCTTCCTAAGGATCTCCGCTGGGAGAAGGGGACCGTGCCGGCCTCAGCGCCTGAAATCCAGTGGGTGGACAGCATCCCCGGGGCCCGATTGAATGGGGACGAGGCTTATCGGCTCAGCGTAAGAAAGGACGGAATCCGGATAGAGGCCGTAACGGAAAAAGGCCTCTGGAACGCCCGGCAGACGCTTTCCCAACTTAAGCAAGGGAGCCAGGTACCCTGCTGTACCATTACGGACTGGCCTTCTTTCCGCGTACGCGGGTGGATGATGGACGTGGGACGCACCTACATGTCCCTGGAGGAACTTTACCGGGAAGTGGATGCTTTCTCCCGCTTCAAACTCAATGTTTTCCACCTGCATCTGACGGAAAACGAAGCCTGGCGCATGGAGAGCCTTCGGTATCCGCAGCTGAATGCCCCGGAGACCATGACCCGTCAGGCGGGCCTGTACTATACCCAGGAAGAGCTCCGCGCTTTGGATGCCTATTGCCGGGAGCGGGGCGTTACACTGGTGCCGGAGCTGGACATGCCCGGGCACAGCGCCGCTTTCGAGCGGGCTTTCGGCTTCGGGATGCAGAGTCCGAAGGGCCTTGCCGTAGTGAAAGACCTGTTGGAAGAGCTGATGGAGGTGTTCTCCTCGGAGTACATCCACATTGGCACGGACGAGGTGCGCTTTACCATGCCGGAATTCGTGCCGGAAGTGGTGGCCTTCGTGCGTTCGAAAGGCCGAAAGGCCGTTTCCTGGAACCCGGGCTGGAACTATGCGCCCGGAGAAATTGACGCCACCCAGCTCTGGAGCTACCGGGGCAAGGCGCAGCCCGGGATTCCCGCGGTGGACTGCCGGCTGCATTACATCAACCATTTCGACCTCTTCGGGGATATCATCGGCCTGCATACCAGCCGGATTTATGATGCCGATGAAGGCTCCCCGGACCTGGCCGGATCCATCATTGCCCTCTGGAACGACCGCTATGTGCCGGATGAGCAGGCGATTATCCTGGAAAATAACCTGTATGCCACTGCGCTGGCACTGGCCGACCGGGCCTGGCGGGGAGGGGGGTATCAATACTTCAATGATTTTGGCACTATCCTGCCGGAAAGCGGCCCGGCCCGCGAAGATTTCCTGAACTTTGAGCGGCGGATGCTCCCGTATCTGGATAATCTGCCTACGCAATACGTTCAGCAGGGGAATGCCCGCTGGGCGCTTTCTCCCGTATATGACAACGGGGGAGACCTGGAGGCCGTTTTCCCGCCGGAAGAAGGGAAGTGGGAGACAGAACGTGTCCTTACCGGCTCCGGCTTCTATCTGCGTCATGTGTGGGGGCCTTCCATTGTGGCGGGCGTTTATCCGGAGCCGCGGCCTAACAGTACCGTCTATGCCCGGTCCCGCGTGTGGAGCGATGCGGAGCAGGCTGTGGGCCTTCTTTTTGAAACGCAGAACCACAGCCGCTCGGAGCACGACGCTCCTGACCCGGACGGAGCCTGGGATTACCGCCACAGCCGCATCTGGCTCAATGGAGAGGAACTTCTTCCTCCCGCAAGTACGGTTACGCTCCGGAAAGGATGGAACAGCGTTCTTGTGAAACTTCCTGTGGGAGCCTTTTCCACTCCTGAAACCCGCCTGGTGAAATGGATGTTCACCTGCGCTTTCACCACCCCGGACGGCCGCATGGCCGCTCCTGTCAAGTATGCCGATAATTTTTGAACCATGATAACAACTTTATTCTCTATTTTGGCCGCTGCCCTGATCCAGGTCCGTCATGTGCAGGTTCCCGTTGTGACGGACAGGGATGTCCCTGTAGCGGAAGTAACGGTTCCCGAGGGTGTTGCCCCTCAGTGGCAAATCAAGGCCGCCGGCCTGCCCTGCCATGCGCTTAAGAATGCGTATGTAAAAGACAACCAGCTATTTGTACACATTGACGGAGCCAAAGTCAAAGACCTCTCCAAGCCTTTCAGACTCAAGGTGAAGGCCAAAGGAATGGAAGTGGAGGAAAGCGGCGCCACGCAGCACCGGCTGGCCCGCAGCGTCCGTAACGCCGGAGACGACGGCGTGGTGGCCTACCGCATTCCCGGGCTGGTGACCTCGAAAAAGGGAACCCTCATTGCCACCTACGATATCCGTCACAACCATTCCCGCGACCTCCAGGACGACATTGACGTGGGCATCAGCCGTTCCACCGACGGCGGCCTCAGTTGGGGGCCGATGATCGTGGCCATGGACATGGGCGAATACGGCGGTCTTCCGCAGAACGTGAACGGAATCGGAGACCCTTGCATCCTGGTGGATGAGGTGACGGGAGACATCCTGCTCTTTGCCGCCTGGACTCATGGCGGAACGGCCGGAAAGGCGGCCTGGTGGACGGCCGGAAGCGGCTTTGAGCCCTCCCGGACCCCCCAGCTCATGATGACCCGTTCCACGGATGACGGCCTCACTTGGAGCGCCCCGGTGAACCTGACCCGCCAGGTGAAGCAGGAGCCCTGGAATTTCACCTTCCAGGGTCCCGGCCGCGCCATCACCATGGCCGACGGCACCTTGGTGGTGCCCTTCCAGCATCAGGAGCCGGACCGGACTCCCGCCGCCGGCGTTATGTATTCCAAAGACCGCGGCACCTCCTGGCAGGTGCATGAATATGCCAAAATCAACACCACCGAATCCCAGGTGGTGGAGGTGGAGCCCGGCGTACTGATGCTGAATATGCGCGACAACCGCAAGACCGGCCGCGCCGTGTATATTACCAAAGACCTGGGCAAGACCTGGGAGCCGCATGTGTCTGACGGCCAGCTGGTTGAGCCGGTGTGCATGGCTAGCCTGATCAAGGCCGGCGACTTGCTGCTTTTCTCCAATCCCGCCGACCCCAGGGAACGCCGCAACATGACCATCCGGATTAGCGAGGACGGCGGCATCAGCTGGACCCGCAAACTCCTTCTTGACGAAGGATACGGCTGGGGGTATTCCTGCCTTACCATGATTGATAAAGACACCGTGGGTATCCTCTATGAGAGTTCCCAGGCCCACATGACTTTGCAAGCTGTTAAACTGAAAGACATCCGTTAGCATATGGCAAACGAAAAAATGCAGAAAATCTATCCCTGGATAGTGGTGGCCCTCCTGTCGGTAGTGGCCTTCCTCAATTATCTGGACCGCCAGATGCTTTCCACCATGCAGACGGCCATCGGGGCCGATATCACCGAACTGCAGCAGGCACAGAACTTCGGCCGGCTCATGGCCATTTTCCTTTTGGTATATGCCATCGTGAGCCCCTTTGCCGGCAGCATCGCCGACCGTCTGAGCCGCAAGTGGCTCATCGTGGGCTCGCTGGCTGTATGGTCGATGGTGACGCTCCTGATGGGGCACTGCAACACGTTCTCCCAGATGTACTGGCTGCGCGGCCTCATGGGGGTGAGCGAAGCCCTGTACATCCCTTCCAGCCTTTCCCTCATTGCCGATTATCACGCGGGCAAAAGCCGTTCCCTGGCCGTGGGCCTGCATATGACGGGCCTCTATCTGGGCCAGGCGGTGGGCGGTTTCGGGGCCATCTTCGCTTCGGCCTTGAGCTGGCGGATAACCTTCCAGTGGTTCGGCGTCATCGGCGTGCTGTATGCCGTGGTGCTGGTATTCTGCCTCAGGGAGAAACGGCAGGAGATGGCCGGTCAAGCCGGCCATGACGGGGCTGTCGGCGAGCGTCATTCCCGACCTGATCGGGAATCTGTCTGGCGCTCCTTCGGCCTCATCTTCAGCAACATCGCCTTCTGGGTGATTCTGTTCTTCTTCGCCTCCACCTCGCTGCCCGGCTGGGCCACCAAGAACTGGCTGCCCACCCTCTTTGCGCAGCATATTGACGGCGGCATGGCCGTGGCCGGTCCCGTGGCCACCATCACCATCGCCCTGGCATCCTTCATCGGCGTCATGGTGGGCGGGCCGATGTCTGACAAATGGGTGAAGAAGAACCTCAAGGGCCGTATCTATACCAGTGCCATCGGCCTGGCGATGATGATTCCCGCCCTGGTACTGATGGGCCTGGGCAAAGGCCTGGTTCCCGCCGTGGCTTCGGGCCTCATCTTCGGCCTGGGATATGGGATGTTTGACACCAACAACATGCCCATCCTCTGCCAGTTTGTTCCGTCCCGCCTGCGGGCTACCGCTTATGGCTTCATGAACATGGTAGGTGTGGCCATGGGCGCTCTCTGTACTACATTGCTGGGCAAAATCCCCAATCTGGGCCTTTCCTTCGCCATCCTGGGCGGCGTGACGGCCGTTGCGCTTGTGCTCCAGCTCACCATCCTGCGTCCCACCACTGATGATATGCAGTAAAACCGTCATGCCCGGCTCCGACCGGGCATCTGAAAAGCAATCAACCATAAAAAATATGAAAAAGAGTTTATTACTTCTGGCCTGCACCTTCCTCCTGGCTTTTTCCTGCCAGCAGGCTTCCCAAGGTCCCATCAAACTGCCTGTTCCTCCGCGTGAGGCCGGGCAGACGGATATGCTCCAGTTTGCGGCCGATCCCATTGAGAATGTGGGCATCGGCGTGGTGGGCCTGGGCATGCGCGGCGGCGATGCCGTCCAGCGCCTTACCTTCGTGCCCGGCTGCCATGTGGCCGCCATTTGTGACGTAGAGACGGACCGGGCGGAAAAGAGCCTGGCCTATCTGACGGGCAAGGGCCTCTCCGCCAATGTCTACAGCGGAGAAGAAGAGTCTTACAAGGCCCTGTGCGAAGACCCTTCCGTGGACCTGGTGTATATCTGCACGGATTGGATCCATCATGTTCCCGTGGCGCTCTATGCCATGGAGCACGGCAAGCATGTGGCCATCGAGGTCCCTTCGGCCGAAACCCTCCAGGCCTGCTGGGACCTGGTGAACACCTCCGAGCGCACCCGCAAGCACTGCCTCATCCTGGAGAACTGCTGCTACGACTTCTTTGAGATGACGGCCCTCACCATGGCCCAGCAGGGCGTTTTTGGTGAGATTATCCATGCCGAAGGTGCCTATCACCACAATCTGGACCCCTTCTGGAAACATTACTGGGATAACTGGCGTCTGGACTTCAACAGCAAGCACAGGGGAGACCTTTATCCCACGCACGGTTTCGGCCCGGTTTGCCAGGCCCTGAACATCCATCGCGGAGACCGCCTCACCACCCTGGTGGCCATGGATACCGATCCTTTCAACGGTGCCAAGCATGCCAAGGCTGCCGGTATGGAAGACAAGCCTTTTGCCAATGGTGACGTGACCATGACCATGCTCCGTACCGCCAAGGGCAAGACCATCCTCATTGAGCATGATGTGCTTACGCCGCGTCCCTACAACCGCATGTACCAGCTGGTGGGAACCGATGGTTATGCCGGAAAGTATCCCATACAGGAAATCTGCCTGCGTCCTGAAGGTGCCCAGAATGTGAATTACCAGAATCTGGGCTATGAAAAGGTGTATCGGGGTGAATCCCTTGAACAGTTGATGGCTCAGTATCGCAACCCCATCCTCACCCCGGAACTGGAAGCCCTGGCCAAGGAGGTGGGCGGCCACGGCGGCATGGACTTTATCATGGACTACCGCATGGTCTATTGCCTGAACAACGGTCTGCCGCTGGATATGGACGTATATGACCTGGCCGAATGGTGCTGCGTCACGGAACTCTCCCGCATCTCCTTAGAGAACGGCTGCGCTCCCGTGGAGGTGCCGGACTTTACCCGCGGCGCCTGGGACCGCATCCAAGGCTTCTCCTACGCTTTCGCGAAGTAGTTATTCCCACATAGGAAAGGCCGCCTGGAGTACTTCCGGGCGGTTTTTCGTTGTGGATTCCAGAAAACCGCCGCCGGGGGTGAAGGCCAGTACGCGGTGCGCTACCTTGAGGGCGTCGGGAAGGTCGTGGGAAGAAAAGAGGACGGCCATGCCGGTCTGCTCCGCCAGATTCCGAAGGGTTCTCAGGACCATGAGGCGGTTCTCCACGTCCAAGTAGGCCGTGGGCTCGTCCAGCAGGAGGATGTCGGCCTTGCGGGCCAGACTCACCGCAATGCAGGCCTTCTGGAACTCGCCGTCACTGAGGGTGGAGATGTCCTGCCTCTGCCGCTCCGCCAGTCCCAGCCGCTCCATGGCCTCTTTCAGCCTCTTTTCCGTCTCTTCACTCAGTTTCCCGGCCCAGTTGCTCTCCCGGTAGCACCCGGTCCTGATGAATTCCTCCACCGTAAAGCCCTTTACCTTGGGAATTCCGGTAGGGATGAGGATGCATTTGGGCCAGGTGGGATTTTGTGCCACCTTCCTGGCCCGCTCATTCTGGGTTGTAGTACTGCCAGAGCCGTTTTCTTTGGGCTTGGTGGGCCCCATGAAATCCCACCTGGCCCGCGAGGCCAGGAGCCGCAGCAAGGTGGACTTGCCGCAGCCGTTGGCACCGGCCAGGAGCACGCATTCGCCCGCCTCTATGTGGAAGGAGATATCGGCCGCCAGAACACGCTCGCCGTAGGCCAGTTTCATATGCTTGATGTCCATCACAGGCGGTTCCTCCATAGCAGCAGAATGATGAGCGGAATCCCCACCAGGGCCAGCGTACTGCCCACCGGCAGGGGAGTGGGGCCTATGTGGGCAAGGGTATCGGCCGCCAGCGAGAGGCAAGCGCCGGTAATGAGGCTCCAGGGCAGCACCACTTTATGGGCCGATGTCCCCAGATACCTTCGCACAAGGTGCGGTGCCGCTATGCCCACGAAGCCTATGGGCCCCGCAAAGGCGGTGACAGCGGCGGTGAGGAGCGCTGCGCCCGCCATCACCCGGAGGCGAAGGCCCCTCAGGCCCACCCCGGAAAGGGCGGCGTATTCCTCCCCGAAGAGCACCAAGTCCAGCGCTTTCTGGCTGCCGAACGCCAGGCCGAAACCCAGCACCAGCGCGCCGGCCATCAGGGCCAGACCGTGGTAAGGGACGCCGGCGTAGCTACCCGCCATCCAGCTGTAGAACAGTTTCAGACTTTCTTCTCCGGCGGTATATTGCAGGACGGAACTGAGGGCGCTCAGGGCAAAACCCAGCATCACGCCCACCAGCAGCAGCGTGCCGGCGCTGTGCACCCGGGCGGCGGCCGCCATGATGATCAGGCTGGTGAGAAGGGCTCCCACAAAGGCTGCTGTCACCAGCGTGGCGCCGCCGGCAAAGGCCCCTGCCCCGCCCACGGAAAGCGCCGCAATGGCAGCGCCCAGCCCGGCGCCGCCGGACACGCCCATGATGTGCGGATCGGCCAGAGGATTGCGGAAGAGGGCCTGCATCTGCGCTCCGGCCAGGGCCAGGGCGGCTCCGGCGGTGAGGGCCGTGAGCATACGGGGCAGGCGAAGTTTCCAGAAAATGGCTCCGGAAGCCCATGAGAGACCGTTTCCGGCCAGAAGGTCCAGGAGCATGAGCCCCAGCAGCAGCGCTATGAGAAGCCCGCGCCGTCTCATACTTTACGGGAGGGGATATAGGCCATTATGAGGCCTGTGAGGGACACGCCCAGCACGGTCCACAGGATGTCGGAGGCTTTGAGCACCACCGGATAGGCGCTTACCACAAAATTCCCCGGCATGGGTACCAGGCCGTAGCGCTGTTGCAGCCATACCAGCAGGATGCCCGCCACCAGCCCGATCAGCATGCCCAGCAGCGACACCAGCCAGCCTTCCCAGAGGAAAATGCTTCTTAGGAGCGGCTCCGGGGCGCCCAGGGCGCGGAGCGTGGAGCTATCGGCCTTTTTCTCCAGAACCAGCATCTTGAGGGAGCTGTAAATGTTGAAGGCCACCAGCATCACGATGAAAAGGAGGATGAGGAAGATGGCCAGTTTCTCGTAGCGCATCATCCGGTAGACGGACTCGTCCTGCTGGGCGCGGTTCAGGACTCGGAAATTGTCTCCCAGCTGCTTCTGGAGGTCTTTTTGAAGGGCCTCCGTCTTTTCCGGCGCCGCCCAAATCTCCAGGTAGGAAACCTCCGTCTCATATTCCAGCAGTTCCCGCATCAGGCCGATGGGAACCACCATCAGGCGGGCGTCCAGGTCGGCATTTACGGAGAAGACGCCGCCCAGGGTGAGCTCAGCGCTACGGAGGGAGGCGGCGGGATTGCTCAGGGAAACCGGGCGGGTGCGTGAGGGATAGTAGAGTTCCATGGGCGTCACAAAGCGGGGACTCAGGCCCAGGGAATGGGCCAGGGCCGCTCCGGCCACGCCTTGGGCCCTGCCGCCCTTGCGGAAAGACCAGGCACCGTCGATGATGTGCTCCCTCAGGAGGGATTCTTCCTGCGCCGCTTCGTCTATGCCCTTCACGCGGGCCAGGCTCTGCCGGCCTTCGTAGGAGACGAAGACCTGCTCTTCCAGCACGCCGGACAGGCGGGTGATGCGCTCATCGGCCAGCCCTATGGAATCGGGAGAGAAGACTTTTCCCGCGGCCGGACGCACCAGCAGGGGAGCCCTGGCGTCGGAAAGGGATTCGGACACCAGGAAGTTGAAGCCGTTGAAAACGGAGAGGATAACGATGAGCGCTGCCGTGCCTATCGCCATGCCGGCCACCCCGATGCCCGAAATCAAGTTGATGACATTGTAGGATTTCCGGGCAAAAAGGTAGCGAAAGGCAATCTTTAGCGGCAGTCTCACTTTTTCAGCAGTTCATCGATGTGCTCTGCGTAGTCCAGGGTGGTGTCCAGATAGAAAATCAGTTCCGGCACTATGCGGAGCTGTTTGGCCACAACATGCCCCAGTTCTCCGCGGAGGGCCTTGTTGTTCTCTTCCAGGATGCCCATCACGGCCTCCTGTTTGGCCGACGGGAAGATGCTCACGAACACCTTGGCAACAGACAGATCCGGGCTCACGCGAACCTCGCTCACGGTTACCAGGGCGCCGTCAAAAGCGGCCATCCCCTTGGAACGGATTATCTCTGCCAGGGCTTTCTGAAGCTCCCGGGCCACTTTCAGTTGTCTTGTGCTTGCAGGTTTTTCCATTATTTAATGTGAATAATGAAATAGTTCTTCTTGCCCTTCTGGGCCAGGATGTAATGGCCGTTCACGATATCGGCCTCGGTGACATCGGCATTGATGTCCGTCACCTTGTCCTTGTTGATGGCGATGCCGTTACCCTGTACCATCTTGCGGGCTTCGCCCTTGGAGGGCAGGATGGCGGTTTTCACGGCCAGGAGGTCCAGGATGTTGCAGGGGAGGTCCTCTTTGGCGATGTCAAAGGAGGGCACGTCTCCGAAAACGGCCAGGAAAGTGCGCTCATCCAGCTTTTTAAGGTCTTCGGAATTGCCGCCGAAGAGCATGCGGGAGGCGGCCACGGCCTTGTCGTAGGCTTCCTGTCCGTGACACATGACGGTGACCTCGCGGGCCAGCACCTGCTGCAGTTCGCGGGCGCCGGGGTTCTCGCGGTGGCGGGCAATCAGCGCCTCGATGGTCTCGCGGTCCAGCAGGGTGAAAATCTTGATGTAGCTCTCGGCGTCGTTATCGGCCACGTTGAGCCAGAACTGGTAGAACTCGTAGGGGGAGGTGCGCTCCGCGTCCAGCCAGATGTTGCCCTTCTCGGTTTTGCCGAATTTGGTGCCGTCGGCCTTGCGGATGAGCGGGCAGGTGAGGGCGAACGCTTCGCCTCCGTCCATGCGGCGGATGAGCTCGGAGCCCGTGGTGATGTTGCCCCACTGGTCGCTTCCGCCCAGCTGCAGGATGCAGCCCTTGTTCTTCCAGAGCCAGTAGAAATCGTAGCCCTGCATGAGCTGGTAGCTGAATTCCGTGAAGGACATGCCTTCGGAGGAATCGCGCTGCAGGCGCTTTTTCACGCTGTCCTTGGCCATCATGTAGTTGACGGTGATATGCTTGCCGATGTCGCGGATGAAGTTGATGAAGGTATAGTCCTTCATCCAGTCGTAATTGTTCACCAGCTCCGCCTTGTTGGGGGCGTCGGAATCGAAGTCCAGGAAGCGGGACAGCTGGGCCTTGATGCAGGCCACGTTGTGGTTGAGGGTGGCCTCGTCCAGCAGGTTCCTTTCGGCCGATTTCATGGAAGGGTCTCCGATCATGCCGGTGGCCCCGCCCACCAGGGCGTACGGCTTGTGCCCGCAGCTCTGGAAATGCTTCAGTATCATTACGCTCACCAGGTGGCCGATGTGCAGGGAATCGGCCGTGGGGTCAATGCCCACATAGGCCGCCTTGGGCCCTTCCATCAGCTTTTCTTCCGTTCCGGGCATGATGTCCTGGATCATGCCTCTCCACCTGAGTTCTTCTACAAAATTTTTCATCGCTTTTGAGTTATATCATGCAAAGATACGGAAATTTTACCGGAAAACACCATACTGCCCGCGGGACCGTGTTCTCCTGCCGCTTTGGCAGGCGCTTCTGCTTGTATGGTCGTTTTGGTTGGTGACAACTAACTCGCTGATTCTCATACACTTCCTGTACATTTCTCGTTCGATTTTTGAACGAGAAATGTTGTATAAGGGCATGAGTGTCAATCACTTAGCTGTCACCAATTTTGGGGCCGATGGCCCCGCACCTGCGCCGGAACCGTTGCCAAATGGCAGAATAATCGCTATCTTAGTGGCATGAAAAAAGCAATCTTCACCCTCACCCTTTTGCTGGGCCTGTCTGCGATGGCGGGAGCCCAGGAGACGCCCGAGCATGACTGGGCCCAGTTTGGACGCTATTCGGCCGATAATACCCAGCGCGCGGGGAAAGCGCCCGTGGCGGTTATCATGGGAGACTCCATCACCGACGGCTGGCTGCAGCAGGATCCGGCTTTCTTCGAGGACAACAACATCGCCGGCCGGGGCATCAGCGGCCAGGTGACTTCGCAGATGCTGGTCCGTTTCCGCCGGGATGTGGTGGACCTGCATCCCCGCTATGTGGTGATTGTGGCCGGCATCAACGACATTGCCCGGAACAATGGCTACATCTCGGAAGAGAACATCATGGGTAACATCGAGTCTATGTGCGAACTGGCGGCGGTGCACGGCATCGTCCCCGTGCTCACCACCCTTTTCCCCGCCGGAAAGATTGGCTGGCGCCCCGGCATCACCGATGCGCTGGAGCAAGTGAAGTCCCTCAACGGGAAAATCCGTGCCTATGCCCGGGCAAGCGGTCTGCAGTGCATTGACTTTGAGCCCCTGATGGCCGATGAAAACGGCATCACCCACAGCGACCTCTGCACAGACGGCATCCACCCCACGTTGGAGGGATACAAAGTTCTGGAAGAAGCTGTTCTGAAAGCGCTTAAATAGCCCCTATGAAGTCCTTGAGAATTACATACCTCTTCCGCCTCACATTTTTGTGCTTCGGGGTGATGGCATTAGGTGCATGCTCCGCCTGGAGGGACGCGAGGGGTGTTCTGTCCGAGGTGGAGACGTATGTGCAGGATTCTCCCGACAGTGCGCTCCTTGCCATGGAATCCATACCCCGTCCATTGCATCGGCTTCCATTTATAAGGGGACCGTATGCTTTGCTTTATACCAGGGCCCAGGAGCGGGCGGGCATCTTGGTGACGGAAGACACCCTCATTCGGCACGCCGTCACTTACTACAGATTGTTCGGTTCTTCTTCCCATCGTTTTCAGGCCTGGTATTATTTGGGCAGAGTTTATCAGAATGCAGGAAACAGAGGGGCGGCAATGGATGCCTATGTGAAGGCCGAGTCTATCCTGCCTGCGAAGGTAGAACCATATTTCTTATACAATCTTCATGCAGATAAATGTAATATTTATTCGGAAACCTTCGATTTTGACCGGGCACTGGAAGAAACATTCAAAGCTATCGGCTATGCCCGCTCGGCCAAGATGTCTCATTCTGAATTCCGCTGCTATTTGAATATCGTTTCCCTACTGTACAACATTGAAAAGGATACAACGGAAAGGGAAGGTCAATACCTGGACTCTGCTAAAATGAATTTGGGAAAGGCATCGTGGAAGGGGAGGATGGATTATTATGCCAAAAGGGCCTCCTATATGGTCCGTACAAAGTATCCTGCAGCGGAAATAGAACTGCTTTTGGACTCCGTTATAGCAGCGTGCCCGGATTCTTCTTACGGATGTTGGGATTGGTGGGCCGACACATACAATCAGATTGGCAGGCCCCAAAAAGCGCTTTCTTCCATTGAGCGTTTACCTTCTAAGAGCCGGACGGCCTTGTCATATTCCATCTTAAGCGAAGTCTATGACAGTTTGAGGCAAGCGGGAAAGAGTTTGGAAGCATATAGGCGATATGTGGATATCTCCGATTCTCTGGATTTGATTCTTTTTAGGCAGGATACCCGTTTTATTGAAGAGAGACATGCAAACCAAATGCGCGTCAGGCGATATACAGATTATCTTATCTGGGGAAGTCTTTTTGTGATTGCGCTTGTGGCTTCGGCTATTTATTACGTAAGGCGTAAACGGGAGAAAGAGGGCAAGATGCTGGCTATGTATGAGGACCTAAAGGAAGAGTATGAATCCCTTCAGCAAATGTCGCAAGGAACAGATGAGGTAAGTAAGCGGGCAAAGGATTTGCTGGGCGTTCGCATGCGCGCCCTGGGGGCCTTCCTCACGGAAGAACAGCCCCGGTCACTGGATAAAGTGGCTTCCCGGCTGGAAACACTTACGGAAAACAGGAAGGAATTGGTGGAAACCATGGGGTTATTGTTTGGGGTTTACCATCCGCGCTTCGTTTCCATGCTGCTGGACTATAATCTGAATACTATTGAAGTTGGTTTCTGCTGCCTCTATGTCCTGGGGTTCCGCACAACGGAAATCGGCGATGTGATTAACCGATCCGGCTACTACAATATAAGTAGTGATATCAGAAGGAAACTTCCCGTCGGAAATGTCCGGCTTTCCACCTGGCTCAATGAGAAGTTTCAACAGTTCGCCTGAACATTCATCATCAAGACAGTGGAACTTTTTTCTTACATCTTTCTATCTTCTTGACAATAAAGACCTGAGGCAAAGTCCTCAGGTCTTTTTCGCGTGTGCAAAAAGGCCAGATTAGAAACTTTTTCGTCATATTAGAAACGGGAATTGTAAACGATTGATAATCAGCATACATTTTCCTCATTTTGTTAGAAATATTTTTTTGTTGTTAGAAACTTGGTCGCGAACTTTGTAAAAGAAAAAGGACCTTGGGCCGGTAAGATTCACCCATCCCCAAGGCGCAGTGACCACCAGCTGTGTAACTCAATGGGGAATAATAATATGGTATTTTTTAAAAATTATTGAAAACAATGAAAAAATATTTATTCTCGTTTGTAATAGCTGCTATCTGCTTAACTCCCTCTTGCTCGCGCTTTAGTAGCGAGAATACTCAAAGCGTTAATGAGTCGAACCAGTCTACGAAAATCTTCATTAATAAAGTTACTTCGCTCCATGGTATTTATGGTACTAAATCAGGAGATCTTTCAGAAGAGGATGCTGTTGCTATGATGGTTCCTCTTTTGGAAGCGTCCAAGGATTATCTGCAGTCGAATTACTATTATTTTGAAGAAGATTTTGAAACACCTGATGACCCTCGTATTTCGTGGGTAGCCTTGGCTGTCGCAGAGTATGATATGCAAATGTCCAACCAGACAAAATCAACGCTTGGAGGGTGCGTATTAGAGGCACTTGGGGTTAGAGATGTTATAGATAGCCTTGGTAAGGCAGCATTAAAAAAGATAGCTAAAGTAGTGGCAAAACAAGCATTAAAGAGAGCAATTCCATATGTCGGTGCAGCCATCACAGCATATGCATTTGTTGATTGCATGTTGGATGAATAATTCTACGCTATGAGATCTCTTATTATTGCCATTATTTTTTTTATCGCAGCTATTTGGACCATTTTTGATCGGGTACGATTTGAAAGATCAACCAGAGCTCACAATGACAGTCAGTATGCATCCCTATATAGAGAGCATAGTCTCTGGAGAATTCTGTTATATACGCTTGTTGCCGTGATTTCAGCACTACGCTTTTGGGGAATAGAATGACGATCTTCAATAGCCTTCCCTAAAATGTTTTTCAGCGCCCTCCGTGTTTGAGATTCCTGAGTTTTAAACGTGTCAGTAAAAGATAATTGACTATCTCTCCTTAAGATTACTCAAAACGAGAAAGAATAAGGCGCAGTGATCACCAGTATAGTACTTCCGTTTTTTAGACAGGTACCGTCCTGTTGTTAGTTAATGTCAAGCAGCCGACCGTAGGTAGAGCTTGCTTGGTATCTGTCGGTCGATTCCCTGGTGATGACGGTGATAGTTGTAGTCATCGATGAATCGAA
>JAFVAU010000005.1 GCA_017480345.1 Bacteroidales bacterium
CCAGTCCGCAGCATCTGTCTACGACCTGGGGAAACTCAATTGCTTTGTCCATAGTGCTCGCCTTTGATTACTGTGGCCAAAGTTACGGAAATAACTTTTCATTCTCTTTGGCGAGCGTTAGCGGTCATGAGGATTTCATATGTTCAAGATTTTAGTGGGCAAATATAATCATTTTACCGCTTTCTTAAAAGGGCATTTTTAAGCGTGGGCAGAATATGGTCCACATAGCGCATCATGCCCAGGTCCGTGAGGTGATAGCCATCCACGGTGGCCTCTCCGTCACCTCCCAGCATACCCTCGGCCGGTACATAATAGATGGAAGGCTCGCCGGCGCCTTTCAGCTTCAGGTACAGCTGCTCCTGCGCCCGGTTCTTTTTGGTAACTTCCTTCAGGATGGACTTGTCCACCACGCTGTGCGGGAAAATGGGATCTTCCACAAACACCACCGGCACGTCCGGATGGGCCTGGCGGATGATGCGGAAAAACTCTTCCCCGTAAGACTGGATCTTGTCTGCGGAAGCATTGGGGACATAGTCCAGCACAATGAGGGAAGGATTCTCCACGCGGGAAATGAGCTGGGCCACTTCCGTATCCAGGAAAGCGTTCCCGCTGAAGCCCAGGTTGATGACTTCCCGGTCCAGGGCACGGGAAAGGATGGCCGTGTGCGCCATGCCGGGGCGGGATGCGCAGCCGCCCTGCAGGATGCTGGTCCCGTACATAACGATGGGCGCCTCACTGCGGGGAGAGTCCAGTTCGGGCGCCTCCAGCACATACCCGCGGGGGATGCCGATGGAAAGGGAATCCAGGCAGTCGTAAAGGGGCAGGTACAGCATATACTCCCGCATGGCGGCGTCCATGTTGCCCACCAGCCTCTTCTCGTGCTGCTTCTGGAGGGTTCCCCAGTTGAAGCCGCTTCCCACGAAACGCCATTCCCCGTCCAGGTTGGCATAAAGGTCCAGGCCGCCCACTCCTACATCCGTCATGTGGGGCATGTGGTAGGCCCGGTTGGTCCAGCGGGCATGGATGGCAGGCGCGTTGGAGCGGAAGCGCACATACAGGCCGGTGGAATTCTCGCTCAGGGCCCAGAGGGGTTCCCGGGCGGTCTCTTTGAATTCGGCCGGAAATCTCTGATACCGGGCCGATGTCTCCTGTGCCGCCTTCCCATGCAGCGGGAAGGCCGATGCATCCGTATACACCACGTCGGCCTGCACCTCGTTCCAGTTCCAGCCGCGGGCCCTGTAGATTTCTTCCATCTTGTACAGGCGGGGCAGGAAGGCTTCGAAATCTTTTCTTTCCGGATCGGCCCACTGGAGCTCCGCCACGGCGCCCAGGCGGGGCAGGAGCTTCCACAGGAGGTTTTCCTCGCTGTCCACCCTTTCCGCCCACAGGCAGGCTTCCACGCCCAAGTAGTGCTTCTCCGGCTTCACGTCCAGGTCATAGACTTTGCGGAAGTACTCGTCTCCGGTGAGCTTGTTCCACTCTCCGGCGCTCAGGTAAAGGTGGCCGCAGGGGCAGAGGATGGCGTCGTAGCCCTCGTCCACGGCTATTTCGGAAGAAACCGGGCGCATCCAGCCGGCAATCACGGCCTTGTGGGAAGGCGCTCCCACCACCTGGTTGCCCCAGTCCACCAGCACGTCGTTCCAGATGATGGCCCTTCTGCCCTTGGCCTCCACGTGCGCCAGCGCCTGGTCCATGAACCAGGACTGCAGCAGTTCTTCGGCCGATTTGAGCCCGCTGCGCTTCAAGCCCAGCTCCTTGATCTTGGCCTGGCAGCGGGGGCAGGCCTCCCATCGCCCCTTGGGGCATTCGTCGCCGCCCAGATGGATGTAGGTGGAGGGGAAGATGTCCATCACCTCGTCCAGGACGTCCTTCACGAAGTCCAGGGTTTCCGGCCTGCCTGCGCAGAGGACATCCTCCAGCACGCCGTATTCGCAGGCCACCTCATAGGGCCCGCCGGTGCAGCCCAGCTCCGGATAGGAAGCCAAGGCTGCCTTCATGTGGCCGGGAAGGTCTATCTCCGGAATCACCTGGATACCGCGCTCCGCAGCATAGGCCACTACTTCGCGGGCCTCCTGCTGCGTATAGAAACCGCTCACCGGGATGCCGTCGTGGCCCTCTCCCCCTTCTACGGGGCTTCCGGGCCTGTAGGAGCCTACCTCTGTGAGCCTGGGATATTTTTGGATTTCCAGCCGCCAGCCCTGGTCGTCGCTCAGGTGCCAGTGGAGCTGGTTCAGCTGGTGAAGCGCTGCTATGTCAATGACTTTCTTGACGGTTTCCACCGGGAAGAAATGCCGGCTGCAATCCAGCATGAAGGCCCGGTAGGCAAACTGGGGATAATCAAAAATCTCGCCTCCCTGCAGGGCGGGGACTTCCCCGGATTCCACCTGGGCGGGAAGGCCCTTCAGGAGGGTCTGGATGCCCCTTAACACGCCCGTAGCGCTTCCGCCGGTGATTTCCACCTCTCCGGCCGATACCTTGAGCCGGTAGCACTCCTCCTGCCGGAAGGGCTCCAGGTCCACACCTAGGCTCTCATCCACCTTCAATACGATGAGTTTTCCCTTGTCTCCCATGCCGGGCTTTGTACCCGTGTATTCCTGCAACAGCTGCTGAAGGAGGGCTGCCTGGGGCTGGAGGCTTTCATCGGCCCGGATGCAGACATTCCGGTCCAGAATGAAGGATTCATCCGTCAGGGTGACGGCACGGGGCTCCGGACACAGTTTCCAGTTTCCCGTCACCGGCTGCCCAGGCTGCTCACACGCCGCCAGGGCCAATAACAACAAAGGGAGAATGAGGCGTTTCATATCATGTGGTTTTAACTGCCACAAAGATAATAAAAATTCCCGCCTTCTGCTCCGGAGTGCGAGTAACGTCCCGCTATTTGGGACGTTACTCGCAAAATCGGCCTTTTTTGCGAGTGTCGTCCCTTAAACCGGGACGTTACTCGCACTCCAAGGATTAGCTTCCTGCCGAAAGGTATTCTTTCAGCGCTTCTACGTAGTTACTGAAGGCTTCCTGACCGGCCGGGGTAATCCGGCAGGTGGTGCGGGGCATCTTGCCCTTGAAGCCCTTCTCCACCGTGATATATCCGGCCGATGTGAGCTTGTCAATCTGCACGCTCAGGTTCCCGGAGGTGGCGCCCGTCTGTTTTTTCAGATAGGTGAAATCGGCTTCATCGGCCCCGGCCAGGATGGACATCACCGCCAGCCGGAGCTCCGAATGAAGAATGGGATCTAATTTGGGGAACATGGGCTACTTGTACTGAAGTTTAATAATAAGCCCCGTTACAAGGAGAAGGACGCCGCCAAGGGTGAAGATTAGCAGCTGCGCTTCGCTTTTTACCAGCATGGCAAAGACGGCACCACCCACACCCAGGAGGAAGCCGGCAATGATGATGGGCCAGTTCTTCAACAGGACGCCGGACATACATTCGGCCAACCCCATGATGATGACGATAATAAAAGTTACATGCATGGGAAGCAGGAAGACTGCGATGGCGCTTAGTGTCACGGAGAAGGCCCCGAATACGGACCAAACGCTACCGAGCATCTTGCTCACCTCGTTCTGGGGAATGGTCTTATTATACTTCCCCATCAGGGCCGCGAGAGGATAGCCGATAAGCGGCATCGCAAACCATAGGAAATTCCACTGCGGCTTTCCGGTAAGATGCCATAAAAAATAGATGACAAGCGAGGTGATGGTGAGAAGCGCGCCCCAAAGAATGAAGTACTTGGCGCTGTTGCGGAGGATGTCCTTCCTGCTTTTATTGAAGGATTCGGAGATGAGATTCAGGCTCTGCTGGGCCGTCATTTCTTTGTTCTGTTCCATTGTATCAAGAGTTTTGTTTGTTTTTGCGGCTGGACGAAGCTGCGCAGTCTTCCTCAGTCACGATGCAAATATAAACAAGTTTATTTTATAAACCAAACTTTTGAGAATCTTTTTCCGCGGTGCCGATTACTAAAAATAAACGAATAATGTATGCAAAAATTTTCCTCCAATCTCGGAGGTTCGATTCCGGGAGAGCAAACGCTTGCGCTCCCGGTTGATTATAGGCACACATATTTCGCTAATAATCGGCAGAATAACAAGGGGCGGCGCAAATGAATCGTTTTGTCTTTAACCCAAAATTAATTACCTTTGCAGAGTATGGACTTGGATAAAGTAAAATATTGGTCTGACTTATCCGACTATGACTATGATACGGCCGATGCAATGTTTCGCACGGGCCGATGGTTATATGTTGGCTATATGTGCCACCAGTGCATAGAAAAGATATTCAAAGCCTACTGGAGTAAGAAAAAAGTTGAACCTGCGCCATACTCGCACAACCTTATTAATCTTGCGCAGAGTTGCGGACTCGGACTGTTGCTCACTGATGAGCAAAGAGTCTTCGTTGGAGAAGTGATGCCTCTCAATATAGAAGCGAGGTACCCTTCCTACAAGCAAATAATAGGAGACTCTCTATCCGAGAGCAAATGCAAGGATTTGATGCAGAAAACAAAAGATCTTCAGCAATGGGTAAAAACGATGTTATAGATGTAGTCCGCAGGTACAAGGACAAAGTGGTCTCAGCAATGGGGCCGGCCGAGGTGTACCTGTACGGCTCATATAGCAAAGGAACGGCCCGTGAAGACAGTGACATCGACGTGGCCGTGATTGTCCCGAAAGTAAATGGCGATTTTTTAAAGGAATCGGCCAAACTATGGAGTATTACTTGGGATGTAGATACGCTGATTGAACCCGTCTTGATAGACGCACGTTATCCATCCCCCCTCTATGAAGACATCTTACAAACTGGAGTCGCAGTTTGATGAATCCCCGTGTGTCCCTGAGCAATCAAACACGCGGGCTTAGTCTTTTTATAGCATTCTAGTTGTCGCTACGCTCCAAACTGAGAACAGTTGGGCCGAAGGGCCGTGATGCCGGAGCGAAGCGACGGAATCCCGCAGGAAGATGGATAGTGCGTAGGCCTTTTTTGTCGTGTGAGTTAACGAGTTACGATTCCTCCGTCATCCTTTTGGACTTGCTTCTACGATGCTGAACGGAACCATCCAATTAATCTGCGACCGTTCTTCTGTAGTTAACTCCTGCAGGCTCTTTCCATAGACCTCGTGGGCTTTCTCGTCCCGTACCTCTTCATAAATCTGCCACAGCAGGGACTGCATATGCGTGTAAGCGCCATAGCTGGTTCCTCTGTCCACCGTTAAGTGGATGTAACGGGAATCCTTTCCCCGTTTTCTCAGAAACTCTTTCCCCACCCGGAGCATCTCTTCATCGTCCTGAAGGGGCTTGTCTCCAAAGAAAATCCTGTCGGCCAGGTTAATGCGAACCACAAATATGTTATTTCTATCCACCCCTGGCATGATTACTTCCGGATAGTCCTGTTTCTTTGCGTCTTTCGTACTGGGAAAAGGCGGCATATGACGGGTCACTCCCTCCTGTCCTGTGGTCGATGAATAATATTGGATTTTCAGAGACCCTATTTTTCGAAGTTCAAGCTTTACGTCCTCGATGGCGCCCATCCGCACATCGTCTGCGGCAATAATCTGAACTGTAGTCTGCGGCTCTCCCGCCTTGTGAGGCGGAATAAGGTCTTTCAACTGCGCAACGGTGTAAACTTTTCCTCCTGACTCAATGGTTCCGTCGGCTTGGATGTTCAAGACAATGGTTTGCGAAGAAGGGGAGGCATTGTCAAGCTGGAAAACTACAGGAATGACCATCGTAACACGCACGGGGTTGCCATCGACCGTCCCCGGGGCCCACTTGGGAGAGGATGAAACCACTCTCTGGGCTTCGGCGTCCAGTTCCTCGTTTACCCCGCGAAGCACCTTCACGTCGGTCACATCGCCCATTTCCGTTACTGTAAAACGAAGTGTAACACGCCCCTGGATTTTATCGCTGGCGCTTTTGGAAGGATAAATCAATTGGTCGCAAACCCACTTGGCAAACAGGTCCGTCCCACCTCCATTGAACTTGGGTGGTACTTCTTCGCCGCCCTTCGTGGAAACAGTTTCTTCTGTGATTCCTTTCTTAAAAATATTTTCACTATCTTTGTCCGTTGGGACGTAGACAGTCCTTGCCTGCAGGCCGATGGCCAGGCACACGAGCGGGAGCAGATAGAGCACCCGCAGCCCTCTCGCGAGAGGGGATTTGGATTTTGACATCATAGTAATACGATTTTTAAGGATACTGTGATTAAAGCTGTTGGCAACTGAGTAGCCGCTCTTGCTGACAGCTTTTCTTATAAGTCCTTGATATTGGCCCCGGTGCGCAGGACGGCGTCATCGGCCTCATATTCATGGAGCTCCTTGAGGTCAGCCCGGAGCATCCAGATGGCCGGATTGAACCACTGGAAGGCCGACAAAACATCTACCAGCAGCACTTCCAGGGAATGTCCGTAGGCAATATGGGCCTTTTCATGTGCCAGGATGGATTCGTGCGGAAGGGCCCAGTCTTTCCGGGACAGGACGATGTATCTCATCCAACTGAAAGGGTCGATGTCTCGCTCGGTGACAATGATTTTACAACCGTCTTCCTCCCGGACCGGCGTCCCCTGCTGGATCATCCGGACGATGGAAAAGACGGATATGAGCACCCGTACAAGCACGAAGGCAACGCCCGCCCAGAACAGCACAGTGAGCGCAACAGGCCACCAGGGCTCTGAAATCTGTGCCGCCGGCGCCAGCTCCATTTCCGGCATTTCAGAGACAATCATCGGCTCCGCGGGAACTGCCGGGATGGTCTCCATCGGCCTGTAAATGGTGATGATACATAGCGGCAGCAGGAAGGAAAGCACTGCCGTTCCCACCAGCACCACGCGGTTAAAGCGGTGAAACGTCTCCTTTTTGAGAAGAAAACGGTAGAACAGGTAGAAAACCAGCAGCGCCACCGCCACTTTCCCTTCATATAAGAGAAAATCCGTCATTTCTTTTCAATTAAGTCGATGAGTTCCTTGAGCTCTTCCACACTTATCTTCTCCTCTTTCACCAAAGCGGAAACTGCGCTTAGGTACGAATTGTCAAAATATTTGTCAATGAGGCCGATGAGCGAGCGCTGTTTGTATTCTTCCTTGCTCACTTTGGCAAAGTACTGGTAGGTGGGGCCATAAGATTTATGGCCGATGAAGCCCTCCTCCTGCAGCGTCCGCACCTGCGTGGACAGGGTGGAGAAGTGGGGTCTGGGCTCCGGGTAGAGCTCCCGTAACTCCCTCACGAACAAGGGCCCTTTCTCCCAGAAGTGCTCCATGATAATCTCTTCTTTCTTGGTGAGTCGTTTCATAAGCGTCCGAACTTTTTTGCAAATATAGCTAAAAAAAATAACTATACAACTAAAATTATATAGTTATTCGTTTGTTTTTTGTAATTGGCCATGCTGGCAAGCGCTGAAAGAATACCTTTTGGCCGGAAGCTAATCTTCGGAGTGCGAGTAACGTCCCGGTTTTGGGACGACACTCGCAAAAATGGCCGATTTTGCGAGTAACGTCCCGGTTTTTGGGACGTTACTCGCACATGGCACCTTCCGCTATGGAATAAAAAAGAGACCTTGAACAAGGTCTCTTGGGAGTAGGGACGATCGGATTCGAACCGATGACCTCTTCAATGTGACTGAAGCGCTCTAAACCAGCTGAGCTACGCCCCTGTGTTTGGGGAATGCAAAGGTACTATCTTTTCTTCGATTTCGCAAAAATTATTTGAAAATTTATTTCTACCTTTGTACTGGTATGAGAAAAACGCTGACTGTCATATTGTTAGTTATGCTGTCCTGGACACTGGCCGCACAGACGGATTCCCTGCGCCTGGGGTATCTGGTCCGGGGCCGGGTGAAGGATGCCGGCAGCGGGAAGGCCCTGGAGTCCGTCCACGTCTCCGCTGCAGGCCGCCACCACGCCACCGTCACCAATGCCGACGGCGAGTTCGTTCTCAAGAGCGACGCCCCCATCGGCACGGTGGAATTCTCCTATCTGGGATATCGGAAGCGTACGGAGAAGGCCACATCGGCCTATATGCAGGTGGGGCTGCAGCGGGAAGCCCTTCCCCTGAAAGAAGCGTCCATCATTACCGGAGAGCCGGCCGATATCGTGCGGGCGGCCCTGGAAAAAGCCGATATATCGTACTGCCCGGAGCCGGAGCTTCTGGAATGCTTCTATCGGGAAACGGTGCAGAAGAGAAACCGCTATACCTATGTAGCAGAGGCCGTGGCCCGCATTTTCAAGGACCAGTATTCTCGCAACCTGGGCTCCCGTGATGCGGCGGCGCTGGAGAAGAGCCGGCTGCTGGTGAGCCAGCGCAAGCGGGATACCCTGAGCGTGAAAACCCAGGGCGGCCCCAACATGGCCATCACCTGCGATTTCCTCAAGAACCGAGAGCTCCTGTTCACGGAGGAGGAAATGGCCCTGTACCGCTTCTCCATGGAATCACCCACCTATATCGGAGACCGCGTGCAGTTTATCATCAAGATGGAGCCAAGCCCTTACGCCCAGGTGGACTATGCGCTGTATTATGCCACGCTGTATATTGACCGGGAGACGCTCTGTTTCACGCGCATAGAAACGTCGCTGGACATGAAGGACCAGGTGAAAGCCATCCGGGCCATCCTGGTGTCCAAGCCCATGGGCCTGCGCTTCTTCCCCAAGGAGGCCAGTATTGTTCTGAACTACCGCACCGTGGGAGAGAAAACGCGCCTGGAGTACTTCCGCTCCACCATCCGCTTTGACTGCGATTGGAGAAAGCGCCTGTTCAAGACCCACTACACCTCCATCAACGAGCTGGTGATAACGGACGTCTATCCCACGGCAACGCCCATTCCCCGCAGGGAACGTTTCCGCGCCAAAGATTATCTGGACGACAAAGCCTTGGAATTCGAGGACCCGGACTTCTGGGCCGATTACAACATCATCGAGCCCTCAGAGAGCCTGGAGCATGCTATCGGCCGATTGAGGAAATAAATTCCTCCGCTGCGGCCAAGGTGTCCAGTTTGCCCACATCCACCAGTTGCAGATTCTCCGGAACCACTCCGTAAATGGGGTGGTTTCCGCATTCTTGGAGATAGAAGTCCATGATGGGGAAACGCTCGGGCATGTGGGCCTGACGGAAAGCGTCGAAAATGGCCGGAGAGAGGTTGTGGATGCCGGAAAAGGCCAGGCGGCGGCAGCCTTTCAGTTCCTCCGCCGGATAAGGGGAACGGACCTCTCCGGTCTGGACGTTGGTCCAGCCTTTCAGGCGCATGTCCTCCCCGAAGAGAAGGTAGCGGCTGGTTTTGCGCTCACTCACCACCAGGGTGGAAAGGGCCTCCGGACGGGTCTGCTCCCGGAACCACGCCAGGTCCAGGTTGGAAAGGATGTCCACGTTATGCACCAGGAAGGGCCCCTCCAACGGTTCCAGCTGGTTTTGCGCGAAGGCTATGCCCCCGCCGGTTTCCCTCAGCAGGGCCGATTCGTCCGAAACCCGGATGGAAACCCCGAAGTCATGGGCGGAGAGATAGTCGATGATCTGGGCGGCGAAATGATGCACGTTCACCACCAGTTCGTCGTACCCGGCAGCGCGGAGCCTGCAGATGACATGGTACAGGAGCGGCTCTCCGCCCACGGGCACCAAGGCTTTCGGGGTGGTGTCCGTAAGGGGTTTGAGGCGGGTTCCCAGACCGGCGGCAAAGATGAGCGCCTTCATCCTCAGAGCATTTTTTCTATGTTCAGTTCGCGGTGGGTGATGGTTACCTTCACGTCGAACTTGCGGGCCAGGTGGTGCGCCAGATGTTCGGCACAATAGACGGAACGGTGCTGGCCGCCGGTGCAGCCAAAGCACACTTGCAGGTTGGTGAATTTGCGCTCAATGAAGCGTTTGGCGTGGGCGTCCACCAGGTTGTAGACACTCTCCAGGAAAGTGGTGACCTCGCCGTCGTCCTCCAGGAATTTGATCACTTCCGGGTCTGTTCCGTTGAACTGGCGGTAGTATTCGTACTTGCCGGGATTGTTCACGCTGCGGCAGTCGAAGACGTAGCCGCCGCCGTTGCCGGTGGTATCGGCCGGAATGCCTTTCTTATAGGCGAAGCTGTAGATATGCACGGAAAGCCGATGGTCCTGAGCAATCTCGTTGAGCTCCGGCATGGATGCCATCTTCTCCAGCAGCCCGTTCATGTACGGATAGGCGGTGAAAGGCGTCTGGAGCAGACTTCTGAGGTTACTCAGGGCATAGGGGACGCTGGCCAGGAAGTGCGGCTTCTTCTCAAAGTAGCCGCGGAAACCGTAGGCGCCCAGCACCTGGAGGGTGCGGAACAGCACAAAGAGGCGGAGGCGTTCCATGAAATGAGCCTCGTCCACCTTCTTGTAGCTCTGTAGGGCCCGCAAATACGTCTTGATGAGTTCCTGCTTGAGGTCTTCCGGGAAGCGGGAGCGGGCCTGCCAGATGAAGGAGGCCACATCGTAATAGATGGGGCCACGACGGCCTCCCTGGAAGTCTATGAACCAGGGCTCTCCGTCCTTGACCATGACGTTGCGGGCCTGGAAGTCCCTGTACATGAAGGTATTGTCTTCCTCCTGCAGCAGGTCTTTCTTGAACTTCTCGAAATCGTCCTGGAGGAGCACCTCGTTGAATTCCAGCCCGGTGGCCTTGAGGAAACAGTATTTGAAGTAATTGAGGTCGAAATCCACCATGCGGGCGTCGAAGGCCTCCTGCGGATAGCAGCACTTCCAGTCCAGACCCTGGGCGCCTACGAACTGCAGGCGGGGCAGCTGCTCGATGGCTTTTTTCAGCAGCTGCGTCTCTACGGAACTGTACAGGCCACTCTCCCGGCCCTGCGACACCATGCCGTACAGCACCTGGTCTCCCAGGTCTTCCTGGATGTAGGCGCTCTCGTCCTCATTCACCGCAAAGACGGTGGGCACCTTGAGCCCTTTCTCCTTGAAATGCCTGGCTATGGTGATGAAGCTGTGGTTCTCCTGCAGGTTGGCGCCGATAACGCCGATGATGGACAGGTTGCCGCCCCTGAGGCGGAAATACCGGCGGTTGCTGCCCGATGCGGGCATCTCCGAAATCTCTTGCAATTGCTGGCCGGTATAGGACTCGAACAGCGGTTTGAGGATTTGTTCCTGCTGCGTCATGACTTTCTTCTGTTAATCTCACAAAGATACAGAAAAAAGGAGTTTCCGCCAAAAATCGCTTGCCGGAAGGTGCCCTGTGCGAGTAACGTCCCAAAAACCGGGACGTTACCTGCAAAATCGGCCATTTTTGCGAGTGTCGTCCCTTAAACCGGGACGTTACTCGCACTCCGAGGATTAGCTTCCTGCCAAAAGGTATTCTTTCTTCGCTCCGGCATCACGGGCCTTCGGCCCAACTGTTCTCAATTCGGAGCGTAGCGACAACAGGCGGCTTCTGCCGCCAGCCCCTCTCCCGAGGAGAGGGGTTTGGGGAGAGGGTAACGTGGATGGGGTTATCCCTCCGCCGAAGCGAAAGAAGCAGCGCCAAATGCGCTGCTTCTGAAGCGGAGGCGGAGGGATTCGAACCCCCGGAGCCTTTCAGCTCAACAGTTTTCAAGACTGCCGCCATCGACCACTCGGCCACACCTCCAAAGCGGATGCAAAGGTAGTGAAAAATTATTCCTTTGCAAAAAACTTCCAGTGGAAGAGAATCAGATAAATGGCGCCACAGGTGACGCAACTATCGGCAAAATTGAAGACGGGCTCAAAAAAGATGTGTCCGCCCAGGCCGGGGACCCAGTCGGGCCAGGTCCAGAGGGGGAAGTAGAACATGTCCACCACCTTTCCCTGCATGAAGGGGGCATAGGAGCCCCAGGTGGCCACGGCAGATGAGGTGGATTCACTGAAAATGAGTCCGTAGAAGAGGCAGTCCACGATATTGCCCAAGGCACCGGCAGTGATGAGGGTGAGGCCAACCAGGACGCCCGTGGGAACGTTCCCTCTACGGAGCAATTTGGATATCCACCAGACCAGTACCCCAAAGAGTACAAGGCGAAAGAAAGTGAGCAGATACTTGCCCACAACCCCGCCAAAGGCCATGCCAAAAGCCATACCCTTGTTTTCCACGAAGAGCAGCTGGAACCAGTTACCCAGCACGGGGATGCTCTCTCCCAGGGTAATGTTGGTCTTGACCAGGACTTTGATAACCTGATCAATAACCACCAAGAGGATCCCCAGAAGCAGCAGGCCCTTTCCTTTGGAAAGACGCCCCATTACTTTCTGCCGCTCTTTTCCAGGATAGCCTTTCCTTCAACCGTCGTGGTGGCATGGGGAACCAGACGCAAGCGCTCCTTGGGGATGAGCTTACCCGTTACACGGCAGATGCCGTAGGTCTTGTTCTCGATGCGCACCAGAGCGGCTTCCAAGTTCTGGATGAACTTGTACTGACGCTGGGCCAGGGCACCGGCCTCCTCTTTGGAAAGCTGGAAGGCGCCGTCGTCCTCCACCGTCTTGAAGGTGGGAGCGGTATCCAGGATGTCATTGCCACCGGCGTGGGTCATGGCTTCCCGGAGCGTATTGTACTCTGCGCGAGCCTTCTCCAACATCTCGTTGATAATGCCGCGGAACTCCTCGAGCTCCTCGTCAGAATAGCGGGTCTTGTTGTTCTCTTCCATATCGTTATCGTTTGATAGTTAACTTGATTGTACCCTCCGTCCATTCCACCTCGGCCGCATCTGCGGGAGCCTTTTCAAAGGCTTCCAGGCCGATGGAAAGCGAAAGGGTCTGGGCTTTCACATAGTCTCCGAAGGCAGCCAGGGCATCGGCCAAAGCCTCATCGGAAGAATAAACCACGGTGTGGATGCGGTCCGTCACCTCGAAGCCGGAGCTCTTGCGGAGGTTCTGGATGCGGTTCACCAGCTCGCGGGACAGGCCTTCGCGGCGCAGCTCGGGCGTCACGTCCACGTCCAAAGCTACGGTGAGGGAGCCTTCGGAGGCCACCTGCCAGCCTTCCACATCTTCGGAAGAAATGGCATAGTCTCCGGGGTTGAGCACCACATCACCTCCGGGGAGGTTCAGGGTATAGGTTTCACCGGCCGATTCGGCCTTCTGGATAGCCGCAATCACGGGCTGCGCCAGCGTGCCGAAGCCGGCGGCAATCTCCTTCATGCGGGCGCCGTACGTCTTGCCCAGCACCTTGAAGTTGGGTTTGATCTTGAGCGTCATAATGCCGCTGGTGTCCTCCACAAACTCCATCTCCTTCACGTTCACCTCCGGCAGCACAATCTCCTTCACGGCATCCAGGGCGGCGCGCACCTTCTCGGAGATGACCGGAATCATCACCTTCTGCAGCGGCTGGCGCACCGGGATATTCACCTTCTTGCGGATACCCAGGATAAGGGAGGTGGCCTGCTGGGCCAGCGCCATGCGCACTTCCAGGGCGGCGTCCATCACGGACTCATCGGCCCGGGGCATGAGGACGAAGTGCACGGAAGCGGGAGATTCCCGGTCGGAGCCGGGAATGACGCCCCGGTCGGGGCCGGGAATGACGTCCTGCGTCAGGTCCAGATACAGGCGGTCCATATAGAAAGGCGCAATGGGAGCACCCAGGATGGCCACATCCACCAGGACGCGGTACAGGGTCTCATAGGCCGATTTCTTGTCCTCCGTCATCTCGCCGGCCCAGAAACGGGAGCGGTTCAGGCGCACGTACCAGTTGGAAACGTCGTCACAGACGAAGGATTCCAGGATACGCCCGGCCGATTTGACGTCGTAGTCTTCATACGCCGCCCGCACATCCCGGATGACAGTATTCAGACGGGACAGAATCCAACGGTCCAACTCTGACACCGGAGAGAATACCCTTTCCGGAGCATTTGCCCGTACAGAGCCACCCCGAAAATTAGAAATTTCCAGGGACCCCGGTTGGTCGCGAAGCGACGCGGAGGAAAGGGTATTCTCTCCGGGAGTCCACTTGTCGATATTGGCATAACGGGCGAAGAAGGCATAAGTATTGTAAAGCGTGCCGAAGAACTTGCGGCGCACATCGGCCACTCCCCCTTCGTCAAACTTGAGGTTGTCCCAAGGCTCGGCGTTGGTGAGCATGTACCAGCGGAGGGCGTCGGCCCCATAGGTGTCCAGGGCCTGGAACGGATCCACCGCATTGCCCAGGCGCTTGCTCATCTTGTTGCCGTTCTTGTCCAGCACCAAACCGTTGGATATCACCCGCTTGAAGGCGGGCGTTCCGGAAATCATGGTGTGGATGGCATGCAGGGTATAGAACCAGCCGCGGGTCTGGTCCACGCCTTCGGCGATGAAATCCGCCGTGGCGCCGAAACCGGGCTTGCCCAGGTTGCGGAGGCCTTCCTGCGCGTAAGGCATGGCACCGGAGTCGAACCACACGTCAATGAGGTCCGTCTCTCGGAGCATCTTCTTGCCGGAGGCCGATACCAGGAAGATTCCATCCACATAGGGACGGTGGAGGTCAATCTTGTTGTAATTCTCCAAGGACATGTCTTCGGGATTGAAGCCTTTGTCCTTCAGGGGGTTGGAAGGCATGATGCCGACGGAAACGGCCTTCTCAATCTCATTATACAGCTCTTTGACGGAGCCGATGCACAGCTCTTCCTTGCCGTCTTCCGTGCGCCAGATGGGCAGCGGGGTGCCCCAGTAGCGGGAACGGGAGAGGTTCCAGTCCTGGATGTTCTCCAACCACTGGCCGAAGCGGCCGGTACCGGTGGAGGCGGGTTTCCAGGTGATTTCCCTGTTCAGGGCCACCATCTGCTCCTTCACGGCCGATGCCTTGATGAACCAGCTGTCCAGCGGGTAGTAGAGCACGGGGAGGTCCGTGCGCCAGCTGTGTGGATAGCTGTGGACATGCTTCTGCACCTTGAAGGCGCGGCCATCGGCCTTCATCATGACGCAAAGGTCAATGTCCAGCGTTCCCTCTTCGGGAACATGCTCGAAGTATTCCTTGTAACCGGCCTTCACGTAGCGGCCGGAATATTCCTTGTAGGAGGGATCCACCGTGGCGGCATAGGCCGGATCCATGTCTTCCAGGCGCATGAAACGGCCCTGGCGGTCCACCTGGGCCTGCGGATTGCCGTCTTTGTCTATGGGCATCACCGCGCCGATGCCGGCGGCGGCAGCCACGCGCTTGTCATCCGCACCGAAGGTGGGGGCGATGTGCACGATGCCGGTACCCTCGTCCGTTGTTACATAGTCTCCGGAAATGACGCGGAAGGCATCCCCGTCCGGCTTGAACCAGGGAATGAGCTGCTCATAGCGCATGCCCACCAGTTCGCTGCCCTTGATGGTGCCGGGAAGCACCTCATGCTCCACCTTGGGGCCGAAGAGAGCATCCACGCGGGCGGCGGCCACAATGTACGTAGCCTGGGCGCCCGTATAGGGATTGGCGGAACGCACCTTCACATAGTCGATATTGGGTCCCACGCAGAGGGCCGTGTTGGAAGGCAGCGTCCAGGGCGTGGTGGTCCAGGCCAGGAAGAAGAGGTTCTCCTCCCCTTCCACCCGGAACTGCACGGTGGCGGTGGTGTCGCTCACGTCCTTGTAGCAGCCGGGCTGGTTGAGCTCGTGGGAGCTCAGGCCCGTTCCGTCCGTGGGAGAATACGGTTGGATGGTATATCCCTTGTACAGGAGACCCTTGTCATAGATTTTCTTCAGCAGATACCAGAGGGTCTCGATATACCGGTTGTCGTAGGTGATGTAAGGGTCGTTCATATCCACCCAATACCCCACGCGCTCCGTCATGTTCACCCACTCTTTGGTGTATTTCATCACCTCCTTGCGGCAGGTGGCGTTGTATTCCTCTACGGACACCTTGGTGCCGATATCGGCCTTGGTGATGCCCAGTTTCTTCTCCACCCCCAGCTCTACGGGGAGGCCGTGGGTGTCCCAACCGGCGCGGCGGGCCACCTTGTACCCCGTCTGCGTCTTGTACCGGCAGATGGCGTCCTTGATGGAACGGGCCATCACATGGTGGATGCCGGGCATGCCGTTGGCACTGGGCGGGCCTTCAAAGAAAATAAACTCCGGGGCGCCTTCACGCAGTTCCATGGAGCGCTCGAAAGCACGCTCCCGTTTCCATCTCTGCAGGACTTCATTCCCACATTCTGTCAAATCCAGCCCCTTGTATTCTTTGAATGTCATATTTTTTGTCTATTTTTGTACACCAATTATTAGTCTGCAAAGGTAATCATTTTAACTGACTTCAGCAAGCTATGAACACGCTGGACATCATTATCCTCCTTCTCTTTATCCCGGGCATCATCCGGGGTATGTCCAAGGGTTTTCTGGAACAAATCATCACGCTGGCGGGCATTGTGCTCAGCGTATACCTGGCCTTCAAGTTCTCGGACGTGGCCGGTGCGTGGCTGGAAAACTATCTCAAGGTTTCCCAAACGCTCCTGAACATCCTGAGCTTCGCCCTGGTACTGGTGGCCGTGCTGCTGATCACCCTCTTTTTCGCCAAGCTCCTTACGGCGGCGGTGGAGAACATTTCCCTGGGCTGGCTCAACAAAGTGCTGGGGCTGGTATCGGCCATTGCCACATCGGCCGTCATCATCGGACTCATCATCATCCTCTTTGACACCGTCAACACCAAATTCGGGCTTGTAAAAAGCCCCGTATTGCAGGAATCCCTGCTCTACGGAGCGCTCAAAGACTTTGGGTATTTCGTCTTCCCCTACATGAAGCAATTGCTGTCCCTTGCTTCTTAAGCTACCAGAGTTTCTTCTTGGAAACCGTGGCTACGAAGTCCTTCAGATAGAAAGGCTCAAAATACGCCAGATTCTCAAATTTTCCTTCGTCAAAGGCCTTCTGGGCCAGTGCGGCCATATCCCTTGCCAGCGGATAAGCCTCCTGGAAACGGGCATTCGGATGGCCGATGACCTCCTTGCACTTAAGGGCGCCGTCTCCCACAAAAAGCACCTCTCCCCTGTCCAAATATTCGGCAAAGGATTCCGGGCCGATGATTTTAGCCTCCACCGGCGTAAGACGCTCCCCCTCAGCGTTATAAACGGCCGTATAGACTTCCATCCTCCGCGCGTCAATCATGGGGACGATGAAAGATGGCCGGTCGGGGCCGGCCATGACACCGGCTACCAGGATATCCAGCGTGCCTATGGCCATGAGGGGCTTGGAAGCGCCGAAGCACAGACCCTTGGCCGTGGAGACGCCCACGCGAAGGCCGGTGTAGGAACCGGGGCCGGAGCTCACGCAGACGGCGTCGCAATGGGCCATCCGAAGGCCGGCCTCATCCAGCACTTCCTTCACCAGCGGGGCCGTGAGGGAGGCCTGCATGCGCGGCTCGCGGCAGATGCGTTCATGCACTACGGCCCCGTCACGGGCCAAAGCCACGGACAGGACCGAAGTGGAAGTTTCTATCAGTAAGATGTTGGTCATCAGAGTTTCCGGCGGAGGTAATCCTTGATATCGGCCGCGTTCCTTACCTTGGCGTCGCTGTCCACCAGGCCGTCCACGATGAACCAGACCATGGGCAGGGAGCCAATCCCGTAAGAAATCACATAAGGAGACTGGGCTCCGCGGGTGTCACAGACGTTCACCCAGGGAAGTTGCTGGTTGCGGATGGCGGCGGCCCAGGCGGCCTTGTCGGCATCCATGGAGACGGCGTAAATCTCGAAGCCCCTGTCATGGAACTGCTCGTAAATGGGCACCAGGGCGTCCAGATTGAACATTTTCTGTTCGGCCGTGGCCTGCCAGAAATACACCATGGTCACCTTGCCCAGATTCTCTGAGAGGGTGACGTTCTTGCCGTCCAGACCGGGGAGGTTGATGTCAATGTACCCCACCTGCTCGGCCGTCTGGATGCGGCTGTTCACTTCCAGGAGGGAGATGCGGCGCTGGGCCTCTTTCTCCAGGGCCTTCACATAGCGGGACTCCGGATATACGGTCTTGAGGGAATCGCAGACCGCGTTCATCATGATGCCGTCCGTGGGCTGGGAGAACACCTGGAAGGTGGGATTCACCTGCTGGAACAGCACAGGAACCACGGTGAGGGACTTGCTGTTGCCCATCACATAGGCCATGCGGTCCCGGTAATAGCTCACGTAGCGGCGGCTCAGGGCGGCATCCGGATTATACTCTTTCTCCAGGATGCGGTTCATGTCCCGCATGAAGGAATTGTATTCCTGCTCCACTTTCTGCAGTTTGAGGGACTCCTCGGAGCCCTCTACCGTATAGACACCCAGGGTGTCCGTCTCCACCTTCACCTTGTCCCCCTTCTGCAGCAGGAGGGAGGCAATCTGACGGTTTCCGTAGAACAGGTACACGAATTCCGGCTGGGCCTTCTTCAAATCCAGGGAATAGGAGAAATGGCCCTTGGCGTCCGTCTTCACGCTGTCCAGCAGCTGGAAGCGGTTCACATCCAGAAGCTTCACGCTAACTTGCTTGCCGGGAGCTTCGTGCAAAGTTCCTTCAATCTTGGTATTTTTTCCGCAGGCGGCTGCCAGGAGAAGCAGGGCAGCGGCGGCGGCCAGCTTAAAGCTTTTCATACTCGCTATAAATTTTGTTGGCAATTTCCTTCATTTCCTCCTGGGAGAGCTGGAGCTTGGCCTTGCGGAAGTCCATGTCCCCTTCTGTCTGAAGAGGCACCAGGTGGATGTGCGTATGAGGCACTTCCATGCCCAGGACGGCCACGCCTACGCGCTGGCAGGGCACGGCGGCCTTGAGGGCCACGGCCACCTTGCGGGCGAAGTTCCAGAGGCCCTGGTAAGTGGCGGCATCCAGATGGAAGATATAGTCGTCCTCCACATGTTTGGGGATAACCAGGGTATGTCCCTTGGCTAAGGGAGAAATGTCCAGGAAGGCGTAGAAATCATCGTTCTCCGCGCACTTGTAGGAAGGAATCTCGCCCTTGGCAATCTTGGTGAAAATGGTAGCCATACTTAGAGGGAAATGTCCAAAATTTCAAACTTCATGATACCGCTGGGGACCTTGGCCTCCACCGTCTCGCCTTTGCTATGTCCCATCAGAGCTTTGCCGATGGGCGTAGTGGCGGCCAGCAGACCCTTGGAGAAATCCGCCTCGCTCTCCGGAACAATCTGGAAATTCATCTCCATCTTGTTGGTGAGGTTCTTCACCTTCACCTTGGAAAGCAGCTGGACGCTGTCCGTGGAGAGCTTGCTCTCGTCAATCACACGGGCGTTGGCCACCTTTTCCTTCAGGCGGGCAATCTTCACTTCCAGCAGGCCCTGGGCATCCCGGGCTGCATCATATTCCGCGTTCTCGGAGAGGTCTCCCTTCTCGCGGGCCTCTGCAATGGCTGCAGAGATTACCGGCCGCTGGGCCAGTGCATCGGCCAGTTCCTGCTTGAGCTTGTCAAGACCGGCCTGAGTCATCATTTCAATCGCCATTTCGTTTTTCCTTTTCGTCAAAAAATTAGCCGACGGCCTTAAGAAGCCGTCGAGCTATGTCTATGCAAAGTTAGAAATTACTTTTTACAAATCAAAGCATCCCGGCCTAATTGTTCCTTAAGGGCATCCAATGAGGGAAATTTGCGCTCGTCACGGATGCGGCGGAGGAAACGAAGGCCGATGGGAAGGCCGTAAATGTCCTCGTCAAAGTCCAGGATGTGCGTTTCGATGGTCTGGGCCGATCCGCCCACGGTGGGCCGGACGCCAATGTTGCACATGCCCCGGAAGCTCCGGCTGTCCACCTCCACCTCAACGGCATACACCCCATTCGCCGGCACCAGCTTGAGGGGCTCATAGAGCTGCATGTTGGCCGTAGGAAAGCCGATGGTGCGGCCCAGGCGGTTCCCCGCCACCACCACGCCATACAGTTCATAGTCATACCCCAGCATCCCGTTGGCCCTTTCCACATCCCCCGCCTCCAGCGCTTTCCTAATCTTGGTGGAGGAAATGGGAGATTCTTCACTTCGTTCAGAATGACAGGGAGCCACCACCATAACAGGCAGGGGGGATAGGTAGTTTCCAGGTCCATGGCCACCCTCGGCCGTGTAAGAGGGAGGGGCCCAGCCACTGGCTGGGAGGGGTCGCGAAGCGACGGCCTGGAAACTACCTATCTCCCCTGCCGTCAATTTATCGGCCCCGATATGGTTGTCGTAGCCCATGACCACGAGCGAGGCTCCGTAGCGGGCCTTGAGCATTTCCAGATACTCCCGGGCCTTCATGGCGGCAAACTCGCGGGTGAAGGGAATCACCTCTATGCGGTCTACCCCCGCGGCCTTCAGGAGCGCTTTCTTCTCTTCCAGTGTGGTCAGGAGCCTCAAATCCCGGGCATCCTGCTGGAGCACCGTGCGGGGATGCGGCCAAAACGTAACCACAACGGCCTCCTCTGCCCTTTCGCGGGCAGAGGAGACCACTGTCTCAAGCACATGACGGTGCCCCAGATGGACACCGTCAAAGAAACCGGTAGTTACTACAGCCACTTCACGCACTCGAAGCTCTGGCGGTGGGCCAGCAGCGGATGCTTGGCGAAGATGCGGGCGCCCACCAGGTAGGCACCGGTCTTCTCCGGCAGCACTTCCACCTCATACTTGGCCACGCCGTCCTTGAACTCTTTGCAGGTGAATTCCTTGACCGTCACAATATGCACCTTCCCACGGGTATCGGCCTGGGCGAAGACCACCTCCACGCCCACTTCCTTGGGCGTGAGGTCTCCCATCTGAAGCTCCACGAAAGCCTGGTAAGGCTTGGACTGGGAAATGTCAATGGAAGACTCCATATTGGAACGGGATATCTGACGGATATTCTCCCACTCCTTGCGCACATGCGACTTCCAGGCGGCCAGTTCGCGGGCCTTGGCAAAATCCTTGGCCATCATGGCCTTGCCGTCCTTGGACTGCGGCTCGTAGTACTGGTTCATGTAGTCCGTGAGCATGCGGTTGGTGGTGAAGTCACAGGCCACCTTGGCAATGGTATTCTTGATGTAGCCAATCCACTCGGAACTGCGGCCCGTAGTGCGGTCTACATTGTAATAGGCGGGAGCGATGTCGTTCTCCAGGATCTGGTAGATGGTAGCGGCATCCAGCTCGTTCTGGAAGTTATTGTCCTCGTAGGCCTGCTCAATGGGAAGGGCCCAGCCGGCGCCTTCCTTGTAGCCTTCCACCCACCAGCCGTCCAGCACACTGAAGTGCATGGTGCCGTTCATGGCAGCCTTTTCACCGGAGGTGCCGGAAGCTTCCTGGGGACGCGTAGGGTTGTTCATCCACACATCCACGCCCTGCACCATCCGCTTGGCCAGCGTGATGTCGTAGCCGGGCACGAAGACAATCTTGCCGATGAAACGGGGATCCTTGGAGATGTCCACAATCTGCTTGATGAGGTCCTGACCCGCCTTGTCGGCCGGATGGGCCTTGCCGGCGAAGAGGAACTGCACGGGCTGGGCGGGATTGTTCACAATCTTGTCCAGGCGGTCCAGGTCGCGGAACAGGAGCGTGGCGCGCTTGTAGGTGGCGAAACGGCGGGCAAAGCCGATGGTGAGCACGTCGTCCCTCAGGTTCTCCATAATCTTCACCAGCTCGGAAGGGCTGTAGTGGTTGGAGATGGTATTGTCCTGCAGGCGCTCGCGGATAAAGTCCATGAGCATCACCTTCAGCTGCTTCTTCACATTCCAGACTTCCTTGTCGGACACACCGTAGATGCCCTCGAAGCAGGACTTGTCATAGTGGTGCGTGGCAAAGGCCGGGCCGAACACCTTGGCGTGTACGGGCTTCCACTCGGGAGCGCACCAGGTGGGATAATGCACGCCGTTGGTGACATAGCTCACGAAGAGTTCCTCCGGCAGATAACCGGGATACATGTGCGAGAAGATGTCCTGGGACACCTTGCCGTGCAGCATGGAAACGCCGTTCACGTTCTGGGAGATGTTGGCAGCCAGGTTGCTCATGGAGAATTTCTCTGCGGCATCCAGCGGGTTGTCCTTACCCAGGGACATGAGGGTTTCCCAATCCACCTTCAGACGCTCCGGATAATGGCCGATATACTGGCGCAGCATACCCTCTTCAAAGGCGTCGTGGCCGGCGGGAACCGGCGTATGGGTGGTGAACAGCGAACTGGCCTTCACCACTTCCAGGGCCTCGGAGAAGTCCAGGTTGTCTTTTTCGATATACTCGCGCAGGCGCTCCAGGCCGATGAAAGCGGCATGGCCTTCGTTGCAGTGGTACACCTGGGGATTCAGCCCCAGTTTGCGGAGGGCGCGGATACCGCCCACACCCAGCAGGAGTTCCTGCTTGAGCCGGTTCTCCCAGTTGCCGCCATACAGATGGTAGGTAACCTCGCGGTCTTCGGGGCTGTTGGCCTCGTAGTCGGCATCCATCAGGTACAGGTCTGTACGGCCCACCTCCACCTTCCACAGGCGGGCGGTGATGTTACGGCCGGGGAAAGCCACGGAAGTGGTTACCCAGTTCCCTTCCTTGTCCAGCACCGGAACGGCCGGGATCTTGGTGAAGTCCTGGGCGTCGTAACCGGCCACCTGATACCCCTGGGCGCTGAGCACCTGGTTAAAGTAACCGTAGCGGTACAGAAGGCCCACGGCCACCAGGTTCACGTTCATGTCGGAGGTTTCTTTGAGGTAGTCTCCGGCCAGGATACCCAGACCGCCGCTGTAAATCTTCAGGGACGTGTCCAGACCGTATTCCATGCAGAAATAGGCGATGGAAGGGTCTTTGCGCTGGGCCTTGGCGGCCATATAGGTATCGAATTCGTCCAGGACGTCCTTCATGCGGGCCAGGAACTCCTTGTCCTCGGAAAGCTGCTGGAAACGCTTGATACTCACGGTATCCAGTACAGCCAGAGGGTTGTGTCCGCTCTTGTGCCACACCTCAGGGTCGATGGAACGGAAGAGGTCTTTGGCGCTCTCGTTCCAGCACCACCAGAGGTTCTTGGAGAGCTTCTCCAGGCGGGAGAGCTTCTCCGGCAGATGACGGGTCACAAGGATGCTTCTCCAGTTGGGACTGGTTACGTCTGCTTTGAAATATTGCATAGTCTTCTTCTTGGTTTTGTAGGAGTCTATCTGGTCCTGAACCTTCTCAAGGGCCAGGGAATACGCCTCCTGATAATACACTATCTGATTGTCCCAGAGTGCAATCTGGGCCACTTCCCGGGCATTTTCCCGGATTTTGTTTCTATCTTTTTTCTCAACGGCGGCCATCTCCTCCACACGGGCGGCCACGCCGGCAACTACCTCGTCGTAGTTGTTGTCGTCACGCTCCAGGACGGTGATGCCCGGATGCGCTTTTTTGTAATGGTCCTTCACCCACTTGCCAAAACCGGCCAGCGTGGTGGTGAGGGTGGGAACCCGGAAGGCCAGGGCCTCCAGCGGGGTGTAGCCCCACGGCTCGTAATAAGAGGGGAACAGGGCCAGGTCCATTCCGCAAAGGAGGGTGTAGTACGGCAGGTTGAAGATGCCGTCGTCCCCATTGAGGTAGGACGGGATAAAGTATACCTTCACCTTGTCTCCAATGGAATTGGTGAGCCCCAGCTCTCTCAGGCGACGGGTGATGGTGTCATACTCCGCATTCATCAGGTAATGGGAGGTCTGCGTGCGGTACTCCGGATTGCCGTTTCCGCCCAGCTTGGCCTCCAGTTCCTTATCCGGACCATGGTGGCCGGAAGGAATCATGATGAAGGCCTGGATGCTGCGTCCCAGCTTGCCGCCCTTGTTCAGGCGGTCCAAGGCGTCGATGAATACGTCGATACCCTTGTTGCGGTACTCATATCGGCCACCGATACAGACAAAGAGGGCATCCTGGGGGACTTCCTCCGCGCTCATGGCCGTAGCCACCTCCACCAGCCGCGCGCGGGCCTTGTCATGGAGTTCCTTATACTCTTTGTCGGATGCCGGGGTGAAGCTGTTCTCGAAACCGTTGGGCGTCACCACGTCCACCGGACGCAGGAACTGGGCGCACTCCCTGGCCGTAATCTCGCTCACGGTGGTGAAGACATCGGCATACTGGGCCGATTTCTTCTCCAGGGAGTAGATGGCCGTCACATTGAAGCGGCGGGCCATCTCCTCTCCGTCGTACTGCGCGATATTGTCATAGAGCGGGAAGTTGTTGCCGCTCAGGCAGCGGCCCATCATGGTGGCATGGGTGGTGAAAGCCGTAGCCACGGGTGTCTTGGCGGCCTTCAGGTGCAGGATACCGGCACCGGTCTGCCACTCGTGGAACTGCGCCACCACCTTCTCGCCTCCCTTGAGGTTGTAGTTGTAGAAGCTCTCGATAACCCGGCCGGCGGCAACACCGAACACGGCGGATTCCTTGTAATCCCAGTTACCGGAGATGGAATCCACCCCATACAACTCCCAGAGCTTGCCCAGAATTTCATCGGCATGCGGGAGGAAGGACTTGTAATCCACCAGGATGGCTACCGGTTTGCCGGGAATGTTCCAACGTCCCACACGGAAGCGCAGTCCCTCGGAAAGGGCCTGGGCCTTCCAGGAGCGGTACAGCATGGGGTCTTCCAGGAAATCCGGGTTCCCGGCACGGTGCATCCACACATCAGGGCCGATAAAGATATGCCGACGGCCCATCTCTTCCTGCAGATGGAGGGCCTTGGTGGCTACCACGGTATAGATACCGCCCACCTTGTTGCAAACCTCCCAGCTGACCTCGAAGAGATAATCCGGACTCAGTAATTCTTTCTTCTTTGCCATCGCTTCCCGCTACTTCTTCTTCCTCCGGCCCAACTCTTTCTGAGCGGTTTCTTTCACATCCAGTGCAGCCCGTTTCTCGTCCAGACGGATCTGGAAATCGGAAATCACGTTCATGTAGTTGATGAAGGCCTCGTACGGGGTGTCGTACGGGTTGAAGTACTTGTGAACTTCTCCGTCAGAGAAGAACTTGGTGCACATATAATAGAAGTGGTCGCTTTCCTGGAGGTGTCCGAAATCGGCCCAGAGGTCGGGGTCGTTCACGATGGAGAGCTTCTCCGTCATGGCGTAGACCTTCTTGAAGGCCTCGTCCTGCAGCTCGTTGCCCAGCCAGGCGGTGACGTCCCGCTCTTCATCGGCCCAGGAGATGGGATCCTCCACGGAGATGTCGGAGACGGGTTTGTATTTCTTGACCACCTCGGCGGGGGTGGCGAAACCGAAGGTGCCGTCCTTCAGCACGGCGCCGGGCAGCTCTCGCATGAACTCGAAGATGCCGCTCTCCGCGCTCTGGTGCTCTCCGAAGGTCTCGTAATCCATGAACAGGTTCACGATGTCCCCTTCCTTGGCGTTATCCTTCATCCACTCCACATACTGCGTAGCCGTCACCTTGTTCTGGGCGAAACGGAAAGCGATGTCGTCGGAGAGGGTGTAGTTACGGAGCAGGAGTTTGAGCTTAGGCTGGGTTTCTCCGCTGTACACATAGTTGGGGCTCTGCCAGCCCATGATGTGGCGGGCGCCCTCGGTGAGCATGGTCTTGTAACCCATGTCATACACCATTTCGCCGATACCGTTGGAATAGATGAGCTCCGTGTTGCGGAAGGTGACGGGCTTCACGCCGAAGAGTTCCTCGATGAGGGCGGCGTGCTTCTGCACCTGGTGACGGAACTCGCTCTCGGAGGTAAGGGAAGCCAGCGAGTGGTAGTAGGTCTCGGAGAGGAATTCCACCTTTCCGGTGGCGGCCAGGGCCCGGAAGCTGTCAATCACCTCCGGGGCAAAGCGCTGGAACTGCTCCAGGGCGCTGCCGGAGATGGAGAAAGCAATCTTGAACTTGCCCTTGTACTGGTTAATGAGCTCCAGCATGAGCTTGTTCATGGGCAGGTAGCACTTCTGGGCTACGCGGCGCAGGATGGTTCGGTTGGCAAAGTCGTCATAGTAATGGGAATCTTTGCCGATATCAAAGAATCTGTACAGGCGGAGCCGGGTGGGCTGATGGACCTGGAAATACAGGCAGATACTCTTGGATGCCATAATATCTTATTTTACAACTGATTCATAAACTTTCTTGAGCTTGGCGGTGGCGCCGTTCCATTTGAGGGCGTTCACCTCGTCGTATCCCATACGGGCGCTGAAATCCGAGAGCGCCGGATAGGAAAGGAGGGCGTAGATGTCGTCGGCCATGGCGTCCACATCCCAGAAGTCCACCTTGAAGGCGTATTTGAGCACCTCGGCGGCGCCGGACTGCTTGGAAATGATGGACGGAACGCCCGTACGCATGGCTTCCAGCGGAGAAATGCCGAAGGGCTCCGAGATGGAAGGCATGATGTAGACATCCGAAAGGGCGAACATCTTCTGCACGTCCATTCCGCGTAGGAAGCCGGTGAAATGGAAGCGGTCGCTGATGCCCAGGCGGGCGGCGTGGCGGATGGCACGGTTCATCATGTCTCCGCTGCCGGCCATCACGAAGCGCACGTTCTTGGTGCGTTTGAGCACCTTGGCGGCGGCTTCAATGAAGTATTCCGGTCCTTTCTGATAGGTGATTCGGCCCAGGAAGGTAACCACGGGTTCCTTGACGCCGCGCTCCACCTGGAGGTTCTCCCGGCCGCTGAAGTCCACGGCGTTGTGCACCGTGACCACCTTGGCAGGGTCTATTCCGTAACGGTTGATCACCGTGGTACGGGTGAGGTCGCTCACCGTCACCACCTTGTCCGCTATCTGCATGCCCTTCTGCTCGATGGCAAACACGCGGGTGTCGATGTTGTCCACGCTGCCGCGGTCGAAGGAGGTGGCATGCACATGGATCACCAGCGGCTTGCCGGTGAGTTCCTTGGCTGCGATGCCGGCATAGTAGGTGAGCCAGTCATGGGCGTGGATGACGTCGAACTCATCCTTGCGCTGCAGGGCGATGGTGCCGCCCACCATGGCGTAGCGGGCCACCTCTTCCATGAGGTTGGAGCCGTACTTGCCGGAGAACTTGTATTTCTGGCCGAAGCTCACGGAGAAATCCTTCACCTGGCGCTTGCGGTCTTCTTCCACCAGCTTGCCGAACTCCTCGGGGTCTGCGTAAGGCACCAGGTTGGAGCCGATGTGGATGAACTTCACCTTGTCCAGGTATTCTTCCACTGTTTCCGAAACATGGTCCACGGCCACGTCCGAGGCGTTGATGATGGTGGTGGCGCTCTGGTCTTCGTCACCGGAGGCCGACGGCATCACGAAGAGGGTTTCCACGCCATTGTAGGCGAGACCCTTCACGATGCCTTCGCAGGCCGTACCCAGACCGCCTGCGATGTGGGGAGGAAACTCCCAACCGAACATAAGTACTCTCATAACTTAATCCTCCCTGTATTTGTCTATAAGCCAGTTGATATTCAGGAGTGCAGCTGTTGTCATGGCCGATGAGATGGCGCCGTGCGCCTCGTGCGGCGGGTCTCCGTCGTAGAGTTCGCTGAAGCAGCCCACTCCGTGCATGGAGAGGTCTTCATAGAAGCCTTCGGTGAGCCATTCGGCCCGGCCGATGAAGTTGGCGCCCATCATCCCGAAGCTGGCGTAGCAGTATTGGGCCAGCAGGAAAGGCCAGGCGCTGCCGTTGTGGTAGGCTTCGTCCCGCTGGAGCTGGGTTCCTTCGTAGACACCCTTGTAGCGGATGTCGCGGGGGCTCAGGGTGCGGATGCCGCGGCGGGTCACCAGCTCGGCGTTCACCAGGCGCATCACCTCGCTCACCACTTCGTCGTCTACGCAGCGGTGGTCCAGGGATACAGCCCACAGCTGGTTGGGACGCAGCTCCAGGTGCTGGCCGGCGTTGTCCACATAATCGGCCAAGAAGCCCAAGTCCGCATTCCAGAACAGGGGCTGGAAGTTATTCTCGATGATTTCCTTGATGGTAATCCACTTCTTGTAGAAGGTGCCGGTCTTTTTCTCGTTCTCCAGGGCGAAGGCGATGGCGTTGTACCACAGGGCGTTGGTCTCTACCTGGTAACCGGCGCGTTCCGTGACGGCCCGGCCGTGGATGTAGGCGTTCATCCAGGTAAGGGCCACCCCGTCTTTCTGGGCCCAGAGCAGGCCGTTGGGCTGCATGGCCACCTCCTGGCGCTTGCCGGGCAGGTAGCTCTCGATGACGGCCTTCAGCACGGGACCGTACTTGGCCCAGACGTCCTTGGCCTTGGCACCGTAAGCGATGTACTGCTGCAGGGTCACAGCCAGGAACAGCGGTGCCTCCACCTGCGTGGTACGACGGCTCAGGCGCTCCTGGTTGTCTGCGATAAGGTTGTCCAGGATTTCCTCGAACTCCTTGGGGTCGTTCTTTCCGTAGAGGGTGAGACCGGCCAGGGAGAAGAGGGTTTCCCGCAGAAGGCCCGTGTACAGCCAGCTGTAACCGGCCACGATGCGCTTGCGCCCGCCGTCATTGCGGATGAGCGTATCGGCCTGACGGACCAGCTGGTCCTGGAAGGAATCGATGGGGCCGATCCGGTCCACCGTGGCGGTGAAGCGGCGCTTGAGGCCGGCGGCGTTCACCGGTTCCCCGGCTGCGGCGCTGAACACCAGCGTGTCTCCGCTCTTAAGCTCCACCTCGAAGGTACCGGGCACCCAGAGGTCTTCCCGGCAGTCGAAGCCGCGGCGCATCTCGTCCGAATACGTGACACCCTTGTACCAGGTGGGCGCGAATTTGAAGGCCGATGCGGATGCGCTCAGCTGCAGGTTGAGCTGGGGGAAGCCTTCGTACATGCAGAACGCGGCGCCGTTCTGGACGGGGGTGAAGTCCTGACGGGCCACCTCGTTCTCGGAGGTGAGGGCATGGACATTGCGGAAGGCCAGGAAAGGCTTGAGCTCCAGCTTCACCTTGGCGGGGGCGTTCACCAGCTCATACTGGATCATCACCTGGTTGGCATCCGGGCTCAGGGCAATCTTCTTGCGGAAGACTATCTCTCCAATCTTGTACGTGATGCAAGGCACGGGGTCTGCATCGAAATCCACGATGTACTTGTGACCGCGGGGCTCATAAATGTCCCCGTAGCAGTGGATTCCCAGGTTGAAACGCTTGCCGCGGAGGGTCAGGCTTTCATCCAGGGAGCTCAAAAGCAGGTAGCGGTAGCCGTCAAAGGCGTCTACCGGAACCGCCAGTAGGCCGTGATAACGCCTGGTGTTGCACGTGACGATGGACGTGTTGCAGAAGGCTCCGGACTTGTTGGCCAACATGATTTCCCGCTTGAGGGAATAGGACAGGTTGACCAGCTCCGACTTGTTGAATTTCAAAAAAGCCATAAATATGTTTTTATACTTGCTTCAATACAAGGGCCGTACGGGCAGGCAGGTACACCTTCAGCGTGTGGTCGTACCCCTGGTTGCCGTTGGGGCATCTCTCATCCAGGGCTACATGATGTTCACCCTCCTGCAGACGCCCATATCCGTCGAAACGGGGCTCGTCGGAGTCCAGTACAATCACATAGTCTCCCGCAGGTGCCGCAAAGCCATAGTCGGCGAACGAACCGGCAGGTGAGAAATTCAGTGCAAAGATACAGTTTTTCCGTCTGAATATCAAGATTTTCTTCTCCTCATCGGCCACAAGGAGCTCCGGAGATTCACTCAGAAGTTTCTCTTCTTTCAGTAAATGAATCATTTCCGCGTCAAAACGCCGGAGGTCTCCGTAGCGGAGCTCCGGATTATCGGCCAGCGACCACTGTCTGCGGGCATATTTGAAGGACCAGCCGTTTCCCTCGCGGGGGAAGTCTATCCATTCGGGATGGCCGAACTCGTTGCCCATGAAGGTGAGGTAACCGTTGCCCGCCGTGCCCGCCGTCACCAGGCGGATGAGTTTGTGAAGAGCGATGCCGCGGTCCACGATGCCGTTCTGGCTGTCCCGGCGCATGGCAAAGTACATTTCCTTGTCCATGAGGCGGAAGATGATGGTCTTGTCTCCCACCAGGGCCTGGTCATGGCACTCGGCATAAGAGATGGTCTTCTCGTCCACGCGCTTGCCGCTCAGTTCCCACCAGATCTCTCCCATGCTCCACTGCTCGTCGGAGCGTTCCTTGATCCACTTGATCCAGTGGTCGGCAATGCCCATGGACATGCGGAAGTCGAAGCCCACGCCGAAGGCCTCGAAGGGGGCGGCCAGACCGGCCATGCCGGACATGTCCTCCGCGATGGAGAAGCCATTGGGGTTCATTTCCTTCACCAGGCGGGTGGCCAGGGAGAGGTAGATGACGGCATCCTCGTCCACTCCCCCGTCAAAATAGAGGCCGTAGTTCACGAAGTCCTTGCCCAGACCGTGGTCCCAGTACAGCATGGAGGTGACGCCGTCAAAGCGGAAACCGTCTATGTGGTACTCCTCCATCCAGTATTTCACGTTGGACAGGAGGAAGTAACGGGTCTGGTCCTTTCCGTAGTCGAAACAGCGGGAGCCCCAGGCCGGATGGCGGCCGGCAGGGCCCTCATGGAAGTACAGGTGGTCTGTACCGTCAAATTCCGAAAGGCCCTCCAGGGTGTTCTCCACGCTGTGGCTGTGCACGATGTCCATGATGACGGCAATTCCCTTTCCGTGGGCGTCGTCCACCAGGGCCTTGAACTCCTCCGGGGTTCCGAAGCGGGAGCTCAGGGCGAAGAAATTGCTCACCTGATAGCCGAAGGAGCCGTAGTACGGATGCTCCTGCAGGGCCATGATCTGGATGGTATCATAGCCCAGAGCCTTCACGCGGGGAAGGACGTCCTTGCGGAATTCCTCAAAGGTGCCCACTTTCTCCTTCTCGGAGGCCATGCCAATGTGGCACTCATATATGAGCGGGTTGGGGCGCTTGCCGGCGTGTCCGTGCTTCCAGACGTAGGGTTTGGGGTCCCAGACCTGGGCGCTGAACACCTTGGTCACCTCGTCCTGGACCACGCGGGTGGCATAGGAAGGGAGCCGCTCCCCGCCGCCGCCCGGCCACTCGATGTACAGTTTATATAGCTGCCCGTGGCTCAGGAACATTTCCGGAATGCGCAGTTCCCAGTTGCCCTGTCTCAGGGGTTTGAGGGCATAGGCATCCGTCCGCTTCCAGTTGTTGCAGTCTCCAATCAGATAAATCTTGGAGGCATTGGGAGCGTACTCCCGGAACACCCAGCCGTCCTTGTCCTTGTGGAGGCCGTAATAGAGATGGTTGTTCACGGCATCCTTCAGAAGGCCGTCTCCGGCAATGTGTTTGAGCGTCTGCCAAATGTGCTCGTGCCGGGCGTCTATGGCATCCTTGTACGGCATGAGCCAGGGGTCCTGTTCGTAGATTTTTTTCATATGCGGTCAGTCTTTGTCCAGGGAATCAATCTTGTCTTTCACGGTTCTGAGGTACTCCCGGCACTGGCCCAGGAGCTCCTTGCTGCGGCCCACCAGGGCGTCTATGTCGTCCAGCTTGGTTTCCGGATTCTCCACTTTGGCGGCTATCCGGTCCAGTTCGGCGATAGCCTTAGCATAGTCAAATTTATTATCCATTATGCGGTTTTAGTGTTAAACTGGTTAATCTTGTCACTGTATACTTCGTCCACCTTGGCGGTGAGGGAGCCGTCGGAGAAACGGACGCCGATACGGTCCCCTACCGCCACTTTGTCCACGGTCTTGAGGACCTTGTTGTCTTTCCCCGTCACTAGCACATAGCCCATGGCCAGGATGTTGCGAGGGTCCGAAGCCTTGATAAGAGCCTCTTTCAGGGCCACCTTGGAGTACTCGGCGCTTACCCGGGAGAGGGCGGCAAACTGGATGCGGTGCTGCACGGCATCCTTGAGGGCGGCCACCTGGCCATGCTTCTGCAAAAGCCCGCGGGAGATGCGTCCCAGGCTCTTCTGGAGCTTCATCTCCAGGGCCGATACCCGCCCTTGCAGCGCCCGGTGCATCCGGGACTCCGCCCCCTTGATTTTGAGCTCGTCCCGGCTCAGCACCTGCCGGGCGGCGGCCATCACCCGCTGTCCCAGACGGTCCAGGAGGGCGTCCTGCGCCTGGAAAGCCTCCAAGAAAACATCGGCCAGCGCCGTAGGGGTTTTCACGGAGGAATGGGCCACCATGTCCGCAATATGGACATCCTTGTCATGGCCGATGGCCGTAATCACCGGCACCGGCAGGGTGGCGATGGTGACGGCCAGGTCAAAGTCGTCGAAACAGGCCAGGTCCAGCTCACTGCCGCCGCCCCTGAGGATGAGGATGGCGTCGTAGCTCTTTTCCGCCGCATCCAGGAGCGCGGCCGATATGGAAGTCGGCGCCTGCTCCCCCTGCATGAGGGCCTCGAAGAGGTCCAGCCGGAAGGCGTAGCCCTGGGGATTGTTCAAAAGGTGGTTCCGGAAATCCTGGTAGCCGGCCGCCGTAAGGGACGTAACCACCGCCAGGCGGCGGGGCAGGTCCGGCAGGGCCAGTTCCTTCTGCATGTCCATGTAGCCTTCGGCCGTCAGTTTCTCGATGGCCCGCTTGCGCTCCAGGGCCTTTTCTCCCAGCGTGAAGGCCGGGTCTATGTCTTCTATGAAGAGGGAAACGCCGTAAAGTTCGCTGAAACTCACCTGCACCTGCACCAGCACGGTGATGCCCGCCCGGAGAGACTCCCCGGTGGACTGCTCGAAGAAACGGGTGAGCACGGGATACTTCCACTTCCAGATCATGGCGCGGGATTCCGCAATGGGCTTTCCCAAACGGCTCTGAACCAGGCTCAGATAGCAGTGGCCGTTGGAGCGGGGGCTCCAGGAGGCAATCTCCGCCTTTACCCAGTACCGGCCCGGGAAAGCCTTCTCCATGCTTTCCTTGATGCGCTGCTGTAACTCCAACAGCTCTATGTAGTTCCGCTCCGCCATAGTCCTACAAAGGTACGAATTTTCTCCCGAAAAGGCTACGGGCTGGACGGTTTTTATAACGTGTTGTTTATCAGTGTGTTATAAAGTATCCTCAGCCCGAGCACAGTTTTAAAAAGGCCTCCGGGCTCGAGGACTTTCCGTAAATGACTGTTTCACAACATCTTGCACCTTGCGCCAAAGCCCGGCGCAAGCGCAAAGGAGGGGATTTTTTCAATTTTTCAAAGGTTTTGGTATCTTTGCAGACTGAAATCTTTTTGTATTATGGCATTAGTAGCGATAGTCGGGAGACCGAACGTAGGAAAATCAACTTTATTCAACCGTCTGGTGGGCATGCGCCAGGCCATCGTGGACGAGACCGCCGGCGTAACGCGGGACCGCCATTACGGCAAGTGTGAATGGTGCGGACGGGAGTTCTCCGTGGTGGACACGGGCGGTTACACCTCCAATTCGGACGACGTCTTCGAGGACGCCATCCGCCGCCAGGTGAGCATCGCCATCGATGAGGCCGATGCCATCCTGTTCATGTGCGAAGCCGCCACCGGCATCACGGACTACGACGCGGAGATAGCAGACCTGCTCCGCCGCTCCAAGAAGCCCGTGGTCCTGTGCGTGAACAAGGTGGACAGCGGAGAGAAGATGTACGACGCCTTCGACTTCTACGGCCTGGGCCTGGGAGAAGTCTGGAGCATATCGGCTGCCAACGGAAGCGGCACCGGAGACCTCCTGGACGAGATTCTGAAGGTGCTGCCGGAAGATACGCAGGCCGATGATGACCATGCGGACATCCCGCACATTGCCATCGTGGGCCGCCCCAACGTGGGCAAGAGTTCCCTTACCAATGCCCTGCTGGGAGAGGAGCGCAACATTGTGACGCCGGTGGCCGGCACCACGCGCGACTCCATCTCCACCTATTATAACAAGTTCGGCCACGAGTTCATGATTGTGGACACCGCCGGCATGCGCAAGCGCGGCAAGGTGACCGAAGACCTGGAGTTCTACTCCGTGCTCCGGGCCATGCGCACCATCGAGCACTCGGACGTATGCATCCTCATGATAGACGCCACCACGGGCCTGGAAGCGCAGGACCTCAATATCTTCAATGTGATCCAGAAAAACCGCAAGGGCTGCGTGCTGGTGGTGAACAAATGGGACCTCTTTGAAAAGGACGTGAACACCCTGCGGGACTATACGGAAGGCCTCAAGGCCCGTCTGGCCCCCTTTAACGACATTCCCATCCTCTTCACCTCCGTCCTCAACAAACAGCGCATCCTGGATGTGCTGGACGCCGCCGCCCGGGTGGCCGGCAACATGTCCCGCAAGATTCCCACCTCCCAGCTCAACGACGCCATGCTGCCGGAAATCGAGAACTATCCGCCGCCGGCCTGGAAGGGCAAGTACATCAAGATCAAGTACGTGACCCAACTTCCCACCCGCACGCCGCAGTTCGCCTTCTTCTGCAACCTGCCCCAGTGGGTGAAAGACCCTTATAAACGTTTCCTGGAGAACAAGCTCCGCGAGCACTTCGACTTCGAGGGCTGTCCCATCCAGGTTTATACCAGAGCCAAATGATATGTTCGATGCAGTTAAGGTAAAAGACGCCTGCGTACAGTGGATACGCGACTGGTTTGAAGAAAACGGAAAAGGCTGCCATGCCGTGCTGGGCATTTCCGGTGGCAAGGACAGCAGCGTATGCGCCGCCCTCTGTGCAGAGGCCCTGGGCGCAGACCGTGTAATAGGTGTAACCATGCCTAACGGCGTCCAGCCGGACATCGACGACTCCTTCCGGCTCATCGCCCACCTGGGCATCCGGAAGTACAACGTGAACATCGGCCCGGCCTTTGAGGCGCTCATGAAGGAAGTGGAGGCGCAGCTGGGCGGTCCGGCCAGCAGACAGACACACGTCAACATGGCGCCGCGCCTGAGGATGACCACCCTGTACGCCATTTCCCAGAGCAACAACGGGCGGGTGGTGAACACCTGCAACCTGTCGGAAGACTGGGTGGGTTACAGCACCCGTTACGGAGACGCCGCCGGAGATTTTTCGCCCTTGGGAGGCCTTACGGTGCAGGAAGTGGTGGCCATCGGGAAAGTGCTGGGCCTGCCTTTGGACCTGGTGGAGAAGGCCCCTTCCGACGGCCTCACCGGCCTCACGGACGAGGACAACCTGGGCTTCACCTACGCTGTCCTGGACAAATACATCCGAACGGGCATTTGCGAAGACCCCGAAACCAAGGCGCTGATAGACCACAAGCACGTCACCAACCTCTTCAAGCTCAAGCCTATCCCGCACTTTGAGCCGGAACTCTAATTGAAGATACACATCTGCTCGTCAAAAGCAGGCGACTGGATGCCGAAGAATCGCAGGACGGAGTGGAAAACATGGTGCTGCCCCACCTTCTCAAGGGGCTTCACCTCCATGTCCGGACTCCAGACCACAAAGGGAATCTCTATCTGCTCCCGGGGCGCCATGGCCATGGGAACGCCGTGCATGTAGAGGTTGTTCTCCCCCAGGGACTCGCCGTGATCGGAGACAAAGAGGACGCAACGCCGGCGGCCCGGCACTTCCCGGAGCATCTCTATCACGCTGTGGATCAGGTAATCCGTATAGACGATGGAATTGTCGTAAGCGTTGTTTAGCTCCTCCGGGCTGGTCTTGGCCATCTCTACGGTATTGCAAACCGGCGTAAACACCTCGAATTCAGCCGGATAATTGGTATTGTAGGCCGGCCCGTGATTGGTGTAGCCGTGGATGACCACGAAGATTTTCTGCGCATCGCTCGCCAGCAGCTCTTCCTTGAGCCCCGCCAGGAGGATGCCGTCGTATCGGCCATCCAGATCGGGATATTTCTCCCGGAGGTCCTGGATTTTGATGTATTTTTCCGTATGCACCGGCGGCTCTCCCCAGTTGGAGGTGCGCCAGCTCACGTCCACGCCCGCCCGCTCCAGGTAGTTGGGCAGGATTTCATAGAGCTCCCGCGTTTCCTTGGGTTCCAGGATGGCCCGCACCCCGGCCGATGTATAGGTGGCGGAAGCATCGGCCACCAAAGCCACCACGCTGTCCTTGGCGGTATAAGGGTTGGTCTCCTTGGGATAGCCGTAGAGGGAGAAATGGTCCCGGCGGGCCGATTCCCCTATCATGAGCACGCAGATGTCCCGCGTCTGAGACACCGCCGTAGCGTCCGGCAGGGGGATTTCCTTCATGTTTTTCTTTCGCTCGGAGTCATAGTAGCGGAAGGTGTTCACAATATAGGACCAAGGCATGAGGAGGCTGCCCAGTTCCGTGGAGTTCCGGTCTATCCACGGCCAGTTTTTCATATTGCCGAAAACGGCCACCAGAATGGCTGCAAGGGCAATTCCCAGGCGGGAGCCCAGCTGTTTCCAGCTGCCGTATTCCACTTTTCTGGCAAACACGTACACGGACGGCAGCACGCCCAGCAGGAGAACATAGAGCACGAAGGACCAGGAGAAGAAACCGGAGGCTTCCGAGTACTGGGTGTTGATGACGTTTCCCATCATCTCGTCCGTCACCAGCACCTCGTAATTATTCACGAAGTACAGCATGATGGCGTCTCCGATGAGGGTGAAGGACACAATCCCCTTCCCCACTCCGCGCAGGCAGAACACCAGCAGGTAATAGAAGAAGAAATTGAGTGCCAGCAGCACCGTAAGGCCCATGAGGGCCAGCAGGACGCTGTTGAAGCCGCCCTCCATGCACCCGGCCGCGTGCGAGGCAAAGGGATAGTGGAAGGCCACCAGGGTGTATACGCTCAGAACAAGGCTGTAGGTGGTGAGGCTGGCTTTACGGGGTATCATCTGCTTTTTCTGAAAAGTCTGACAAAAAGGTTCGCGACGCAGACCGTCAGGGCCAGCACCAGGAGATTGTAAAGCACCGTCAGCGGCCAGTTCACGGGCTGGGGCTCCCGCTTGAAGGGACTCTCCTGGGCCGATGCGTCATAGCGCGCGAAAGGATTGGTGTAGATGACGGTGCCGTCCGGGAAGAAGGCCGTCAGGCGGGCGAAAGGCTCCCCTTCCGGCAGGGCATAACGGATGCCGCAGGTGTCCAGGGCCATGGCCAGGGTGCGGTGCTCCGCCCCGTTGATGCGGATGCTGTCGGCCTTCTGCGAAAGCTCCATATAGAGGGTATTTCCCTCCAGGCCGATGGCTTTCACGAAGGGCAGCTGATGGTTTTTCTGCCGCTTCACCTTCCAGTCCCCTTCGCCGTAGTCCGGCACACGCATGGAGTAATAGCAACCACCCAAAAGGGTCTTCTTGATGTCCTCATAAGTACCCGAAGGGGTATTGAGGAAATTGCAGCGGATGGCCGTGCACCAGTGCCGCTCCGGGTGATGGAGGTCGTCATTGGCCAGGCCGAAGCTGTAGTGCCCGGCCCCCAGGGCCCAGTCCCAGTACTCGTTTTCCGTACTGATGTGGGTGTCCAGCTCCATGATATCGTAGCCGGAAAGTTTCTCCATGCGGCTCCGGCTCACCCCGATGGTGCGGTAAGGGTGGTTCCACTGGATGATGTCGGACTCTTTGTCCAGGCAATCCAGCTCGAACTGCCACTGGGAGGCCATGATGGGCAGCAGCGGATCCCAATGCATCACCTTCCGGCTTCCGAACACCAGCTTGTGGAACTTGAAGGGGCTGTACCCCTGCTCGTACACATTCACCTGCAGGGTGGAATCGTAGGGATGCGGGGTTAGCTCGTTGTGGTTGGAGAAGGTGACGATGTCATAGCCCAGGCTGCGCAGCACGGAATCCGTGTAGGCGGCGTCGTAGGGGCATTCATTGACCGGCCAGGGGCCGCTCACCCGGGAATGGGTGTGGAAAAGCGCCCGCTTCCAGCCGATGGAAGTGTCCAGCGAAGCGTAGGGATTGAAGATATCCGGACCGCTGAAAGGCTGCGGAGCCCGGAAACGGTACACCGGACTCACGCCGGTGACCAGCACCAGCATGGCCAGAAAAAGCAGCAGGCCGGCCAGTATCTTTCCCAGTATCTTGATCAGTTTCATATCTTTTCATTCTTGCCCTGGGGCACCATGACCTTCAGGATGCGGGGCTGCAGGGTAAAGGCAAAATCCATGCCCGAGAGGAAGGGGTCTCCGTCCCGGTGGACGGCACCATCGGCCTCTCTGCGGATATGGAAGCGGGAGCCCCTGAAATGCAGGAAATGCCGGCTGGTGGGGGCCCGGCCCGTCATCAGGCGCGTAGCCAGGTCCGGGATTTCCAGGGTGGAGAAAGGATTTACCACCACCACGTCCAACAGGCCGTCCTGCAGGGAGGCCATGGGGGCTATCCGAGCCTGGTTTCCCCACTGGTTGGCGTTGGCCACCGTCACGAAGACGGCCTTTCCCTGCCACAGGACGCCATCGGCCCCGGAAAGGGTGTATTCTTCCAAGTCTTTCTTGAGCCACTCCGTCCAGGCCAGCTCGATATAGCGGGGCAGGCCCCTTCGGGTGGAGCGGGCAAAGTCCATGCTCACCCGGGCATCCAGGCCGAAGCCGGCCGTGCAGAAGAAGGGGTCTCCGTTCATATAGGCCACGTCTATTCCCGCCACATAGCCTTTGTTAAGGGTTTGGATGGCCAGCATGGGCACGCGGCTAATGCCCAGGTGAAGGGCCAGCCCGTCCCCGCTGCCGCAGGGGATGATGCCCAGTATTTTGTCCGTTCCCAGTACGCCGCGGGCCACTTCGCTCACGGTGCCGTCACCGCCCACGGCCACCACCACATCGGCCTGGCTTTCGCGGGCCAGGGTGAGGCCTTCTCCGGCGGCGGTGGTAAAGAGGATCCGGGGCTCGTATAAGGAGAAATCCAGGTGCTTTCCTATCGCGGAGAGCACCTGGGATTTGTCATTCTGCCCGGAAACGGGATTTACGATAAAGTCTATTCTCATTTCATCAGGGCACAGCTTTTACAGGCGTCCGAATACTCCCCGTCGCACACCTTCTTTCCCTTCTGCGCAGCCAGTATCTCCAGTTCCTCCTGCTTGGCGCACTTGATTCCCCGTTTGCGCATTTCCGGATTGGTGGAGATTTCTCCGTCCGGGAAAGGCCGATGGAAAAAGAAGATGTTCACGCCCAGCAGCAGCACGGCGATACCCACGAAGAGGATGGCGGCGAGCAGCGTTTTCATCAGAGCGGGAATTCGGAGGAGATGGGCTGGTAGTTATACACGCGGAGGATCATCCGGGCGAACGTATCGGCCAGGGAGACCACGCGGAACTTGCTCTGGAAGGCCTTTTTGGAGGGATCCAGCGGGATGGTGTCCGTCACGTACACCTCGCAGAGGGCACTCTTGTCTATGCGCTCGTAGGCAGGACCGGAGAGTACCGGGTGCGTAGCAAAGGCACGGACACTCTTGGCGCCGCGTTTGAGCAGCTCGTTGGCGGCTTCCGTCAGGGTGCCGGCGGTATCAATGATGTCGTCGATAATCACGATGTCCCGGCCTTCCACCTCACCAATGGGGACAATCTTCTCAATCACATTGGCCCGGGCGCGGGTCTTGTGGCAGATGACCACCGGGGTATGCAGGCGCTTGGCATAGGCGTTCACGCGCTTGGCGCCACCCATGTCCGGAGCGGCCAGGGTAAGGGTTCCCTTGTACTCCTTGGCCATCTTCTCCAGGATGGTGAGGAAGTCGTAGCTGGCATAGAGGTGATTCACAGGGAAGTCGAAGAAGCCCTGGATCTGGTCTGCATGGAGGTCGCAGGTCATGACGGCATCCGCACCGGCCACCTTGAGCATGTTGGCCACCAGCTTGGCACCGATGGAAACGCGCGGCTTGTCCTTTCTGTCCTGCCGGGCCCAGCCATAATAAGGGATGACGGCAATGACCTTGTTGGCCGATGCGCGCTTGGCGGCATCGATGGACAGGAGCAGTTCCATCAGGTTGTCACTGCTGGGGAAGGTGGACTGGATAATGAAACACGTAGCCCCCCGGACGCTCTCCGCGAACGAGGGTTGGAATTCTCCGTCGCTGAAATGGGAAACCTCCAAGGGGCCCAGGACCACCTCGGGGTCATTTTCCGGTTTCAGGCGATTCATGGCAGCGACTACCTTCTCCGCAAAATAGCGGGAGGCATCACAGGTAAACAGCGCCATCCGGTGCTTATGAACATCGTTTATCATAGAGTTTTGAGGATAGAGTCCAGATAGGTGAGTATTTCTTCCTTGCCCGTCCCCTTCACGGAGGAGGAGACGAAGACGGGCGGGAGCTCTTCCCAGTCTTCCAGGAGGCGCTCCTTGTTCTTTTCAATCTGCTGCTGCAGCACCTCGGGGCCTTGTTTGTCGGCCTTGGTGAAGATGATGCCGAAGGGGATGCCCTTCTCCCCCAGCTCGGAGATGAAGCGGAGGTCTATGTCCTGCATGTCGTGGCGGGAATCCAACAGCACCATGAGCATCACCAGCTCCTCGGAGTGGTTGATGTAATCCCAGATGATGTGCCTGAGGCGGGCGCGATCCCCGTCCGGCAGCTTGGCGAAGCCGTAGCCGGGGAGGTCTACGAGGTACCAGCTGTCGTTGATGAGGAAATGGTTCACCAACTGCGTCTTGCCGGGGGTCTGGGAGGTTTTGGCCAGTTTGGAGTTGCCCGTGAGCATGTTGATGAGGGAACTCTTGCCCACATTGGACCGGCCGATGAAAGCGAATTCCGGCAGCTTTCGCTGAGGCTTCTGCCCCACCCTTGTGCTGCTCTGGACGAATTCCGCTTTGGTGATTTTCATGGCTCCCTCTTTAAGTTATGCAAAGATACTACTTTTTTCGGGATTTATACAATCAGGCGGTGAATGCGGCGGGGAATGGAGACTAAAATTTCATAGGGGATGGTTCCCAGGATGCCGGCCAATTCGGTGACGGTGGGGTCTTTCCCGAAGACGGTGACGGTGTCTCCCACTTCGCAGGGGACGCCGGTCACGTCCAGCATGCACATGTCCATGCAGATGTTGCCGATGGTGGGCACCCTGTGGCCGTTCACGCTGAAGGAGGCGGCGCCGCGGCCCAGGTGGCGGTCTATTCCGTCGGCATAGCCCACCGGGATGGTGGCGATGCGGGTTCCGGCACAGGCGTGGCCCCATCGGCCATAACCGATGGTCTCCCCTTCTTGCAGCTCTTTGACCTGCAGCACCTTGCATTTGAGCGAAGCCACCGGGGCCAACTCTTTTCCGGGCAGGGCACTGATGCCATAGATGCCGATTCCCAGGCGCACCATGTCGTACTGGTACTGCGTGAACCGCTCGATGCCGGCCGAATTGAGGATATGGCGCATGGGCATGTAGCCGATACCCTCGGCCATCTGTCGGGTATACTTTTCAAAGAGATCCAGCTGGCCCTTGGTGAAGGAATCCTGCTCCGGGTCTTCCGCCACGCAGAGGTGGGAGAACATGCCCTTGACCTTCACCTCCGGGGTTTCCTTAAGCACCCGGATAAGCTCCGGGAGTTCCTCTCCCATGAAACCCAGGCGGTGCATGCCCGTGTCCAGCTTGATGTGGATGGGATAGTCTTTCATTCCCTTCTCCCGCAGGATGCCGGCCAGTTTCCTAAGGGCATAGACATTGGGGATGGAGGGTTCCATGCGGGTTTCGATGATTTCCGGGTAGAAGTCCGTGCCGGCGGTGAGCACCAGGATGGGCAGGGAAATACCGTTGCGGCGGAGCTCCAGGCCTTCCACCGGGTAGGCCACGGCCAGATAATCGGCCCCGGCGCGCTGCATCATGGCGGCGAATTCCACGCCTCCGTGCCCGTACGCGTTGGCCTTGACCAAAACCAGCAGCTTGGTCTGGGGCTCCAGCAGGGAGCGGAAGTATCGGTAGTTTTCCGTTGCGGCCTTGAGATTCAGCTCCAGGCGGGAAAAATCATCTTGAATCACGGTACAAAATTAACATTTTGGACTGACAAATCGGCATAAAATGTGTAATTTTGTGGGGGCGGTGCAATTTTTGAGGGGTAAAGGTTCAAACAAAATGTTTATGACTATGTCCGGTTCTGCCATTTGGCTTCTGATGATCGTGATCATGATACTGAGCTATGTGATTCAGTACATGCTCCAACGACGTTTTGACAAATATGAAGAGGTTCCCCTGGGAATGACGGGGGCCGAGGTGGCCAGCCGCATGCTGTCCGCGCACGGCATCCGGGACGTGAAGATCGTGTCCATTCCCGGCAAGCTCACAGACCATTACGACCCCACCACCCGCACGGTGAACCTGAGTGAGAAGGTCTATTATGGCCGCTCGGTGGCCGCGGCCGCCGTGGCCGCCCACGAGTGCGGGCATGTGGTACAGCATGCTACGGGCTACGTTTTCCTCAAGATGCGTTCCGCCTTGGTGCCGGTGGTCTCTTTCTCCAGCAACATCGTTTCCTGGGTGCTGCTGGCGGGTGTACTCCTGATCAACATCATGCCGTCCCTGCTATGGATCGGCATCGGCCTTTTCGCCCTCACCACGCTCTTCAGCTTCATCACCCTGCCGGTGGAAATCAACGCCAGCAGCCGGGCCGTGAGCTGGCTGGAAGGGGCCGGCATCGTGAACTACGAGACCAAGCCCATGGCCGTGGACGCCCTCCGCTGGGCCGCCTACACCTACGTCATCGCAGCCCTGGGATCCCTGGCCACGTTACTGTATTATATCGCCATCGGAAACAGCAGCCGGCGCAATTAGAGCATCAGGCCGGCTTTCACCTTCTCTGCGGCCTCGTCACCCTTCAGATAACGGAGGATGGCGAGGCCGAAGTTTACGGCGTGCCCGGCTCCGCGGCCGGTGATAAGGCGGCCGTCGGTAACGGCGCTCTCGGGCGTGAAGACGGCGCCCTTGGCCTTCAGGGCATCCTCAAAGCCGTCAAAACAGGTGAAACGGAGCCCTTCCAGGCCGGGAAGTTGGGATACCACCAGGCCGGGAGCCGCGCAGATGGCCGCCACGGCACCGCCCCGCTCCCAATGGTCCTGCAGGATTTCCATCAGTTCGGCCTGCTCCGCCAGGTTCCTGGAGCCGGGCATGCCGCCGGGGAAAATCATCACGTCGGAGCCGTCGGTTCCGGGCTCCATCACCTCCAGGTCGGCCCAGGAGGTGTCGGCCGATACGGAAAGCCCGTGCGAGCTCTCCACCATATAGTTGTCCGCAATGGAAACGGTGATTACCGGCACGCCGCCGCGCAGCAGCACGTCCCGCGTTCCCAGGGCTTCCATGTCTTCGAAGCCATCGGCCAGAAAAATATGTACTCCTTTCATTATCTTTTGTCTTTGAAAAAATCCAACATCAGTTGCACGCACTCCTCCTGGAGAATGCCGCCCACGGCTTCCGTACGGGGATGAAGGAGGGAGGGCGTAAAAATGGAATAGCCGCGGCGCTGGTCCGGAGCGCCGTACACCACCCTTCCCAGCTGCGCCCAGGCCATGGCGCCTGCACACATGGGGCAGGGCTCCACGGTCACATACAGCGTGCAGTCGTTCAAGTACTTGCCGCCCATGGATTCCGTGGCGGCGGTGATGGCCAGCATCTCCGCATGGGCGGTGGTGTCGTGCAGGCGCTCGGTCTGGTTGTGTCCCCGGCCGATGATGCGCCCCTTCCATACCACCACGGCACCGATGGGAATCTCCCCCGCCGCCGCAGCCTCATGGGCTTCGCGGAGGGCTTCCCGCATGAATTTCTCGTCTTGTTCCATATCGGCACAAAGATACGAAAAATAATCATTCCCCTTCCCGCCGTTTTTGGTGACAGCTAACTTACACATTCTCAGCAGCTTCCATACTATTTCTCGTTCGTTTTTTGAACGAGAAATGTACAACAACTCTCTGTAAGTCAATTACTTAGCTGTCACCAAAAAGGCAGGGTTCAACAAAAAAGGACCTCGTGGAGGTCCTTTTTTGTTGAACTGCAGCGATTCGAACGCTGACTGAGGGAACCAAAATCCCTAGTGCTACCATTACACCACAGTTCAATACCGGGCTGCAAAGATATAACTTTTCTTTGAGAAAAAAAAGGTGAGCGCTCAATCGAGCTTCTCACCTTTTTCATTCAGCATTTCATGTTGCAGGACCGTGAAATCGGTTACTTCCACCAGTTCCAGTTTTACCTTGTAGCGCTTGCGCCATTTGGCAAGGAAGGAATTGAACAGACCCCGTTTCAGATAAGCGCCCAGGATGGGGCTGGTCTTGAGGGTGATGGACCGGATTCCCTTTTCGATGACGTAGAAGGCGATCTTGCGCTCGATTTCCTCGTCAATGACCACACTGGAGTGGATCTTTCCGGTGCCATGGCACACGGGACACTGCTCGGATGTATTGATCTCCGTAACGGGCCGGATGCGCTGCCGGGTAATCTGCATTAACCCGAACTTGGTGAGCGGCAGCACATTGTGCTTGGCTCTGTCGGCTTCCATGAGCTCCTGCATGTACTTGTGGAGGGCGTTTTTGTGCTCGCCTGATTCCATGTCTATGAAATCCACGATCACGATGCCTCCCATGTCCCGGAGCCTGAGCTGCCTTGCAATTTCTTCGGCGGCAATCTTGTTCACCTCGAAGGAGTTCTCCTCCTGGTCGTTGGTCTTGGTGCGGATGCCGCTGTTTACGTCAATTACATTCAGCGCTTCGGTGGTCTCGATTACCAGATAGGCGCCCTGCCGCATGGGTACCACCTTGCCGAAGGAGCCCTTGATCTGACGGGTGACCTCAAAGTGGTCGAAGATGGGCTGTTTGCCTTCGTAGAGATGGACAATCTTTTCCTGCTGGGGAGAAATGAGCGAAACATACTTCCGGGCTTCTTCGGCCACATGCTCGTCGTTGATCCAGATATTGGAGAACGAGTCGCTGAGGAGGTCCCTCAATACGGTGGTTGTTTTGCTGTACTCCGTAAAGAGCAGTTGAACGGTCTTGGACTTGGCAATCTTCTTGAAGGAGTCTTCCCATTTCTGAATGAGGGACTGGGTTTCCGCAACCAGCGTGGCGGCGTTCTTGCCTTCTGCGGCCGTGCGGATGATGGCCCCGTAATTCGTGGGAAGAATGCTCCTGACCAGTGTCTCGAGTCTACGTTTCTCTTCCTTCGATTCTATCTTCTGGGAGATAGACACCTTCTGGGCGAAGGGGAGAAGTACGATGTTTCGTCCTGCCAATGAAATTTCCGCAGTCAGTCGTGAACCCTTTGTGGAGATAGGCTCCTTTACTATCTGGACCACCACCATCTGTCCGGGACGGAGAATCTCTTCCATGCGGCCCTCCTTGGGGAGGGGATCTCCTATCTTGATTCCGGAATACAAATCCTTCAGATTCGTATTGGAATTGGATTCCCGTACAAACTGGTCAAAGGCGTAGAAGTACAGTCCCAGGTCCAGGTAATGGATAAAGGCGTCCTTCTTGTCTCCGATGTCCACAAAGGCAGCATTGAGATTGGGGAGAATCTTCTTTACCTTTCCCAGGTAAACGTCTCCTACGGAAAACTGGTTCCCAGTGCTGGACTCCGTGTTGTACTCTATCAGCCGATGGTTTTCCATGAGGGCGATATGTACTTCCGTTGGCGTTACGTCAACGATCAGATCTTTGTCCGGTTTTTCAGACTCCATTTGGAAATTAATGGTTTGGTATGAAAAAGGGCCTGCGCCTTATGGGTAAGCCCTTTACTTTCAGAAGAAGAGTAACTTACTTCTTCTTGTGGCGGTTCTTGCGCAAACGCTTTTTGCGCTTGTGCGTCGCCATCTTGTGTCTTTTATGCTTCTTACCGTTAGGCATAGTATAAAATAATTAATGGTTTATTTCTCCTTGACAGCGTTAACGAAGCTCTTGGCGGGCTTGAAAGCCGGGATGTCATGGGCGGGGATGGTCATGGTGGTCTTGCGGGTGATGTTGCGGGCAGCCTTCTGGGCGCGGTGCTTGATGATAAAGCTGCCGAAGCCACGCATATACACGGGGTTGCCGGCAATCAGGGAACCCTTCACAACCGTGGTGAATTCTTCGATGACGGCCAGTACCTGGGCCTTTTCAATTCCGGTAGTCTTAGCTACTTCGTTTACAATTTCTGCCTTAGTCATAGTTTTTATAGTTTTAATATTTAGTTTCCGTATGGGGAAAAACTTGGCAAAATTAGACTTAATTTTTGATATTTCAAAATGATAGCCTCTTTTTCTTTTGGCACGCATCTTGACCATATAGGGGACCGGGCCCATTGTGCCCCAAAATATGACAAATTGGCAGATAATATGAATTTTTTAGACAATATCATGAATGCTCCCCAGGGAGTGGAAGTAAACATCATGCCCGTGGTGGGTGAAGCCGCCTCCATGAAAGTGGACGTCTCAGAGCTCCCCCCCGCCCTGCCGGTGCTTCCCCTCCGCAACGCCGTCATCTTCCCCGGAACCGTTTTCCCGGTGACGGTGGGAAGGGAGAAAAGCATCAAGCTGGTCTCTGACGTAGAGGGCGGAAATGGCTGGCTGGCCGCCATTCCCCAGGCCGATATTTCCGTGGAGGAACCCACGGAAGCGGACCTTTGCACCCACGGAACCGTGTGCAAGCTCATCAAGACGCTGGAAATGCCGGACGGCAGCATCACGGCCATCCTGCAGGGCTCCCAGCTGGTGAGCCTGGAATCCGTGGTTTCCAACGATCCCTACATGATGGCCCGCGTGAGCTATCTGGAAGAGCTGATGCCCGAAGGAGTGGACGAGCGGGAACTCCGCGTCCTGGCCGATTCCCTCAAGGAAAAGGCCGCCCTCATCGTGAAATCCTCCTCCTTCGCCCCCAAGGAAGCCATCGGCGCGCTCCGAAGCATCGACAACTTCCATTTCCTGGTGAATTTCATCGCCACCACCATCGAGGTGGAAAACTTCCAGGAAAGGACGGCCCTGCTGCCCATCGTCAACGTGCAGGAACGCGGCCTGGCCCTCCTGAGGGTGCTGGACGCCCAGACACAGCTGCTCCAGATCAAGCAGGAGATCAACCAGAAGGTGAAGACGGATATAGACCAGCAGCAGCGGGAATACTACCTCAACAACCAGCTCCGCACCATCCAGGAAGAGCTGGGCATGGACGAGGGAGAGGAATTCGAGAAGATGCGCCGCCGGGCCGATGAGAAAAAATGGTCCAAGGAAGTGCGCGCCATCTTTGACAAGGAAATGGCCCGCCTGGAAAAATACAATCCCAGCTCTCCGGACTACAGCATCCAATATGCCTACATCCAGTTCATGCTGGATCTCCCCTGGGGAGAAATATCCGATGACAACCTGGACCTCCAGCATGCCCAGGAAGTGCTGGACCAGGACCACTTCGGCCTGGACCAGGTGAAGGACCGCATCATCGAATATCTGGCCGTGCTCAAGCTCAAGGGAAACATGAAATCCCCCATCCTGTGCCTCTGGGGCCCTCCCGGCGTGGGCAAGACCTCGCTGGGCAAGTCCATCGCCCGGGCCCTGGGACGCAAATACATCCGCATCTCGCTGGGCGGCATGCACGACGAGGCGGAAATCCGCGGTCACCGCAAAACCTATGTGGGCGCCCTTCCCGGCCGCATCCTTAGCGGCATCCAGCGGGCCGGCACCTCCAACCCGGTGATTGTCCTGGACGAGATTGACAAACTCTCCTCCGACTTCAAGGGAGACCCTTCCAGCGCCCTGCTGGAGGCCCTGGACCCGGAGCAGAACAGCACCTTCCACGACAACTACCTGGACGTGGACTACGACCTCTCCAACGTCCTGTTCATCACCACGGCCAACGGCATCGGCACCATCCAGCCCGCCCTGAAAGACCGC
>JAFVAU010000006.1 GCA_017480345.1 Bacteroidales bacterium
TTCGATTCATCGATGACTACAACTATCACCGTCATCACCAGGGAATCGACCGACAGATACCAAGCAAGCTCTACCTACGGTCGGCTGCTTGACATTAACTAACAACAGGACGGTACCTGTCTAAAAAACGGAAGTACTATAACTGCAACGGTACTCAGCCTGTTTTGTGCGTTTTGCTTATTCGTCGGAATAATTGTATATTCGTCGGGTTTTTTGGAGATTAAAGAATAAATCCTCACCATCTACTGATAAGGCTTGATTGAAGCGGATCATCTTTCATATTGACGTTAATTCGGCCTTCCTGAGTTGGACGGCCGTGAAGATGCTGGGGGAAGGACACAGCGACATCCGCCTTATCCCTTCCGTGGTGTCCGGGGACCCTTCTGACCGGCGGAGCATCATCACGGCGGCCTCCATTCCGGCCAAGAAGCTGGGCATCAAGACGGCGCAGCCCGTTTCCATGGCGCTCCGCACCTGTCCCAGCCTGCTCATTGTGAGCGGCGACTGGGCCTGGTACAAGCAGTGTTCGCAGGGTTTTATCGGCATTTGCCGCTCCTATTCTCCCGTGCTGGAGCAATTCTCCATTGATGAGTGCTTCATTGACATGACTTTCCGTTGCGGCAAGGAGGATCCGGTGACCATCGCCATGCGGCTGAAGGATGAGGTGAAGGGGAAACTGGGCTTTACGGTGAATGTGGGTATCGGCTCCAACAAGCTGCTGGCCAAGATGGCTTCGGACTTTGAGAAACCGGACAAGGTGCACACCCTCTGGGAAAGCGAGGTGGAGCAGAAGATGTGGCCGCTCCCGGTGCGGGACCTCCTTTGGGTGGGAAAGAAAACCGAAGAAAGGCTCACTTCCTACGGCATCCGTACCATCGGCCAGCTGGCAAAGGCCGATTTGGCCTTCCTCACGCGGCTGGTGGGCAGCAAGTTCGCCGCCCAATTGCACGAGAATGCCAACGGGCGGGACCGTTCGCCCGTGGAGACGGAGACCCAGGAGGCCAAGAGCTATAGCGCGGAAAGGACTTTCTCCAAGGACCTGCTGGACCCCAAGGACATTGACAAGGCGCTGTTCAACGTGGCCTGCATCGTGGCGCACCGTATCCGGAAAGACAAGTTCCGGGCCTCCACGGTGTCCATGTTCGTGAAATACAAAGACTTTTCCGTGTCCCAGAAACAGTGCCAGACAGACATTCCCACGGACGTGACGGCCGTCATCCTCAATGAGGCGCGGAGGCTTCTTCCGGAGGCCTGGGACGGGAAGACGCCCATCCGGCAGATTGGCCTGGGGGTATCCAAGCTCACGCACGATTCCGCCATCCAGATGTCCCTTTTCGAAGACCCCAAGATGGAGTATTACCGGGAGTGGGACCGTAAGTATGACGAGGAAAAACTCAAGAAAAATGCAGACAGATAAACTCAAAGGGCACCTTTCCATTGCAGCGGCCTACACCATCTTCGGCCTTAATCTGGTGTTCTGCAAGGACATTGCAAATTCCCATACGGTGTCTCCGTATGTGCTCTTTACCCTGCGGGCCATCGGGGCCAGCGCCCTGTTCTGGCTGCTGTCGCTTTTCATGCCCCGGGAAAAGGTGGAAAAGGGAGATTACTGGAAGATTGCCGCCGCCTCCCTGGTAGGGCTCTTTATCCCGCAGATGACTTTCCTCATGGCCATTACCATGACATCGGCCATCGATACCGCCATCATAGGCACCTTGGGGCCCATTTTCACGATGATTTTCGCCTTCCTCTTCCTGGGGGAGCCCATCACGGGGAAGAAGGCCGGCGGCGTGGCCCTGAGCTTTGCCGGCATCCTTTTCCTCATTTTCAACTCCGTCCATGGGGGCGGGGCCTCCGTGACATCGCCCTGGGGCGTGGTGCTCCTGCTGGTGAACAGCCTCAGCTTTTCGCTCTATCTGGGCGTCTTCCGACCGCTGATTTCCAAGTACAGCGTGGTCACCTTCATGAAGTGGACCTTCCTCTTCTCCCTGCTGGTGTCGCTGCCCTTGTCGGCCAAGGGCCTTGTGACAACGGACTTTGCCGCCATTCCGGTGAATGTGCGCTGGGAGATAGGCTATCTTATCTTCTTTGCCACCTTCGTGGCCTACTTCCTGATTCCGTACGGCCAGAAGTTCATCCGGCCCACCCTGGTGAGCATGTATTCCTACGTCCAGCCCATCATTGCCGCCATCGTGAGCATCTGGGCCGGACTGGACACCCTCACCTGGCAGAAGGTCCTTGCCTCCTGCCTTGTGGTGGGAGGCGTAGTGCTGGTGAGCAAGAGCCGCGCGGCGGGAGAAGAAAAGGCATAAAAATTTTTTGTAAGTAAGTGTCTTCCAGACCGTTACAAAACACCGCCAGCCCGAAGAGTCCTTTTTATCGGCCTTCGGGCTGGAAGCATTTTGCAAAGTGGCTGTGTATTAAACACTTGGCACTTGCGCCAAAGCCTGGCGCAAACGCGTTATGGCAACATCGTCATCTCTCCTTGGTAAAAACGTACACTGCCAAAGTAGGTAGAACGACCAGAAGAATTAACGAAATCTCCACCAACCAGTAGGAGCCGAAATAATCCACCAGCGTCTGGAATTTCAAGACGCCGTCCACCAGAAAGACCAAGAGGGCGAACCAGCAGACAAAAAATATTGCTGCAAACTTGAGTTTTCTCTTTTTCAGTTTCATTATTTCACTAGATTTCCCAGAATGCTGCGGGTGAGCTCTTTGGTGAGGGTGCTGGTGGCACTCTTGGTGGCCTTGGTCACCATCTTGGAACCGGTGGAGGTGGTGCTCTTCTTCTTGGTGCCAGTGACCTTGGAGGTGACGGCGTCCGTGGCGGCGGCAACGGCCACGCCGGTGACGGCGCTCAGCACGGATTTGAGCACCTTGGAGGCAATGCTGTTCTTGGCTTTCTTGGCCTTTTCCTTCTCCAGCTTCTCCTGCTCCTTGGCCAGACGGGCCTGCTCCTTGGCCTGAGCGGCGGCCTGCTTTTCGGCCTCGGCGGCAGCCTCAATCTCGGCCTTCTGGCGCTCCGCCTCCAGGGTGGCGGCGGTGATGAGCTCGTAGGCGCTTTCGCGGTCGATGGGGTTGTCGTATCGGCCATAAAGGCGGCTGCGCTTGATAAGCGTCTCCCGCTCGCCCTCGGAAATGGCGCCAATCTGGCTCAGCGGGAAGAGAATCTTGGCGCGCTCCACGATGGAAGGCGTGCCCTTCTCGTCCAGGAAGGAAACCAGGGCTTCGCCGGTACCCAGCTCCAACAAGGTCTCGTAGGTTTTGAAGGCGGGGTTGGGGCGGAAGGTATCGGCCGCCACCTTCACGGCCTTCTGGTCCTGCGGCGTGTAGGCGCGTAGGGCATGCTGCACGCGGTTGCCCAGCTGGCCCAGGATGTTGGAAGGAATATCCGTGGGGCTCTGGGTGATGAACCAGATGCCCACGCCCTTGGAACGGATGAGGCGGATTACCTGCTCAATCTTGTCCGTGAGGGCCTTGGACGTGCCGTCAAATAGCATGTGGGCCTCGTCAAAGAAGAAGACCAGCTTGGGCTTGTCCATCTCTCCCACTTCCGGCAGGGTGGCGTACAGCTCGGAGAGCAGCCAGAGCAGGAAGGTGGAGTAGAGCTTGGGCTGGAGCATGAGTTTGTCGGCCGCCAGCACGTTCATGATGCCCTTTCCGCCCTCGCACTGCAGGAGGTCGTAGATATCAAAGTCCGGCTCTCCGAAGAACTTCTCCGCACCCTGGTTCTCCAAGGCCAGGAGGGCCCGCTGGATGGCGCCCACGGAGGCGGCGGTCACATTGCCGTATTGGGTGGTGTATTCGGCCGCATTCTGGCCCACAAAGTTGAGCATGGCCCTAAGGTCCTTCATGTCAATGAGAAGGAGGCCGTTTTCATCGGCAATCTTGAAGACGATGTTCAGCACGCCGGTCTGGGTTTCATTGAGGCCCATCAGGCGGCCCAGCATGTCCGGGCCCATGCGGGAGATGGTGGAACGCATGGGGTGGCCCTGCTCTCCGTAAACGTCAAAAAAGCGCACCGGGCAGCTCTGGAACTGAGGGTCGGAGATGCCGAATTCCGGCAGGCGCTTCTCAATGAAGCCGGAGAGCTTGCCCACCTGGGAGATGCCACTGAGGTCTCCCTTCATATCGGCCATGAAGCAGGGGACGCCGTCTTGGCAGAAAGTCTCTGCCAATACCTGCAGGGTGACGGTTTTACCGGTACCGGTGGCACCGGCGATGAGTCCGTGACGGCAAGCCATCTTGCTCACCAGGGAGAGGGGTCCGTTGGAGGAGTGGGCAATGTACAGCCCTCTTTCTTTGTCCAGCATAGTTATTTTCTGTTTTTACGATAATTCCAAATATAGAAGCCCGGGAAGGCAAAGATGGCCGATACCGCCGCAATCCAGGGCGTATACTCCTGAGGCAGGCCGAATCCGATCTTGTCCACCAGGATAAAAGTAATGCATACAGCTGTCATGAACACGGCCGGAATCATTGTCACCAGGAACCACCAGCCCTTTTTCTCCTTCTCCAGATAAGTGGTGGCCGTCCACAGCATGATAGCGGCCAGCGCCTGGTTGCTCCAGCCAAAGTAACGCCAGATAACATTGAAACCGTTGGCATCGGAGATGTTGTACCACAGCAGGAAGGCCGATATCGCAAAGAGCGGAATGGCAAGCATGAGGCGGCTGGCAAGCTTTTTCTGGGGCAGATGCAAAAAGTCTGCGATGATGAGCCGGGCGCTGCGGAAAGCCGTATCTCCGGAAGTGATGGGAGCGGCCACCACGCCCAGCACAGCCAAAATGCCACCGGCCAGGCCCAGCCAGCCCTTGGAAACCTTGGTAACCACAGTAGGAGCGGCTGCGCTGATGTCCGAGCCCACCTGGGCGGCACCGCCGTCGAAGAAGAACCAGGAGGCCACCGCCGCCCAGATAAGGGCCACAAGGCCTTCAGTAATCATGGAGCCGTAGAAGATGGGGCGTCCCAGCTTCTCATTGTCAATGCAACGGGCCATCATGGGGCTCTGCGTGGCATGGAAACCGGAAATGGCACCGCAGGCAATGGTGATGAACAGACATGGGAAAATGGACTGGTCCTTGAGTCCCACCTTGTCCTGCCAACCGGTAAGGCCGTCCCAGATTTCCGGGAGATGGGGCCACTTCATGAACAGACAGACCATGAGTGCAGCCGCCATGAACAGCAGCGCCACGGCAAAAACAGGATAAATCTTGCCGATAAGCTTGTCAATGGGCAGCAGCGTGGCAATGACATAATACAGGAAGATGATGCCCACCCACAGCATGATGGAACTCTCGCTGCCGTCACCGGCCATATCTCCCAGGATAAGGGCCGGGCTGTACACGAACACGGTTCCTACCAGGGCCAGCAAAACCAGGGAGAACACCAGCATGGCAATCTTGGTGGCCTTGCTCATGTATTTGCCCACCAGTTCGGGGACTCCCACGCCTCCGTTACGCACAGACATCATGCCCACCATATAGTCATGTACGGCGCCGGCAAAAATGCAGCCGAATACAATCCACAGATAGCTGGCCGGGCCGAATTTGGCTCCCATGATGGCGCCGAAGATGGGCCCTGTTCCGGCAATGTTCAGGAACTGGACCATAAACACCCGCCAGGAAGGCATCCGGATAAAATCCACGCCGTCGGCCTTGGTGATGGCCGGCGTGGGGCGCTTGGGATCCGGACCGAACATCCGTTCCACAAAGGCTCCATAGATGATATAACCCAAAACCAGGGCCACCATGCTGAGAAGAAATGAATACATTATTCAAAAAAACTAAAATGAACACGCCCGTAGTGGCGTTCTTTGACAAAATGGGGATGGTCTGCGAAAGAATGCTCGTCTCCGTGTTCCAGAATGAAGTAGCAGCCCGGGTGCAGCAGGTCCAGGGAGAAAACAAGGTCCGGGATGCCGGCGAGATTCTCCAGGGCATAGGGAGGATCGGCAAAGATGATGTCGAACTTTTCCCGGCAGATGGGGAGGAAATCGAAGACGTTGTCCCGCACCATGGTCACGTTCTGCAGACCCAGGCGGGCGGCCTCCGTCTTGATGAAACTGGCATTCTCCCGGGCCATCTCCACGCAGTAGACGCGGGAGGCGCTGCGGGAAGCGAATTCAAAGGCAATGGAGCCGGTGCCTCCGAAGAGGTCCAGCACCTTGAGGTCTTCAAATTCGTATTCGTTGTCCAGGATGTTGAAGAGGCCTTCCTTGGCAAAGTCCGTGGTGGGACGCGCCTTGTAACCGGAAGGCGGCAGAATCACTTTTCCCTTGAGCCTTCCGCCAATGATTCTCATAGCTGCACCACCCCCTTGAAATAGCGGTACAGGGACATGCTGGCCTCCGAGTCCAGGGGTGTGCGGAAGCACACGGTGGACACTTCCGGATTCAGCTGCAGCTGCTTGAGACTGAGGAAAAGGAAATACTGGGCCGTGGTGAAGTCCGGGGCCCGGAACACATTGGCCAGGCGGAGGCTCTTGCCCTGGGCGATGACCAGATGCAGCCACTCCCCTGCCCAGGAGGCCACAATCTTGTTGTAGTCCTGGATGGAGTCCAGTTGGCTGAGGAGATAGTACATCTCCGGCAGCACACGCACCGGCTCCCCGGAAGTGGGAAGCACCGTCTGGGCCATCACCTTGGAAAGGTTCTCCCCGATGGAATTGGAGAAAACCAGCACGGAGGCAAGGGAAGGGATTTCCATGGTTTCCACAAAATCTCCCTCCTGAAGCGGGCAAACCTCCGAGAGGGCCCCGCGGGCCGACTGGGGGTCGAAAAACACCTCCGGGACCAGGCACACCTTGGGCGTAAGGAGGGAGATGTCCACCTTGTCGTATCTGTGCTGGAATTCCGGCGTGGTAAAAAGGGTCTCCGGCCCCCGCCAGGAGCGGGGGTGGAGACCATCTGAAGGATATACCTTAAAAGAATATCCACTCAAGGAAACTTGAATGGATATTCCTGTATATGTCCGAGGGGCGGAGTCCATAGAAGGAACTACTCCCAGTTACCGGCGTTGTTGTTAGGAGCGGTTACGCTACCCACCTGCAGGCCTTCGTACTTGTTCTGGTCCTTGCGCTCGGCGTCCAGGTTGATGCGGAGCTGGTTGTCCAGGCCTTTGCACAGGGCCTTGTAAGGCATACGGGCCTCAAACAGCGGAACGTGCACACCGGATACGAGCTTGATGGTGGATTCCATCTCCGTTTTGGCGCCTCCGGAGAAAGGAATGTAGTACAGGGAGTCTATGCAGAAATCCGGACGGCTCACGAAGAGGGTGTCCTTCACGGGAATCTGGGTGGTAACGGAGTACACCACGGGAGTTCCCTTGGCATAGGCTTCCTGGAGTTTCTCCAGCATCTGGTCTGCCTTGAGTTTCTTGTTGGCCTTCTTGATGGCCTCGGTGTTGGCAACGGCCACGGAGTCATCCATGGAGCCGATCTGCATCACGATGTTCATCTTACCGGTCTCGTAGAACATCTTGAGGGAGTCTACAGTGGGGCTGAAGCGACCGGTTTCACTCTTGAAAGCGACCTGCAGGGTGCGGATGTCTTTCAGGCGCTGGATGGCCACCTGGGAACGGGCGGCTACCTCCTTGTTGAACTTTACCGGCTTCTGCACACTCTTGACGGTGAGCCAGGCAAGAAGAACGATAAGGGCTGCCAGGGCGCACTCAACGGCGATTTTAACTGTTTTGTTCATTATTTTAGTGTTTTATAATTTTCCAAACTTCCGACAAAGTTAACAAAATGATTTCTCAAAAGCAATAATCTTTTGTAAATTTGCCATCGCAAATTGTTTCATGCCCTCCATGAACCTGGACCAAGAGAAGATACGCAGCCTGAAGGCCCTGCTGGATACCGCCCGCGAGGTGGTTGTGGTAGCCCACACCCATCCCGACGGAGACGCCCTGGGCTCTACGGCCGCCCTGTCCCTCTACCTCCGGGAGCAGCTGGGCAAGCAGGTCACCTGCATCCTTCCGGACACGCCTCCGGAGAACCTGGACTTCCTGAGGGCCCCCTCCGTCCCCTATCTTTTCAACGACAAAGCCCCCCGGGAGGCCGCCGCCACCATCCAAAAGGCCGATATGACAGTCCTCCTGGACTGCAACGCCTTCTCCCGCACGGAAGGGCTGCAAAAAGCCCTGGAAGAATCCCCCGCCGTCAAGGTTCTGATAGACCATCACCTGAATCCGGACAGCGCAAGTTTCCGCCTGGTCTTCTCCACCCCGGAGATTTCCAGCGCCAGTGAACTGCTGTACTGGATATTGAAAGCAATGGTTCCGGAAAACACCCCTTCCTCCGCGTCGCTTCGCGAACCTGTACGGGCAAATGCTCCGGAAGGGGTGTTTTCCGGAGCCATCGGCCTGTCCCTGATGGCCGGCATGACCACGGACACCAACAATTTCGCCAATTCCGTCTATCCCTCCACCTTCCGGATGGCTTCGGAACTGATTGCCGCCGGAGTGGACCGCGACGCCCTGCTGGAAAAGCTCTACCAGAGCTACCGGGAGAACCGCGTGAGGCTCATGGGCTATATGCAGTGCGAAGGTCTCCACATCCTGGAAGAGGGGGCGGCCTATATGATTCTCACGAAGGAAATCCAGGACCGCTTCAACCTCAAGGACGGAGAGTCCGAAGGGCTGGTGAACGTCCCCCTCACCATCGGCAAAGTGCGCCTGAGCGTGCTCCTGAAGGAAGACGGAGACCATTTCCGGGTATCCGTCCGTTCCAAGAAGGGGACATCGGCCCAAAACCTGGCGCAGCGCTTTTTCCATGGCGGCGGGCACGAGAACGCCGCCGGCGGCAAGCTTTTCCCCGGGCAGGATTTCACTCCCGGAAAGGCCGATGAATACCTCCGTCAAACCTTAAAGGACTATCTCCGATGAAACGAAGCACCGTCATCCTCCTTCTCATCCTCATGGCAGCCTGCTCCAAGCAGTCGCTGCAGAGCGCCTATGACAAGCAGGCAAGCTATATCGAGGGCTTCGTATCGGCCCAGATGAAAAAGGATACGCTGGCCACGCTCACCAAGAACGGGAACGTGTACCGGCTCACCCTGCACGACACCCTGGACGTGGACCGGGACTCCCTGAAGCCCGGCGGCATGGTGTCCCTGGTATACGGCTGTTTCACCCTCACCGGCAATTCCATCTCCCTGAGCAATCTGGTTTCCACCAACTGGAAGGAACTGGCTCAGGCGGCCAAATGGACGCTCACGGATTCCACCCACTTCAAGCTGGACACCCTGATGCTGGACAACAGCCTGGTGGAAGGCCTGGCCGCCGGCCTGGAAGGCGTGCAGCAGTGGGATGAGGGTTACATCCTCTTTACCGGAAAATATGGCTTCGGAAAAAACGAGCGGGGCACGATTCCTGCAAGAAGTGCCCTGGCCTATTACTATTTTATTGAAAATATAAGCAATGAAGAAGAATAGATATATCATCCTTTTGGGCGCCCTGGCCCTTATGACGGTCTCTGCCTGCATCAAAGAAGACAGCACCAGCAACGCCACCTATCAGAAGCAATACCTCCAGCTGTGGATAGACACCTACCATCCCGGCGTCAGCCAGAACAGCGACGGGCTGTACATCCTGGAAGACATTCCGGGAACGGGGTCTGCCATTGAATGGGGAGAGAATGACGACTACGTCTATGCCGATGTCACCATCCGCACCCTGGACGGCACCATCTCCTCCTCCACGGACATCAAACTGGCCCAGCAGCTGGGCACCTATGACAAAAAGAACGGCGTCTATTACGGCCCCCGCTTCTACAAGATAGGGGAAGGAAGCAGCTATGCCGGCGTGGACGCCCTGTACAATGGCATGAACTTGGGCGGCACCCGCACGGCAGTGATTCCGTCCTGGATGATTACCACCTCCCGCTACAACACCCAGCAGGAGTACCTGAACAATCTTCCCTCCAATTCCTCCCACCTCATCTACACCGTCAGGCCCAGGATGCAGTGCGAAGACCCCACCATGGTGGAACTGGACAGCCTGAAGAAATATGTGACCGCGCACTACGGGGATTTGGCTTCCATCTCGTACAAGGACGACGAGGCGGCCGACGGCACCTTCTACTTCATCTCCGACCTCACCAACGCGGATATGGGAGAGGAAGAATCGGAACCGACCAAACGCACTTCCACCACCACCGCCACCATTAACTATACGGGAAGGCTGCTGAACGGCCAGGTGTTTGACACCACCGTGGAGAAAGTGGCCAAGGATGCCGGCATCTATAACGCCAGCAAGACCTACTCCCCCGTGAGCATCACTTTCGCGGAAAAGTGGAGCGAGATATCCATGGGCGGCTCCACCAGCCTCATCGACGGCTTCAAGGGGGCCCTCTTCCAGATGAATTACCCGGGAGAGAAGGCCACCGCCCTGTTCACCTCCACCCACGGATACGGAGAAACCGGAGACACCCAGACCAACAAGATACCCGGCTACTCCCCGCTCATCTTCGAGTTTGAACTGGTCACCGTCTCCGATCTTGAGTAAGCCATGAGCGCAAGCGCAATCCCTACCGAACTGGGGACCAAGCCCATCGGCGCCCTCATCAAGCAATACGCCGTTCCTGGCATCATAGCCATGACGGCGTCTTCGCTGTATAATATGGTGGACAGCATCTATATCGGCCATATCGCCGATGTGGGTTCCCTTTCCATCGCCGGCCTGGCCGTCACCTTCCCCCTGATGAACATCTCTACCGCCTTCGGGACACTGGTGGGGGTGGGTGCCGCCACCATGATTTCCGTGCTCCTGGGCCAGAAGAACTACGGCGCCGCCCAGAAGGTCCTTTGCAACGACATCACCCTCAACATCATCACGGGCGTTATTTTCACCATCGTTTCCCTGTTGTGGATGGACCCTATCCTGCGCTTTTTCGGCGCATCGGACGCCACCCTGCCCTTCGCCCGGGAATACATGATTGTCATTGCGCTGGGCAACGCCGTCACGCACCTGTACTTCGGCCTCAACTCCATCGTGCGCTCCTCCGGCAATCCCAAGCTGGCCATGGGGCTCACGCTGTTCACCGTCATTTCCAACGCCATCCTGGACCCCATCTTCATCTTTGTCCTGGGCATGGGCATCAAGGGTGCGGCCCTGGCCACCGTCCTGTGCCAGTGCATGTCGCTGGGCTATACGCTCTGGTATTTCCTGAATCCGGAGCGCTTCCTGCATCTGCCCCGTTCCCGGAAGGTTTTCCGCGTGGACTGGAAGATTGCGAAGGATTCCCTGGCCATCGGCCTGGGACCCTTCCTGATGAACCTGGCCAGCTGCATCGTGGTGCTTTTCATCAACCAGCAGCTGGTGAAATGGGGCGGAGACCTGGCCATCGGCGCCTATGGCATCGTGAACCGCATCTCCTTCCTCTTCGTGATGGTGGTGATGGGATTCAACCAGGGCATGCAGCCCATCGCCGGTTACAACTACGGTGCCCGCCAGTACGGCCGCGTGCGGGAAGTCTATGTGAAGACGGCCCTCTGGGCCACGCTGGTGACCACCGTGGGCTTCATTGTTTCGGAATTCCTATCCGGCCCCACCGTGAATATTTTCACTAACGACCCCGTGCTCCTGGAAAAGGCCGCCCGGGGCCTTCAGAAGATGAATATCGTCTTCCCCATCGTGGGTTTCCAGATGGTCACCACCAACCTGTTCCAGTGCCTGGGCATGGTGAAAAAGTCCGTCTTCCTCTCCCTCTCCCGGCAGCTTCTTTTCCTGCTGCCGTGCATCTACATCCTGCCGCCGCTTCTGGAATCCGAGAACGGCGTGTGGTACTCCTTCCCCATCTCCGACAGCATCGCCGCCCTCCTCACCGCCATTCTGGCCGTGGGGCTGCTCAGAAAGCTGAGCCGCCTGAAAGACGGAGACGACCCTTCCATCCTGGGAAGTCAGATTTAACTCGTTCAGAATGACAAAAGACATGCATACCATCATCAATGTGGGCCGAAGCTTCGGCAGCGGCGGCGGCTTCGTGGCCAAGGCCATCGGAGGGAAACTGGGCATCCCTGTTTTTGACAACGAGCTCATCTCCAAGACGGCCGAGGAAAGCGGCTACTCGGGGAGTCTCTTTGCCCATGGGGAGGAAAAGAGCCTGTTTTCCGTTTCCAGTTTCTTCGCCTCCGGCCGCCTGAGCTACCTGGACAGCGGTTATGTGAACGACAACGTGCTCTTCAACATCCAGAGCGAGGTCATCCGCCAGATTGCCGACAAGGGGGACGCCGTCATTATCGGCCGATGTGCGGATTACATCCTTAGGGACCGTCCCTGCCTGAATGTCTTTGTGGGCGGGCCGGAGGAATACCGCATCCGTCGGCTCATGGAAAACGAGCACCTGAGCGCCGCCGAAGCCGAAAAGCTGATGCGCCGGAAAGACCGCACCCGCGAAACCTATTATAATTATTACACCTTCGGAGCCTGGGGACAGGCCTCCAACTACCACCTCTGCGTGGACAGTTCCATTCTGGGAATCGAGGGAACAGCCGACTACATCATCGACTTTGGCAGGAGGGCCGGTCTGGTAAAATAGTGACGCTCCGGAAAATCATATACTGGTCCCTTCCCCTGGTGGTTCTGCTGGGGGCGGGCTTCGGCCTGCGGCTTCGCGGCCAGGAGGAACCGGCTCCCCGGCAGGAGGAAGAGCCGGCCATTCCCGTCAATTGGGTGGAAGACCTCAATTCGGCCATCACCAACGACCTCTCCCGTCTTCCCGCCATGGACCAGGTGGTGGACAGTTTCATGAACCATTGGTCGCTCAAGGGGGCCACCCTGGTGGTCATGCGCAACGACTCCCTCCTCTATGCCCGCGGCTATGGAAAGGCCGATCCGGACACCCCCATGACCCCCGGCACCCGCATGCGGCTGGCCTCCGTGTCCAAGCTCCTCACAGCTATCGGCATCATGCGGCTGCAGGAAGAAGGGAAAGTGTTTCTGGATTCCCCGGTTTTCGGGCCCTACGGCGTTCTGAACGAATACGACCGCTACATCCGGGACGACAATTACTACCTCATTACGGTGGAGCACCTGCTGCGGCATCAGGCCGGGTTCACCTCCCGCGGCGGAGACGTGATGTTCTCCACGGCCAAATTCATGCAGCGGCATGGCATCAAGGAGCCACCCACCACGGATTATCTGGTACAGAAGGAGTTGGGGAAGCCGCTCTACTATGAGCCGGGCACCTATCAGGAATACTCCAACTTTGGTTATCTTCTGGCCTCCCTGGTCATTGAGAAAGTTTCCGGCATGCCTTACGAGGAGTTCATGCAGCGCGAAGTCTTTGAGCCGGCCCTCTGCCACGGCTTCCGCCTGGGAGGAGACTACCTCAAGGACCGTCAGCCGGGAGAGACGCGCTACTTCACGCAGCCGGACGACAAGCCCGTAGCCTCTTTCGACGGCCAGTACGCCTCCGTTTCCCGTTGCTACGGCGGCAACTACATCTCCGGCCTGTACGGGGCCGGCGGCTGGGTGGGATCGGCCGTGGAACTGGCCCGGCTGGTGGCCTGCATCGACGGCGGCGGCCCGGTCCCGGACCTGCTGGACCCCTTCAGCGTGAACCAGATGACGGTGTGGTTCGACGACGACACCTACGGCCTGGGCTGGCTGGACTGCCGCCCTGAAGGCGAATGGACGCGCACCGGCTCCTTTGCCGGAACATCGGCCCTTATCAAGAAATACGCCGACGGCGAATGCTGGATTTTCATCACCAACACCTCCACCTGGCGGGGCTCCCGCTTCACCCGCAACACCGCCGACCTCTGCAAGAACCTCCGCGGCCGCTTTGACTCCCAGCTCCCCGTCCGGGATTTGTTCCGGGAGTAATTTTTGGTGACAGCCAACTCCCTGACTATCATAGACTTGTAATACATTTCTCGTTCAAAATTTGAACGAGAAATATCCTATAACACGCTGTGAGACAGCAAGTTAGTTGTCACCAAAAACAGGCTTTACTCCACCCCGAAGCGGTAGATGGTGGTGGAGCGGTAAGTTTGGGAAGGCAATAGGAGAACGGAAGGGAAGTCCGGATGATTCACGGCATCGGGCCAAGCCTGGGCTTCCAGGGTAAAAGCGCTGCGGAAGGGAAGCGGCTTTCCGTTTTTGCCCTTTTCCGTTCCGTCAAAGAAATTGCCGCTGTAGAACTGTAGCCCTTTCTGGTCCGTGATAACCTCCACCGTCCGGCCCGTAACAGGATCCTTAATCTCACAAACACTCCTCAGACCTTCGCCGTCTAAGCACCAATTGTGGTCATAGCCATGGCCATAACGTAGCTGCTGCTCATCTTCCCGGATGGAATAGCCGATGCGGCGAGGTGCCCGGAAATCAAAGGGAGTCCCCTCAACCGGCGCAATTTCTCCGGTAGGAAGGTTCATGGAATCGATGGGCGTATAGGCCGACGCATGGATGCAGAGGATATACTCCTCCACAAAACCCTCTCCTTCCCCTTGCAGGCAAAAGAAGGGGTGGAAGGTCATGTTGAGCGGGGTGCGTTTATTGCTTGTCCCGCTGATTTCGACCTTGAAATCGGCCCGGGAGAGCGAATAGCAAACCCGCAGGTTCCGGTTGCCGGGGAAACCTCCTTCCCCATTGGGGCAGAAAAGGGAAAGCACAAGGGAGGTATCCGTGGCCGATTCTACCGTCCACGCATGCATGTCCAGCCCCTTGAACCCTCCGTGCAGGGTATTGAGCCCATTGTCGTTGGCATCGGTGTGCCAGGTCTCACCCTCCACCTGAAAAGCGGCGTGGCTGATGCGGTTGGCCACCGGCCCCACAATGGCGCCCAAAAAGCGCTGGCCGCCGGGATGCAGGTAGGACTCCAGATTGTCGTGCCCCACCATGATGTCCGTATACTTCCCATTCCGGTCCGGGGTATAGATGGAAACCACCCGGGCGCCGAAATTGGTAATCTGAACGGCCATATTCTTATTCTTCAGGGTGTACAGATCAATGGGAACGCCCTCTGCCTCTCCCTGGAAGGCTTCACGGGGGATAAGCTGGTAAGTGGGCGCGTTACAGGCAAGTGCCAGTGCGCATGCGCAAAGTGCAAAAAACTTTTTCATAGAGGTTCTTACTCCATCAACTTCTTGTATTTGAAGCGTTTGGGCTCCGTGTCTCCCAGGCGCATCTTGCGGTTGGCTTCGTATTCCTGGTAGTTTCCTTCAAAGAACACCACCTTGCCCTCGCCTTCGTAGGCCAGGATGTGGGTGGCAATGCGGTCCAGGAACCAGCGGTCGTGGCTCACCACAACGGCACAGCCGGCAAAGCCGTCCAGACCCTCTTCCAGGGCGCGGATGGTGTTCACGTCCACGTCGTTGGTGGGTTCGTCCAGCAGGAGCACGTTACCCTCGTCTTTCAGCGTGAGGGCCAGGTGCAGGCGGTTGCGCTCACCGCCGGAGAGGACGCCGCAGAGCTTTTCCTGATCGGCCCCGGAGAAATTGAAGCGGGACACCCAGGCGCGGGCGTTCACGTCCCGGCCGCCCATCCGCACCCACTCGGAATTGCCGGCGATGGTCTCGTACACCGTCTTGTCCGGGTCTATGGAGCGGTGCTGCTGGTCCACATAGGATATCTTGACGGTCTCTCCAATCTCAATGCTGCCGCTGTCCGGCTGCTCAATGCCCATGATGAGGCGGAAAAGGGTGGTTTTACCCGCTCCATTGGGGCCGATGACACCCACAATCCCTGCCGGCGGCAGCTCGAAGCTCAGGTGCTCGAACAGAAGCTTGTCCCCATAGGCCTTGGAAACGTCGTTGAAACGGATGACCTTGTTGCCCAAATGCGGGCCGTTGGGAATATAGATTTCCAGGTTGGCTTCCTTCTGTTTGGTATCGGCCGATGCCAGCTTCTCGTAAGCGCCCAGACGGGCCTTCTGCTTGGCCTGGCGGGCCTTGGGAGCCATCCGGACCCACTCCAACTCCCGCTCCAGCGTTTTGCGGCGCTTGGATTCCGCCTTCTCTTCCTGCGCCAGGCGCTTGGTCTTCTGGTCCAGCCAGGAGGAGTAGTTGCCCTTCCAGGGAATGCCCTCGCCGCGGTCCAGTTCCAGGATCCAGCCGGCCACGTTGTCCAGGAAGTAGCGGTCATGGGTGACGGCAATCACCGTACCCTTGTACTGCTGCAGATGGGCTTCCAGCCACTGGATGGATTCGGTGTCCAGGTGGTTGGTGGGTTCGTCCAGGAGCAGCACGTCCGGCTCCTGCAGCAGCAGGCGGCACAGAGCCACCCGGCGGCGCTCACCCCCGGAGAGCTCCTTGATTTTCTGCTCCGAAGGCGGGCACTGCAGGGCATCCATGGCCCTTTCCAACTTGGAGTCTATCTCCCAGCCATTCACATGGTCTATCTGCTCGGTGAGCTCTCCCTGCCGCTCGATGAGACGGTTCATCTCGTCGTCGTCCATGGGCTCCATGAACTTGAGGGAAATCTCGTTGTACTCGGCCAGAATGTCCATGACGGGCTGAACCCCCTCCTGGACCACTTCCAGCACGGTTTTTTCCGGGTCCATCTGCGGCTCCTGCTCCAGATAACCCACGGTGTAGCCCGGGGCCCACACCACTTCTCCCTTGTACTGCTTCTCCACCCCCGCAATAATCTTGAGGAGGGTACTCTTACCGGACCCGTTCAGGCCGATGATGCCAATCTTAGCCCCGTAGAAGAAGCCCAGGTAGATGTCCTTAAGGATGACTTTGTTGTTGTGGGGCAATATCTTGGACACCCCGTTCATGGAGAAGATTATTTTTTCGTCGGCCATAGTTCTATGTGTAATTTTCCAAAGATAACACTTTTCTTTGGAATAATAGGTAAAAATTTGGTGACAACTAAGTTACTGTGTCACAGCGTGTTATAGGATATTTCTCGTTCGAATTTTGAACGAGAAATGTATTACAAGTCAATGATAGTCAGAGAGTTAGTTGTCACCACTAAAGCACCTCTGCAAGGAGTTCCAGCCAGGCGGCGTCCACGGAGTCAAAGGTGGCGTACTCGTCGGAATCGATGTCCAGGACGGCGACAACCTCGCCGCCGGGGCCGATGACCGGCACCACAATCTCCGACTTGGACAGGCTGCTGCAGGCAATGTGGCCGGGGAACTCCTCCACATCCGGCACCACCAGCGTCCGGCGCTCCTTCCAGGCCGATCCGCAGACGCCCTTGCCGAAGCCTATCCGCTGACAGGCGGCAGGGCCCTGGAAAGGCCCCAGCACCAGCTGATCCCCCGCCACCCGGTAAAAGCCCGTCCAGAAGAAACGCATCCGCTCCGCCAGGAGGGCGCTCATGTTGGCCATGCGGGCAATCAGATCCGTCTCGTCTCCCAGGAAAAGCTTCACGTCCTGATACAGGCGCAGATAGCGGAAGGTCTTGAGGGAAAGATGGCAATAGCCTTCAGGGTTCTTGTCCAAATAGTTTTGGTGATACTCCTCGGCCGGATAAAAGTTTTTGAGCGGCTCCAGCTGCGTCACCAGAGGGACGCCCAACTTGTCAGAGACCTCCCGGAAAACTTCCTCTATGATGGGTCTGTCCTCCCCGGAGGTATAAAAAACGCCGCTGCGGTAGCGTGTGCCCTCGTCATGGCCCTGCCGGTTGAGCGTGAGCGGGTCCGTCACCGTGAAAAACAGCCGCGTGAGGAGCCTGAGACTCACCCGCTCCGGATTGTAACGCACCCGTACCGTCTCCGCAAAGCCGGTGGTGTCCGTATAAACTTCCTTATAAGTAGGGTCCTGCGTATTTCCGTTGGCATAGCCGGGCATGGCCTGGGACACGCCGTCCACACCCTTGAAGAAATGCTCCACGCCCCAGAAGCATCCTCCGGCAAAGTAAATCTCTTTCATGGTCACAAAGTTAATAGCTTTCCCGGTATTTCAAATCCCAAGGGACAATCCGAGTGGGAAATTCCGCTATTCTCAGTGTGGTGCAGCCGTAAGGGATGAGTTCCAGCGTGACATCCTCCCCAGTATCATTCCCCTCTTCTGTCCAGAAAGCCACGGATTCCACATCCGTCCAGTGGGGCAGCGTCCGCGCCGGAACGCGGAGCAGGACCGGAGCCCCTTCCAGCGTCCAGGGATAGGGCGGAACGGAGCGGAATTCCACGGCGCAGTCATCGGCCTTGAAACGGTCCCGCATGAGACAGTAGTTCCAAGGAGTGGGACTGCTCACCTCCCAGGCGCCTTCCCCGTAATAGCGGTCCCGGCCCTCGAAGGGCTTCCAGGTCCACTGTTCCTCCATCTTGAGGGCATACACCAGCGGGCCGCACACCACGCTCCAGGCCTTGTCATACCACTCTTCCGTCTTCACCTCCATGGGAAAGGTCAGTTCAATGACATCGCCCTTCTTCCATTCCCGCATCAGGCAAAGGAGTCCTTCCGATGTAGAAGCCTCCACCGCTTCCCCGTTCACGCTCACAAAGGCCGATGCACACCATTCCGGCACCCGGAAATAGAGCGGGAAAGCCGCCTTCCTCACCTTTCGGGAAGGGAAGGAAAGCCGGAAACGGAGGGTTTCCCGGAAGGGATACTCCGTCTCTTCCTCCACACACACCTCCACGCCGCCTGCCACCCGGGCCGTCACCCGGCTGGGGGCATAGACCAGCGCCGCCAGGCCGCCGTCGGCCGATGCATACCAGAGATTCTGCGTAAACTTGGGCCAGCCCTGGTGCATGTTGGACAGGCAGCAGGGATAGCCGTTCAGCGTACCGAAGAGCACATCCGTGTCATCGTGCGGGGTGGAAAAGGGCCGCCAGCTTCGGGTGGCCGATACCTGGTTGACCTGCTGATAATACTGCTTTCCCGTGAAATCGTCGTTTACCTGGGTGGGAAGGGCGTTGAAGGCCACGCGCTCCAGATAATCGGCCCAATGGGGCGCGCCGGTAATGCGGAGGAGGGTCTCCAGCGAGTACATCATTTCCACCGCCGTGCAGAGCTCGCTGCCGCGGGAGGGATGGCCCCAATGGAGCATCTCGTCGCCGGCCCAGAGCCCGGTGGGAAGCCCCACGGTATGACGGATGCTTTCTTCCGCCTTCGCCAGGGACTCCAGGTCCCGGGCATCATGGGAGTACTGCCACCACACGCCGGGAGCCTTGAATCCCTGCCCCAGGTTCACGCAGTGCACACTCCCCTGCCGGGCAAAGATGGCTCCGTCCAGAAAAAGTCCCGTCCAGTCCGTGGTCTGGGAATGAAGCAACTCTCCCAGTTTCAGCAGCTCCGGGTCTCCGGTGAGGTTATAGAGCCAATAGACCACATCAAAGTTGTCGGCGCCCCTCCATCGGCCCCAATCCGTCCAATGGTCCAGCGGGAATTCCTCCAATTGGGAGAGCTGGTAATGGAAATAGCCGGTAAGACAGTCAATGGCCTCTGTGTCTCCGGTGGCCATATAGTATTGTTTCAGGATTTTGACGGCCACCATCTTGGGCCACCAGTCATGCGTCTGGCCCCGCTGGAGGCCATACACGAAGGGATGGTCCTGCGCCGGTCCCAGATAACCGTCCGGCTGCTGGGAAGCCAGAATGGACTTTACCCAGCGAAGGGCCTTATCCTTGAGCGCGGCATCGTTCAGCAGATACGCGAGCGGAAGCAGGCCGTCCACCCAGTAAGGTCCTCTCTCCCAGGCATCTCCGTCTCCTCCCAACCAGGCGTTGGAAGGGCCCATCACCTGCGGATAAACCTGATCCAGATGGCCGGTCAGGCCATCGGCCTGCCTTTGAAGCTGCTCCTGCAGCCATCCCCGGGCCTGAATGGCGCCCAAGGGCAACTCGGCAAAGCGGGTTTCCTCCAATGGAGCCCGGTTAAACACTTGGGAATGGGCCGATAAAGCGAGCAGCAGCCCCCCTGCGAGCAAGAAAACTCTTCTCATGACGCCAAAACTATAATTTGAATTCCAGACGGGCGCGGATATCGGCCGACGAAGAGCCCACCAGCGCCTCGAAATCACCCGGCTCCGCCACCCAGGCATGCCGGGCGGCATCAAAGAAGCTAAGGTCTTCCCGGCCAATCATAAAGCTCACTTTCCGGCTCTCCGAAGGCTGGAGATACACCTTCTGAAAGCCCTTGAGTTCCTTGGCCGGACGCTCTACGGAAGCCTGAGGGTCAGAGATATAAAGCTGGACCACCTCCGCGCCGGCCACGGAGCCGGTATTGGTCAGCGTCAGCTGGACTTTCCAGCCATCGGCCGCCTTTTTCACGGAAGCGTCGCTGTATTCAAAACAGGTATAGCTGAGGCCATGGCCGAAGGGGTACTGCACAGGAATCTGACGGGTGTCATACCAGCGGTAGCCGATGAAAACCCCTTCGTCATAGTATTCCTGCCACCACTGCTTGCCTTCCTCCTTCACGCCGGGATACTGACGTTCCGTCTTGAGAGGACCGTCGGAAAGGGCCAGCGGCATGGTGAAGGGCAGCTTGCCGGAAGGATTCACCACCCCGGTGAGTACATCTACAAGGGCGTGGCCGCTTTCGGAACCGCCGTACCAGCCCTGTACGATGGCATTCACCCGATCCGCCCAGGGCATGGCCACCGGAGAGCCCGAAATGTTCACCACCACCAGCTTGGCAGAAACCTCCGCCAGGGCTTCGATAAGCACATCCTGACCATAAGGCAGGACGATATCGGCCCGGTCGGTGCCCTCGTTGTCCTGGCCGGCGCTCTTGTTGAGACCGCCGATGTAGAGCACCACATCGGCCTCACGGGCGGCGGAGACGGCATCGGCCAGCAATTGGGCGGCGCTGCGGCTCTCACTCAGGTCCTGACCGGTGACCACCTTGTTGTAATCCGTGGTAATGTCTCCCACATAGCCCCGCTGCCATTCCACCTGCACCTTGCCGTCATAGACTTCATGCAGGGCGTCCAGGGGAATCACTTCGTATTTGGTCTTGAGGTTGGAGGAGCCACCGCCCACCACCATCATCTTGTAGGCGTTCTCCCCCACCACCAGCAGTTTCCCGCCTTCGGGGACGCTTAGCGGCAGGGTTCCGTCATTCTTGAGCAGCACCAGGCCTTCTGCGGCAATACGGCGCGCGGCGGCAAAATGTTCCGGAGAAGTGAAGCTTCCATAATGGGGTTCAGGAGACATGGCGGTGCGGAACACGGTGCGCAGGATGCGACGCACCTTGTCATCCAACTGCTCCTCGGTGGCCCTTCCATCACGCAGACGCGCCAGGAAAGGACGGGCCAGATGATAGTTGTTATAACTGTCGGAGGCGGCGCCTCTGAGACCGTTGGTCCAGGTGCCCATCTCAATGTCCAGGCCGTTGGAAACGGCCTCGTCGTCGTCCCGGCAGCCTCCCCAGTCGCTCACCACCACGCCGTCAAAGCCCCACTCGCCCTTCAGGATGTCGCAGAGGAGCTTTTTGTTGTGGCAGTTGAACTGTCCGTTATACAAATTGTAGGAGCCCATGATGGCCCAGGCACCGCCTTCCACCACCGCCTTCCGGAAGGCCGGCAAATAAATCTCATAGAGCGTGCGGTCGTCCACGATGGAATTGGTGGCCGTGCGGCGGGTTTCCTGGTTGTTCACGGCAAAGTGCTTTACACAGGCGGCCACGCCGTTGGACTGAACGCCCTGAACATAGGGAACCACCAGTTCTCCGGCCAGATAAGGGTCTTCTCCCATGTATTCAAAAGTACGGCCGTTCAGGGGCGTCCGGCCCATGTTAATGCCGGGGCCCAGCAGGATGTCTTTCCGGCGATAACGCGCTTCCTGGCCGATACAGTCTCCGTACAGGCGGGAAAGCTCCCGGTCCCAGGTGGCGGCCAGGTTCACCAGCGCAGGAAACGCGGTGCAGGAGTCATTGGTCCAGCCGGCCTGGTCCCACTCGTCCCAGAGCACCTCCGGACGGATGCCGTGCGGGCCGTCCGTATGCCAGAGTTCCGGAATGCCCAGACGGGGCACGCCGGCGCTGGAGAACTTGGACTGAGCATGCGTCATGCCCACTTTCTCTTCCAGCGTCATGCGGGAAAGGGCGTCTTCCACCCTGTCTTCCAAGGGAGTCGAAGGGGTCAGATACACCGGGCCGCCGCCGGTTTTGGGAGCACAGGAGAAAAGCGTCAGGGCCAGCAGGGCCGAAGGAATCAATGCGCGCATAAATATCAGGATTCTTGAAGGGTGTATTGCAAAGTCCAGTGCAGGGTATCTCCCGGCCGGGCTTCCAGTTTATTATAGGGTTCCAGGCAGGCAATGCGGTGATTGGCCCAGAGAACGGTCTTGAAGGCCGGGACATCGGCCCGCACATGGACGGAAAGGCGGCCTTCCCGCAAATTCAGCTCATAAGGCATCCCTTCCTCCCCTTTCCGGTGAATGTTGCCCGTATAGACGGACTCCCCTTCCTTTATCGGGCGAGAAAAACGGATGCCGCCGGGGGTGAAGCCCACGGAATCATACACGGCCCGCCAATCACCCTCCGGCTCGAAGGGAAAGTCGATTTCCCGGGAAGGGCCCACCGCCAGCTTCCCCAGGGTGAAGAAGTTGTGGTTATAGACATCGGCCTCCAGCGGGAATTCCGGGGTAAGGGCATGGCCGATGAAAAAGCGTCCGCCGTCCTGCAGGCTGATGACTTTTTCGTAGCGATAAAAGCCCTCCAGCCGATGGAGGAAGCGGGCCTGCCGCCCATCGGCCTCCACGGTCCACTGCCCGGCATCCAAGAGCGGATACAGGCAGAAGCGGTCGTAGGTCTTGCTGTCGGCCTTTAACAGGCCCACCCCTATTTTAAGGATGCGGCCATCCGGCAGGCCGACGGGAGAGAATTCCTCCGCCGGCCCCTGCACGGCATCGTGCATGGTGGGGCTGTAGGAGGTGAACCAGGGGGCGCAGAGTTCCGTATCCCGGAAGCGAAGGCTCCCGAAGACGCCGCTCCTGTCGAAGCGCGTGCCCTCGTAGAAGCCATCCTGTGGATGATGCAGGGAAAGGCTCAGACCGGAATGGGACAACTGAATCATATCCGCTTACAAAATTAGGGAAATTTTTATTGTAGAATGCAATTTTTTTCATATTTTTGCACCACAGTACACCACAGATAAAATCCTGCTTGCATGAAAAGAATGGGCAAATACTATAAATGGGAAGTACTGGCCCTGCTGTGGGTGGCCTTCCTGCTCAACCAGGGAGACCGCCAGGTCTTCAATTCCGTACTTCCGCTCATCCGGGACAACCTGAACCTTACGGACACGTCTGTAAGCCTGATTGCCGTATTCTTCAACCTGTTCTACGCCGCCATGGTTCCCATCGGCGGCTGGATGGGAGACCGCTTCTCCCGCAAATGGGTGTGCACCCTGAGCATCCTGTTCTGGAGCGTAGCCACCATGTTCACGGGACTGGCAGGCGGCGTGTTCATGCTCATCCTCACCCGTTCCATCGCCACCGGCGGCGGAGAGGCCTTCTTCGGCCCGGCCAATTATTCCCTTCTGGGACAATATCATACGGACACGCGCGCGCGTGCCATGTCCATCCACCAGACCTCCTACTATGTGGGTGTCATCCTGGCCGGTTGGCTGGCAGGTTATATAGGCGACAAACTGGGCTGGCAGTATGCCTTCTATATCTTTGGCGGCGCCGGAGTGGTCTGGGCCGCCGTGATGGCCATCAGGCTGAAGGATCTCCCGAGGGCCGAGATGCCCGGTCAGGACGGGAATGATGTCAAACCGGGCATCCTGGACGGGTTCAAGACTGTGTTTACTACGCCCACGGCACTTATGGTTACGCTGGGCTTCTGCGGTTTCATCTTCGTGATTACGGGCTACATGACCTGGGTGCCCACCTTCCTGCAGGAGAATTTTGGCCAGAGCGGAGCCCAGGCCGGACTCAATTCCATGCTCTGGACCTATGTGGCGGCCTTTGCGGGCGTACTCATTGCCGGTACCCTGTCGGACAGATGGGCCGCCAAGGATCCTAAGAAGCGGATGATTATCCAGGGCGCAGGCCTTATCCTGGGCGCAGCCTTCCTCCCCTTCATGGGAAGCGTCCGCAGCCTCTGGCTCCTGTACCTGTGTTTTGCAGGCTGGGGCTTCTTCAGGGCCTTTTTCGACGCTAACATCTATGCCGCCCTGTACGATGTCACGCCGGAGCATCTGCATGCCAGCTGCTCATCGGCCATGATCATGACCGGCTTTGCCGTAGGAGCCACCGCCCCCTATGTGCTGGCCGTCATCAAGGAGAGCACGGGCAGCCTCAACGCCACCTTCCCCATCCTGGGGGTCATCTGGCTCATCTGCGGCCTGGCCTGCCTGTGGGTAAGCGCCAAATACTATAACCGAGACCACACTAAAATCAATAACCGATAATGGAAGCAAAAGATAAACTCCGGAAAGCCAAGGCGGGTCTGCTGCTCATTGCATCTCCCCGCTTCAAGAACCTGAACGGTCCCAAACGCGGAACGTACCACGAGCGCAAGCTCAAAGTGGTGGAAGACACCAAAGCCGGCATGGACTTCCTGGATCTGGTGGATCCGGGCATCGTCTATGAAAGGGAGGACGCCAGGAAAGCCCTGAACCTCTTTTTCAACGAGAAAGTGGACTTTGTCTATGCGGAATTCCTCTCCTGGAGCGAGGATTTCGCCTGGATCCGTTTCCTGCGCGACTGCCCGGACATGCCCATCCTCTTCTGCAACGTGGCCAAAGACCGGATGAGCTTTGAAACCTCCCTGGACGAGGATGACTTTGTGGATTACCTCTGCGCCGGCACGCTGGTGGGCTCCCTGGAAGCTTCCGGCAGCCTCAAACGCGTTCCCCGCAAGAACGTGCGCACCGTGATGGGCACCCGGAAGGAGATAACGGAGAAAGTGAGGATTTATGCCGATGCCGCCCGCACCCGCAGCATCCTCCGGGAGTCTTCCGTGGGCCTCATGGCCAACATGAACGAGGCCATGTGGAGCACCTACTTCGACAACTATGACCTCTTCACCAAGATAGGCCCGGAGATTCATTACCTTCCCTACAGCGACTACGGGACGGAAATCGAAAACCTCTCCCCGGAAGAAGTGCAGTCTTATGCCCATGAACTCACCGCCCGGTATAAAATGATGGAGGACGTGGACTACGACAAGTTCATCGGCTGCGTAAAGGCCACCCTGGGCATCAAGAAACTGGCCCAGAAGAACAACATAGACTGCTATGTGTACAACGACATAGACCAGGCCACCTTCCGCACGGCCGGCTGCCGGGCCGGATTCTACCCGCAGTGGTTCAACGAGAACGTGAGCGTCCTGGTGCCGGAGGCCGATATCGGCGCCGGACTGGCCACCTACATCCTCAAACTCCTGAGCGGAAAGAATGTGAATTTCATAGAGCCGTTCCATATAGAGGACGACTTCGGCACCTTCGCCGGAGGCCATGCCGGTCCCAACGACCACAACGACCCCGCCTGGCAGCAGAACGTCATCATCTCCCGGGACGTACGCTTCGCCAAAACCTCCTGGAAGTATGCCGGCGCCCCCTTTGCCTGGTACCGCATCAGCCCCGGCATGAAGACTGTCGCCGGCCTGTATGAGGAAGACGGAAAATACAAACTGGTCACCTTCATGGCCGAAAGCCTGAGCGAGAAAGACACACCCCAGAGCGGCAAGAAGCATCTGCTGGCCACCTACACCCACACCATCTTCAAGCCGGTGCTGCCGGTGAAGGAGCTCTTCGAACGCGTGCTCAAGGTGGGCGTGACACAGCACTATGCCATCGTGGACGGAGACTACCGCCCGCAGCTGGAGGCCCTGGCGGAAATGATGGGATTTGAATTTTATAGCTTATGAGTTTCATGTACAACCCCTACCCGTTTCACGACCCCAAGCCCGTGAATCGGCCGGAATTAAGCGAAAAAACCGTTGAATCCATCGTTGGCGGCGGCAGCCAGAAGGTTGCCAAGGCCTTTATGACCGCCATCGCCCCCAAGGTGAAACAGGAGGGCGCCATTGTGGCCTTCGACGGTTACACGAGCACCAAATGGGATTTATTGGTGAGTCTCCTGGCCCGGGAGTGCGATGTCTTCGGCTTCCAAGTGGAGTTTGTGGACAGCGCCGCCCGCACCTTCAAGAGCGGAGATCAAATCGATGCCATCATCGACCCGCTGCTCATCTGGGACAAGAAAATAGACCCCACGCTGCTGTATGGAAAGGTCTATCATGGCGGTTATATCGGCCTGATGGACCCGAAGAAGGTGGAAGCCTTCAAGAAGGAGCTTCCCGCCCTCAAGGCCCCGGGAACGCTGGTGCTTGTGTACGGTTACGGTTCCCTTATCCGGGAGCTGCGCAGCCTGTACGACGTCAAGTGCTGGTTTGACATCACGCCCATGAACAGCATGCTGCGCATCCGCGCCGGCGAATACGCCAACCTGGGCAAAAAGCACACGGGTATCATCAACCGCACCATCCGCCGCTGCTATTACTGCGACTTTGAGAACGCCGTCCAGCTGCGCAAGGAACTCTTTGGGGAGAACGCCCTGGACTGGTATTTCCTGGACAATGACCGGGCCAACCTGCAGATGATGCCCTTCAGCAGTTTTGCCGATATCTGCGCCCAGTTGGTGAAATATCCCTTCCGCGCCAAACCCTGCTATCTGGAAGGGGTCTGGGGCGGCAGCTACATGAAGGAAAAGCGCCACCTCCCTGAGAAGATGCGCAACGCCGCCTGGGTGTTCGACTTCATCCCCATGGAAGTGAGCGTGCTGGTAAAGGCCGGAGAGGAACTCCTGGACATCAACTACTGCTCCTTCGTCCACAAGGAGGGCGTGGCCCTCATGAGCGAGAAGTGCGTGAAGAAGTACAAGGGCTACTTCCCCATCCGTTTCAACTGGGACGACAGCTACCACTCTACCGGCAACATGAGCATCCAGTGCCATTCCGGAGGAGAATTCAACGTGAAGAACTATAACGAGTTCGGCCGGCAGGACGAGAGTTATTACGTGGTGGTCACCGGCCAGGACGCCAAGACTTTCATCGGATTCCGGGACGATGCCGACATCCCCGCCTTCTTCAAGGAGATTGAGGCGGCCGATACGGAGCACAAGCCCTGTGACTACATGAAATATGTGAGCTACGAGGAATCCAGGCCCGGCCTGCAGGTGATGCTGCCTGCCGGAACCATCCATTCCAGCGGCCGCAACCAGGTTATCCTGGAAATTGGCTCGCTCACCATCGGCTCGTATACCTATAAAATGTACGACTACCTGCGCCTGGACTTTGACGGGAAGCAGCGTCCCATCCATACCCACCTGGGAGAACTCAACGTGAACCAGGAGCGCCGCACTTCCGTGATCCACGACCCCCAGAGCAAGGATTACATTGTCCAGAAACCCCGCTTGGACGACTCAGGTGATGGATGGAAGGAATTCATCCTGGGCGAGAATCCGCAGATGTACATCTCCCTGCGCCGCCTGGAATTCGAGAAGCAGTGCCAGCAGGACACAAAGGGAGAGAAATTCCATGTGCTCACGCTGGTGGACGGAGACCGTATCCGCATCCGCAGCGCGCAGTATCCGGAGCGTTTCTTCGACCTGGACTTCATGGAAATTGCCTGCGTTCCGGCCTCCATGGGCAAATATGTCATTGAAAACCTGGGTAAAGAGCCCATCAGCGTACACAAGACCTGTCTGAGAGACGGATATGAAAACGATCCTGCTTGACATAGGCGGAACCTTTATCAAGTGTTCCGACTCCCGTCAGTTCCCGATTTCCAGCGAAGGAAGCCGGGAAGGGATTGTAACTGCCATCCGGAGGGCCATCGGCCCCATGGACGGGCTGGAAGGCATTGGCGTGGCCATTCCCGGACCTTTTGATTTCCACCGCGGAATCTTCCTGATGGAGCACAAATTCGCCGCCGTTTACGGAGAATCATTCCGTGAACTGGTCCGGATTCCGGACAGCATCTCCATCCGCTTCATGCATGATGTAAACGCCGCCCTGCAGGGGAATATCCACCTGCTGGATTTGTATGGGCAGAATGTCGCCCTGGTTACCTTGGGAACAGGGCTGGGCTTCAGTTATGCCCTCCAGGGCCATATTTTCACCAACGAAAAGGGGTCTCCGGCGCGGGGAATCTGGAACCTCCCCTATGGAGGCGGCATCCTGGAAGACTTCGTGAGCGGCCGCGGAATCCGTGTCCGTTATTCCCGCAAGACGGGAGATGCCACCCAGAGTGCACTGTCCATTGCCAAGAAGGCTTTTGCAGGAGAGAAGGCGGCCTTGGAGATTTACGCCCAGACGGGAGAGATTCTGGGAGAGGCCCTGGCCCCCATCCTCCAGGAACTGAAAATTGACGCCCTCCTGATGGGAGGACAGATTTCCCGTTCCCTGGAACTGATGAAAACGACTCTGCAAAATGCCCTGCCCGGCATGCCCATCATCAAGGCTCCGGAACAGGCAGTTTTTACAGGACTGGGAACTTTGTTTGAAAACAATTAATAAGATATTTATTATATGACAGTATTCCAAAGAATCCTCCTTGCGGGAATCGTGGGCCTTGCCTCCCTGAGCATGCAGGCCCAGAACCGCAGCGTGAAAGGACGCGTCTTGGACGAGACGGACACCCCTGTTGCGGGCGCCTTTGTCACCGTCAAGGGAGAAACCCGCGGCGTCATGACCGACGAAGGCGGCCGGTTCGACATCTCCGTCAAGCCCTCCGACTTCCTGATTGTCAGCTTCCTGGGCTACGAGGACGAAGAAGTCTCCGTGGGTCAGAAAACGGACATCCTGGTGAAGCTGGTGCCCCAGACCAACACCCTGGACGAGGTTGTGATGGTGGCATACGGCGCCCAGAAGAAAGCCTCCGTGATTGGCTCCATCACCACGGTGGACGCCCAGCAGCTGCAGGCTCCCATCGGCACCCTGTCCACCGGACTGGCCGGCAAACTGGCCGGCGTGGTGGCCGTCCAGCATAGCGGCGAACCCGGTTCCAGCGCAGAATTCTGGATCCGCGGCGTGAACACCTTCGGCGCCAACGCCTATCCGCTCATCCTGGTGGATGGTGTGGAACGCTCCATGGACCTGGTGGACGTGGAAGACATCGCCTCCTTCTCCATCCTGAAGGATGCCACGGCCACGGCCCTTTACGGTGTGCGCGGCGCCAACGGTATCGTACTCATCACCACCAAGCGGGGCAGCGAGTCCAAACCCAAGGTAAACGTCAAGATCGAGACGGGCATCACTTCCCCCACCCAACTTCCCCAAATGGCATCGGCCGAACAGTTCATCAACTACCTCAACACCATGCAGCCGGGGACCATCGACGAGTACAGCCGTTCCATGTACCTGGCCGGGGCCGATGTCCGTAACCAGCCGGTCTATCCGGACGGAGACCCCATCGCCATCCGTTACAGCGACCTGTACCCCAACATTGACTGGATCCATGAGATTTTCAAGAACCAGGCGATGACCACCAAGGCCAATGTCAACGTGACCGGCGGCACCAAGAACGTACGGTACTACGCAGGCGGCTCCTACTACTTCGAAGACGGTATCTTCAACGTGGACAAGAACGACCGCTACAATTCCCAGATGAACTACCGCCGGTTCAACTTCCGCACCAACGTGGACATCAACATCACCAAGAGCACCACGCTGGGCATGGACTTGAGCACCCAGTTCACCAAGAAGAACCAACCCGGTACGGGGCTTTCCAACATCTACAACTATGTGATGCAGATCACCCCCATCGGCTTCCCCAAGGTGTTCAGCGACGGAACCCTCTCCAACCCGGAAACCGGTTCCAACCCCTACAACATGATCAACAACATGGGTTACGCCACCATCAATACGCAGAATGCGCAGACCACGGTGTCCCTGACCCAGGACTTTTCCGATATCATCACCGAAGGCCTCACCGCCAAGGTGCAGGTTTCCTGGGACGCCCGCACGGCATCCTCCGTCACCAACGGCATCCTGCCCCGCGTGTACTACCTGCACACGGATCCGGACACCCAGAAGTATAACTACGTGGCCCAGAACAACACCGCCGGATACATCAACGTATCCAGCAGCGCCCAGAGCGGCTACACCGTCCTCAACGTGGAGGCATCGGCCAATTATGAGCGCACCTTCGCCAGCGCCCACCGCGTGAGCGGCATGTTCCTGTACTATCTGAGAGACCGTTCCAACACGCACCCCGGCTACGACTATTGGGAAACCTTCCCGCGCAAGAGCCTGGGTATTGCCGGCCGTGCCACCTACAGCTTCAAGGACCGCTATTTCGCCGAGTTCAACTTCGGTTACAACGGTTCCGAGAACTTCTCCCCGGGCCACCGCTTCGGCTTCTTCCCCTCCGCCGCCCTGGGTTACATCATCTCCAACGAACCCTTCTGGGAGCCCATCAAGACCTGGGTAAACCTGTTCAAGATCAAGGCTTCCATCGGCAAGGTGGGTAACGACCAGATTGGCGGCAGCCGCCGTTTCGGCTACAACACCACCATGGATATCACCGGCATCGGCGGATTCAGCTGGGGCGAGACGCAGCCCTCCTATGTGACGGGCGTGGCCACCGGTGAGATTGGCAACCCGGACATCACCTGGGAAGAAGCCCTCAAACGCAATGTGGGCGTGGAACTGAGTTTCTTCCGTGACCAGCTCCGCTTCCAATTCGACTACTTCAACGACGTCCGCAGCGGCATCTTCCTCCCGCGTGAGTCCCTCCCGGACGCCGTGGGCCTGCGGAAGACGCAGTACATCAATATCGGCAAGATGCAGAATGCCGGTTTTGACATGAGCGCCCAGTTTGACCACAACTTCCCGGGCGGTCTCCTGCTGTCGGCCCGCGGAAACTTCACCTTCAACCGCAACCGCCGCATCTATGACGACAAACCGGAGCAGGTGTATCCCTACCAGAACACCGCCGGCTACGCCAACGGACAGCAGCGCGGCCTTATAGCCGAAGGCCTGTTCATGAACCAGGAAGAGATTGACACCTGGCCCAACCAGTACAACTACACCCTCTATCCCGGTGACATCAAGTACCGGGACGTGAACGGAGACGGTATCGTGAACGACTTTGACATGGTGCCCATCGGCTACACCACCGTTCCGGAAATCAACTACGGTTTCGGCCTCAGCCTGAACTGGAAGGGCATCGACGCCAGCGTCTTCTTCAGCGGCATGGCCCATATGACCCGCTTCATCGGCGGGTACAACCTGTACGGCGGCGCCGCCACCAACGTGCTCATCCAGGGCCAGATTTTTGCCGATGTGGCCGAGCGCAGCTGGACGGTGAACCCCACTCCGGACGCCGAGTATCCCCGCTTCTCCGTGGAGCCGGCCCGAAACAACATGGTGCGTTCCACCTTCTGGCAGAAAGACATGAGCTTCCTGCGCCTAAAGAATGCCGAGCTGGGTTACACCTTCCCCAAGAAATGGACCCAGAAGGCCCATATCTCCACCCTCCGCATCTATTTGCAGGGTGTGAACCTCCTCACCTTCTCCAAGTTCAAGCTCTGGGATCCGGAGCTGGAGTCCTCTTACGGAAACGTGTATCCGCTCACCCGGAACATCAGTCTTGGTCTTAATCTGAATTTCTAGCGTATGAAAAAGATATATGCACTGATGGCCCTCTGTATCCTTGCCATCTCCTGTGATTCCTTCTTCGACATCAACCTCAAGGACCAGGCTACTTTGGAAGACACCATGAGCCGTTCTTCCACCGTAAAACGCTATCTGGCCCATCTGTACTCCTATATTCCCCGGGAAGAGAACACCCGTGCCTATGAAGGCGGAACTGTCCTGAGGAGCGACGAGTCGCTGAATGCCAAGTCGCAGTACGAAACCTACTGGTACACCGTACGCCGCGGGGAGTACGACGCCTCCACCACCAACAGCGAAGCCAACGCCAACATCTGGAAGCGCTACTATGTGGCCATCAACGAGTGCACCACCTTCCTGGACAATGTAAAGATGGACGTGGAAGACAGCCCCGAGCTGATTACCCAGATGGAGGGCGAAGCCCGCTTCCTCCGCGCATACTACTATTTCATCCTCCTCCGCCAGTATGGCCCCGTCATCATCTGGGGAGACAAGGCGGCCGACCAGAATGTCATCGCCGAGGAACTGGACCGCAACACCCTGGAAGAGAATGTGAATTTCATTGTCTCCGAGCTGGACAAGGCCATCTCCATGCTGGCCTATGAAGTGAATGATCCCGGTCTGGGTCTGAGCCTTTCCTCCAACAAGGGCCGTGTCACCAAGGGCGCCGCCATGGCCCTGAAGGCCCGCGTACTGCTGTATGCCGCCTCCCCGCTCTACAACGGGCAGAACGGCACCGGCATGTATGCTTCCCTGCAGAATCACCGCGGAGAAAAGCTGTTCCCCGCCTACGATGCCTCCAAATGGGACAAAGTGGCCCAGGCCGCCAAGGATGTGATTGAGCTGAACCGCTATTCTCTCACCAAGGTGGCCGATAAACCCACGGCCATCCAGAATGCGGCCGCCTCCTACCAGACCGTCTGGTTCCAGGGATGGGACACCAACCGGGAAATCATCTGGGGATGGTGGTACCGCGCCTGGGGCGACGAATCCTTGGGCAGCGGCTGTGACATCGCCTACGCCGCCCCCGCCGGTGGCAAGATTGCCCTGGCCGGCTATTCCCTCAACTCTCCTTCCCTCAAGCTGGTAGACGCCTATCCCATGTGGGAGACGGGCCGATACCCCATCCTGGGCTATGAGAAGACCGCCGGCCTGCTGGACCTGAGCCGTCCCATCGTGGACGAAGCATCCGGTTACAAGGGCAGCGGCTTCACGGACAATTACCAGCAAGTGGTGGATGTGGACTCCAGTTGGGCCAAGCCCTTCAAGGCCCACAACTCCACCGTGGGACGCGACGCCCGCTACTACGCCAACTTCGTTCCCAACGGCTTCTGGTGGCCCTCTTCCACCACCAACAGCGGCGGTCCCGTACGCTTCACCTGCTACAACTCCGCCGAAGCTTCCTCCCCTTATTCCGCCACGGAAGCCTGCAACCGCGTGGGCTATGTCTGGCGCCGCCTCTACAAGGCGGAGAATCCCCTCAAGGACCTCACCGCCGACTACCAGAGCATGCGCTATGTCTACCCTGCCTTCCGCCTGGCCGAGGTTTACCTCACCTATGCGGAAGCCTGCAACGAGAAGACCACGCGTGATGCGGACCAGGCCATCTACTATCTGGACCAGGTAAGGGACCGCTCCGGCCTGCCCGGCATCCGCACAGCCTATCCGGACATCGACTTTGACAGCGCCGAGGCCACTTCCACCGTGAGCGGCGTTTCCCGCACCGGCCGCGAATGGCTGCGCTGGGTGATCCTCCAGGAAAAGATGTGCGAGTTCGCCTTCGAAGGCCAGCGCCACTATGACATGCTCCGCTGGATGAAGGCCGAAGAAGAGTACAACACGGAAAACTGGACCCTGCATGTGACCGCCAAGAACTATGAAGAGTCTTACGAGCGTGTCAGCGACGACTACATTGGCGGACGGGCCAACTTCCGCACCCGCGACTATCTTTTCCCCTTCGGCAGCGCCCAGCGCTCTGAAATGACCAACTTCACCCAGAACCCCGGCTGGTAGCCTGTAAAAGCGATATCTTATGAAAAAGAAATTATTATACTCCCTCCTGGTCCTGGGCATCGTCCTCAGCTGCGTCCCGGACGACCGGAACAACAACATGGTGGACGACAGCTTCGGCGTGGCCGCCAAAACGCTGGTACAGGACGTGTCGGTACACGCCGGCAGTTGCACCGTAGGCCTGGTCAAGAACGGAAAGGGGCAGCAGAGCGGCACCCTCCGCATCGTCACCGACGCAACCAAGGTGCAGGCCGCCCTGGACCGGTTCAACAAAGACAACAACAGTTCCTACAAAGGCATCATGCCCGCTTCCATTTACTGGGAGAATACCACTTTCTCCTTCCGCCAGGAAGACATTGTGAAGAACCTCAACCTGAGTTGGGATCCCGAACTGGTGGGCTACCTGATGGGCGACGAATCAAATTATGTCATCCCCATCCTTTTGGAAGGTGAAGGCGTGCAGGTGAACGAAGGCCGGAGTTTCATGGTCATCCGCCTCACCCGTTCCAGCCTCTCCGTGGTTCAGGCCAGCCAGGCCCGCACCGTGGCCAGAAAGAACGTGGAACCGGGCCCGGACGGGCAGACCCCGGAACTTCAGGAAATCATCACCCTGGACCTGAACCTATCCCAGGCCGTCAAGGGTGTGGGCATGAGTTTCCCCGTCGTGGCCGATCCTTCCCTCATCGAAACGTTCAACGCCACCCAGGACATTGACTATGCCCCGGCACCGGAAGGCCTGGTCACCGTCCTGGACAAGCAGGTGAGCATTGCCGAAGGCAGCTTGGGCAACACCTACCGCATCCAGATTGACAAGGCCAAACTGACCGGAAGCGACGGCAAGATGCTGGACTTCCCTCCCTATGTGATGCCCATCCGGGTGAAGAAAGAAGGCGTGAGCGCCACCCGTGACGGAAAGGAATTCGACCTGCACGGAATGAAATACGGGAATATGGTTACCTATATCACCGTTTCACCGGCCCGGAAGGGCATTTCCGTGGTGGCCCGCGAGTGGGGACTCTATTCTGAAAGCGCTGCCTGGTACAGCGAGCTGGATGGTTTCACCGCCGGAGCAGACCGCACCGTAGCCATGGACAAGGACTATGTCTATGTAAGCCTTTCCTCAGCGGTCGGCGGCATCTACGCCCTCAGCCGCACCAGCGGCGTATTTGTCAAGAAACTGGATGTGAGTCCCGCCTTAGGAAGGGGGAACACCTTCCCGGTCTCCTGCGTACGCACCGTCAAGAATACCGCCGGTAACGATATCCTCACCTTCTGCTCCCTCAAGGGAGACAGCGGACAGCACCTATATGTCTATGCCTATGTGAACGGAACCGATGCCGCTCCGGTCCAGATTCTGGACTTCGCCAAGGACAACAAGGGCGGTGTGGAAGACTGGCGCCGTTACGGAGACCGCTACACGGTTACCGGCACCTGGCAGGACGGACAGCTGTGGTTCCAGACCTGGAGCGACGGCGGTACGGCCAAGACCATCGGCTTTACGCTGAAGAACGGTGCCGTCACCAATCCGGAAGACCCCATTGACTACTACATCGCAGGTCCCAAGGCCGGCATCAAGGATGTGGTGTGGTATCCCGGCTGGAACAACGTCCTCATCACGGAAAACGGCAAGGGAACCATCTTCAAGCCCGGAGCGGCCGGTCCCAACGGCTGGATCAAGTGGGACCAGGTGGAAGTAATGGAAGACCTTTCCCTCACCTACGGATACAATTTCTTCGAGTTCCACGACCAGAACTTCATCGCCTACGCACAGGTGGAAGGAGAGAATGCCGTGCGGGGACGCCTAGTCATCATGGATGACGACAGCGCCGCGCCCGCCGACTTCCCCGCCCAGCTCAAGGCTCGTTCGAACGTCCGGGAATTTCCCATCCAGCATGAGGAAGACTTCGAGGCCAAATCGGCCGTGACAGCCTCCTCCTCCGTGGCCGACTGCACCGTCTGGGATATCTCCGGAAACACTTACATCGCCGTACTGGTACAAGGCTGCGGACTCAGCGTATTCCAGCTGCAGTAATGCGCCTGCGTACCCTCATCTATGCTGCCGTGTTCCTTCTCCTCGCCTCCTGCGGGGGGAAGGAACCTGCGGTAAAGCCTGCCAATCCGGCCATCCGCGTCCAGCTTAAGGAAGTGGATGCCTTCCGGGCCCGCTTTGAGGTATCCACCATAGAGACGGCTTCCGTCCGTTATGGCGTAGGAACTACGGAAAGCGAAGCCCGAGAGATGGGGCAGAGCGTCCGGACGGAAGACAATCGTACCAGCACGCTCACCCTTACGGTGGAGAACCTGCAGCAGGACACGGATTATATCTTCTGCGCACAGGGAACCGGCCCGGCCGAAGAGGAGGGTTCTGTGGTCAAACTGGAGTTTTCCACTCCGGCAGGGCCCTCCGGCCTCTACTCCTGGGAAAAAGCCCGTGACGCCGCGCCGGAATTTGCCGACATCAGCCTCATCACCCGGGGCCAGCACAACTACAATCCCCCGCTCTGGACGGCCGAGCGCTTTGCGCCGCACGTGAGCTACCAGGATGCCGACGGCGAGCACTGGCTCTTCGACGCCTTCCTGTGCACGGAGGGCTACGACGGCGTCCGCGGGCTCACCATGAGCATCCAGGCCGGCGGGAGGGCATCGGCCATCAAGGAATCCTGGGAAGAGCTGCTGGACTACTGGTTCCGCAAAGGGAGCACCCTGGACCAGCTGGACCAGGCCGTGAATGCGGCGGCCAGCCGTATCGGCAACCCGCATACACCCCGTTATGTGGTCATCACCCTCCCAGACCCCATCATGTTCCAGAACTTCTCCAACAAGGCCTCCAGTACCACCTACTGGGGCACGCTGGACGGGGAAGTCATGGATTTTTCCCGCCTGGAGCACCAATTGAAGGTGTATCAATGGTTCATTGACCAAAGCCGGGAACGTTTCCGGGCCCTTTCCCCAAAATACCTGGAACTGGCCGGATTTTACGTTCTCTCCGAAGAACTGCCCTTAGCCAAGAGCTTCTATGACTCCCTTGGCTTCAGCTGCGACACGGCAGATACCTGGAATGCCGCCTACAAGCGCTGGGAAAGCATTTTGCCCGCCACAGCCGCCTACTTGAGAAGCTGCCGCGAAGGGCTCTACTGGATTCCCTATTTCTGCGCCCCCGGCCACCGCGTCTGGAAACAGCTGGGCTTTGACATGGCCTGGATGCAGCCCAACCACTACTGGGACACCGCCAACCAGCACCCCATGAGCCGGAGCGTGAGCGCCATGCGCAACTACGGACTTGGGATGGAGCTGGAATTCGAATATTCCATGGTCTATGACCAGATGAAAAATGGCCGATGGGGCCCTGACGGCGCCGGAAGCCCCACTTTCACCGAGGCCGATATCCCGGCCCTGCGGGACCGTCTCCGCGAATATATGAACGCCTTCAAAGACAACGGCTTCTACGGAAAAAGGTCCGTGGCCCTCTACTCCGGAACGGACGCCTTCACCCAACTGGGCACCTCCCCGGATGCCCGGGACCGGGAAATGTACCTGGAAATTTGTAACTTTATCGCCGGATCCGAACTCAAAAAATGAAAAAGCTTTTCCTACTCCTGTCACTGGCCCTATCCCTTACATGTCAGGCCAAACCCCAAGAGCCCCGCACCTTCGAGGACCTTACGCTGGTGGGATACTGGCACCGCACGCCCCATCACTGGGACGCCGCCCGTTTTGCCCCCCATGTGAGCTGGCAGGCCCCCGACGGCTCCGAGCATTGGCTGTTCCAGGCCTTCCTTTTCCTGGAAGGCAGCGACTGGGTGCATAACAAAACCTTTGTCCTGGGGCCCGGAGAAAGCGCCGACAAGGAAATCTGGCAGTATCAGCTGAACCTCTGGCTGGGGCCGGAGGGCTGTGTGAAGGAACTGGACAAGGCCTGTGCGGAGGTGGCAGCGCGCATCGGCGCTCCCGCGAAGAAGCGGGGCGTAATCATCGGCATACCGGATGCCATCATGTTCCAAAACTTCTCCGACAAGACTTCCTCCACCACCTACTGGGGAGACGGGCTGGATTTTGCCGATACACAGGACCGGCTCAAAGCCCTGTACTGGTACATCGACAACGCCCGGGAGCTTTTTGCCAAGCTGGATACGCAGTACCTGGAGCTTGCCGGCTTCTACATCACATCGGAAGAGATCTACCTTCCCTACGACATCGACGTCAACTGCCGCTACAAGAACTGGGAGGTGATTGCCCCCGCCCTGGCTCAGTATTGCCATGCCTCCGGACAGGGCCTCTACTGGATTCCCTATCACATGGGCCCCGGCTACAAATACTGGAAAGACCTGGGGATAGACCAGGCCTGGATGCAGCCCAACTGGTACTGGGACCACAAGGCCGGTGAGCGCCATCCCTTTGCCAAGACCATCAATGCCATCCGGGAGGCCGACATGAGCGGCATGGAGCTGGAATTCGAGTATTCCGCAGTACTCAGCGAAATGAAGGAAGGCGTGATGGGACCGGACGGTGCCGGAAAGCTCACCTTCACCCGGGCCGATGTGGGCGCCCTCCAGAACCGCGTGCGCCATTACATGCAGGAATTCAAGGATGCCGGTTTCTACGGAAATAAATCCATCGCCCTCTACTCGGGCTCCAACGCCCTCACCCAGCTGGCCATCTCACCGGAAGCCCGGGATCAAGCCCTCTACGACGACATCTGCCGCTTCGTGCTGGGGAACCGTGGAGAGCTGGAACAGACCCAAATAGAAATTGACGCGCAGGGCCGCCTTCAGAAACTCGCTCTCGAAGGACGGAACTATGCCGGCGGGCAGCCTCTCTGGCGCCTGTATTACAACACACCGGAACAAAAAGAAATCGAGGTGTCCGGGGCCGATGAGACTCCGGTGGTACGCCATGTGGCGGACACCGTATTTTTGGATTATAGCCGGGTTGGAGGGGGCACAAACATCAATCTTTTCCTGAAAATCTGGACGGAAGGCACCCTGGTCCGCTTCGGGGCCACCGTGGAAAACAACGAACCCCACACCATTGTCCGGGAGTTGCAATATCCCCTGATAGGCCATCTGCAGATTCCGGAGGAATACAAGCTCCTCACCACGCACACCGGCGGACAGGTTTTTGAGAATCCGGTGAGAAAGATTGCCAACGTGGACACCCGGGCACTGTACATGACCCCCGCCCAGAAATTCCGCCAGTACGACCTCCAGTACCCCCGCAACGCGGCTTCCAACTGTTTTGCCTTTACCGGAGAGCGGGACGGGTTGTACTTCGGCAGCCACGACACGTCCCTCCAGCAAACCTGGCACGGTCTCCGCGCCTATCCGAAGGAGATGCCCGGTCAAGCCGGGCATGACGTCATTGCCTGCTCCGACCGGCAATCTCCCATCGGCCATGTTACCGAAGATTTTACCGAGTTGGAAGCGGGCTTCTATCGCTATCCCAACGCCATGTGCGGTGACCGCTGGAGCAACGACGCCTCCGTGGTAGTGCCCTACAAGGGAAACTGGACGGCCACATCCCGCATTTACCGCCGCTGGGCCGACACATGGTGGCATCACGCCCCGGTGCCGCAGTGGGTGCAGGACATGACCGGCTGGCAGCGCATCATCTTCAAGCACCAGTACGGAGAGTACCTCCGTAAGTACACGGACCTGCCGGGCCGCATCGCCCGGGCCGGCGAATCCGTGGGCTGCAACGCCGTGCTGGCCTTCGGCTGGTGGAAGGAAGGGATGGACAACGGCTATCCCAACTACACCATCGACGACACGCAGGGCGGCGAAAAGGCCTGGAAACAGGCCATCGCCGATTACCGTTCCCTCGGAAACCGGCTGCTACTATACTATAACGGCCGTCTGATAGACGTGGAAAGCGATTTCTACCGGGGCGGCGGGTCGCAGGTGGCCAACAAGGACAACACCGGCCGCGAATTCACGGAGCACTACAAATTCACCGGCCAGGGTACCACCCTGGGCTACTACGACTCCCGCACCTTCGTGATTGCCGACATGTCCAAACGCCTGTGGCGGGACCAGCTCGTCGCCTGGGCCGACCGGGCCATGGACTACGGGGCCGACGCCGTCTTCTACGACCAGCTGGGCGTGGCGGAGGAGTTCCCCAACTGGGACCTCTCCCGCGAATACCCCGTCCAGGATATCTTCACCGGCCGATACAAGGCCGACGCCCTGAAGGAAATCCGGGACCATATCAAGGCCCGCAACCCCGAGTTCGCCCTGGGCACGGAATGGCTGAGCGACTGCACTAGCCAGTTCTGTGACTTCGTGCATATTGTGGAATTCACCGCCCTGCCGGAAAGCTTCCCCGAATGGTTCCGCTATACCTTCCCGGAGGTGGTCTGGAGCGACCGCTGCGTGCGGGACGACAACGACGTACCCCGTCGCGTGAACAACACGCTCCTCAAGGGCCTCCGCAATGACATAGAAGTGTTCCGTTGCCGTGGACTCATTGACGAAACGTCTGTGTACCAGCAGCATCTGGCCCAGGTGAACGCCATCCGCCATGCCTTCCCGGACTTGCTCCTGGAGGGCCGGTACACCGCCACCGACGGCTTCCGCTGCACCAACCCGGCCATGACGGCCCGCAGCTACACCGCAGGAAAGCGTATGGCCGTGGTGGTCACCAACACCGGTGAAAAAAGGCAGAAAGGCCGCATCGAAGTGCCGGGCTATGAACTCCGGGAAAGCCGGAGCATCGGCCGGCCCAAATGTGCCGGCAACCTGCTGGAACTGGGAACCCATGAGCTGGTGGTACTTGTATTCGAGAAAAAGTAACTGAACTATGAAAAACCGATTTTTCCTCCTCCCGGCCCTGCTGACGGCCTTCATGGGCTGTTCCGGAAAAAATACCCCGGAACCCGCTTCGCTTCCCGCCGCCACCGCCCTCAAAGCCAGTGCGATTTCTCAGACATCGGCCCTTCTGGAATGGCAGGACAACTGCACGGACGAAGACGGCTATTACGTGTTCCTGAGCGGAATCGATGTCCGTCCCCGGGCCACGCTGCCGGCCAACAGCAGTTCCTACACCTTCCAGGACCTGGAAGCGGGGAAAACCTACCGCCTGGGCGTACAGGCCTTCAAGAAAGGGAACATCCTTTCCGCCATGGCCGTATCGGAAGCCGTCACCCTCCCGGTTCCGGAGCCCGAACCGGAACCCGAACCGGAGCCGGAGGATGACCCCAATCCCATCCAGCCGGTCACTTTCTCCTGGAACGAAGTGACGGGAACGGAACTTCCTGCCGCCGTAAAGCTGTTCAAGACGGAAGGAACGCTGAACGGCCGTCCGCTCCGGGCCTGGTATGCCGTGGCGGATTGCAGCGGAGACGTCCGCTTCCGCGTCCTTTTCCCCGGAAACGGGAACAAAAAGACCATTGACGCACAGGCATCGGCCCAGGAGAAATGCCTGGTACTCATTAACGGAGGTATCTTTGGCGCCAGCGGAAAGCCCAACGGCTTCGCCCTGTACGACGGACAGCAGACGCCCTGGTTCCGCGTAGAAGACGATAACTGGGACGTAGACCGCCAGTATTGGGGCCCCAAGGTGGAGGGAAAGGCCGATGGCAAGCTTCACACTGTGTCCCGCGGCCTGTTTGGCGTAGATGCCGGCGGCAAACCCGGCGTCTACTGGTCCTACACCCCGTCCCATGGGACCGTTTATGTATATGACCAACCCATCCCCAGCGTGGAAGGAGAGGCCGTATGCCCCGGCGGAACAGACAGTTATCCTTGCGAAAGGGCATCCTGGGAGCCTTACAACGCCATTACTTGCGGCCCGGTACTGCTCCAGCGCGGGAAGTGTCCCATCAACGACAAAAAGACCGACAAGGGCTATTGGGAGACCAACTACGAGATGTGGTCGGGAGACATTTTCGGTGTGGCCGAACGCCATGACCGCACGGCCGTGGGCTATTTGGAAGACGGCCGCGTGGTCCTTTGCGTCGTAGACGGAAGGATTGACGCGTCCCAAGGCGCCACTACCCTTGAAATGGCCGCCATCATGAAGGGCCTGGGCTGCGTAGGAGCACTCAACCTGGACGGCGGCGGCTCCACCGGCATGTGGGTGAAGGGAGCAGGCCATGTCAACGACACCTCCGCCGAAGCCAGCAGGCCGGTCATCACCACCCTGGGATTTTTCTCAAAATGAAGCTGATTATCATCCTGGCAGCCGCCCTGGGACTGGTACCGGCACCGGTAAAGCATACGCCGGAAAAGGATGGGACATCCTTTAAAGAAGCTGTAGCGCAATTGGAGCCCTGGCAGCAGGAAGAAGCATACCGCATTACCTTCTATGAAAAGCGCATCAAGGTTGAGGCGCTCACCCCTCAGGGGCGTTTTCGGGCACAGAAGACACTGGAGCAGCTGGAACTGCTAGGAGAGAGGCCGGAAGGGACAATCTTCGACTATCCGCGCCTGCGGCACCGGGGGCTCATGCTGGACGAGTCCCGGAGTTTCCATGGCATCGAATTTTTGAAAAAGCAGATAGACGCCATGGCCCTGCTGAAGCTCAATGTGCTTCACCTGCATTTGGACGACAGCGCCGGCTGGCGGCTGGAAAGCGAGTCCTATCCGGACCTTACCGCCCTCACCGCCTGGCGCATGGGCTATACCTATCATGAGTGGGAAGCCGGCCGTTACCAATTTGCCAAGGCCGATACGCCCGGCGCCTCCGGCGGATACTACACCAAGGCCCAGATGAAGGAACTGGTGGCCTATGCCGCCGGGCGTTATATCACCATTATTCCGGAAATTGAGATGCCCGGCCATTCCATGGAGGTGGGCTACGCCTATCCCCAGGTTCTTTGCGAACTTCCGGACGGACGCCTGCACACCGGCGCCTGGGACCTGTGCCCGGGCAATGAAGCCACCTACCGGCTTTTGGAAGCCGTCCTTAAGGAAGTGATGGAAGTCTTCCCCTCCCCGCTCATCCATATCGGCGGAGACGAGGCCACCATGAAAACCTGGTCGCAGTGCGTGAACTGCGCCCGCCGGATGCAGGAAGAAGGCTACACGGAGGTGAAACAGCTGCAGGGGTATCTGGTACGCCGGATTGAGCGTTTTGTGGCCGCAAACGGACGCCGGATCATCGGCTGGGACGAAATCCTGGAAACGGGCGTGCCGCAAAATGCCGTGGTCCAAAGCTGGCGGGGTTCCTCCGGCGGTGTCCGTGCATCGGCCCAGGGGCACGACGTCATCATGTCTCCCAATACGCACTGCTACTTCAATTACTACCAAGACCTTATCCGGAAAGAGCCCAAGGCCGTGGGTGAACTGGTTTCCCTCCGCTTCGCCTATGGCTATGAGCCGCTGGCCTCGGGAATGGATGCCAATCATCTCCTGGGGGTACAGGCCAATCTTTGGACGGAACTCATCCCCACCTCCGAGCATGCCGAATACATGCTCTACCCTCGCCTGCTGGCGCTGGCGGAGACAGCGTGGACGCCGGCATCGGCCAAAGAATACAAAGGTTTCCGGAAGCGTGCCCGCGCCCTGGTGGATGTACTCCGTGCCCGGGGGTACAACACTTTTGACATGGATACGGAAAGCGACCTGGCCCGCAGCGGGCTCCAACGTTTCCCGCCGGAGGGCGTTCCCATCCCCATTGACGATTAATCCGGATTTTTTCTTACCTTTGTAAAAATCACAGACACTGAAACTTATGAAAATCCAGATAGATGCATCCGGGAAGGATCCCATTTACAAACAGCTGGTCACCCAGGTGGAGAAAGCGCTGCATGCCGGCAAATTGAAAGCCGGAGAGCAGATTCCTTCCATGAACGAACTGGCCGCCGCGCTGGACATTTCCAAAGAGACGGTCAAGAAGTCCTACGGCATCCTGGTGGACAAAGGAGTCATAGTGCCCAAGCAGGGAAAGGGTTTCTATGCGGCCGATGTGAATACGGACGTGAAGCCGCAGATTCTGGTCCTCTTTGACAAATTTTCCGTCTATAAGCAGATTCTGTTCAACGCTTTCGCGGAGAAACTGGAGGGCCAGGCAGAAATCACCATCCTGAACCACAACCAGAGCATCGACCTGCTGGAACATTACCTGGATGACAACCTGGACCGTTTTGACTACTATATCCTGGCACCGCACTTCCCGTTGGACGCCCCCACCCAAGCCAAGGTGGTAAAGCAGCTTGCCCGCATCCCCTTCCGCAAGCTCATCATGCTGGACCGCCTGCAACCCCACTTCCCGGGCCAGTATGGTGCCGTATACCAGGACTTTGAAAACGACATCTACCAAGGCCTCACGGAAGGGCTGGGGGCCAAGCGACGTACCCGGATGATGCGGGTGATCACCCTTCCCATGTCCCTGTATGGCAGCCATATCAAAAAAGGCGTGAAGCGTTTCACCACGGAGTACGACATTCCGGTGGAATTCCTGAACGCCGTTCCGGAGGACATCCGCCCCGGAGACACCTTCCTGGTGCTCAACTCCCAGCTGGACGCCGGCCTGGTGGCCCTGGCCCGCCAAATCCAGCAGGCCGGGCTCCGCATCGGCGAAGACGTGTTCATTGTCTCCTACAACGAATCCGACATGAACGAGTTGGTGCTGGGAGGTCTCACCACCGTAAGTACGGACTTCCGCGAGATGGGCCGATTGGCCGCCGAAATGGTCCTCTCCCACCATCTTACCAAGGAACACTGCCCCTTCCACATGAACCGCCGCCGCACCTTCTGATTTTTGGTGACAACCAATTCACTGATTCACAGTACGTTATAACACATTTCTCGTTCAAAAAACGAACGAGAAATGTGCTACAAGTGGCTAATAGACAGCACATTAGCTGTCACCAAAAAGGGCAGCCCGTGCGGACTGCCCTTTGATGAAAGGTACGTTGGATTATTTCAAGTACATCTTGAAGACAGAGACACCTACATTAAAGAGGTGGCCGACAACATAAACACAATCGGTACCGGGGATAACGGCGCAGTTAGCCATTTCCTGACCTGCGATGGAAGGACTATCAACGAAGTACACTTCATTGAATTCCTCCGCCGTTGTGGCGTTATTCTTATTCTGGATAGGGAATTCATACACCACCTTATCAGCCTCCATAGAAGCCAGGAAGGTTTCTGCGGAACCCTGATCTTCAATAATCTTAAGGCGTGCACGGGCAGCATTGCCTTCATTGTTATAGAATCCTTTCTTTACATAAGCAATGTATTTCTTGCCGCCAAATTCAAAAGGAGTGATACCAAACTTGCGAGCCATCACAGAGTTATCGATCCCCGTCCAATCAACACCAGCACTGTCAACATTCAGGTAACCTTCGTTATCCTTATAGTTAAAGAAACGACCAATGCTGGGAGTAACAACAAGAGCCTGTTTGGCCGCAACGTTGTACTTATAGACAGAGCCCATCCCGGCAGCACCGGTATACCCCATCTGGCCACCCATCACAGTACCAACTTCTCCATTGGTAATATCCCACTTAAAGGACACAGGATTCTTGCCAGCAATATTGGTACGGGCCCAAATCTCACCCTTATTCCAATCTCCGGAAACAGTAAAGAAGTCGCCGACACGGCGCTCGTTAGTACCCCAGCTAATTATACGAGTAGGGGCAGCATCAATACCGTCCTTCCAAGCATAGACATTGAACGTATAATCTCCATCAAACGCCAAGGAACCGGCAAGAAGGATATATTTACTTGTCGAAGGATTATAAATGGTCCGTACGCAAGCTGTTGAGAAGAGACCACCTGCAACACCGGTAATATTGACTTCTTTGCATACACTGGGATCTTTAAGACTGATAGCCAGAATGCCCTTTGTGGAAGAACTCGCAGCAGCAAAATATACATATTCATCATCTGCAGCCATAGTACGGTCATTACCCGCGATAAAAGCATGTTCTGTCGCGTACTCGCTAGTCCACGCCTTTCCAAGAGCTACGGGATATTTGCCCCAAACACGCTCTACCGTCAGAACTTTCTCTGCACTCTTGACCAGCTGGACAATCTTAATGGACTGAACCTGCTTCTTGTTGTCGGAACGCAGAATGTTGATGGTGGCCTCACGAGGCTCTCCGGTGGTGTTTTCAGCGAGCGCGAGGGTGAGCTTATGGGTGACAGCGACCTTGGTGTCGGGGACGACGGTAATCCAGTCAACGGTGGGTTTCTCAATTTCAACGTCAACATTGGAAACCAAACCGATCACGAAGTTACCGGCATCGCCGGAAATGGCCTGATACTCCTCCTCCTCGGTAACAACCGTGGTCTCGGCCTTTACGAAGAAGCTGAGTTTGCGCATGGAGAAGAGACCCTCTTCGTTCTGGGCCCATGCCAGTACGCTGCCGTTCACGGCAGGAGTGGGGGCGGTCACAACAATTTTGGAGGCTTCTGCATCTACCACTGCAGCATAGTTGCCGCCGGCGAAGACATCCACGGACGTGGTGCTGTTGGCATTCTCAACCTTGTAGGCAAATTCAACCTTTGCACCGGCTTCCAGCTCGGCCTCGGGGTTCTCGATCACGAGTTTGAAAGCCTTGGCGAAGGGGATGAAGATCTTGGTACCATCCTGCTTCTCGAAGGTAACGCCGTTCTCGTCGGAAGTTACATCCTTGAAGAAAGCGTCTCCATCTGCACCGGGCTTTCCATCTTCACCCTGCTTACCATCATATAAAACGACGGTCTTGCCATTGTCGCCATAGAAAGTAACGGTGTGCTGGCCGGGGACGGAGTTGTCGATGCTGGCTACATAACCGCCGGCTTTCCAGACATCAATCACGGCCTGCATGGCCTGCTGATTGGCTTTGAGCGTGTTAACTTCAGAAGTCAGGCTGTCCACCTTGCCCCTGAGTTCAGTGTCGTCATACTTTGCGCAGCCCGCCATGGCAAGGCCCAGCGAGAAAGCAAACAGAAGTTTAATTAATTTCTTCATAGTGATACTGAATTAGTTATTGTTAAAAGTTGTTTTTTACTTTAGTGTGGTGTACTGTGGTATCAGGTGCAAAGTTAAAAAATTTATCCGAGAAAACAGTATCTTTGTAAAGAAATTTTAACAAAATGAAGAAAATCAACCTGCTCGCCCTCTGTGTCACCTGCCTTACCCTGGCTTGCAGCACACCTTCGGAACGCGCAGCCGGGGACTTGGCCCGCCGCATCGCCCCCCAGTACAACATCCGCTTCAAGGAAATCCCTTCCCAAGAAGACACATACAAACTATATACTGAAGGGGAAAAGATAATCATAGAAGGAAACAACGCCCTTGCCATGTCGGTGGGCCTGAACCGCTACCTCAACGACTGCTGCGGAGTCACCGTCTCCTGGTATGCCGATGAAAAGCCGCAACTGCCATCGGCCCAACCTGTGGTGGCAGAGCCCCTGACGGGAAAGGCCCTGGTGCCCCAGCGCTTCTTCCTGAACTACTGCACGTTTGGCTATACCATGCCCTGGTGGAAATGGGAGCAGTGGGAGCATTTCATTGACTGGATGGCCCTGCACGGCATCAATCTGCCCCTGGCCATTACCGGACAGGAGGCCCTGTGGCAGGAGCTCTGGCGCCAGCACGGCCTCACGGACGAAGAAATCCGCGCCTACTTCACCGGCCCCGCCTACCTTCCCTGGCACCGCATGAACAACATAGACGGCGTGGACGGTCCCCTGCCCCAGGGATGGATAGACGGGCAGAAGGAGCTGCAGAAAAAGATTCTCAAGCGTGAAAGGGCCCTGGGCATGCGCCCGGTGCTTCCCGCCTTCGGAGGGCATGTGCCCGGGAAACTGAAGGAGCAATACCCGGATGCCGCCATCACGGACGTGGTACGCTGGGGCGGCTTCCCCCAGGAGAACCACTGCTGCTTCCTGTCCCCGCAGGACAGCCTGTACAGCCAGATCCAGCAGGAGTACCTGGCCATCCAGACCCGGGAGTTCGGTACGGACCACATCTACGGCTTCGACCTTTTCAACGAGGTGGACCCGCCTTCCTGGGATCCGGCAACCCTGGCCGATATCGCCCGCGGCGCCTACGGCAGCCTGGCCCAGGCCGACCCGGAGGCCCAATGGCTCCAGATGGGCTGGCTCTTCTACAACGACCGCCGGCACTGGACGCCGGACATTGTGAAAGCCTACTTGGAGGCCGTTCCCAAGGGGAAAGTGACCATCCTGGACTACTACACGGAAAACATCCCCGTCTGGGAACGCACGGAAGGCTTCTACGGGCAGCCGTACATCCTCTGCTACCTGGGCAACTTTGGCGGAAACACCCGTTTCGCCGGCCCCTTCCACACGGAAGGGAGACGCCTCACCGAAGGGCTGGAAGCCGGCGCAGCGGGCATCGGCTGCACATTGGAAGGCTTCGGCCTCAACCAATGGTTCTACGAATATGTGATGGACCGCGCCTGGGAGAGCGGGGCCGATGACAGCCGCTGGCTCCAAAGCATGGACCGCCGCCGCGGCAGCCCCGTAGGTTTCTGGCAGCAAATGGCCGACAGCATCTACCTGAGAGGCTCCTTCTCCGAAGGCTCCCTCATCTGCGGCCGCCCCTGCGAGAAAGGCTATCATCACTGGACCGTGATTAACCAGCCGCCCTATGAGAATGAAACCCTGGTGCGGCTCTGGCGGAAGCTGCTCGCCCATCCGGCGGCATCGGCCACGTGGAAGGAGGATGCCGTGAACATGGGCTCACAGGTGCTGGGCAACCATTTTGCCACCCTCCGAGACGCTTTTGTGGAAGCCTGCCATGCCAAAGATGCCGCCCAGGCGGAAAGCCTGGCGGCCGATATGCGCCTGCTGCTGAAGCACTGCGCCGCCCTCACCGCCTGCGACCCGCACAGCCGCCTGGACAATTGGCTGAAGGCGGCCGAAGCCTGGGCAGCCACGCCCCAGGAGGAGGCCTACTACCGGCACGATGCCTGGCAACTGATTACCATCTGGGGCAGCGCACCCAACCTGAACGACTACGCTTCCCGCCTCTGGAGCGGGCTCATCAGCCATTACTATGTCCCCCGCTGGGAACTGTTCATCCAGGAGGAACTCCGCTGCCTGAAGGAAGGACGCCGCTTTGACCAGGCCGCCTTCGACCTCCGCTGCCGGGAGCTGGAGGAAAAGATTGTATCGGCCTGTCCCCTGGTGGATGACGGAGAAGCGGCCGATGTCCTGGAACTGAGCCGAGAACTGCTGACAAAGTGGTTTCCCCGGGAAGAAACCCTCCTGAGCTACAATGTGGGGGCCTTCGGGAAATACGGAGACAGCCTGCCGGGCATCGCCCGCCTCATGCAGGAAAACGGCGTCACGCTGGCGGCCCTGCAGGAGACCGACAGTTGCAACCGGAGGCACGGGACCTTTCAGGTGAAAGAGCTGGCCGACAAACTGGGCGGCTGGAAGTTCCATTTTGCATCGGCCTTTCCCTTCGCCGGAGGGGCCTACGGGAATGGGACGCTGAGCCGAAGTCCCCTTTTGGCCAGCCATGGCATACCCCTGCCCCAGGCCGATGGCAGCGAGCCCCGGAGCGCATCGGTGGTGGAAACCTCCAGCTGCGTCTTCGCCTCCGTGCATCTTGACTTCAAGAGCGCCGAAGCGGCCAAGGAGCAGGCCCGCACGCTGAACGCCTGGTTCACGGAGCATTATGCCGCCTGCGCCAAGCCCGTCTTCCTCTGCGGAGACATGAACGCCCGGCCGGACAGCGAGGTGCTGGAAGTATTGCAGGAAGTTTGGCAGCCGCTTTCCGGGACGGATTATACTTTCTCTACCGAGAACCCGCACGAATGCATAGACTTTGTGCTGGCCCTGAAAGCCGCCGCTCCCGTGCAAGTGCTTTCCTCCGAAGTGCTTTCAGAAGGTACATCCCGCCTTTCCGACCATTTCCCCCTGCTTGTCAAAGTCAAGTTCTGATTTTTTTCGTATCTTTGGAGGATATGCCAGGAAAACTTTTTCTCATAGACGGGCACGCGTTGGTTTTCAAGATGTACTATGCCTTCCTGCGCAGGCCCATGATCAACTCCAAGGGGGAGGACATGTCCATCCTCTTCGGCTTCACCAAATACCTGCTGGAGATGCTGGAAAGGGAGAAGCCCACGCATGTGGCGGTGGCCTTCGACCCTCCGGGAGGCACCTTCCGGAACCAGCTGTACCCGGAGTACAAGGGCACGCGCCCCCCTACCCCGCAGCTGGTCATCGACGCCCTGGAGCCCCTTACGGAGCTGATGGAGAAGATGAACATCCCGGTGCTCATGATGCCCGGCTTCGAGGCCGATGACGTCCTGGGCTCCGTGGCGGCCCAGTACGCCTCTCACACGCTGGATGTGTACCTGGTCACCCCCGACAAGGACTACGGGCAGCTGATAGGCCCGCACACCTTCCAACTCAAACCCGGCAAGAGCGGGTCGGAGGCGGAACTGGTGAATACGGACGCCCTGTGTGAGAAATGGGGCATATCCGAACCCGCCCAGGTGATTGACATGCTCTCCATCTGCGGAGACACGGCTGACAACGTGCCCGGCGTGAAGGGCGTGGGAGAAGTGGGCGCCGCCAAGCTCATCGCCAAGTACGGCAGCGTGGAGAACATCTACGCCCACCTTTCGGAATTGTCGGCCAAACAACAGGAAATGTTCCGGGAAGCGCAGCCGCACATGGCCCTTTCCAAGCAGCTGGTCACCATCAAGACAGATATCGGCCTGCCTGTGAGCGTAGAGGACATGCGCTATACGGGAGTCTTTGACTCCGCCATCCACGAACTCTTCCAAAAATACGAGTTCTCCTCGCTGAAAAAATACCTTACGGGCACAAAAAAGGCCGAAAATGTACTCGAAGAGGCCCAAAACGGGTTTGCGGGCACAAAAAAGGCCGATTTTGTGCTCGAACCCCGGGAAGTGGACTTCCGCACGCTCGAAGCCGCCCGGCCGGAGAAAATCGGCCTGGTGCATACGGGCGGCAAACTGCTGATTTCCGCCCCGGGACAGCTGGTGTGCTCCGCGTACCCCGCCGAAGCCAGGGAACTGCTGGAAGACCCTTCCGTAGCCAAATACGGTGTGGACCTCAAACGCATCTCCAAGCTCCTGCACGAAGAAGGAATAAGCCTGGAGGGCACCTGGAACGACATCGAGCTCATGCACTACGTCCTGAATCCGGAACGGAGCCATGAGCTGCGGGCCCTGGCGCAGACGTACCTGGGCGTGTCCTTAGAATCATCGGCCCCGGCCACTACCGGCTCCCTTTTCGATGAGGTCTCCGAAGAAGAGGACTCCCCCCGCCTGAAGGAGGCGGCCGTGCTGCTGCCGCTGGGAGACAAGCTCAAGGAGAACCTGCCGGATTTCTACTACCAGATGGAGGAGCCGCTGGCCAAGGTGCTTACGCAGATGGAGCTGGATGGCGTGAAAGTGGACCTGTCCCAGCTCAAGGTCTTTGCCGACGGGCTCCGGAAAGAGCTGGTGGAGCGGGAAAGCCGCATCCGGGAAATGGCCGATGAGCCGCAGCTGAACATCTCCTCCCCCAAGCAGGTGGGAGAGCTCCTGTTTGACAAGCTGGCCCTGGACCCCAAGGCCAAGAAGAGCGGTGCCAAGGGCCAGTACAGCACGGACGAGGCCACCCTCCTCACCATCGCGGAGCGGCACCCCATCGTGAACGAAATCCTGGAATACCGGGCTGTCAAAAAGCTCCTTTCCACCTATATCGAGCCCTTCCCTTCGTACATTTCCCCCAAGGACGGGCGTGTGCATACCACCTTCAACCAGGCCCTCACGGCCACCGGACGCCTGTCCAGCTCCAACCCCAACCTGCAGAACATCCCCATCCGCACGGAGCGCGGCAAGGAAATCCGCAAGGCCTTTGTGCCGGGCACCCCGGACGGGGTCATCGTATCGGCCGATTATTCCCAGATCGAACTGCGGATCATGGCCCATCTGAGCTGCGACGCCCATCTGACGCAGGCCTTCCGCGACGGCGAGGACGTGCACGCCGCCACCGCCGCCAAAATCTTCGGCATTCCCGTTTCCGAGGTCACGCGGGAGCAGCGCGGCATGGCCAAGACGGCCAACTTCGGCATCATGTACGGCATCTCTTCCTTCGGCCTGGCCCAGCGGCTGCACCTGCCGCGGAGCGCCGCCAAGGCCCTTATCGAAGACTATTTCACCGCCTTCCCGGCCATCCGCTCCTTCATTGACGACTCGGTGGCCTTCGCACGGGAGAACGGCTATGTGGAAACCCTCTTCGGCCGCCGGCGCTACCTGCCGGACATCAGCGCACGCAATGCCACCGTCCGGGCCCTGGCGGAGCGCAATGCCGTGAACGCCCCCATCCAGGGGACATCGGCCGATATCATCAAACTGGCCATGATCCAGGTAGCCGCCCGCCTGAAGGAAAAGGGCCTGAAGAGCAAGATGGTGCTGCAGATTCACGACGAACTGCTGTTTGACGCCATTCCCTCCGAGGTGCCGGAGCTCCAGGCGCTGGTGAAAGACGTGATGGAGCATGTGATGAGCCTGAGCGTTCCCCTTACGGTGGAATGCAGCGCGGGCGCCAACTGGCTGGAAGCTCATTAGCCTATGGAAGCAAAAGAAAAAGAACTGGTTCTGAAGGCCATGCAGGGAGACCAGATGGCCTACCGGATGTTGTATCAGATACATGAAAAAGCGGTCCGGGGACGTGTGAGCGGCTATTTCCATTGGAAGGCCGATGCCGACGACGTGGTGCTGGAAAGCTTCCAGAAGGCCTTCGCCGCACTGGGCAGTTTTGACACGGAGCGGGAATTCCGCCCCTGGCTCCTGACCATCGCCACCCGCACCGCCCTGGACCACCTGGAAAGCATCCAGCGGGAGAGCCAGAAGAAAGAAGGCATCCTCCACAAGACCGATTCCTCCGAAGGGAGCGCTCCGCTTACGGACTTCACGCCGGAGGAGGAGATTATCAACGACGAAATGCACGAGCGCCTGATGGGCTATATTGACGAACTGCCCAGCCTGTACAAAGACGTGATGATCAAGTATATGATAGAAGAGCTGGAATACGAGGAGATTGCCAAGGAACTGGATCTGGAACTCAATACGGTGCGCACCCGCATCCGCCGGGGCAAGGAGCACCTGTCCAAAATGATGTTAAGGGGGGAAGTGGAATGAACGGTTTTGAACTTACGCCGCTGCAGCAGGAGCGTTTTGACGCCCTGGATGCCTTGTACCGGGAATGGAACGCGCAGATTAACGTGATTTCCCGCAAAGACATTGACAACCTGTACAGCCACCATGTGCTGCATTCGCTGGCCATCGGCCGATATTTGTCCGAGGTGCCGGGCCTGTGGGACAGCTTTGCCACCGGCAGCATCCTGGATGTGGGTACCGGCGGCGGCTTCCCGGGCATTCCGCTGGCCATCCTGTTCCCGGAGGCGTCCTTCGTGCTCTGCGATTCCGTGGGGAAGAAGACCATCGTGGCATCGGCCGTTTCCCAGGCCCTGGGACTCACCAATGTGGAAGTGGTGAATGCCCGTGCAGAGTCCCTGGGACGCAGTTTCGACTATGTTGTATCCCGCGCCGTGGCCTCCCTTCCAGACTTCTATCCCTGGGTGAAAGGGAGCTACCGCAAGGGTATCCTGTACCTAAAAGGCGGAGACGTGAACCCGGAAATTGCCCAGGTGATGGCCCATTATCACCTTCCTGCCGGCAGCGTACACACCTGGAGAATCTCCTCCTGGCTGGACGACCCATGGTATGAAGGAAAACTGGTCATCCACATTGAAAAATAATTTGGCGGTTTCGCTTAGATTTACTACCTTTGCAATCCATTACGCGAAAAATATAAAAAAGAGATATCATGAAAAGAACATTTCAACCTTCCCGTCGCAAGCGTGTGAATAAGCACGGCTTCCGTGCCCGCATGGCTTCCGCCAACGGCCGCCGCGTCCTGAACGCCCGCCGTCGTCACGCCCGCAAAAAGCTCTCCGTATCTGACGAAGACCGCTGGTAGTCCGCTTTTTGCCACCCAGACACTTACCGCAGACCTTTCCCGGCCTGCGGTTTTTGTTTGTTGGAGGTGACAAGCAAGTACTTGATTCTCATAGACTTGCATACTATTTCTCGTTCGATTTTTGAACGAGAAATGTATAGGAAGTTAGTGATAATCAATGAGTTGGCTGTCACCAATATTACGCGCAAAGGCGTATCTTTGCAGTATGACGGCACTGTTGGCACTATATTACCTGACAGGCGCGGCGCTGGAAAGCCCGCAGGGGCTTTACGGAGACCGCCTGGAAGAGATGGAGACGGAGGAACTGCTTTCCTTCGTGAGGCGGGCGTCGCAGGAGATGGAACGGCGGGGCGTGAGACCACCGCCGCCGGCCCAGAAGGTAAGGGTGACGCGGGAGCTCAGGATTTTTATCGGCCCAAGTGAGCTCAAAGTAAGGCCGATGGCAAAATCCGTCCTGCTCCTCTTCCTGAGGCACCCGGAGGGAATCCCGCTCAAGCAGATGACCTCCTTCGAGGGAGAGCTCCGAAGCTTTTACCGGCGGGTGAGCCGAAGTTCAGACCCGTCGGCCATCGATGAAAGGGTGGCGCGGATGCTGGAGAGCTTCAACAACGAGCTCAACGTGAACATCGCCAGGGTGAACCGGGCGGTGGCTCTCCTTACGGACAGCATCCCGGACTATCAGATTGGTGGGATGGCCGGGGCCCCCAAGCGCATTTTGCTGGACCGGAGCTGGGTGGTTTGGGAGTGAAAAATCGTAAGAAACACACAAAAAGCATGTAAAACAACACAACTTTTTTTACGATTCTTGCTTCCTTCCCATCTTGTGGATATCTTGCGTCCGTTATGAAGACGCGAAAAGTATATCCCGGCGAGGTGCATCACGTTTGCCAGCAGACGGTGGGCGGCGTGCTCGTTTTCTACACCGTCAACGATTTTCTCGTATTCTTCTCCATCGTGTGCACGGCGGCAGGCCGATTCGGCATCCGCCTCCTGGCCCTCTGCCCCATGGTGGACCATACGCATCTGGTGGTGGTGGCCCCCGGGGAGACGGCGCTCGCCCGCTTTGTGCAGGAGTATACCCATCTCTTTTCCTATGAGTGGAACAAGTCTCGGGGCCGAAAGGGGCCGCTCTTCAAACACCGCTACATGAGTTCCGTCAAACTGGGCAACAAACAGGCCCGGACCACCATCAATTACTGCAACAACAATCCCGTAGAGCGGAAACTGGTGCAGGAGGCCCAGGACTACCGCTGGAATTTCCTGCGCTATGCCCGACAGACGCATCCGTATTCCAGCGTCCGGAAACCCTCCGAACTGTCGTCCAAGCTGCGGGACATCCTTCGGGAAGCCGGACGCATCCGGGAGGGAGGCGGGCATCTGAAGTACTGTCAGCTGGAACGATGGTGCAAAGGTCTCCGCGAAGGGCAGATGCAGTATCTGGCCGATTGTCTTGTGGGCCTGTGGAACGTCATCGATTATGGAGAAGCCATCAGCTATTACGGGAACTACGAGGCCATGCTGCGCTCCTTCCGGGACAACACCGGCAGCGACTATGACATCCGCGAAGACCGCCACAGCTATTCAGACGCCGTGTACGGGGATTGCACCCGGATTCTGCTGAAGGAGGGGCATATCGGCCATCCGCGTGAGATACCTTCCCTGCCCCTATCCCTCAGGAAGGCCCTGGCCGATGAGCTCCGACGCCGCACAACCGCCTTTCCCCGTCAGATTGCCAAATACCTCCACCTGACAGGTGACAAGTAACTCGTTGATACTCTGCCATATACAATACATTTCTCGTTCGTTTTTTGAACGAGAAATGTATTATAAGTCAATGACAGCCAATTACTTAGCTGTCACCAAAATTTACTTCTTGATAGGATACAGGCGCAGGAGCAGCAGGATGAGGAGGGCAATAGCGGCCGGGAACAGCGAGAACAGGGCCCAGATCATGGTCTGGACAGACTCCATGTTGCTGATGTTGATGATGGTTTCTCCCGTTGCCGGATCCGTACTGGAAACGAAGCCCGCAATGCCCAGCAGCATGGCCACCAGGGCGCCGGAAATGGCCGACCCGAACTTCTGGGCCATGGTGCCGGAAGAGAAGATGAGGCCGGTGGAGGAAGTGCCGTTCTTCTCGGTGGCATAGTCCGCCACATCGGCATACATGCTCCAGATAAGCGGAGAATAAAGGCCGATGCCGATGGAAGTGACAATCACATTGGCAATCATCACCCAAATCCAGGCCGGATCCATGGGGATGAAGAAGAACAGGATGGAGGAGACGGCGCAGATGATGGCCGCCCAGGCGAAGGCCTTGTGCTTGGAACCCACCTTCTTGGTGAACCAGGGGCAGAGGCCGCCAAAGACCATACAAGTGGCTTCTCCGAACATCATAAAGACGGTATAATTGATTACCAGGCCCATGACGGTGACATCTCCGTGCAGGCAGTATTCCATCAGATAGGCGGCCACGGCATAGCGGAAACCGTTGAAGAAATTGGTGCAGATACCGATGAGGGTAAGATAAATCCAGGGCTTGTTCTTGAACAGGTCTGCAAAGGGCTTGAAGGAGAACTTCTCTGCACGGACGGGTTTCAGGCGTTCCTTCGTGAGAAGGCCGCAAGCCAGGGTTCCCAGCGCCGCCACGGCACCCAGCAGAACACCCAGGACGGCATACTGATGCTTGGCATCACCGCCCACCATCCGCTGGAGGTAAGGGAAGGAGAACAGCATCACGAAGCCCATGGCATAGGCTCCCACCATCCGGTAGGAGGAGAACTGGTTCTTCTCGTTGTCATCGTCCGTCATTACGCCCAGAAGGGAGCCGTAAGGCACATTCACCGCCGTGTACACTACCATCATAAGGAGGTACAGCGCATAGGCGTAGACACGCTTTCCGGCAGGCCCCAGGTCCGGGGTATAGAGCAGCAGGGCAAACACCAGACCCAGCGGAATGGCTCCAAAGATGAGCCAGGGCCGATAGGTTCCCCAGCGGGACTGCGTCCGGTCTGCGATGGCGCCCATCATAGGGTCCGTGACCACGTCGAACAGACGGGCCACCAGCATGAGGGCCGCCGCATCCGCCACGGTGAGACCGAAGACGTTGGTGAAGAAGAAAGGGAAAGCGATGGACATGACCTTCCAGGTGATTCCGCCGGCGGCGGCGTCACCCAGGGCATAGCCTATTTTCTCAGATAATTTGGCCATAGTATAACAGTGTTAGGCGGTTAAATTCTTGACGGTAAGGCTCAGGAGGGTGAGGTCGTCATTGGGAGCGGCACCGCTGCGATGCTTCTCCACCTCTTCCTGCAGCATCCGGATGATACCCTGGGCATCCATGTGGGACACCCCGTTCATGAGCTTAATCAGGCGGTCGTTTCCAAAGAGTTCGTACTGGGGGTTCTCCGCCTCGTTAAGGCCGTCCGTGTACAGGAGAATCTTCCATTCGCGGATGTCCGGGATACGCTCTCCCTGGAACTCGAAGCCGTCCCAGGTACCCAGGGCCAGGTTCACATACTGCATGGGCAGGAACCGGGCCTCCTTGCCGGGTTCGCATACCACGGGCGGGTTGTGGCCGCAGTTGCAGTAGCTCAGTTCTCCGGTCTTGAGATTGGCTTTGCCGATGAACATGGTCACGAACATTCCCTGATCATTTTCGGCCGAAAGGACGTGGTTAATCTTGCCGGCAATTTCCTCAGGGCTTTTTCCCTGCTGGGCGATGACGCGGAAGAGGTTTCTTGTCACGGCCATGAACAGGGAGGCGGGAACGCCCTTGCCGGATACATCTCCGATGCAGAAATACAGGCACTCGTTCTCCACGAAGAAATCATACAGGTCTCCTCCCACTTCCTTGGCGGGGGTCATGGAGGCATACAGGTCTATGTCCTCCCTTTCCGGGAAGGGCGGGAAGATGCGGGGCACCATGCTCATCTGGATATCCCGGGCCACATACAGTTCCTTTTCGATGGAGGCTTTTTCGGCCGATGTATTCTTGATTTCCTCGATGTACTTCACCAGGGACTGCTGCATTTCGGAGAAGGAATGCACCAGCCTGCCTATTTCGTCTATCCGTCCCGTATCGGGGAGGGCCACGTCAAAGTTACCGTCGGCGATGGTTTCGGCCTCCTCGGCCAGGCTTCTCATGGGGGCAATCTCCAGGCGGAAAACGGTGCTCAGGATGATGTGCATGATGAGCATCCCCAGGATGAAGATGAGAATCACCACGTTCCTGAGGCGGTTGTAGCCGTAGAAGATGTCCCTTTCCGGGCACACGATGGCGGCGCTGAAACCGGTCTCTCCCAAAGGCTGATAGAAAACGTAGCAGAGTTCTCCGTTCAGGGTGATTTGCTTCATCCCTTCTTCTCCGGCTACCATGGCCTTGCCAAGGGCCGTCCTCTCCGGATTGTCTTGCTCCAGGGACTCCGTGAAGATACTCTGGTAGAGGAGCTTCTCCGGATCCGGATGGACGAAGAAGGTGCCGCCCTTACCTATCATGAAGCTATAGGAATGGGGGTACGGTTTTACGGCAGAGATGGTCTCAGAAAGCCAACGGAGGGAAAGGTCCGAAGCGATGGTGCCCACATATTTCCCCTTTTCGTCCTCTATCCGCTTGCAGTAAGAGAGTATCATGTTGTTCTGGACGGCGTCCTCTTCGGGATCTTCGTCCAGGAAGGGCTCCGTCCAGGTGGAATGGCCCAGCAGCTTGGGCAGCTGGTACCAGTCCATATAGAAGTATTCGTAGGACTCGCTGCCCTCCTGCTCCACCGTCGCCACCCCATTCTCCTGTCTGGAGTAGACGGAGAAGTACCGGCCCTTGCTCGGATAATAATAGGGTTCGAAGGAAATGGAGCAGCCTGCCAGTTCCGGGTTGTTATTCACAATGGCGCGGGCGTAAACATACATGGAATCCGGCGTATTCAGGTGACGGCCCACCAGCCAGCCGGTATTGTTTGTGGCCACCTCCACCTGATCCAGGATGTTGTTCACACGCAGGACCGTGTTGTTCAGAAGCTGGGTGGCGTGTTCTTTGGCTTCCCTCTGCACGGCGTAACGGGCCTGCGCAAAGAGAAAAACCAGGGCCACGGCAAAGACAATGGAGGCCAGGGTTGCGACCAGGATATTAAGCCTTCGGGAAAAAGACGCCCGGAAGTAATCAAAGGGTTTGTATGCCATAATTACCGGGCGATGATTTGCTGATAGGTTACTTCACTCAAAAGAAGCTGGCTTTCCAGCATAAGGTCGTTGGCCAGTTTCACCATATCCGGCCTCAGGCGGAATTCCCGCTCACCGGAATCCGGGTCTATCTGGAGTTTGAGGACTTCCTCCAATTGGAGTTTCTGCATAACGCGGTTGGTGGCCACGTGGTGCATCCTCACATACTTCATGACTATTTCAAGGGCCTCTTCCGGGTGCTCTGCGCAGTACAGCCATCCCCGCTTGCTGGCCTGAGCAAATTTTTGCGCCGCCTCCTTGTTCTTCCGGTAGTTGGACTCCAGCATATACACGCCGTCTTCCTGCACGTTGTAGCCATGGTCCCGGAAACGGTAAGTGTTCTCCTCCGTGAGCTCTACGCCGCACTGTTTGAGGAGGTAGTATTCGTTGTAGCTCATGGCCAGGATGGCATCTATGGCGCCCGCAAGGAAGAGGTTGATGCTGGTGGCATAACGGACCCATTGGTAGTCGAGGTCTTCCTTGAGGCACATTGCCAGGGCTATCTGGTCAAAACCCACGCTCCAGGTACCCACCCGGATGCCCTTTTGCCCGGCAGGATTCTTGCCATTGCGGGAAACAATCACCAACCCGTTGTTCATGGAGGTCTGGAGAATGTTCACCAGCGGTATGCCGTTGTCTATAAACTCCATGGCCTGGCACAGCTGGATGGTGGTCAACTGGCTTTTCCCGGATTGAAGACGGACAAGGGCCGATTCCGTAGAACTGGGGTGGACAATCTCCACCTCGATTCCCGCATCTTTGTAAAAACCCAGTTCCTGGGCCACGTAATACCCTGCAAACTGGGCCTGAGCAGTCCACTGCGGGGTAAAAACCAGCTTCTCCTGTGCCTGGACCATCCCATAAAAGGACAGCCCTGCCAGTAGCGCCAAAATGCGGGAAAGATATTTCATAAGGGCAAATATACTCATTTTACAGGAAATATCCACTATGACGCTTTCAATGTGCCCCATCCTTCCGGGATTCTTCCACCGTCATCCGCGGAAAACCTTAGTACGCAGCCATCTGCCGCGAGATGTTCAGTTGCTGGATTTTGTAGGTATCCTGGCCGGAAGAAGTGGCATAGATGGTTACCTGGAAAAGTTCTCCCCCGGCATTCAGCAGGCCGATAAGATATTTCTTGTTGGTTTCGGAGGCCCGGTGGGTTACCTCGAAGGAGCGCGGGGTGTTGGAGGCGAAGAAGTTCCTCAGGATTTCCCGGGCCTGCTTCTTGGAGCAGTTGCGGGAAGTGGAGAGCACCGTCACGTCCAGATTGTCCGCGAACCAGCTGGAAAGCGAGGCCACATCTCCGGCGGCCAGGTATTTGGTGATGGAAGAAAATACGGAAAACTCTCCCTGGGGCCGGGACTGGGGAAGGGCCACGAAATTGCGGGTCTGCTGCACCTGGCCATAAGAAAGGAGGCAGACGCAGAGGGCGGCCGCCGTCACAAGAATATGCAGGTTTTTATTCATGCTGCCAGCTTACTTGCAAATTCCGAGCCGAATCGTTACATTTGCAGTGATATGAACATCGTGCTCCTTACCGTAGGGAAGACCGACGTCAAGTGGGTCAAAGAAGGCCTGGACCTGTATGCGTCCCGGCTGGGGCACTACGTTCCCTTCCGGGTAACGGAAATTCCGGAGCTCAGGAAGGTATCGGCCCTGACGCAGGCGCAGATCAAGGAAAAGGAGGGAGAGCTTATTCTGAGGCAGTTGGGCCCGCAGGACGTGCTGGTGCTCCTGGACGAACACGGGCACGAGTACCGCTCGCTGGAATTTGCGGACCACCTGCAGAAACTCCTTTCCCGCGGAGCCAAGAACCTGGTGTTCTGCGTGGGCGGGGCCTATGGCTTTTCCGACGCCGTCTACGCCCACTCGCAGGACAAGATTTCGCTCTCCCGCATGACTTTTTCCCACCAGATGGTGCGCACGGTTTTTGCAGAGCAGCTGTACCGCGCCTTCACCATCCTGAAGGGAGAACCTTATCACCATGAATAAAAGACGGCTCATAGGGAAATGGATTGGCCTGGGACTCCTTGTCTCGGCCGTGGTGGTGTATGCCGTCTCCCTGCTGGTAGGGTCGGCCCGGTCGGACGTGGGAGCCGCCGCCCGGGAGGTGGGCCGAAGGGTGGAGCACCGCATGCTGCTTCTGGACAGCTATATCCAGAAGGCCCTCCAGGGAGATCCGGACCAATGGCCGGAGCTGGGCGGCCTGCCGGAAGACATGGTGATATACCGCTACCGGGGAGACTCCCTCCAAAGCTGGGTGAACCAGTTCCCCCTGAGAAACGACGACATCCGTCCCCTCACCCTGGTGCAGCGGATAGGAGACAGCAGAAGCTCCCTCTCTTCTCCGCTGGCCGATGCCTCCCCGCAGCCCTCCTTTGTGAACTACGGGCCCAAATGGTACCTGGTAAAAGCCGTGGAAGGCCCTTCATCCAAGGTGATAGCCGGCCTGGAAATTGTGGACGAGCTCCAGGAAAAGAGCCTCAACCGCCACTTCCGCACCAATGAGAAATACAGCGTGAAACCGCTGTCGGCCTCTACAGGCGCCCCTGTGAGCGTAAACGGCGTCCCGCTTTTCCTCCTGGCCGATGAAACCCTGGCCCAGCCTTCAGGCACCCACTCCGCCTTGCTTTGGCTGGCCGTGGGCCTGCTCATGGCCGGACTCCTGTTCCTGCTGAACGCCTATCCCACGCTCCCCTGCCTCCTGATGGTGCTTGCGAGCCAGGGCGGAGTGCTCAGCTGGCTGTATGTGGGCGGAAGGCGTCTGTTCCAGGATTCGCAACTGTTCTCTCCCCTGCTGTATGCAGACGGTCCTTTCTTCTATTCCCTGGGCGCCGTCATCCTGGTGAACCTGGCCATCAGCCTCACAGTGTGGGACCTGTACCTGGTGCGCTGGACCCTGCTCAAACAAATCCGGAGGAGGAATTCCCGCATCCTGGAAGCCATCCTGATGGGGCTTCTGGTCCTGATGGTCATCGGCGTAGCGGTCTATCTGCACATAGCGTTCCGCAGCATCCTGGTGAACTCCAGCGTGAACATGGAACTCTACAAGGTTTTCCTGCTCACCGGATACACCGCCCTGGTTTACGTCTCCTTCCTGGGGCTCTCCATCACCCTGCCCATCCTGCTGCAGATGCTCTCCCCCTTCGCCCGTACGCTCATGGGCATCCGCTACGACATGTTCACCGGCTGGAGCCGCGTGGGGTATGCCGCCGCCATCGGCATTTATTTTGCCGTCATCACCTCCATCCTGGGATTTGACAAGGAGCAGCGGCGCATAGACGTCTGGGCCGCCCGGCTGGCCATGGACCGGGATATAGCCCTGGAAATCCAGCTCCGGAGTGCGGAGAACGCCATTGCGCAGGACCCCATGATAGGGGCGCTGTCCGTCCTGCAAGGCAGCGCGGACATCATCCGCAGCCGCCTCACCAGCGCCTATATGGGACGCATCTCGCAAGACTACGACATCGCCGTCATCCTGCCCAGCCTGGAGGACAACAATTCTTCGGCCCTCTTCCAGGAGAGAATCCGGAGCGGCGTAAGGCTGGGAGACAATTCCCATTTCTTCTACAGCAACCTTTCCTCCGGAAGAACCACCTATACCGGCCTCTTCTCCTATTATGTGGAAGGGCAGGGCTCCCAGCTGGTGCTGGTGAGCGTGGAATCCAAGCACAACCGGGAAGACCGGGGATACCTGAGCCTGCTGGGCATCTCGGATCCCGGGCGGGTGTCGCTGCCCTCGGTGTATTCCTGGGCCAAATACAATTCCGACAAACTGGTCCAGTACAAGGGCTCCTATCCCTTCCCCACCGTCTATTCCGGCCGGCTGAAAGAACTGGCCGCCCAGCATTCCGGCGGGCATGTGGACCTGGAAGGCTGGTGCCATTTTGTACGCGATGTCTCCCAGGACGAGATGGTCATCATCTCCCGGCCGCAGACGGAGTGGCTCTATTATGTGGTGGAGGCCTTCCTGCTGGCCATCCTGGCCTTCGTCTTCATTACCATCCTCTCCTGGCGCAGAAGGAGTTCCGGCGGCCGCCGCTACTTCCAGAACCGGATCAATCTGGTGGTGTACATTTCCCTGCTGGTTACCCTGGTGGCCATGGCCGGATTCAGCGTCTGGTTTGTGTACAAGCGCAACAACTCCAACATGAACAGCATCATGACGGCGCGCATCAACACGCTGCAGGGCATGCTGCAAGAGCATCTGAGAGGAGTGGAAAACTCCCAGCAGCTCACCGGCACCCAGATGCTGGCCTCCGTGGAGGAAGTGGGCAACAACCTACGCTGCGACATTTCTCTCTTTGATGTGGCCGGGCGCGTGGTCATGAGCACCACTCCGGAAGTATATGACCGCATGATTCTGGGGCTCCGCCTGGACGACGACGCCTTCTACAACATCCGCTTTGCCCACAAACGCTTCTACATGCAGCGGGAAAAGGTGAGCCGGCGCAGTTTTTACGCCCTCTACGCCCCTGTATTCAACAGCGGCGGCAATATGATAGCCATCGTATCCTCCCCCTTCACGGACCTCTCGCAGGACTTTGAATCCGAGGTAACGCTGCATATTGCCACGGTCATCACCATCTTCCTGCTTCTGCTGCTCATCTCCCGCTTCATCACCTTTGCCATGGTGAGCCGCCTGTTCCGCCCCCTGACGGCCCTCAGCCGCAAGATGACGGTGAGCGACGTGGACCACCTGGAGCCTCTGGTGTATGACGGAGACGACGAGATTACCCCCCTGGTGCAGGCCTATAACCGGATGGTGCAGGACCTGGGAGAGAGTTCCCGACGCCTGGCGCAGGTGGAACGCGACAAGGCCTGGACAGACATGGCCCGCCGTGTGGCCCACGACCTCAAAAACCCGCTCACGCCCATCAAGCTGCAGCTCCAGATGCTCATGCGCATGAAGCAGACCGGCAATCCCCTGTGGCAGGAGCGTTTTGATGAGGTGGCGTCCACCGTCCTCTACCACGTGGACCTCCTGGCCGATTCCGCCGACCAGTTCTCCACCTTCGCCAAGATGTACGACCAAAAGGCGGAGCGCCTGGACCTGGACGCCCTGGTGAAGCAGGAGGTGGACCTCTTTGATACGCGTGACAACCTGAATATTGAGTACTTCGGCCTGCCGGGCGCCCTGGTGGAGGCGCCGCGTCCGCAGCTCACGCGCGTGGTGGTGAACCTCATCACCAACGCCATCCAGGCCGTGGACGACATGCCCGGAGAACACAAGCTGCTGGTTTCCGTGCGCAACGCCGCCGAAGACGGTTTCTACGAGATTGTGGTGGAAGACAACGGCCCCGGCGTCTCCGAGCAGAACCAGGACAAGATTTTCACCCCGGACTTCACCACCAAGACCAGCGGCTCCGGCCTGGGCCTTGCCATCTGCCGCCGGATTGCCGAACACTGCGGCGGTTCCATCTCCTACGCCCGCTCCTTCACCCTGGGCGGCGCCGCCTTCACCGTCAAGATTCCGAAGGCTTAACCCCGCCAGGATATGCCTCCGGGCCGGTACGCGCCTTCGGCGCTATCCCTCCCACCGGCTTCGCCAGCGGGCCCCTCCCGTTCACGGAGACACGGGCGTCTACGCCGCCCGGAGGCATATCCTGATGGGCTTAGCATACAAAAATTTGCAGAAAATGGGACAAATGGTTAATTTTGTGGGTTATTTAGAACAAACAATTAACTAAAATACCAATTTATGGCAACAACTGCTGACCTTAAGAACGGAATGTACATCATGTTCAACGGCAAACCTTGCGCCGTTGTGTACTTCCAGCATGTGAAACCCGGTAAGGGCCCTGCTTTCGTGAAAACCAAACTGCGCAACCTGGAAAACGGCCGCATCCTGGAGAACACTTTCACCGCCGGCGTGAAACTGGACACCATCTCCGTGGAGCGTCGTCCCTACCAGTTCCTTTATGACGACGGCGAGGCTTTCAACTTCATGCATGAGGAAACCTACGAGCAGATTACCCTGCCCCACGACGTGGTGGACAACGCAGACCTCATGAAGGAAGGCCAGCACGTGGAAATGATGTTCATGACCGAACCCGAAGAGCGCTGCCTCACCTGCGAACTTCCCACCTATGTAACCCTGGAGGTCACCTATTCCGAGCCTGCCGTGAAGGGCAACACCGCCTCCACATCGGCCCTGAAGGAAGTTACCCTGGAGACGGGCGCCAAGATTATGGTTCCCCTCTTCATCGAGACCGGCGAGATTATCACCGTGAACACCACCGACCGTTCCTACGGCCAGCGCGTGAAGTAGTTAGAACGCGTAATCTTTCACATCCTGCGCAGTGACGGGACTGCCTCCGAGAATGAGGAGGCGCTCCACGACATTGCGCAGTTCTCTTATGTTTCCGGGCCAGGAACGCTCTTTCAGAAGCGTCATGGCGGCGGGCTCGAACTCCCGCACGGGCTTTCCGCTCTCGCCGGAAATCTGCTTGGAGAAATGCTCTATCAGCAGCGGGATGTCCTCCTTCCTGTCGTCCAGGGCGGGCACCTTGAGCACAATCACGCTGAGGCGGTGGTAGAGGTCTTCCCGGAAATTGCCCTTTCCAATCTCTTCCTGCAGGTTCTTGTTGGTGGCGGCAATCACGCGCACGTCCACCGTAATCTCCTTGTCTCCTCCCACGGGGGTGAGCTTCCTCTCCTGCAGCACCCGCAGCACCTTGGCCTGGGCCGCCAGGGACATATCTCCAATCTCGTCCAGGAAGATGGTGCCGCCGTCGGCCTGCTCGAATTTTCCCTTATGGTCTTTGATGGCCGATGTAAACGACCCCTTCTTATGGCCGAAGAGCTCGCTGTCGATGAGCTCGGAGGGGATGGCGGCGCAGTTCACCTCCACGAAGGGCATCATGGAGCGGGGAGAAAGCTGGTAGATGCTCTGGGCCACCAGTTCCTTGCCGGAGCCGTTGGGGCCGGTGATGAGCACGCTGGCCTGCGTGGGAGCCACTTTCTGGATCATGTCTTTCAGATGGCCGATGGGCTGGGATTCCCCCACCATTTCCCTTCCGTAGATTTTCTTCTTGAGGATTTTGGTCTCCTTCACCAGGGAGGCCTTGTCCGTGGCGTTCTTGAGGGTGATGAGGATGCGATTCAGGTCCAGAGGCTTTTCGATGAAGTCGAAGGCGCCCCGCTTGATGCAGTCCACGGCCGTGGAGATGTCCGCATGACCGGACACCATCACCACCGGCGTTTCAATGCCTTCCTCGATTACCTTGGAGAGCATTTCCGTTCCGTCCATCTGCGGCATCTTGATGTCGCAGAAGATGGCGTCGTATTTTTCTTTTTGGGCCTTTTCCAGCCCTTCCAGTCCGTTCTCGGCGGTTTCTACCGCGTAGCCCTCCATTTCCAGGATTTCCTTGAGGGAATAGCGGATGGCCCTTTCGTCGTCTACGATCAGAATTTTCATGGCGATATAATTTATGCAAATATCGTGAATTTTTCCTAATTTTGTAATCTTGATACCACAGAAAGCATGAACAGTATTCCCGACATCATCATCGCCGTCGACGGCTACTCCTCCACCGGTAAGAGCACTTTTGCCAAAATGGTGGCCTCCGAGTTCGGTTTCCTGTATCTGGACAGCGGAGCCATGTACCGGGGCGTCACTTTCCATTGCCTGGAGGAAGGGCTCATCGGAGAGGACGGAAAAATTGACGAGGAGCGTTTGAAGGCTTCCATCGACCTGCTGGACCTTCATTTCCGCCGGGCCGAAGGCTTCACCCGCCTGTTCCTGGGAGACCGCTGCATAGAATCCGAAATCCGCACCCTGGAGGTTTCCTCCCATGTGAGTCCGGTGAGCGCCATCCCCTTTGTGCGTCAATATGTTGACGCCCGCCTCCATACCTTCTCCGAAGGGGGGCGCGTCATCATGGACGGACGGGATATCGGCACCACCGTCTTCCCCCATGCAGAGGTGAAGATATTCATGACGGCCGATGATGAGGTCCGCGCCCGGCGCCGTTACGACGAGATGGTAACCAAGGGCCAGACGGCCACCCTGGAGGAAGTCCTGGCCAACCTGAAAGAGCGGGACTATATAGACTCCCACCGGGAAACGTCCCCGCTGAGGCAGGCGCTGGACGCCTATGTGATGGACAACACCCACATGACCCTCCACGAAGAACTGGTCTGGATCCTGGGCCTGCTCCAAGGCAAATTCGGCATTCTGGAAAGCCCCGGCCTGTCATGTTAAAGGTAGAGATAGACCCCGGTTCCGGTTTCTGCGGAGGAGTGATCCGCGCCATCACCCGCGCAGAAAGCTATCTTTCCGGGGAAGACCGTCTGTATTCGCTGGGAGACATTGTCCACAACGAGGCCGAGCTTTTCCGCCTCCAGCAAAAGGGTCTGGTGACGGCAGCCAGCCTGGAGGAAGTTCCCCAGGGCGGAACCGTGCTCATCCGTGCCCACGGAGAACCGCCGGCCACTTATCAAGAGGCCATCTCCCGGAAGATTACCCTTATTGACTGTTCCTGCCCCGTGGTGCTCCGGCTCCAAAAGAGCATCCGTGAAGCCTATGCCCGCCTGCATTCTGAAGGGCTCCACGGCCAGGTCATCATCTTCGGCCGGGTGGGTCACGCAGAAGTGCTGGGCCTGGTGGGGCAGGTGGGAGGAGACGCCCTGGTGGTGGAAAATGCCAAGATGCTGGAGGATATGATTGATTCGCTGGACTTCTCCCAGCCCATGGAAATCTTCTCCCAGACCACCAAGAGCCCCACGGAATATGAAGAAATCTGCAATCTGCTCTTTTTCCGCGGAGCCCGGCTTGTCGTTCACAATACCATCTGCGCCCAGGTGGCCTCCCGCCACGAAAAGCTGGCGGCCTTTGCCTCTTCCCACGATGTGATTCTCTTCGTGTCCGGGAAATCTTCCTCCAACGGGAAAGTCCTCTCCGACCTGTGCCGCAGCGCCAATTCCCGGACGCACCTGGTGGGGTCGGCCGCCGAACTGGACCCTTCCTGGTTCCGGGAGGGAGAGTCGGTGGGGGTATGTGGGGCCACTTCCACCCCCAAATGGCTTTTGGAGCAGGTGGCCGACGCCGTTTCCGCCCTCAAATAGATGAAAGCCTGGAAGGTCATACGGAACGCGCTGCTGGCCCTGGTAGGGCTTGTGCTGGTGATTCTGGTGGCCCTCCAGATTCTCCTGAGACCTTCCGTGCTCACCGGCATCGTGAACCGGGTCACGGAGGGGCTGGTGGAAGGAGACGTCTCCTTCCGGGAAGTCCGGGCCCACGTAATCAAGAGCTTCCCCTTCCTGAACATCGATGCCAAAGACTTCTGCATCACCTACCCGCATGAGCGCTATGCCCGCTATGACACGCTCCTCACGGAGCCGGGCCGGCGGATGAACCTGGGCCGGATGGGGTACGGAAAAGACGGCGCCCCGGACACGCTGGCCAGCGCGCGGGAGCTGAACCTTTCGCTCAATTATGTGGCCCTCATACGGGGGAAATACCATGTCCACCGGGCCCGGCTGAGCCGCCCGCGCATCTTCGCACACCGATTCCCGGAAGGCCGGGCCAACTGGGACATCCTTCCCGTCGGCCCTTCCGAGCCCAAGGCCGACAGCAGCGAAAGCAAGGTGCCGGACATCCGGATAGACAAAGTGAGCCTGGAAGACCGCCCGCTGGTGGTTTTCACCAGACCGGAAGACACTATTCACGCCCTCCTGGGCATGCGCCGTCTCTCTTTTGAGGGGAAATTGGACACCCGGGACCTCTTTCAGTCGGACGCGGTCCTCTCCCTCGATTCCATGCTGGTGACCGGCCGCCTTCCCCAGGACACCTTGGCCATGAGGCTGGAATCCCTGAAACTGAAAAACCGCGGGAGGCACCTCACAGCATCGGCCAGCGCCTCCACCCGCCTGAGGACCGGCAGCTTCGGCCGGCTGCAGGTTCCCTTGGGCCTGGAAGTGGACGCCCATTTCCCAAAAAGGAAGGACGAAGCCCTGGAAGTAATTCTGAACCAGCTTGTTGTGAAACTGTCCGCACTGGAACTGAAAGGAAAGGGAGAGCTTCTTCAGCAGGCCGGCGTCTGGAACCTGGACGTTGAGGCCGCCATTGACAAGTGCCCCATAGGAGACCTCATCAAAGAATACCGGAAGAACTTTGACTTCCTGAAGAAGCTGGACACCGACGCCCGCGTGAGCCTTTCCGCCTCTGCACAAGGCCGATACGGAAAGGGAGAACTGCCCTCGATGAAAGCGCACCTGCTGGTTCCTCCCGCCACCGTTGACTACGAGGGAATGGGCCGGAAGGGCCTTCTGGCCGTGGATTTGAGCGCAGAAACGGACGACCTCAAAGAGATAGACGCCCGGGTGGATCGTCTCCGCCTGGAGATGGCCGGAGCCCGCGTAGACCTGGAAGGAAGCGCCCGGAATGTCCTGGGCAAGGACCCGCTGATTGCCCTCAGCGGAAAGGCCGCCGCCCGGCTGGACTCCCTGGTGCAAGTCTTCATCCCCCAGATGGGCATCAGCGCCACCGGCCGCCTGGAGGCTGACCTGCAAGGGAATTCCCGCCTTTCCTACTTGTCTGCCAGCGAAATCGGGAAAGCCCGCATAGAAGGCAGGCTTAACGGAGAGGACATTACGGTGCTCTATCCCAAGGACAGCGTCGAAGCCTTCTTGCCCAGTTTGAAGCTGAACGTTTCCACGCGGAAGAATACGATAGGCCTGGAGGCCCTCATGGATACTCTCAACCTCACCTATCAGAGCATGTTCGTCAGGGGCGGCGGGGTGAATGTTACAGGAGAGACCAAAGACAAGGCCCTGGTGGGAACGCTCAACCTGGCCGCGCTGGACCTGCGGGATTCGGAGGGGCTGTCCGTGAGCCTTTCCGGCAATACGGAGCACTTTCGCCTGGACCCGGCCGGAACGGTGCTTCCGGTTCCCCGCCTGAACCTGAATTCTCGGAGCCGGGGGCTGGAGATTGGCCTGGGAGAGGACAACTATTCCCTTGAGAATCTGGCCTTTGACGCCACGGCCCAGCGGCATCAGCGCCGCGTCAGGACGGGCATGCCCCGGAGGGACAGCCTGGCCCGCAGAGCCCGGCTGGAGAGACTTCAGAAGGATGAATTTGCATCGGCCGATATCACCATCAGCCTCTCCGACGCCCTCAAGAAATACTTCCGGGAATGGGATGTGGAAGGGAAGATTGCCCTGGAGGAAGCGCGCGTAGGGATGGCTTCCCTACCCCTTGCCACCACGGTTTCCGCCTTCGACGGAGAGTTTGACAACGACACCCTGGCGGTGAAAAACCTGACGCTGCGCTCCGGAGATTCCGACCTCAGCGCCCAGGCCCGGCTCACGGGCCTGCGCCGGGCCATCCTGGGCCGCAGCCGCAGCCCGCTCAAACTGAAGGCAGACCTCCGAAGCGACCGGCTGGATGTGAACGAGCTGCTGAGGGCCCTGGACCGCCCCCGGGAAGTGACGGCATCGGCCTCCGAAAAGCCGGACACCGCCACCGGGCGCAGCAAGCTTCTGGTGCTTCCCTCCAACCTGGAGGTGGACTTCTCCTTCGAGGCCAATGAAATTGCGTACAACCAGCTGGAAATCAGCTGGGCATCGGCCGAAGCCGCCATGCGGGACCGCACGCTGCAGATTACCAATGCGCTGGCCGCCTCCAACATGGGAGACGTCTATGTGGAGGGCTTCTACAGCACCCGCTCCAAGGAAGACCTCCGGGCGGGCTTTAACCTGAACCTGGTGGACATCACGGCCGAGAAAATCATCAGCCTGATGCCGGCGGTGGACACCCTGCTTCCCATGCTCAAATCCTTCTCAGGAGACCTGGACTGCGAGCTGGCGGTGACATCGGCCATCGATACCTGCATGAACCTGATCCTGCCTTCCATGGACGGGGTGCTGCGCATCTCCGGAAAAGACCTCATGCTCAACGGAAGCCACGAGCTCAGCCGGCTGGCCGGCATGCTCATGTTCAAGAACAAGGACAACATCCATATAGACAAGATGTCGGTGTCCGGTATCCTGCAGGACGCCATCCTGGAGGTGTTCCCCTTCGTGCTGGACGTGGACCGCTACCAGCTGGCGGCCAGCGGCTGGCAACACCTGGAGAACGAGTTCCGCTACCACATCTCCGTACTCAAATCCCCGCTCCTCACCAAGTTCGGGGTCAATGCCTGGGGGCCGGACTTCGACAACATCCACTACGGCCTGGGCAAAGCCAAATACAGAAACGCGAACGTTCCCGTGTACACCACCCAGCTGGATGCGGCGCAGTATAACCTGGTGGCCGCCATCCACAATATTTTTGATGTGGGCATCGAGAAGGCCATGGCCCAGAACCGGGATGCCGCCCAGCAGCTGTCGGCCTCCGTAAGCAATCTGGGAGCGGAGGAAACGCTTCAGGATGAGAACGTGATCTCCAAGGCACAGGGGCTGGAGGCCCTGGTGGAGGAAGTGACGCTCACGGTGGCCTCCCGCCGGGAGAACTTGAAGCAGGAGGTGGTCCGGGAACAGGAAAAAGCTGCAAAGCATGAATAGTTTCGAATACATTGAAGTGTGCGTGCGCCTCTCCCCCTTTACGGAGGAAATGGCGGAAATCCTGACGGCGGAGCTCTCGGAGCTGCCCTTCCACTCCTTCGTGACGGAGGAGCCCTTCCTGAAATGCTACATCCCCAGGGAGGAGTATCGGCCGGCCGATGTGAAAGTGGTCCTGAGCGGCTACCCCGCCGCCGTCTCTTTCACGGCCGACATGGTGCAGGGGCAGAACTGGAACAAGACTTGGGAGAATTCCTTCCGACCCATCGTGGTGGACGGAAAGGTAACCGTGAAGGCCAAGTTCAATGCCCATGTCCCCCGCACCCGCTTCAACATCTGGATAGACCCCCAGATGGCCTTCGGGACCGGTTATCACCATACCACCTATATGATGATGCAGCGTATGCTGGGGCTGGAATCTTCGATCAAGGGGCACTCGGTGGTGGACATGGGCTGCGGCACGGCCATCCTGGCCATCCTGGCCGCCAAGATGGGGGCCCGCAAGGTTTTTGCCGTGGACATCGATGCCGTAGCGGCCCGCAGCGCCTGGTTCAACTGCCGCTGGAACAAGGTAGGAACCCGCGTGGAAACCGCCTGCGGGGACGCTTCCCTGCTGCAGATGGGCACCTACGATGTACTGCTGGCCAACATCCACCGCAACATCATCCTCCAGGACCTTCCCACCTATGTGCGCAGCCTCCGCCGGGGCGGCCATCTCCTTCTGAGCGGCTTCTACAAGGCCGATGTCCCCGCCATCCGGGAGGCCGCCGAGGCTCTGGGGCTCACCCTTGCCGGAACTTCGGAACGCGAAGACTGGGCCTGCGTGGAATTCGTCAAGTCTTTCCCGGCTTGACCTGTCATTCCCGGCTTGACCGGGAATCTTTTTTTTCATATCTTTGCAATCCCTTATGCGGGTGTGTTGGAATTGGTAGACAACCCAGACTTAGGATCTGGTGCCGAAAGGCGTATGGGTTCGAGTCCCTTCACCCGCACAAAAGACAGCCAGAGGCTGTCTTTTGTGCTTTATTTCGTTTCACTCACTGGGGGCCTAATCCCCCAGACCCCCTGTGTCGCTTCGCTCCTTATTCCTTCGATTCAACGTTAACCGGGCTTTCGCGTGCTTGAGGGAAGGGGCCACCAGACACGCCCTCCGCCGGGCACCTGATGGCGCCTTTTCTAATACTGCTCCGTTTGTTCTAGCCACATTGACAGAAATTCCGTCTCTGGTGGATTCTGGATGTCAACGCGGCAAGGAAATGGACGGATTTCCCAGGAAACGCTGCCGCGTTGACACAAAATCACACGCTGATACATTGCAGCCGTCAACGCGGCAAAGTTTCTTGCTTCTTACCCTTGGAAGATATAAGAATAACTATCGTCAGTTATATTTCTCCATACAAAACCTTTCCGGCCTTCCCAATTTTCTCGCAAGAAACTATAGCGAGATTAAAGAGGGACTTTGGGGTTATAGAGTCGGCCATCATATCATCTTCTTCAAAAAGCATGACGATGGTTCAGTCTGGGTAGACCGCGTTCTGCACGAAAAGATGGATTATCAGAGGCATCTGTAAACCAAACAGATATACTACTTCAAAATCTTCAAAAA
>JAFVAU010000007.1 GCA_017480345.1 Bacteroidales bacterium
ACTACATGAGTGGTATCAAGCCATTGCAAACTGCACCCTGCGTGAAGTGAAATCGGCCAGGGATGCTATCAAGGACAGGGAAGAAAATGTTCTGAACTACTTCATCAACCACGCTACCAATGCGGCGGCGGAGTCGCTTAAATACAAACTCAAAGGCTTTCGAGCTCAGCTACGAGGAGTATCAGATCTACCATTCTTCATGTACAGAGTCTGTCACATCTTTGGGTAGTCATACCCGGAACTTTGCCGGTGAGCCTGAAAAGCATCTTTGCCGGAAGCATCCATTCCGTAGTTTCAGGAGATTCGGCGGACGTCCGCCGAATCTGTTCGACGCCCAATTCGGCGGATGTCTGCCGAATTACCAACGCGCTATTTGAAAGGTACCCCACAACCTCAACTCCAAGCTGCGGATATACTGAATATAGTCGTCTGAATTCGCGAAATCGGCGCTCTGTAAGCCCCTTTTTCTTAACACGTATTTCAAGATTCTTAAGCAGTTTCTCTCCATACGCAGCACGGTCCTCCCCATGCTGCTCAAACTCTACGATATAGTATCCTATCAGCCAATTCCTTGCAGTCAGGGCAAGGTTGACAGCGTGGGCGGCTTGTGCTTGCATGGTCTCATGGACCGCGTTGATATTTTGGACTAACGACTCAAAATTCATAACTCACAGTTCATATTTCCACGAATATACGCAATTATTCCAGCACATCAAAAAGTCACCCTCTTTTTCTATCGGGATTAAAGCACAATCTCCTCCAATTTGTTCATCAGGGCGGGGTTGAAGGGCTTTTCCACCCGGATGTAGTTGCCTGTGTAGCCGCCCATGAGGCCGTTTTTGACGGAGCTTTCCCACAGCACGGTTTCTTTTATGCCCTTGTGGGCTACCACGAAGTCTTGGTGCAGCTGCGCGCAGAGGGCTTCCAGGCGGGCCACCCGCTCGGTCTTGACGCTGTCCTGCACCTGGTCCGGCCAGGTGGCTGCCCGTGTGCCGGGCCGACGGGAGTAGGGGAATACGTGGATGAAGGCCGGCCGGATGTGGTCTTTCAGGAAATTATACGTCTCCATGAACAGCTCTTCCGTTTCTCCGGGCAGGCCCACGATGACGTCGATGCCAAAGAAGACCTTGGGCTCGCCGGGGCGTTCCAGCGCCTGACGGATATAGTCGATGCGGGAGGCGAAGAGGGCGGTGTCGTAGCGCCGGCCCACTCTCTTAAGGAGGGTGTCGCTGCCGCTTTGGAGCGGAATGTGGAAATGCCGCTGGAACTTGGTGCCGGAGGCAATCCAGTCCACGATTTCGGGGGTGATGAGATTGGGCTCGATGGAAGAAATCCGGTAGCGCTCAATCCCTTTCACCTCATTGAGGGCCTTCAGCAGGTCCGGGAAGGACTCGCCGGTGGTGCGGCCAAAGTCTCCGGTATTCACGCCCGTGAGCACCACTTCCTTCACGCCGTCTGCTGCAATGTGCTCTGCCATCTTCACCACCTCGCAGATGGCCAGGTTCCGGCTCCGGCCCCGGGCATAGGGCACGGTGCAATATGCACAGAAATTGTCGCAGCCGTCCTGCACCTTCAGGAAACTCCGCGTCCGCTCCTCCCCGGAAGAATAAGCCCCAAAGGTGGAAGAGGCGTTGTCTCCAGAATCTGTGGCCACCCTCGGCCGCATAAGAGGGAGGGGCCCGCCGGCTTGCCGGTGGGAGGGGTCGCGTAGCGACGATTCTGGAGACAATGCCTCTGCAACCGTCGGGACTATCGCATTCTTTTCCGTGGCGCCGAAGACCTTCCAGACACCGTCTATGGCCAGGAGCTGGCCCCGGCGGAGCTCCGCGTAGCAGCCGGTGACCACGATCCGGGCTTCGGGCGCCGTCTTGTGGGCCCGGCGGATGAGGTTCCGGGACTTCTTTTCGGCCGTTTCGGTGACGGCGCAGGTATTGATGAGGTAGACATCGGCCCGGGCGGTCCAGGGGACTACCTCCCAGCCGGCGACCATAAAGCCCCGCTCGTAGGTGGCGGTCTCCGCGTAGTTGAGCTTGCAGCCCAGGGTGGTGAAAGCTATTTTCATGACAGGAAAAGGAATACACAGGGCCGCTTGCCGATGGTGACGGGCTTCTGTTTCCACTGGGCCACCGTGCGGGTTTGGATAAACTGGTCCGGGCAGGTGATGTTGGCGGCAATGCAAAGGCGCGTGTTGCCGCCGAGGACGCCCAGCATATCGGCCAGGAGGGAATCGTTGCGGTAGGGCGTCTCAATGAGGATTTGCGTCTGGTGCTGGGCCGATGAACGCTTCTCCAGCGTGCGCAGCGCCGCCCTCCGCTCCTCCGTCTTGGCGGGAATGTAGCCCACGAAGGCGAAAGACTGCCCGTTGAGGCCGGAGGCCATGAGGGCCAGCATCAGGGATGAAGGCCCCACCAGGGGAACCACCTCGATGCCGTGCCGATGGCACAGGGCTACCAGCAGGGCACCCGGATCGGCCACGGCGGGAAGGCCCGCCTCGGAGAGCAGCCCCACGTTCCGGCCACCCTCGAACAGGCTGGCGTAGGCCTCCACATCGGCCGGCTTGGTGTGTTCGTTGAGCTCGTGGAACTCCAGGGTGTCAATCTTCCCCTTGAGGCCGGCGGCGGAAAGGAAACGCCGGGCCGTCCGGAGCTCCTCCACCACAAAGCAGCTGAGGGTGGGAATCACTTCCAGCACGGAGGCCGGAAGCACCTGCGAAGGGTCTCCCTCTCCCAAGGGAGTGGGGATGAGATAAAGTTTACCTGGATTCATGGGTATGGGCTTTTCCGTCTTGGTCAATTTGTAAGATTACGTTCTTTGCGGGCTTCAGGGCCGCCTCCCGGGCATACTGTTCCCGGGCCGCCCGGGAGCTGAAGAGCTCTCGGAACAGGTCCTTGAAGGTGTTGAAGTCCAGCTGGTAGGAGAAACCGCCGCCGTGGCGCTGGCTGTTGTCCAGGAAGGCGGAGAGTTGGTCGGCCGATCGGCTGAAGCCCTTCAGGCGCAGGGAGCCGCTGCGGTTCAGTTTCACCTCGATGTTGATGTCTCCCGCCACCTCGTTGGTGGTGAGGCCGGAAAGCATCTGGCGGTTGCCCACTGTACCGTTCACGATAACCCGGTTGTTGAACAGCTGGGTGCTCAGGGCCACGTCAAAGAGGTTTCCGCCGGCCTGGGTGGCCTTGTAGTTTAGGCCCAGGTCCAGGGGAATGTTCAGTTTCTGGAAGATGTTGTTGAGCTGGCCGGACATGATACTGGACACATTGGAGAACAGCACGTCTCCGCCGCCCACGCTGATGCCGGACTCTTCCGAAGGGAGGAAGTTGCCGGCCACCAGCAAGTAGATGAACTGCTTCTGGATCTTGTCTTCCGTATTGAAGGCCGCCTCCACCTGGGCCTGTACGGTGGGGTTCAGGTCCGGGATGTCCACGGAGAAGCCCAGTTCCGGATTCCGGAGCTTGCCCGATATGTGGATGCCGCAGTTCACCGTCCGGCGACTGGTGGCGCTTTCGTCGGCCGTGAGGTTGTACAGGCTGGCCTTGGTCACATACAGGCCGTTCACGTTGAGGTCCGTGTTCATCACCTCTCCGTTGAAGCGGACGGAACTGCCGTCCTGGATTACGAAGTCCCGGCTCACCAGGTTCATGGCGGAGAAGTGGAAGTTGCCGGAGGAGAGGGTGTAGTCTCCGTTCAGGGTGAAGATTCCCTGACGTGCCCGGCTTTCGATGTCTATGATGCCCCGGCCCCTGCCGGTGAGCGAACTCTCATTGTCCACGTCAATGTAGGCCTGTGCCTGCGGCGTGGCATGGACGCGGAGCTGGACAACCAGGTCTGCCTCCTGCTTCTGTTCCTTGGGACGGCTCATCAGGAGGGTGTAGGGATCCTGTTCCTGGAGCGAGGCTGGGTCCTTGAAGGTGAGGAACTCCCTGGATTTCTCTCCGCTGGTACTTCCCAGCGGGATGTGGATGTCTCCCTGCTGGGTGGTGGCCTCTATGTCCAGCAGCAGCTGAGAGGTAATGGTTCCCGTCACGTTCACCTTGCCGCGGCCGTAGAGGTTCCCGTAGAAGCTGCTTTCCGGAGAGGGCGCCATGTTGAGCACGTGCATGTCGCTGAAGTCCACATGCACGTCCACGCCAAAGTTCTTGAAGTCGTTGAAGAGGAAACTGCCCTCCACCTTTCCGCTTCCCCTCTGCCCGTCTTCCAGCATCAGCGGCGTGAAATGCAGGCCCTTGTTGTCCAGGGCCAGCTTGCCGCTGAGGTTGTAGGGCACCTGCGTGAAGTCCAGCACCAGATGGCCGTTCTGCACCTGCAGGTCCTTGCTGCCGGCCTGCAGGTCCCCGAAACGGCCGCCCAGGCTCACCTCACCGCTGAGCTCTCCCATGAACTCGGAGAACAGGCCTTCCAGGAAGGGCTGCGCATACTGGAGGTCCGCCTTGTCCAGCAGGGCCCGTACCCCCACTTCGTCGGTGGCGGGGTTCAGGAAGGCATCGGCCTGCAGGGTGTGTTGTCCGTTCAGGTCATTGCTCACGGCCGCTATGTACCGGCCGCTTTCCGCATCCCAGCGGCTGCTGATGTCCAGCACGCCCACCGGCTTGCCGGAGACGTAGGTGGAGTCGGCCCGGATGGCGGCAATCAGGCCCGGCGTGGGTTGGAGGGGGGAGATAAGGGTGGCCTGGCCTGTGGAGAAACCGGAGAGCCTGGGCACTCCGCCCGTGAAGTTGTTCAGAAGGGCCAGGTCAAACTGGTTCATGCTCACGTTCAGGGTGTCCGTGCGTTCTCCGCTGAGCCCGCCGTCGATGAGGATGGACTGGCGCCCGTGCTGCACCGTCAGCTGCTCCACATTCACATCGCCCTTCCGGTAGCGAATATCCCCGGAATGCAGGTCCCAGGTTCTTCCGTCGAAGGTGAAGGCCGACGGCAGCACCCTTCCCAGCATGGTGAGGGCGTTCTCTTCCCGCAGGAGGTCCACCTGGGCGGCCAGGTTGGCTTTCCGCATGTCTTCGTCCGGGTTGTCAAAGAGGTAATTCAGGTCTATGTGGTTGTCGTTAGCCTTGATATCCAGGCGGTTGTCTTTCAGCTGCATGTCTCCCAGCTCCAGGATGCCGCCCCTGAGGGAGGCCGTGACGGCGCTTCCCTTGTTGTCCAGGGCCAGCTTGAGGTCTTTGATATAGCGGTTGTAGTGCGCCAGACGGCCGGAGTTCAGGGTGGTCTCCAGCTCTCCGTCCTCGCTGATGGTAATCCGGGCCGATGTCTTGTTCTCCACATACAGGCCGGGCACCAGGAAGGTGAGGATGTCCTGCGCCTGGAGGACGTTCAAGTCCAGCTTGTAACGGGAAGAGCTAGGGGAGGGCTCCACATGCTCTCCCACGAGGGCGGGCAGTTCCGTAGAGACAATCCTTTCCTTGAGGTCTCCGGCAAAGCGGAGGATGGATTCCGTGCCCTCGAAGCGGGCGGTGAGGAAGGAGGAAAGGGCCTCCATCTGGTGTATATCTCCGTTCCGACGGGTGGTGAGCTGCAAATCTCCGGGCTTCTTGGTTCCAGCCTCGCTCATGAGGGTGAGGTCCCTGAGCCAGACCACGCCGTCCAGGTCGTCGTTGGGTTTTCTCGTGAGGTCGGACTCTATCCGGAAGCTCAGGGCGGCCAGCTCCCGCGAATCCAGATGGATGGCGGCCAGGTTGGCATGCTGCATGTCCATGTTGAAGCGGAAGAGTTGCTCCTTCTGCTCTCCCAGGTCCACCCTTCCGCCAAAGTTGAATGTCAGGTTGGGGTCGGCGGAGGTGAGCCGGCCGTCAAAGCTTTCTCCGATATAGGTAAATTGGGCCGATATCCCGGAATAGTCGTACCCCAGGGCCTGCAGGCGGCTCACCCGGAGGGTGTCCATCTTCACGTCCATCCCTCCGCGGTCCTTGAAGACGGCATCCAGGCGAGTGCGCATGGAAAGGGGCCCCAGGGCATCCACTCCCAGCACTTTTCCCAGATGAAGGTCGGTGGTGACCACCTGCCCGCCAAGCTCCATGTCCCGACGCTCGTTCAGGACGTTGTTCAGGTGCACATCGGCCAGGATATTGCCAATCTCGGAAGTAATTTCCCCGTTGATGTTGAGGCCGTTCATGGGGCCTTCCATCTTTCCGGCGAAGGTGAAGCGCTCCCCGGGGGCGAAGCGGGAGAGGTCCAACTTGGAGGTGGGCGCCCATGTTTCCACGAAGTTCCCCAGCCCCTTGAGGTCGAAGGAGGCCTCGTGGATGTCCATGGAGAAGGTGCTTCCCTCCACGTTGGCAATGTTCCGGATGCGGCCGCTGGTTAGGACACGCACGTCGTTATCCATGTCTTCCACCAGGATATTATCCAGGCTCAGGTTGTTCACCGTGCCCCTTACCTTCCCCTTCAGGAAGCCGCGGAAACGGATGTCCCTGAGTCCGGCGAAGTGAGAGAGGGTTCCGGCCATGTCCAGCCAGGAGCCATCCCGGATAACGCCCTCCAGGACAATGCGGTCTATGAATTCCGAATAGTCGTCAAGAAGGCCTTCCATGGCGAAGTGCTCCATGTTCACGGAGCTGAAGCCGTCGTTCACCAGAACATCCTCCAAAAGCACCAGGCCTTCTCCCACCCTTACGCTGCGGGCCGATACTTCCCGTCCGTGGAAGCCGGTTTCCTGCTCCGTCAAGGTGAGTTTGACGTTCTGTGCGGTAATCAGGTTGTCCGCTATCCGGAGGTTGTAGATATGGCCTTCGTCCAGGACGGTCTTCAGGTTATTCCAGTCTATGACACCTTCTTCCACGGGGTCGTCGGCATCCTCTTCCAGCTGCGGGATGTTCACCATCTTGAAGCCCACGTTCTCTATCTCCACCTGTTTGGCGCTGAGGATGTTTCCCCACTTGTAGGCCGATTCTCCCTCTTCCCCGGATTCCAGGCGGAAGATGCGTTCCAGGTTGGTGGCAATTCCGTCCGGCCTCCCCGGATCCGGCTCCATGACCAGGTTGAACCCGCCTCCATGCAGCCTCATGCGGCTCACATAGGCTCCTTTCCCTCTCAGAAGGCCCCTCAGGGAGAACTTGACGGCCAGGTTTTCCACATACAGGAGGGTGTCCATGCCGGGGGCGCGGGGCTCCTTGTCCCGCACCAGCACGTCTTCTATCAGAAGGGCTTCGAAGGGACGGATGGAGATGTTCCCAAGGGTGATTTCCGCATCCGTGTCTTCCTGGATGGAGGCGGCGATCTTTTTGCCGATGGCCGTCTGCACCCTTGGGGACTGGATGGCAACCAGCCCTGAGAGCAGCAGAACCACCAGCAGTGCCAGTATCCAGGCAGCTATTTTTACATCACGGCGCATAATCCTACAAATTTAGCAATAATTTTGTATCTTTGCACGCATTTATTGAGCACGATATGGCCGATATTATCCTGGGTATTGAATCCTCCTGCGACGACACTTCCGCCGCCGTCCTGCGGGACGGTGTGCTGCTGTCCAACGTGATTGCCTCGCAGCAGGTGCACAAGGACTTTGGCGGGGTGGTGCCGGAACTGGCTTCCCGCGCACATGAGCAGAACATCGTTCCTGTGGTGTCCGAGGCCCTCAGGCGGGCCGGTGTGGAGGCTTCGGAGCTTTCCGCCATCGCCTTCACCCGCGGACCGGGGCTGCTGGGCTCGCTGCTGGTGGGAACGTCCTTCGCCAAGGCGCTTTCCCTGTCCCTGGATATTCCCATGGTAATGGTGAACCACCTGCAGGGGCACATCCTGGCCGGTTTCGTGCGGCAGCCGGACGTGCCGGTAAGGGAGCCTTCCTTCCCTTATCTGTGCCTGCTGGTTTCCGGCGGCAACTCGCAAATTGTACGGGTGAACAGCCCGCTGGATTACGAAATCCTGGGCCAGACCATAGACGACGCCGTGGGAGAGGCCTTTGACAAATGCTCCAAGATGCTGGGCCTGGGCTATCCCGGCGGCCCGGTGATAGACCGTCTGGCCAAACAGGGCAACCCGGAGCGCTTCCATTTTGCCAAGCCCAACATTCCCGGGCTGGATTACAGCTTCTCCGGCATCAAGACCTCCCTGCTGTATTTTGTGCGGGACCAGATGGCCGTGGACCCGGACTTCTTGGAAAAGAACAAGGAAGATATCTGTGCCAGTTTCCAGAAGACGCTCATAGACATCCTCATGGGGAAACTCATCCGGGCCGCCAAGGAGACCGGCATCCGGGAAATCACCATCGGCGGGGGCGTATCGGCCAACAGCGGCCTTCGGGAGCGCATTGTGGCGGAAGGGGAGAAGCGGCATTGGAACACCTACCTTCCGGAGTTCAAGTTCACCACGGACAACGCCGCCATGATTGCGGTGGCAGGCTGGTTCCAGTACAAGGCCGGGGTGCGCACGCCGCTGGACGTGGCCCCCGTCTCCCGTTTAGCAGATTTTTAGCACATCTGGGCGCAGTTGATGCCGTCCAGGGCCGATGACACAATGCCACCGGCATAACCGGCGCCTTCCCCGCAGGGGTAGAGGCCGGGCACGTCCACGTGCTCCAGGGTCTCGGGATCCCGCGGCAGACGGATGGGGGAGGAGGTGCGGGATTCCACGCCCAGCAGGAGGGCGTCGTTGGTGTAATAGCCGTGCATGGAGCGGTCTACCTGCGGGAAAGCCCTTCTCAGGCGCTGGGCCACATGCTCCGGCAGCAGCTCATGCAGCGGGGCCGATACAACGCCTGGGTGATAGGAGGTCTTGGGCAGATCGGCCGATACGATGCCCCGGCAGAAGTCTTTCATCCTCTGGGCGGGGGCGGTGAAGGGATGGCGGGCGCCGTGCTCCTTGGCATAGCGGTACATGGCGCGTTCCACGTCCCGCTGGAAGTCCATGAGGGCGAAGGGGCCCTGATACTGTTCCGGCTGGTCTCCGGGCTCAATCTGCACCACCACGCCGGCGTTGGCCCATTTGGAGTTGCGGGCGGCGTTGGACATGCCGTTAAGGACCACGGTCTCTTCCTCGGTGGAGGAGGGGACCAGGATGCCTCCGGGGCACATGCAGAAGGAAAAGACGCCGCGGCCTTCCTGCTGCTGCACGAAGGAATACTCGGCCGTGGGCATGAAGGGCTGGTACTTGCCGTGATAACGGATCTGGTTGATCTGCCACTGGGGATGTTCCACGCGGACGCCCAGGGCAAAGCCCTTGGCTTCCAGCGTCCAGCCTTTGCGCCGGAACAGTTCGTAGATGTCCCTGGCGGAGTGGCCCGTGGCCAGGATAACCTTATCGGCCTTGAATTCTTTTTCCCCGCAGCGGACGGTAAACTCCGTCATGCCCGGCTCCGACCGGGCATCTATGTCCGTGACCTTGGCGTCAAAGTGATACTCTCCGCCGTGGCCCTCAATGCACTGGCGGATGTTTTTCACGATCTCCGGCAGGCGGTCGGTGCCAATGTGGGGATGGGCGTCGATGAGGATGTCCGGATGGGCGCCGAAGGCCACCAGCTGGTGCAGCACTTCGCGGATGTCTCCGCGTTTGGAGGAGCGGGTATAGAGTTTTCCGTCAGAGAAGGCGCCCGCTCCGCCTTCTCCATAGCAGTAGTTGGAATCCGGATTCAGAGCCCCTTCCGTGGAAAGTTTTGCCATGTCCACCTTGCGGCGTTCCACGTCCTTGCCACGCTCCAGTACAATGGGCCTGAGGCCTTTCTGGAGCAGTTTGAGGGCGGCAAACATGCCGGCCGGGCCGGCGCCCACCACAATGACGGCGGGGGCGTCGTGGACGTCCTGGTAGGGCGCAACTTGGTAGGGCTCGTAAGGCTCGTTCTGGCGGTAGGCCTGCACACGGTAGCGGTACAGGATGTCCTGCCGGGCGTCGATGCTGCGGCGCACCACTTCCACGTGGCCCACCTTGTCGGCCTTTACGCCCAAGGCCTTGGCGGCCGCCTCATTCAGCTGGGCGGCCGTCAGTTCCTTTCCTATCTTCCGGGCTATCTCGAATTCTTTCATTTATCCAGTTCGGCCAGGGCGAAGTCGTAGGCTCCCACGGAGATGGCGGTGGAGGTGCCAATCTTGTCGATGGTGACGCCGATGCGCTTCTGGGGGTCGTAGGTGACGGTTTTGTTTGTTCCGTAAATCTTGAGTTCGCGGGCCTCACCCTTGGCGAAGGCGGCAAACTCCTCCGGGTTGTCCAGGTTGTACACCTTCATCTGGACGCGGTTCAGGGTGTCTCCAGAGAGGGTTTTCACGGTGCCCCGCATCTCTTCCAGCAGGTAAGGCATGAAGTATTTGGCCGATGCGGAGATGCCGCCGCCAATGACCACGATGCCGTCCATCAGCTGGGCGGCCTGGGCGATGGCCAGACCGGCTACGCGACCCATCTCTTCAAAGGCGGCCTTGGCGGCTTTCTGGTTGCCGGGGCGGGTGCCTTCGGCAATGTCATAGATGTCCTTGGGAGTGAGGTTGGGATCCTGCACGCCGGACTGCTCGGAGTACACGCGCTTGACGGCGCGGATGGCCACGCTGTCTTCCAGGATTACGCCGTTGATGTGGGGATTGGCCAGGCAGTAGGTTTCCACGCAGGAGTTGTCTCCGCGGTTCAGCTGGCCGTTGATGACGCAGCCAATTCCAAAGCCGGTTCCGAAGGTGTAGCCAATCAGGTTGTGGAAGCGCTTGGCGCTGCCAGCATCGGCCAGTTTGTCGTTCACTTCGGGGAGGGCGCCGCTCAGGGCTTCACCGAAGGCGAAGAGGTCTCCGTCGTTGTTGATGAACACGGGAATGCCGAAGACTTCCTTCAGGTACGGGCCCAGGGCCACGCCGTCGCGGAAGGAGGGGAAGTTGGGCAGGAAGCCGCCGATGATGCCGGCAGGGTAGTCGGCCGGGCCGGGGAAGGCGAAGCTGATGGCCTCCGGTTTCACGTCTCCCAGCTGGTTGATCACGTTCTTGAAGCCGGTCACCATGGTCTCCAGGCACAGGTCCAGGTTGTTGGCGTTGGACGGAAGGGTGAGCGTGTCCAGAATGAATTCTTCTCCCTTCATGGCGTTGAAGCGCAGCGAGTTTCCGCCTGCATCCAGGGTGAGCACCACCCGCTTGTCGTTCTTATACTTTCCCATATTTCAGTTTTGTGTTATTGTTCAATCCTCAAATATAGCCTTTTTTGTGAAATTTCGCAAGGGCGGGGGTGCGCGTTGCTGGTGAAGGTGTGTTGCGTCGCAAGTGAGAGGGGGTTGCGTTGCGGGTGTGGGTGCGTACCGTTGCAGGTCCTCATTTTTTCTTCCACCTGCGACACTTATCGGCCCTATGCGCATTCTCCCGTCGCCGGTCAGCCAATTTTCGGGGACCTGCGACGCCATGTCATTCCCGGCCTGACCCTTCGTCATTCCCGGCCTGACCGGGAATCTGTGACTGGCAAGGGATGGAGGGGCCAGGGGGGCTCCGTTCCGCTTCGCTCCACTCCGTACCCTCCCACTGTCTGCCTCGTCATTGCTTCGCAATAACGGCCAGCCAGCGGGCCCCTCCCTCTCCCCACGGCCGAGGGGGGCCATGCCCCCTGGCCCCTCCATCCCTTGCCAGTTCCTAGGATGCCAGTCATGCAACTATCCGGAAATTCCGGAAAGTTCAACAGGAAGAGTCAGCGTTACACATATGAAGGAAAGGCCTTGAACATGGTCAGAAGAGAGATAAGTTCATCTTTCAGACCATGCCGCACGAAATCCTTTACCTCACCTTCGGCAAGTTCACCCAAACCACTGATTAAACTCTTTTCCGAGATGTCCTGGACACTTGCTATACATTTGTCCAGGTATTCTTCCATGGGCATCTTCATACGAGATTCCACGAGTTCTTTATTAATGGATGTTCTTTCTTTTAAGAAGAACCAGCAGTCGAAGACGTCTCGACTGGTGATCTCGTTCCGGTCCAGGAGAGCGCACAACTTATGGGCAAACATGTCTTCCTTCACCATGACACGCATCTGCAAGCCCAGATAATTCAGAATTTCATAGTGATTCTCGTAAAGGCGGTTGGATATCTCAATCTTAAGTTTCCTTTCGCCAATCCCGTAATCAAGCACAATGATTATCCCATAGTGTTTTATGGCCTCGTCGTGAATCTTGCCATATTTCAGGACAATTGTCCGAACACGGTCATAGACCTCGGTTTCTTTTTCTGCATCCAGCAGGTTGAAGTCAAGGTCCGTTGAGAAGCGCGGCAGATTGTGGAAGAACATGGTGGCTGTGCCGCCCTTAAAGGCCAGCACAGAAGAAAGCAGCGCATCAGAAAAGATGTCTTTCAGCAACTGCAGCATGAAGAATTTATGTTTATTCGTATCCATTATCCAAAAATTGTAGAAACTCTTTGTTCAATTGTCTTGCTATTATAGATGGGAAGGAGAGAGAACACCTTCTGTTTGTCCAAAGAGAAAGGATTGTCGAAATAGTAGTTGCTGTCCAGGTATAAAGTGTCCAGGAAGGCTCTTTCCGGAGAGGCAATACTCACGTTGCCTTCGCAGATGATGCCCGTGGTATCAATCAGGATTTCCCCCTTGATTTTCCGGTATCTGTACACCTTTCCGTCAATTTCTATACTCCTGCTCAGATTCCCTACAGAGGTAATTTCTTCGCTGTACTGGAAGATGATTCCGGCCCGCTGTAATACATATTCCAAAGAGATGTGTGATGGTGTATAGAGAAGGCAGGCAAGTTCTTTTTCGTCGTAACCGGGTTTCGCATAGATTCCCTTACGTGGGTTGAGAATCTCACCTTTTCTGACATATCCAATCATCCTGTTCTTCACCGTATCTCTGTCTAGCCCCTGACCATAGGCCATGGCAATCCCTTGCATAGTGAAAACACTTGCTTTATCCTTGTAAAGATCTAGGAGAAGCTGATTTTGTAAACCCATAGTGTTGCTGTATATTACTTTCAGTTCACAAAAATACAAATAACTACTGAAAACAACAAATTATTTTGCTATTCGGGGCGGTTTCACGTTTTCGTGTAAAATGCAGTCATCTCATTCCCGGCCTGACCGGGAATCTGTGTCGGGCAAGGGATGGAGGGGCCAAACCACGAAAAGTGCATTATAATTCTTGGTTCACAACTTTGTGGACTGAAAATGTAGGTGGTGCTACAGGTGAGGGTGAATTATCTCCTGATGCAACTATTAAGAAACACTTAATAGTTCAACACGAAGGCTCTCGGTCAGTGCTCAGAATTGTGATTACAAGCGAATCAACTATTAATAATGCTAAAATTTCGTCAAAAATCGTTACCTTTGTAAGGTATAGTGAAACAGCCATTAGACATGTCTGAAATTGAAGAAATCCAGAGCGTATTACGTCGTTTTAATCAAGAGCGGGATTGGGATCAATTCCATAATGGGAAAGATTTGGCCATTGGTATCTCTGTTGAGGCATCGGAGTTGTTGGAAGCCTTCCTTTGGAAAAAACCGGAAGAAATCAGTGTTGAGAAAGTTAAAGAGGAATTGGCCGATGTTTTGAACTACGCCTTCCAGATGGCAGACAAGTACAATCTCAACATCAAGGAAATCATGCTGGCAAAAATCCACAAGAATGCAGCGAAATATCCTGTTGAGAAAGCGAAAGGAAGTGCAAAGAAATATAATGAGCTATGATTGTATACAGTTCTACAAAGAGCGGTTTCTCAAAGGATATCTTTGACGGAGTCCTTACGGATAAGATAGAAAACGCTTTTTTTACTCATTTAGGACGGCATACATCCGAAAACGAGGTTCGTTCTTGGAATAATTCCTTACAGTATATGGATCGTGTACTTTGCGATCCTGCTATCCCCGAGGATTGTGGAGTATCTATTGAATATCAGATTCCCCTTACATCTAAAAGAATTGATTTTATTATTTCTGGTATTGATAAAGATGACAATTCATCCATTGTTATCGTTGAATTGAAACAGTGGAAATCTGCCAAAATAACGAAAAAGGACGGTGTGGTAGTAACTCGTTTTATGCACGGGGAGGCAGAGACTGCCCATCCTTCTTATCAAGCGTGGTCTTATGCGGCCACTCTTAAAGATTACAACACAACTGTTCAAGATGACAAGATTGATCTTCACCCCTGCGCTTTTCTGCATAACTACCAAGAAGATAATATAATAAATAACCCCTTTTACTCATATTATCTGAATCTTGCTCCTGCTTTTTTTAAGAAAGACGCTCAAAAGCTTCGGAATTTCATAAAGAAATACATTAATAAAGGTGACGACCGGGATTTGCTATATAAAATTGAGAATGGGCACATTCGTCCTTCCAAGCAACTGAGCGAGACGCTATCCTCAATGTTGAAAGGGAATTCGGAGTTTTTCCTTCTGGATGACCAAAAAGTGGCATACGAAACAGCTCTTGAAATTAGCCAGCACGCAGACGGAATCAAGAAGCAAATACTGATAATTGAAGGAGGACCTGGTACAGGAAAAAGTGTGTTGGCAATCAATCTACTGGTCGAATTTACCAAGCGAGGTTTGGTCACTCAGTATGTATCCAAAAATTCAGCACCTCGGCAGGTTTATACGGCAAAATTGACCGGAAGTATGCGGAAGAGCAATATTGACAACCTGTTTGTGGGCTCCGGGAAATTTGTTGAAACTGACAGTAATACATTTGATGTGCTGATTGTGGACGAAGCACATCGTCTGTCCATGAAGAGTGGAATGTACCAGAACTTGGGCGATAATCAAATCAAAGAGATTATCAATGCTTCAAAGTTGGCTATTTTCTTAGTGGATAATAACCAGCGAGTAACTATGCAGGACATTGGTGGAACAGCGGAAATTGCTCGATATGCGGCATCGTATAAACATGCAATAACGCATCTTAAACTTGAATCACAATTTCGTTGTAACGGATCCGATGGTTATCTTAGTTGGTTAGATAATCTACTTCAAATACGTGAAACTGCCAACATTCATTTGTCTTCAGAAGATTTTGACTTCCAGATATTTGATGATCCAAATTCCTTACGTAAAGCCATAAATGCAAGGAATGGAAACAACAGAGCCCGCTTGGTGGCCGGGTACTGTTGGGATTGGGTTAGTAAATCAAATCCAGTTCTGGACGATATCATTATTTCAGAACACGGTTTTAGCATGAAGTGGAATCTGAATTCGTATGGTCAACGCTGGATTATTGAACCGGATTCAGTGAACGAAATAGGCTGCATCCATACTTGTCAAGGGCTCGAGTTGGACTATGTCGGTGTTATAATCGGTCTGGATATGCGATATGAAAATGGAAAAGTTGTTACAGATTTTCATAAACACCCGGGTAGAGACAAAGCAATGCAAGGATTAAGGCAGTTATACAAAGTTTCACCTGATGCGGCAAAAAAGAAAGCTGATGAACTTATAAAGAATACCTATCGCGTCCTATTATCTCGCGGTATGAAGGGATGTTTTGTTTATTTTTGCGATCCGGGTATGGCTGAGTACGCCCGTTCCCTGATGACCTCCCAGAAAATTAAACCTGAAACCGAACTAATTCCCAATAATGTCATTAGGATTGAACCACAAGTAAGCCATGAGGTTAAATATGTGGATTTCCTTCCTTTTTATTCCATTCGCGCTGCGTGTGGTTATTTTGGCAATGGCGAAGAAGTTGAAGAACTGGGTTGGATTAGGGTTGATGGTATGGGAAAACTAAATCGTAATATGTTTGTTGTAAAGGCGTGCGGCAATTCAATGGAACCAAGGATTCATAATGGGGACTATTGTGTCTTTAGAGCTAATCCCGCAGGAAGCCGAGAGGGAAAAATCGTTTTGGTTCAGAATCACATGTCGTATGATCCGGAATATGGTGGAAGCTATGCGATCAAGAAATACTCCAGCGAAAAACATTATTACTCAGATGGGACATGGCGGCATTCTGATATCATTCTTAAACCGCTTAATCCGGAGTTTACTCCCATCATATTAAGTGAGGACGATTCTGAAAGATTTCGTGTGATAGGAGAGTTTTTAGGGGTGTTATAGAATTGAATCCGTGGCAGGAAAGTATCCAGTCATAACTCTTTGCGGCAGCACGCGTTTCAAGGAGCAGTTTCTTGAAGCGCAGAAGCGCCTCACCCTTGAAGGCAACATAGTCATCAGTGTCGGCCTTTTCGGCCATTCCGGAGACAATGAAGTGTGGTCAGAAGGCACCAAGGAGATGCTGGACGACATGCACAAGCGCAAGATCGACATGGCCGACGCTATCTACGTGATTAACGTGGGCGGCTACATTGGAGAAAGCACTCGTTCGGAAATCGAATATGCCGAAAGCATCGGCAAGGAGATTTTATATCTGGAGGACAACCGGGTTATTAAGGATTACTTAACAACTGCAGACGATGGGAGGACATGCCGATGAGGTAGATGTCCTCGGACTAAATTGTATATTTGTAGTTGTTATTGGAACTGATTCACTACCGTGCAATGGAACAGTACTACCGCCACTTCCGCAATAGGAAAATCTACCGCTTTGTGACTTTCGCCACCCTTGAGGCGACGGAGGAGGAGGCGGTGGTGTACCAGGCCATGTACGGGGACCGCCGGTACTGGATTAGGACAAAAACCAACTTCTTTGAGGAGGTCTTGTATGATGGCAAAATGGTGCCCCGGTTCCAGGCTATCTCAAAGGAAGAAGCGCTAAAGGAAATTGTAACACCCACTCAACCTGTTCAAAAAATGAGAGACGTAAGCAAACTTTCAGATAGCACCTCTGGCGGGATTCGCAGCACATCGTTCGCTACGTGCGGCATCACGTGCTCCACGCAGATCAACCTTCAGACGGAGGGGGACATCATTCGCCGCGTAGAAATTGTCAAAGGCTGCGACGGAAACACCAAGGGCCTGGCCAAGCTCTGCGAGGGACGCAAGATACAGGACGTCATCGGCCTTCTGGAGGGCATTGACTGCAAAGGCCGGGGCACCAGCTGCCCGGACCAGTTGGCAAAAGCACTGAAACAGCTGTAAGCATGCGCGCAGTATCCAAAGACGGGCCGGTGACCATTTGTATCGACACGAAAAACAAGGAATAGTTCAATGGATAAAATAAGTATCTTTGCACTATGAAGAAACATCGCATATCACGCATTGTCCTGGCCGTCCTGCTGGCGGCCATCCTGGGCGGCTGCCTGTACCTGAATTCGCTGCTGCCCATCATCACCGGCTATGCCGCCAAGAACCTGGCATCGGCCGTATTTGTCTCTGGCAGAGACGCTTCCGAGGTGGAAAAGCTGGACCTGCACTTCTCCTTCATCCAATATACCCGCAACAAGGTGGATTACGAGCACAAGACGGTCACCAGTCGCTTCCTCTGGGGTAAGTCCGTGGCCGCGTATCGCGAGGGCTACGGCGTCACCCTGCTCCGGGGCAAGAACAAGGAGGCCTTCCTGGCGCAGATCTTCCCCCTCCAGGCCGATCCGGACTTCCCGGAGCTCCTGCCGGCGGGAGACCCTGAGACGGCGGCCCGGCTGGAGCCCATCGCCAAAGCCTTCGTGGATGAGAAGGCCTACAACGGCACCCCCTTCGCCTTTGTGGTGCTCCACAAGGGCGGCGTGGTGGCCGAGCGGTACGGCAGCGGCATCGGCCCGGAAACGAAGCTCCTGAGCTGGAGCATGGGAAAGAGCTTCACCAGCGCCCTCGCCGGCATCATGGCAGGGGATTCCCTGATAGACATCCATGCCCCCATGGACATCCCCGAGTGGCAGGCCGATGAGCGCCGCACCATTACCCTGAGCGACCTCCTGCAGATGCAGAGCGGCCTGGAGTGGAACGAGGATTACGGCAACCGCTCCGACGTGAACATCATGCTCCACCAAGCCGAAGACATGGGCCTTTATGCCCAGTCCAAGCCCCTGGAGCATGCTCCCGGCACCTTCTGGTACTATTCCAGCGGAACCACCAACATTGTGATGCGTTACCTCCGCGGGAAATTCGCCTCCGACGGGGAATTTCTTGCCTATATGCGGGAGCGGCTCTTCAAGCCCATCGGCATAGACAATCCCTATTTTGAGACGGACATGAGCGGCACGCCCGTGGGCTCTTCCTACCTCTATGTGACGGCTCGGGATTACGCGCGCTTCGGCCAGCTGTATCTGAACGACGGCTGCCTGGGCGGAGTCCGCATCCTCCCGGAAGGTTGGGTGGATTACACGGTGACGCCCGCATCGGCCAGCGAGGGAGGCTATGGCGCCTTCTTCTGGCTCAACCGCAACCACAAGCTGCCCGACGTCCCCGAAGACATGTACTCCTGCAACGGGCATGACGGCCAGCAAATCTACATCATTCCTTCCAAGGAACTGGTGGTGGTGATTCTGGGCTATTCCCCCAAGCCGGACCATGTGATTGACTTCAACGGCCTCCTCAAAGACATCATCGCCGCCCTGTAGATGACCAAGGATACATCCATACAGTACCTCCCGGGAGTGGGCCCCAAGCGGGCGCAGCTGCTGGAATCCGAGCTGGGAATCCGCACCCTGGAGGACCTGGTGCACCTGTATCCTTTCCGTTACATAGACCGAAGCAGCATCGTGCGCATTGCCGATGTCCATCCGGACCTGGCCCAGGTGCAGGTGCGCGCCACGGTGCAGAAAGTGCGCCTCTTCGCCAAAAACGGCGCGGAGCTTCCGGCCGATCAGCTCAAGTACAACATGGTGAGCCGCCTCAGCGCCATTGTGGCCGATGAAAGCGGCGAGATGGAGATGGTCTTCTTCAAGGGCGTGAAGTGGATGCATGCGCGCCTGGTGCCCGGCTCCACCTTCATCTTCTTCGGGAAGCCGGCGGTGTTCGGCAGCCGGCTGAACATGGTGCATCCGGAGGTGGACGCCCCCGACGCCGGCACCACCGGCGTGCTTACGGGCGTGTATCCCTCCACCGAGAAGCTCAAGAATGCCGGCATCACCGGAAAAGTGATGCTGCGCCTCATGGGAACCGCCCTGCAGGAAATCCTTCCCGTTGTCCAGGAGACCCTTCCGGACTACATCCTCAAGGAAAAGGGCCTGGTGCCCCTGACCTACGCCCTCCGGCAGATCCATTTCCCGGTGGACCAGGCGGCCCTGGCCAAGGCTTCCTATCGGCTTAAATTCGAGGAACTTTTCCTCCTCCAGCTGTCCCTCCTGAAGCAGAAATACATCCGCAGCCGCAATGCCGTGGGCTTTGTGATGAACCAGGTGGGCCAGCCCTTCAACGACTGCTACAACGCCCTTCCGTACCAGCTCACCGGTGCCCAGAAGCGCGTGATCAAGGAAATCCGCGAGGACATGCGCAGCGGCCACCAGATGAACCGCCTGTTGCAGGGAGACGTGGGTTCCGGAAAAACCATGGTAGCCGTGCTCAGTGCCCTCATTGCCGTGGGAAATGGCTACCAGGCCTGTATCATGGCCCCTACCGAAGTTCTTTCCCAGCAGCACTACGCCAATGTGTCCAAGTACCTCAGGCCCACCGGCGTCAAGTGCGCCCTTCTCACCGGCACCACCACGGCGGCCCGGCGGAGGGAAATCCATGCGGGTCTCCTGGACGGGAGCATCGGCATCCTGATTGGAACGCATGCGCTCATTGAAGACACGGTGCAGTTCCGGGCCCTGGGCTTGGCCATCGTGGACGAGCAGCACCGCTTTGGCGTGGAGCAGCGCGCCCGGCTCTGGAACAAGGGCTGGGGCGGCACCGCTCCGCATGTGCTGGTGATGACGGCCACTCCCATCCCGCGCACCCTGGCCATGACCCTCTACGGAGACCTGGACGTGTCCGTGATAGACGAGATGCCCCCGGGCCGAAAGCCCATCACCACCCTCTGCGTGGGGGAGGGGAAGCGGCACGCCATGCACAATTTCATCCGGGACGAGATTGCCAAGGGCCGACAGGCCTTCATCGTGTATCCGCTCATCTTCGAGAGCGAAAAGATGGACTACAAGAACCTGGAACTGGGTTACGAGGAGATAGTGAAAGCCTTCCCGCTGCCGCAGTACAAGGTGGCTATTGTCCACGGGCAGCAGAACGCGGCCGACAAGGCCTTCAACATGGACGCCTTTGCCGCCGGAAGGGCCAACATCCTGGTGTCCACCACCGTGATTGAGGTGGGTGTGGACGTGCCCAACGCCTCCGTGATGGTGATTGAGAGTGCGGAACGCTTTGGCCTGAGCCAGTTGCACCAGCTCCGCGGCCGCGTGGGCCGGGGGGCGGAGCGCTCCTACTGCATCCTCATGAAGGGAACCAAGATATCCAAGGAAAGCCAGAAGCGCCTGGATCTGCTCTGTGCCACGGAGAACGGCTTTGAGTTGGCCGAGGAAGACATGAAGATGCGCGGCCCCGGAGACCTGGAGGGCACCCAGCAGAGCGGCCTTCCCATCAGCCTCAATATCGCCTCCTTGGCCAAGGACGGACTCATCCTTTCCGATGCCCGGGCCTATGCCCAGCATATCCTGGACCTGGATCCCACCCTCCAGGAGCAAAAAAATGCCCCGCTGCTCATGGAACTGCAGCGGGACAAGTATCAATCGAAGGATTACTCCAAAATTTCTTAATCCTTCATCCACCGGTCCACCCAGTCAAAGAAGCTGCGATGCCAGTAGAGGGCATTCTGCGGCTGAAGAATCCAGTGGTTCTCCGTGGGGAAGACGATGAGTTTGGAGGGCACGCCCATGTACTGGGCGGCGGCGAAGGCGGCCATGCCCTGCTCTACCGGCACGCGGAAATCCATGCCGCCGTGAATGCAGAGGATGGGCGTGTGCCAGTTCTGCACCAGTTTGTGCGGGGAGTGGGCGTAGTGTTTCTGTGTCTTGGGCAGGTTGCTCCAGGGGGAGCCGCCCTGCCGCAGGCCGCCGAAGGTCTTGCCGTCGCCGGCGGGGCCCGTCTGACCTGGGGTGAAGGCGTACTCTTCCAGGCCGCCGTTGTCCCAGTTGGTGAACCACATCTCCTCGGTGGTGTAGTACATGTGCTCCTCGTTGAAGATACCGGCGTGGGACACGAAGCAGTCGAAGGTGTCTCCGTGGATGCCGGCCAGGTAGTAGATGCTGTAACCGCCGTAAGAGGCGCCCACGGCCGCCACGCCGCTCACATACGGCTCGGCTTTGATGTTACGGGCGGCGGTGAGGTAGTCCTGCATGTTGAGGCCGGAGTAGTCTCCGGAAATCTGCTCGCACCATTCCTGGCCGAAGGCCGTGGTGCCGCGGCGGTTGGGGAGTACCACAATGTAACCCTGATGGCACATCTGCAGGAAGTTCCATCGGTAGCTCCAGCCCTGGGACAGGGTGTTCTGCGGGCCGCCCTCGCACATCTCGATGGCGGGATAGGTCTTGGAAGGGTCGAACTGGGGCGGGTACAGCACCCAGGTGAGCATCTTCTTGCCATCCACGGTGGTGAGCCAGCGGGCTTCCGTCTCATGGGAATCCAGCTGGGAGAGGATGTGCTGGTTCTCGAAGGTGATCTGCCGGAGGCTGTTGTCGCTCAGGGCCACCAGCTCCGTGGGGAAGTCCATGGAGCAGTAGGCGCTCAGGAGCGTGCCGTCCTGCAGCACGCCGAAGGGGCAGTCGATGTCGAACCAGAGGGTATCGGCCGTCAGGCGCTCCGGCTCGCTGCCGGGAATCACGTTGTAGAGGGCGCCTATTCCTTCCGTGCAGGCGGCAAAGTACAGGGATTTGCCGTCATCGGCCCAGCGGGCGGCGTCCACGGTATACTTGAAGCCGGCCGTGAGTTCGCGCACGTTTTCAATGCTGGGGTTGGTGCCCTGGCCTTCCTCGCTGTCGTGGTAGAGGACGTCGGCCACCATGATGCGGTTTTTGTCGGCCTCATAGCCGTCGCGGGCCATCGAGAGCCAGCTCAACTGCCGGCCGTCGGGGCTCCAGGAGGGCTTGGTGTCGTAGCCGCCGGTGAAGGTGACTTGCGTGGTTTCGCCGGTGAGGGGGCAGTAGAGGAAGATGCAGGTGTTGGTGGAGAAGGCGTACTGCTTGCCTTCCAGCTTCTTGCAGGCGTAGGCAATGAAGCGGCCGTCGGGGCTCCAGGCCAGGTCTGCGATGTCCGGGAAGGGGCCGTTGGGCAGCTGGAATTTCACGTCCTCGCCGCCCAGGATGTCCATTCCGGAAGTGATGAGGCCGTTGCCCAGCGTGGCCACATAGGTGTGGGGGATTTCTGTTACCCAGTGGTCCCAGTGGCGGTACATGAGGTCTTCCGTGGCATAGGCCTGGGCCTTGTCCAGCATCGGGTCCGTGTCGGAGGACACTTCCACCGCGCTGTGCACGTTGGCCACATACATGAGCTGGCCGCCGTCGGGGGAGAGGGCAAAGTCCTCCATGCCGCCGGGTACATCGGCCTTCAGCGTACGCCGGCCCAGTTTCCCGTCCGTATAGGGGGCCTCGAAGAGCTTGCCGCCCTGCAGGAAGAAGATGGATTTGCCGTCCGGGCTCCAGCGGGCGCAGGAGAGGCTTTTGCCGTCCATCGTGAGCTGGGTGGGGTCTCCGCCCTCCACGGGAACGGTGAAGAGGTTGCGGACGCTGCGGTTGGAGGCAATGTCCGTGTAGCTAACGCCGTACAGGATGGTTTTCTTGTCGGGAGAGAGCTGGGGGTCGCTCAGGCGTCCGAACGCCAGGAGCACTTCGGGGGTGAGCCGGCCATCGGCCACCTGGATGTCGGAAGGGCCGATGTATCCTTCTTGCGGTTTCATCTGATTGTTTTGGCAGGCTGCGGCGGCCACTACGGTCACCGTCAGCGCGAGTTGTTTAAGGTTCATATATTCGGGATGCTTTTTTGAGTTCGTCGGTAAGGGTTTCCCGCAGGCTCCGGGGCTCCAGCACCTCTATGCGGTCTCCGTGGCGGAGAAGCTCCATCACAAAGCCAGGGTTGGGGATAACGCGCAGCACGAAGGTGCCGTCTTCCAGACGCGTCTGGCTGGGGTGCAGCGGCAGGTCCGTGAGGTAGGCGGCCTCGCGCTCGGTGGCCTTCAGCTTCACCAGCACGGGTTCCTGCCCCTTCTCCGGCAGGTAGATGCCGTAGCTGCTCTCGAAGAGCCGCTCCACGTCAAAGTCCCTGGGCATCTGGAAATGCCGCTCCGTACGTTCCAGGGCCGTTATGCGGTCCATGGCGTAGGTGCGCAGCATGCCGGAGTCCTCGCTGTAGGCCACCATATACCAGCGCTTCTCGAATTCCTTCACGGCGTAGGGGCGCACGGTCCTTATGTCCGTCTGCGTGCTCTGGTATTTTTTATAAGACAAGGTGAGGACCGCGCTGTCCAGCATGGCCTGCATCACCGGAATCAGGAACTTCTGCCCGGAGGGCACGTCCTCCACGGCCACGCGGCCGCTCAGGCGCTCCTTTCCCAGGGTGAGGAGGCTGTTTACGGTAAAGGTGTTGATGAGGTAATCCACGGCCTCGCGCTTGTCCACGGCGCTTTCGCTGCGGTCTATGCGGTAGCGGTTGGTGCTGCGGTCGCAGCTGATCACCACCCCGAACACCTCTTCCACGGCTGCCCGGTGGTTCAGGAAGCTGCGGCGCGGGTAGGGCGCGTCGTAGCGGTCTTCCCACTTGTCCTGCAGCTCCCGGAAGCTGAGACCCGCGTCACCGGCCTCCACGAAGGTCTGCACCAGGAAGATGTATTTGTCCACCAGCTCGGGTACCATGGGCTATTGAAGGGCCACAAAAACGGGCTTGGGGGCCGATATGCGGCGTCCCGTGTCCGTGAGAAGGCCGGTTTTGGGGTTGCGCTTGTAAATCTCTATGGAGTCGTTGTCCCGGCAAGCCACGACAACCTCGCCCTCCGATACCAGGAAGTTCCGGGGATGGGGACTGGTGAGCTGATAGCCGGCTTTCTCCAGGGTTCCGTCGGGCTTCACCGCGAAGATGGCGATGCCGTCATTCCGCAGGCGGAGGCTGGCATAGAGGTACTTCCCGTCGGGGGATAGGTGGATGTCGGCGGCGCCGCGGGCTTCGGCCTCATCGGCCTTGATAACCTGCTTGGCGCTCAGGGTGCCGTCCGCGTAATCAAAGACGGCGATGTCTCCGGAGAGCTCGCCAATTACGTAAAAATGCTTTCCTGCTTTGTCAAAAAGGAGGTGACGGGGGCCGAAATCTGCCGGAAGGCGGGCCGCCGTGCGGTAATTGGAAATGCCGCCTGTAAGGTCTATCTGGCCTATCGCGTCTGCGCTGAACTCGCTGAATAGCAGGTGTTTGCCGTCGGGCGTGAAGGCGGCGCAGTGCACATGGGGCGTGGCCTGACGGCTCGGGTCCGGCCCACCGGTGCCGCTCACGATGAGGGAGTCCATGGGGGCTATGCGGCCATCGGCCTCCAGTTTATAGAGGGCCAGGGTGCCGCCGCTGTAATTGGCCACCGCCAGGCGCCCTCCGGAGGCGGCCACATAGCAGGGGTCTTCTCCGCCTGTGGGGATGCCGGTGGGCTGCACGTTCAGTTTCTCGAAGCCGTTGCCGTCGTAACGCCAGGCCCAGACGGAGGCCGCCTGGTCCGGCATTTCGCTCACCGCGTAGATGCGGGTCCCGTCCAGGGCCAGGAACGAAGGATTGGGCATATCGGCCTTGGCTATCACCTCGCCGGAGGGGTAGTCCAGGGCGTAGAATCCGTCGGAGTAGGTGCCCACCAGAAGCGTGGAGGCCGGTTGGGCGCAGGCGGACAGGGCAAGCAGCAGGGCGATGGCGGCTTTTTTCATGGTCTATTTTCCCATTTTGCCCTCTTGGAGGGTATCATACTGGAGACGTTTGCGGAAGATGTCAATAGCCGTGTAGATGGCGCTCATCATGGAGCGGGGGTCGGCCTCGTCCCTTCCGGCCATCTCGTATGCGGTGCCGTGGTCCGGCGAGGTGCGCACGATGGGCAGGCCGGCCGTGAAGTTGACGCCGTCTGCGAAGGCCAGGGCTTTGAAGGGGGCCAGGCCTTGGTCGTGGTACATGGCCAGGGTGGCGTCAAAGCGGCTGTAGTTGCCCAGGCCGAAGAAGCCGTCGGGGGAGTAGGGGCCGAAGGCCTGGATGCCTTCCTTCTGGGCCTCCTGCACGGCCGGGAGGATGATGTTCTCCTCCTCGTGGCCCAGCAGGCCGCCGTCTCCGCAGTGGGGATTCAGGCCCAGGACGGCAATCTTGGGATCCGTGACGCCGAAGTCCCGCTGCAGGGAGGCCTTCATGATGCGGAGCTTCCGGAGGATGCTTTCCTTGGAGATGCTGGAGGGGACGTCCCTCAGGGGGATGTGGCCCGTCACCACGCCAATCGTGATCTGGCTGCTCACCATGATCATGGTCACGTCATCGGCCCCGAATTCCCGCTGGAGATACTCGGTATGGCCGGTGTTGGAGAAGCCTTCCGCGTTCATCGCGCGCTTGTTGATGGGGGCGGTCACCAGCACGTCTATCTGCCCGTCCTTGAGGTCCTTCACAGCCACCTCCAGGCTCTTGATGGCGGCCTTGGCGCTGTCCGGGGTGCTCTGGCCGGGCTCTGCGTAGATGTTGTCCGGCAGGCAGTTCACCAGGTTGATTTTCTTCTGCCTGGCATCGGCCGCCGAGGAGATGACGTTTATATCCATCGGGCCGATGTTGTGAAGCGTCTTGCGGTAGAAGCCCATGAGCTTCGAGGAACCATAGATGACGGGGGTGAAGGAGTCCAGGATGCGCTCATCGGCCAATGACTTGATGATGACTTCGTATCCGATTCCGTTGCTGTCGCCTTGGGTGATACCGACGACCAATTTAGGGAGTGCCATATTCTTTCTATATTAATGTTTCCGTCTGGGACGCCGTGTAGCCGGTGTCTTCCGGAAGGTTGGGTTCATGATAGGCGGCTACGGCCAGGCGGTCGCAGCGCTCGTTCTCGGGGTGGCCGGCGTGCCCCTTGATCCAGTGGAAGGCCACGCGGTGCCTGTGGTAGGCGGCGTCGAAGCGGAGCCACAGGTCCACGTTCTTCTTGCCCTTGAAGCCGCTGCGCTTCCACTTGTCCAGCCAGCCCTCGTTGAGGGCCTTTACCACATAGGAGGAATCGCTCACCACGTGCACCTGAGCGTTGTCCCACTTGATCTGCTCCAGGCCCAGGATCACCGCCAGCAGTTCCATGCGGTTGTTGGTGGTGAGGGCAAAGCCGCCGGAGAGTTCCTTCTCGTATTCTCCGCAGCGGAGGACAATCCCGTAGCCGCCGGGGCCGGGGTTCCCGCTGGCCGCGCCGTCCGTAAAGAGGTATATAGGTGCCTTTTTGTCCATATTATGCAAATTTAGTAAAAAAATTGCGTATAGGGAGATAAAAATTTTCTTTAAGTCATTATTCGTTAATACCTATGGTATTATCTGAATTTTTTTGTAACTTTGCGTCGCTTTAAAAAACTGTAAGAAATTTTTATCTTTTAGTTACATTTTAATATGAATAAAATTGCAATCAACGGTTTTGGCCGTATCGGTCGTCTGGCTTTCCGTCAGATGTTCGAAGCAGATGGTTACGAAGTAGTGGCCATCAATGACCTCACAAGTCCTAAAATGCTTGCTCACCTTCTCAAGTATGACACTGCCCAGGGTGGTTTCGCCGGCAAGTTCGGTGAAGGAAAACACACGGTAGACTATAAGGACGCTGTGCTTGCAGAAGACGGAAAAACCGTTGTTACTCCCGGTTCCATCATCGTGGACGGCAAGGAAATCACCATCTATGCCAAGCCCAACGCCGCCGAGCTCCCTTGGGGAGAACTGGATGTGGATGTAGTGCTGGAGTGCACCGGTTTCTACACCTCCAAGGAAAAGGCTTCTGCTCACCTCCAGGCTGGTGCCAAGAAGGTTGTCATCTCCGCCCCTGCAGGCAATGACCTCCCCACCATCGTGTACAACACCAACCACAAGACCCTCACCCCGAAGGACACTGTTATCAGCGCCGCTTCCTGCACCACCAACTGCCTCGCCCCTATGGCCGATGCCCTGAACAAATACGCTCCCATCCAGAGCGGTATCATGAGCACCATCCACGCCTACACCGGTGACCAGATGATTCTGGACGGCCCTCAGCGCAAGGGTGACCTCCGCCGCAGCCGTGCAGGTGCCTGCAACATCGTTCCCAACTCCACCGGCGCCGCCAAGGCCATCGGTCTCGTGATCCCGGAACTCAACGGCAAGCTCATCGGCAGCGCCCAGCGTGTTCCCACTCCTACCGGTTCCACCACCATCCTCGTGGCTGTGGTGAAGGGTAAGGACATCACCAAGGAAGGCATCAACGCCGCCATGAAGGCCGCCACCACCGAGTCCTTCGGTTACACCGAGGACCAGATTGTGAGCTCCGACATCATCGGCATGAAGTTCGGTTCCCTGTTCGACGCCACCCAGACCATGGTCTCCAAGATTGACGACAACACCTATCAGGTTCAGGTCGTTTCCTGGTACGACAACGAGAACTCCTACACTTCTCAGATGGTTCGCACCATCAAGTACCTGGCAGAACTGAAATAAGCCTGCACAGTGGCAATAAAAAACCGACCCTTCGGGGCCGGTTTTTTTGTGCTTCTTCGTTGCCGGCGGGGGGCAGGACTGTCGCAGGTAGCGGCTCGTACCGTTGCAGGTGAGGCTCCGTACCGTTGCAGGTCCCCAAAAATCGGCCCACCTGCGACGGAAAACACACTCACCGCACAAAATACGTCGCAGGCCAGTCCAAAAACGGGGACCTGCGACACTTCAGTTACTGACCTGCGACACTTCAGTTACTGACCTGCGACACTTAAGTCATCGATCTGTGACGCAATGTCTTGTTGCCTGTGCCGGGAAGCTTCACTTGTCGGCCAACACTGCCTTCCTATTCCTGACCGGTAGCAGGCGGGCCGTCAACTCCCTGGGAAGTTGCAGGCAGCGGGCCAGTTGCGGGACGGAGGTTCGATAACTCCGATACAAGTAGGTAATCATTTTGGCCTTCATGTCCGGAGATAAGTCCGGGACGGAGCGGCCGTAGAATTTATCGGCCATCTCAGAAATAACCGCCATCATTTCCGTGTCCGTGTGCTTTTGGCGCATGTTTTCCACGAGTTTTTGCCGCATTTCGGCCACGTTTACGGTTCCGATGGTCTTCAGAAAGAAGGCCTGGTCGTGGTTGAAGGCGCTTTCCAGATATTGCCAGTCGCAGGTACTGGCCGGCTCCAGGTATCCCGTGGAATTAATGAGCCAGGGTACTCCGCTCAGGTCTGCATGCGTTCGGAAAAGGCTTTCCCGCTCTCTTCGGGACAGGGCCGATACCCGTCTGCACGCATGATGGCTCTTCCCCTCCACAAACATTCCCCGATATCCGGACCACAGGTAATCTTCAATCCGGCCATGGGCATCCAGGGCATTCCGCGGGATGTAGGCCAAGGCATTCCTGACATAACTGTCATAATCCAGATAGCGGACATCCACCCGAGAGCCGGACAAGACACCAGGCTCGTTGTATTTCCAGGCAATGAACTGGGAGTGCCTTTTCTTGATGAGTTCTCCCACCTGGGCGGCGTGGTCCATGCTGGGCGCCAGAATGGCCACATGCCCATGATTGGACATGGCTATATCTATCACTACCAGACAGTTACACTTCCACGCACTTACATGGAATCCCTTGATTAGCTGGTCGTAGTCCTCCTCGTCCCGGCACAGGAGAACCGACTCCATTCCCTCCAGGCTGATATGAAAGGGATACACTCGGGCACTGCGCCCGTCCGGCAGGGTACGGATAACAATACGCTGGAAAGCCATGACCGCCTATTCCATCTCTTCGGCCAGACTCTTCTCCACCAGGGATAGAATCTCCATGCCATAGCTGGCGAAACGGTTGGGCCCGAACCCCGGCACTGCCAAGAGTTCCTCCTCCGTCAGCGGTGCCTGGTCGGAAATGGCGAAAAGCGTCCGGTTGGTCAGAATGAGAAAGGCCGAGACCCCCTTCTCCTTCGCCTTGGCCCGCCGCCACAGGATGAGTTTGTCTTTGAGCGCCGGGTGGAGGCTCTGATACTCATCGGCCGATATGGGTCTCCGGATCCGGCCCATCAGAGCATCAGAATCCTTGGTTTCCAGAAAGAAAACGTCGCTTTGCACGAGGAGGGTGTTGTCGTCCTGCAGAGTAATGTTCAATAAGGTTTGCATAGGCATTACAATTCTAGTTCTGTGCAAAGGAAAGAACAATTATCCGTTTCACGAAAAATGAAACGTTTAATTGCAAAATCGGCCTTGTGACGTAGTATAAGGCCGATTTTTGCCCATCACTACACGGCCGAACAATGTCTCACGGAGCGGGAAATGGCCCTGCAGGTGGTTCTGCAGGCGTTATTCGTTTCATCCTTACCCTGCACATCTCATCGCATGCTGCTGCAGGTGAGAGGGAGTACCGTTGCAGGTGACGGCCCGTACCGTTGCAGGTAAGGCTCCGTACCGTTGCAAGTCCCCAAAAATTGGCCCACCTGCGACGGAAAACACACTCACCGCACAAAAAGCGTCGCAGGCCAGCCCAAAAACGGGGACCTGCGACGGAAACGTCAACGGCCTGCAACGGCCAGCCGTTACAAACTCACTTCCACCCGGGCGGGGAAGATGTAGGAGAGGTCGGAGCGGGCGTTGAGGGTCTGGAGCATGGTCTGGGGGCTGCGGGTGAGGGTGCCTTCAAACAGCACTTTCTCCCCGTAGACCACCTTCACGGGCTGGTCCAGGTTCACCAGGGCGTCGTTGAGGTATACCGTGACGCGGCTGTAGTCGCTCTTCTCGATGGTGACGGTGTTGTCGCTCACGGAGGCCACCAGCATATCACCCTTCTTGGCGGCGGAGGCGTCCACGCCCAGCCAGTAGAAGGCCGGTTTCATTACGTCTCCCTGCACCCATACCACCTTGGTGGGGTGGGGGTTGCGGGTGTACTGGGCCATCCACGGAACGGCGGCGGCATCCACCAGGTCCATCCAGTGCTCCTTGCCTTCCACAATATGCCCCTCGTGGATGTAGCCTTCGGGGTCATCGGCCTGCAATTGATCCATCACCTTAATGCGCTCCGCACATTCCTTGTTGCGGTCGTAGGCGGCATCCAGGGCGCCGCACCAGATCATGAAGGGCGTGTTGCGAAGGCCTTCCAGGCGCACGTCACCGGGGTGACCGGCCATCATGGAGGCGGCGGCCCAATGGTCGGCCATGCGGGGCGCCAGACGCCACACACCGTCTCCACCGGCGGAGTAACCCATGATATAGACGCGGTTGGGGTTCACGTCCCAGGCCGATACCGCATAGCGGATGATGGCCTCGTAGAAGGCATCGGCCTCCGGAACGAAGTGAAGGTCCCAGGTGTTGGTAATGGCGCGCGGGGCCAGATAGACACCCTCTGCGGGTTTGTAGAGCTGTTTCTGGTTGTTCCACTGCTGGTCGTTCACGGAAGGGGCAGCCCCGCCGCCGCCATGCAGGGAAATGTACAGCGAGCGGCCTCCCGCGGGCTTGGAGCCATAGGTGGCCCACCAGATGCGCATGGTATGCTGGCCGATATGCAGCGCCTTGTCCTCGAACTGGCTCTGTCCCTGCTTTTTCACGGCAGCCTTCCAGACCTGGGCCAGCTCTGCGGCATAGGCATCGGCTTCCGCCTTGGTGAGGGCGGTTTTATCGGCCAAAGTTGAGCCGGCGGGCGCCTTTACCTCGGGTTTGGTGAGGGAGACCGGCTCTGCTGCATTCTGGGCCGATGAATTGCAGGACAGGACCATCAGCAGGGCTGTCATGGAAAAAAGGATCCTTTTCATAAAACAGTTTTTAACGATTTCCAAAGATAAGCATTTTTGTAATATTTCGTATCTTTGCGCCATGAAGATTCTTGTTTCCAACGACGACGGATATAAGGCCAGAGGCATCCACGTCCTGGCCCGCGTGATGGCTCAGTTCGGAGAGGTGACCGTGGTGGCTCCCAAGTTTCATCAGAGTGCCATGTCCACGGCGGTCTCCCTTGGCGTGAAGCAGCTGGCCTACAAAGATTTGGAAAACGAGGGCCCGGGCCGATGGACTTATCTGGACGCCACGCCGGCCTCCTGCGTCAAGTTCGGCCTGGAATTCAAGTACGAGAACCGGGACCCGGACCTGGTGGTGACGGGCGTCAACCACGGCACCAATGCTTCCACGGCAGCTAATTACAGCGCTACGCTGGGGGCGGCGGAGGAAGCCGTCATCAACGGCCTAAAGGCGGTGGGCGTCTCCCTCTGCGACTTCCGCCCGGACGCGGACTTCTCCGCCGTGGAGGCCCTCCTCCCCGGCATCATGAAAGACCTCATAGAGAACTGGCCGGAGAACAGGCCCGGACTCTATTATAACATCAACTTCCCGGCCATGCCGCTGGAAGATATCAAGGGCGTCAAGTTTGCCCGTCAGGGAACCGGCCACTGGATCAAGGAGTTCGAGGCCTGGGACGAGACCTCCCTCGGAGACCTCAATGACAGCTTCCTCTGGCAGCACTACCGCGTGAACCTGGAAGACGGCGAGAAGGCCGTTTTCATGCGCGGCACCTTCGTGAACGATGACCCTGACGCCGACACGGCGGACCACCTCCTCCTGGAACAGGGCTGGGTCACCATCGTGCCCCTCAATGCCCTCATGACGGATATGCAGGAACTGAATCGTCGTACAAAATGAAATACTATCTCATAGCAGGGGAGGCCTCCGGAGACCTCCACGGGAGCAACCTCATGAAAGGGCTTTACGCCAATGACCCTGAGGCGCAGATGCGCTTCTGGGGCGGTCCGCTCATGGACGAGGTGTTCCGGGCCCACGAAAAAGGGGAGGGCCTGGTGGCCGATTACCGGGTCGCCGCCGTCATGGGCGTGGTGCAGGTGGTGCTCCAGGGCAAGCAGCTCATAGACCGCATCGAGCGTTGCAAGGCCGATATTGCCCAGTGGAAACCGGACGTGGTTATTCTCATCGACTATCCCGGCTTCAACTTCCGCATTGCCGAATATGCCCACGAGGATGGCTTCCGGGTGTATTATTACATCGCCCCCAAGGTCTGGGCCAGCCGTGAGGGACGCATCAAAAAGCTCAAGGCCTGGGTGGACAAGCTCTTTATTGTCTTCCCCTTTGAGAAGGAGTATTTCAGCCGCCACGGCGTTCCTTATATCTATGCCGGCAATCCGCTGGTGGACGCCATTGAGCAGAGCCCCGCTCTCAGCGAGACCAGGGAAGCCTTTTTGGAGCGCACCGGCCTCCCGGATCGGCCCTGGATAGCCCTTCTGGCAGGCTCCCGCAGCATGGAAATCCGCACCATGATGCCCATCTACATGCAGCTGGCCGATGTCTGGCACGCCTCCCATCCGGACCAGCTCTTCGTGGTGGCCGCCGCCCCGTCGCGCAGCCTGAAGGACTACGCCCCGTACGTGGGCGCGCGCGACTATGTGAAGGTGGTCTTCGGGGAAACCTATGGCGCGCTGCGCCACGCCCGGGCCGCCGTCATCAATTCCGGCACCGCCTCGCTGGAGGCCGCCCTTATCGGCACCCCGCAGGTTGTGGGGTACAAGCTCTCCTCGCTGATCCCGGCCTGGGTGGCGCATAAATTCTTGAAAGTGAAATACATCTCCCTGGGAAACCTCATCCTGGACCGCCTGGCCTTCCGCGAATTCATCCAGTCGGAACTCACAGCCGGCGCCCTCCTTGAGGAACTGACCCGCCTGATGGAAGATGAACCCTACAGGGAAAAGATGAAGGCCGATTATGCCCAAATCCGCGAGCTCCTGGGCGGCAGCGGCGCCTCCGACGCCGTGGCCCGCGCCATGATAGAAGATTTATTTGCATCTTTGCCGCAAAACGTGTAATTTTGCAGTCCTTTTCGGGGTATTAGCTCAGTTGGCTAGAGCGATAGGTTCGCAATCTATAGGTCAGGGGTTCGACTCCCCTATACTCCACAAAAAATGGCAGGCGCTGGCCTGCCATTTTTCGTGAAGTAAATTGACTTCGTCTTAGTTGATGAACTGGGCCTTCAGGACTTCGATCTTAGCGGGGGCGTCGCTGCCCTTGGCGCCGAAGTAGAACTTGATCTTGGGCTCGGTGCCGGAAGGACGCACGGAGACTACGTCGCCGGTGGCGTTGAAGAACTGCAGCACGTTGCTCTTGGGAAGGCCGGTCTCTTCGGGTTTGTTGTAGTCGATGACTTTCACAAGCGGGCTGCCGGCAATATCTTTGGGAGGGCAGGCGCGGTAATCGGCCATGATCTTCTGGATTTCCTCGGCTCCGGTCTTTCCCTTGCGCACGATGTACACCATCTTCTCCACATAGAGGCCGTATTTCTTATAGACTTCCTGGAGAAGCTGATAGAGGGTGAGGCCCTTTTCGGCGGCCCAGGCGGCGCATTCGGCCACCATGATGCCGGCTACCTGGGCGCACTTGTCGCGCACGAATTCTCCCAGGTTGAAGCCGTAGCTCTCTTCTCCGCCGCAGATGAACACGCCCTTGCCTTCGTTGCGCTTCACCACCTCGGCAATGTATTTGAAGCCGGTGAGCACGTTGTAGCACTTGACGCCGAAGCTTTCGCAGATGGCGGCGATGAGCTCGGAGGTGACGATGGTCTTGACTACGTAGCCCTTGCCGTCGGAGAGTTTACCCAGCTCTTTCCAGCGGGTGAGGACATAGTAGGTGAGGAAGCTCCAGGTCTGGTTGCCGGTGAGCTGCACCATCTTGCCGTCGTTGTCGCGCACGGCGATGCCCAGACGGTCGGCGTCCGGGTCCGTTGCCAGCACCAGGTCTGCGCCGGTTTCATCGGCCTTCTTGAGGGCCAGGGCCATGGCGGCGGGCTCTTCCGGGTTGGGGGAGACCACGGTGGGGAAGTTGCCGTCGTTGATGTCCTGCTCGGGCACGTGGATGATGTTGGTGAAGCCTACGCGTTTGAGGGCTTCGGGCATGAGCTTGACGCCGCAGCCGTGCAGCGGGGTGTAGACTATCTTCATGTCGGCATGCTTCTTCACGGCCTCGGGGGTGAGGGTGAGGGAGGTGATGTCCCGCAGGTAGCACTCGTCCATCTCTTTGCCCATCATCTCGATGGGGGCCTTGGGCTCCCCCGGGACGGGGTTGAAGCGGACATCGGCCGGATCTTCAATCTTGGCTACCTCCGCCACGATGTCTTTGTCCACGGGGGCGGTAATCTGGCCGCCGTCGCTCCAGAATACCTTGTAACCGTTATATTCCTTGGGGTTGTGGCTGGCGGTGACCATGATGCCGGCGGTGGCCTTCTTGGCGCGGATGCTGTAGCTCAGCTCCGGGGTGGGACGCAGGCCCTCGAAGAGGAACACCTTGATGCCGTTGTTGCTCAGGACATCGGCCGATATCTGGGCGAAAAGCTCGGAATTGTTGCGGGCGTCGTAGCTGATGCAGACGCTCTTTTCTCCGGCCACGTGGGCCTTGATGTAATTGGCCAGGCCCTGCGTGGCCATGCCCACCGTGTATTTGTTCATGCGGTTGGTGCCCACGCCCATGGTGCCGCGGAGGCCGCCCGTTCCGAATTCCAGATTGCGGTAGAAGGCGTCTTCCAGTGCCACGGGGTCTGAATCCATGAGTTTCTTGACTTCGGCCTTTGTTTCCTCGTCAAAATTGCCGGTAAGCCAGCTTTGTGCTACTTCTTTGTAAGATTTCATTATGGTGTGTTTTAGTGTTTATTCTTCATGCTCCAAAAAGGACAGCCTCTGAAACCGTCGCTTCGCGACCCCTCCCTAAAGGGCCCCTCCCTCTTACAGGGCCGAGGGTGGCCATGGGTTTCAGAGGCTGTCCTTTCTTCCGCTGAAACACACAAATTTAAAGAATAATCCGTATTTTTGCAAGAGTGAAATTCGAAGAATTCATATTGGCCCACGATGGGGACGATCTGGCCTCGCTGGCTTTGGCCCGGGGCCGATATGCCTCTGACGTTCAGGACTTCGACCTGGCCCTCACTACCTTGGAGGTTCGGCGGAAACTCCGTGACAAGGTACCCGAATGGTACGCCGTCCCGTCCCTGGCCTATCCCTTCCGCCTCTCCGGCGAGCAGTGCTCCTCCACCGTCACGGCCCTCTATAAGGCTCATGTAGCTATGGCGGAGGGTGTACCCCTTGAAACCCATGGCCACCCTCGGCCCTGTAAGAGGGAGGGGCCCGTCGGCGAAGCCGATGGGAGGGGTCGCGAAGCGACGGTTTCAAGGGGTATACCCTCCGCCATAGCGGACCTCACCGGCGGACTGGGGGTGGACAGTTGGGCGTTTTCGAAGGTGTTCGGGAGGGTGCTGTACAATGAGATGAGACCGGAACTGGCGAAGGCTGCGGAGCATAACTTCCAATTACTTGGTGCCACGAATATCGTGGTCCGGAACGCCGCCCTGGGCCCGTCCTGCCCGGCCCCGGGAGCGTCGTCCTGCCCGGCCCCGACCGGGCATCTCCCCGTTAGGGAAATCCTGGGAGACTTCCGGCCGGACATCCTCTATCTGGACCCGGCCCGGCGGGCGGAGGACGGCCGCAAGGTCTTCCGCCTGGAGGACTGCCAGCCGGACGTGCTCAGTCTTCTTCCGGAACTGCTGGAAGCCTGCCCCAAGCTCCTTCTCAAATTATCTCCCATGGCCGATATCACCCTGGTGTGCAAGCAGTTGGGTTGTGTGAAGCAGGTGCATGTGGTGGCTGCAGGAGGGGAGTGCAAGGAACTGCTGCTCCTGCTGGAAAAGGGATACGAAGGGGTGTACAGGCTGTTTGTGGTAGAAGACGGCGCCGTGCAGGAGATTCCCGGTCAAGCCGGGAATGACGGAAGGGTCAAGGTTGACGGTCAAGCCGGGAATGACGCCGTCGTCATGGCCGGCTGCGACCGGCCATCTCCCTGCTTCCTCTTCGAGCCGGGGAAGGCGCTCCTCAAGGCCGGGGCCTTCGACTGGCCCTGCCGTTTCGGCCTCACCAAACTGGGGCGGCACACGCATCTTTATATCGGCCCGGAGCCTGTGGAGGAACTCACACCCTTCGGCAAATGGTTCCAGGTGCTGGACGTACTTCCGCTGAACAAGCGAAGCCTTAAGGAAGTAGCCTCCAGATATCCCCAGGCCGATGTCACCGCCCGCAACATCCCCCTCACCTCCGACGAGCTCCGCGCCCGCCTCAAGGTCCGGCCCGGAAGCGGCGTCCACATCTTCGGCCTGCATGAGGACGCTTCCGCCGAGGCCCTTCTCTACATTTGCGCCCGAAATGGGTGACAACTAACTTGCTGACAATCATAGACTTGTAATACATTTCTCGTTCAAAAAACGAACGAGAAATAGTATATAAACGCATGAGGGACAATTACTTAGCTGTCACCAAAATTTGTCCCGGAATTAGCGGGAAAGGAGGGGATACTCCCGGCACCAGGCGGTGAGGGGGCACTCCGCGCACTTGGGATTACGGGCGGTGCAGATGTAGCGGCCGTGGAGGATGAGCCAGTGGTGGGCGATGGCGCGCCGGGAAACGGGAATGTGGCGCTCCAGGTCCAGCTGAACGGCGCGGGGGGTGGAGCCGTCGGAGAGGCCCAGGCGGTGGGAGACGCGGAACACATGCGTGTCCACGGCAATCACCGGCTGGTCGTACACGATGGAGGCAATCACGTTGGCGGTCTTGCGCCCTACGCCCGGCAACCGCATGAGCGCGTCGATGTCCGATGGCACGGTGCCGCCATAATCGGAGAGGAGCATCTGCGCCATGGCAATCAGGTGCCGCGCCTTGGCGTTGGGGTAGGACACGCTCTTCACAAAGGGATAGACCTCGTCAAAGGAAGCCGCCGCCAGCTCTTGGGCCGATGGAAAGCGCCCGAACAGGGCCGGCGTCACCAGGTTCACCCGTTTGTCCGTGCACTGGGCCGACAGGATCACCGCCACCAGCAGCTGGAAGGGGTTCTCATAGTGCAGCTCGCTCTGGGCTACAGGCTGGTTCTGGGCAAACCATTCGAAGATGGCGTTGTAGCGTTCTTTCCTTGTCATCAGAACTCTACGTCAATGCCTTCGTCAATCACCTCGGAGCAGTGCTCTCCCTGGCAGGAGAACACGCGGCCGGGGTACTTCTCGTAGATGGCGCGGTTGTGGGTGACCATCACGATGGCCGTGCCGGCGGCATTCAAATCTTGCAGGAGCTGCAGGATTTCGTCGGCCGTTTCCGCGTCCAGGTTGCCGGTGGGCTCGTCGGCCAGAATCACCGGCGGGTGGTTCAGGAGGGCGCGGGCGATGGCGATGCGCTGCTGCTCGCCGCCGGAGAGCTGATGCGGCATCTTGTGGGCCTTGGTACTCATGCCCACGGCCTTGAGAACTTCCTTGATGCGCCCGTCAATCTCTCCGCGGTCCTTCCAACCCGTGGCGCGGAGCACGAACTCCAGATTGTCCTCCACACTGCGGTCCGTGAGCAGCTGGAAGTCCTGGAACACTACGCCCAGGCGGCGCCTCAGGAAGGGGATTTCCTTGCTGCGGATTTCCGTGAGGTCATACCCGCAGGCAGTCCCTTCTCCCTTCAGGAGCCTGTTTTCAGCCGTTACCGTGCGGATGATGGAGGTTTTGCCGGAGCCCACCTTGCCTACGATGTAGACCAGGTCTCCGGGCATTACGTCCATGGTAAGTCCGTACAGGACCACGTTTTCACCGTTCAGGATGTCGGCGTCTTTGAAATGGATAAGCGGTGTCATATTGTCAAATTCCCACAAGTTCCCACAAATATAATCAGAATTTTTCGTAATTTTGTAGGATATGAGAAAAACCATCTTCGCCTTAGCGGCAATCCTGATTGCGCAAAGCCTGGGAGCACAGAACGTGCAGCGGGCTGCAGAGTTATACAACAAGGGTTTCTATGCAGAGGCCGTCCAGGCCCTGGAGCAGGACAAATCGGCCACGGCTCAGGCCTACCGGGCCCTGAGCGCCCTCCAGCTCAAAAGTGAGGGGGCCGGCGTCAAGGCCGATGCCTTCATGAAACAATACCACGAGCATGCCCTGGTGCCCCAGGTGCGCTTCCTCCGGGCGCAGAACCTCTTTGACGAGGGAAACTACGAGGAGGCTGCCGCCCAGCTCAGGGACATCAAGCCCGCCACCCTGCGTGATGCCCAGCTGCCGGAATACCGCTACAAGCTGGGTTATGCCGCCTACAGCTACGGAGACTGGGAAGCCGCCATGCCCTGGCTGGAAGCCGCCACGGAGCCCTATTCGGACTATTCCGCCCCGTCGGCCTTCACCCTGGGCTATATCCATTATGCCCGGAGCCGCTTCTGGGAGGCCGAAAAATGGTTTGACAAGAGCAAGGGAGACTACCGCTTCAAGGAGCCCTCGCTTTATTATATCCTCGAATGCCGCTTCAACGAGAAAGACTACGACTACGTGATTGCCCACGGAGAGGAGGTGATGGCGCAGGTTTCCGAAGACCGCCGTCCCCGCCTGAGCCGCATCCTGAGCGAAAGCTACCTGGTGCGGGGAGACGTGGACAAGGCCCGCGAATACTACGAGGAAGGTGTAGGCGGAGGAGCGGAGAACCGTTCGGACCACTTCCGTGCCGGAGAAATCGCCTACCTCTCCAGCGACTGGCAGGGCGCCGTGGACCGCTTCCTCCAGATGGGCGAAAGGGCGGATTCCCTGGGCCAGATCGCTTCCTACCAGATGGGCTTCAGCTACATCCAGCTGCACAACAAAGTGGCGGCCATGCAGGCCTTCAAGGAGGCATCGGCCCGGCATTTCCAGGCCGATATCCAGGAAGACGCCTTCTACAATTACGCCAAGCTGGCCTTCGACCTGGGCAAGGACACCGGGCCCTTTGCCGAGTACCTGAAAAAATACAACCGCCGCAACGACCAGATTTACTCCTACATGGCCATGGCGGCGCTCACCCATCACGACTACGAGGCCGCCGTGGAGGCCTACGACCATATTGACGAGCTGGACAACCGCATGAAGGCCAACTACATGAAGGCCTACTTCCTCCGCGCCCGCGAACTCATGGAAACGGGCTCCTGGAGAATGGCGGCGCCGCTGCTGAAATCGGCCTCCTGGTACAGCCCCAAGACGGACGGCTTCTACCAGCTGTCCCGCTACTACCTGGGAGAATGCCTGTACAGGGACGGCCAATGGGCCGACGCCCGTGCGGAATTCACGGACCTCTACAACCGCAACGCCCTCAGGGGCCGTGCGGAGGGTGCCCTCCTGCCTTACCACGTGGCCTACAGCTACTTCAAGGAAGGGGACTACACCCAGGCCCTCAAATGGTTTAACAAGTACCTGGAAAGCCGCTCCCCGGAAGCCGGTGAAGACGCCCAGACCCGCGTGGCAGACTGCTACTTCTTCTCCGGAGACTACAAGACGGCCCTGGAAGCCTATCAGAAGGAGATGGAGCTCTATCCCGGCCGCAGCACCCTGTATCCGCGTTACCGCGCCGGTGTGGCCAGCGGCCTGTTAAACAAGGAAAAGCAGAAGATCCAGATCCTGGAGCCCGCCCTCCAGGCCGATTCTGCCACGCCCTACTACGGGGAGGCCCTCTATGAGCTGGGCCGCGCCTATGTGGCCGTGAAAGACCGCTCCCATGCCATTCAGACCTTCCAGAACCTGAACAATACCACCACCAACGCCTCCCTGAAGGACCTCGTGCTCCTGGAACTGGGTATGGTGGAGCGCAACGCCGGCAACAAGGCGCAGGCGCTAGAATACTACAAGGAAGTGGTGTCCCGCGGGGGAGAACACCGGGAGGACGCCCTCCTGGCCATCGAGGCCATCTACCGCACCAGCCGGGACCCTGACGGCTACCTGGCCTATGTGAACAGCCTGGGAAGCAGCGCCGGCCGCACCGAGGAGGAGAAGGAGGAAGTGTACTTCTCCAGCGCGGAGCAGGCCTACCTCTCCGGGGACTACGCCGGAGCCCAGGGCACGCTCACGTCCTATCTGGAGAAATATCCCCAGGCCGCCTATGCCGCCAAGGCCTACTTCTACCTGGGTGAGTGCAGCCGCGAATCCGGCGCCAGGGAACCCGCCATGGACTACTACCTCCGCGCCATGCAGGAGGGCCTGGAAGGGGCTTTGGGAGAAAGCGCCCTTGCCAATTACGCCAAGCTGAATTACGAGACAGGCCGATACGGCAAGGCCTTCGGCGCCTATGAGGAGCTCAAGGAAACCGCCCGCCTGGAAGCCAACCGCCATGAGGCCCTCACCGGCCTGATGCGCAGCGCCTTCCGCGCCAAGGAGTGGGCCGATGCCATCCCCGCCGCCGAAACCGTCCTGAACACCTTCAAGGATGCCTCCCTGGCCCGCGAAGCCCGTTATGTGAGGGCCAAGTCCCTGCTTAGCAGCAGCCGACGCGAGGAAGCCTTCCAGGACTTCCAGGTCCTTTCCAAGGAACCTTCCACGGACGAGGGCGCCGAGGCCACTTACCTCATCATCGAAGACCTGTACAACCGCGCGGAATTCGATTCCATCCAGAGCCGCGTGTACAAGTTCTCCGAAAAGGCCGGCGGCCAGAACTACTGGCTGGCCAAGGCATTCATCGTGCTGGGAGACTCCTTCGCAGACCAGGGCAACCTGTCGCAGGCCCGCGCCACCTTCGAGAGCATCCGCGACGGGTACACGCCTGAAGGGCCTCAGGACGACGTTATGGACCAGGTGAACCTCCGTCTCAGTAAACTGAAATAGCCATGAAGAAAGAACTCATTATATCGGCCCTCCTGCTCACTGCCGGAGCCGCCTACGCCCAAAACCTGAACCCGGTGGTGGAGGTTACCAACGTGTATGCCCGCGAGGCCACGGGAATCGAGAAGCCCTCTCAGCTCAAGGCCCTGCCGGATTCCGTGTTCAAGTTCAACCTGGACTTTGACTACAGCGTCAAGAGCACCCCTTACAAGGGCGCCTACGAGTTTAATCCCTACCTGGTGACCATGCGTCCCGGCGCCCGTCTGAGCGGAGAGCAGAAGCTCTACCTGAAGGCCGGGGCCGGTTATTCGTTGCACCCGGAGGTGGATTTTGTGTGGAACCCCTTAAGAACGCAGAATTTCCGCTTCAACGTTTATGCCCAGCATAATTCTTATATAGGCTCTTTCCGCAATGTTTCCAAGCAGGATGGCATCTACACCTGGGATGGCACCCTCAAGGGAAACGGCGTGAACGCCCGCACCCAGGCCGGTATGGACCTTCTGTACGCCTTCAAGGGCGGGGAATTGTATGCCGACGTGCAGTACCGCAACGTGGCGGCTTCGGACGTTTTCCTGGCTGCGAATCCGTCTGTCCTCATGTATCACCGGGGCCAGCTTAGGGCCGGCATCCAGAATGCCCCCGGAGCCCGTTTCCTGTATAGTGTGAACACCCGCGTGGCCTACTTGAAAGACCCCGTGGATTACGAGCTTCATACGGTGACGGACCTCTCCCTGGGCTTCCGCGTGGGCCGGAACGCCTTCCGCGTGGGGGCCGGTGCAGAGACCGTCTCCTTTGCAAACGGCTTCGGCCTCAAGGTGGAGGCTGCTCCGCACTATGTGCTCTCCAGCGGGCGCTTCAACATGGACCTGGGCGTGAAACTCTCCTTCATCTCCCGTTCGGAGGAGACGGTGTTCCCCTTCAAGTCCGGCTTCATCTTCCCGGACGTGCACATCTCTTACCGCATTGCAGATGCCGTGGTGCTGCAGGCGGCCGCTACGGGCGGAGACCGCCTGAACAGCTACGACTCCCTGCTGGAACGCAACCCCTATCTGGGCAGTTATCTGTGGCACAGGGACGTGACCGTGGAGCGCTTCAACATCATGGCCGGTCTTCGCGGCAGTGCGGCGGGCCGCTTCTCCTACGACTTAAGGGCCGGCTACCAGCTGGTGTCCAACGAGTTTGGCTGGAGCTACTATGACAACGGTGTGCTCACTATGGCCTATGTGAGCCCCCTGAGCACCGTCTACGGCCAATTGCAGCTGGGCTGGAACTCCGAGCACTGGGATGTATCGGCCTTTGTGCGTTACGGTTACACACCCATGCCCAAGCTGGAGACGGAGGTGGAGAAGAACGTCTTTGCCCCGGCCAGTTTCCGCGGAAACGGACACGTCTACTACAAGTGGGGCGGCCGCATCAAGGCGGGCGTCACGCTGGAAGGCCGCAGCAAGCTCCGGAGCCATACTCCCGTGCCCGGTTTCTTTGACCTGGGAGCCTATGCGGAATATGCCTTCGGCCGCCGTCTGGCCTTCTGGCTCAAGGGCGGCAACCTGCTGAACCAGAGCATCCAGCGCATCCCCTTCGTGGTGGAAGGCGGCATCTATGGAACCGCCGGTATCCGTCTGGTGCTGTAGTATTGTATTTCTCATGATTTTTTCCTATCTTTGCATGCTTATAGAAAATAGGAAAAAACATGATAGAAAACGAACAGACCCGTCAGGCGGAAGAGCAGTATTCGGCCAGTAGTATCCAAGTCCTGGAAGGCCTTGAGGCTGTAAGGAAGCGTCCCTCCATGTACATCGGAGATATAGGCGAAAGAGGCCTGCATCACCTGGTGTATGAGGTAGTGGACAACTGTATAGACGAAGCTATGGCCGGCTTCTGCACGGATGTGGACGTGAAGATCCTCCCGGACAACTCCATCAGCGTGAAGGACAACGGCCGAGGCATCCCCACCGGCATGCATGAGAAAGAACACCGGAGCGCCCTGGAAGTGGTGCTCACCGTGCTGCACGCCGGCGGTAAGTTTGACAAGAACAGCTACAAGGTGTCCGGCGGTCTGCACGGCGTGGGCGTGTCCTGCGTAAACGCCCTTTCAGACCTCCTGGTGGCGGAAATCCACCGCGAGGGAAAGGTGTTCCAGCAGAAGTACTCCAAGGGCAAGCCCATCACCCAGGTGGAGGTTATTGGGGAGGCCAATGACACCGGCACCACCATCACCTTCCATCCGGACGCCACCATCTTCACCCAGACCATCGTCTACAAATACGAAACCCTGGCCAACCGCCTCCGCGAACTGGCATACCTCAACAAGGGCATCCGCATCACCCTCACAGACCTCCGTTCTCTGGTGGACGAGTTCGAGACCGCGGCCGACGGGGAGCGTCATGCCACCGGCAAGCAGGTGTACCGCTCGGATGTCTTCTACAGCGAGCAGGGTCTCAGGGAATTCATCAACTACCTGGACGCCGGGGAGGAAAAGCTCATCCCGGACGCCATCTGCGTGAACACGGACAAGGTGATTCCCATTGACATCGCCCTCCAGTACAATACCGGTTTCCGTGAGAGAATCTACTCTTACGTGAACAACATCAACACCATCGAGGGCGGTACGCACCTCCAAGGCTTCAAGATGGGCCTGTCCCGTTCCCTGAAGAATTACGCGGAGAAGAACAACCTCCTGAGCAAGTTCAAGGGAGACCTCAGTCCGGAAGACTTCCGCGAAGGCCTCACCGCCGTCATCTCCGTGAAGGTGGCGGAGCCGCAGTTCGAAGGCCAGACCAAGACCAAGCTGGGCAACCCGGAGGCCACGTCGGCCGTATCCCAGGCCACCGCAGCCGCCATGGACCAGTACCTGGAGGAGCACCCCAAGGAAGCCAAGACCATCGTGGAGAAGGTGGTGCTGGCCGCCACGGCCCGCGCCGCCGCCCGCAAGGCCCGCGAGATGGTGCAGCGCAAAACTCCCATGGGAGGCGCCGGCATGCCCGGCAAACTGGCCGACTGCTCCGACCACGATCCGGAGAAGTGCGAGCTCTTCCTGGTGGAAGGAGACTCCGCAGGCGGTACCGCCAAGCAGGGCCGTGACCGCCGCATCCAGGCCATCCTGCCGCTGCGCGGTAAAATCCTGAACGTGGAGAAAGCCGCCCAGGACCGCGCCTTCGAGAGCCAGGAAGTGAGAAACATCTACACCGCCCTGGGCGTGACCGTGGCGCAGGAAGACGAATCCGGAGAGAAGCACATGGACCTTTCCAAGCTCCGTTACCACAAGGTGATTATCATGACCGATGCCGATGTGGACGGTTCCCATATCGCCTGCCTCATCCTCACCTTCTTCTTCCGCTACATGTTCGACCTCATCAAGAACGGATATGTGTACCTGGCCACTCCGCCGCTCTATCTGGTGAAGAAGGGCAAGGAGGAGCGTTACTGCTGGACGGACGCCCAGCGGGACGCCGCCACTGCCGAACTGGGCCGCGGAACGGACAAGGGCGTAACCGTACAGCGTTACAAAGGTCTGGGAGAAATGAGTGACACCCAGCTCTGGGAAACCACCATGGACCCCGCCCGCCGCGTGCTCCGGCAGATTACCATCGAGAACGCCGCCGATGCGGAGCGTACCTTCTCCATGCTCATGGGAGACGACGTGCCGCCGCGCCGCGCCTTCATCGAAGAAAACGCCCACTATGCAAATATCGACGCCTAAGATACCCCGGAAGTTCTTTCCGCTCATTCTTGTTTTCGCAGTCCTTGTGCTCCTGATGCCAAGGACCGCGAAATTCAATTATGACTACAAGAAAGGAACCCCCTGGCCTTACGAGACGCTGGTCTCGGAATTCGACTTTCCCATCTTGAAAACGGACGAGCAGATGGAGGCCGAGAGAGAATCGGCCGGAACCATTGTGATTCCGTATTACCGTTATTCCGAGGAAGTTACCTCCTCGGTGGTGAAGAATGTCCAAAGCCTGGACCTGGGCGCGCACAACTCCCTGCGCCCGTCCATTGTGAACCGCCTGGGAGAGATTTACGCCCGCGGCGTCATCTCCGACAGCCGCGTGAAACTGGACCTGGACTACAGGGCCGAAGTATCTGACAACCTGATTTTTATCCAGAAAAACAAGCGCGCCACCCAGTACCCCCGCTCGGAGGTGTACAAGGTGTCCGACGCCAAGGACCAGCTGGTGGCCTCCATGGCCAAGAGCTACCCTTCGGTGAACCTGGATTCGCTGTTCCGCCGGGCCTCCGTGTACTCGGTCATCGTCCCCAACCTCCTGTACGACCAGTCCATGACGGAACTGGCCCATACTGGCTCCTCGGACTACATTTCCCCCACGCTGGGCTATGTGCGGGCAGAGGAAAAGATAGTCTCCAAGGGAGAGATTGTGACGGCCGAGGTGGCCCAGATCCTGGACAGCTACAAGGAAGAATACAACAAAGTGTACGGCTACGGCGCCCCGCGGGTGCTGCTGTACCTTGGAAATATACTACTGGCCCTGGCGCTGGTGGTGGTGCTGTATTTCTGCATCTACTACACCAACCGGGGCGTGTTTGAAGACAAGAACCGCTACTACTACCTCCTCACGGTGTTTGTGCTGGCGGTGGTGATTACCTTCCTGCTGGAGCGGGTGGCCCCCGTCGGCCTGTACATGATGCCGTTCCCGGTATTCGCCCTGTACCTGCTGGCCTTCTTCCGCAAGCGCCTGGTACTGCCGGTGTACATGGTGTGCCTGCTGCCGCTGCTCATTTTCTGCGGCAACGGCATGGAACTCTTCGTGATGTACCTGGTGGCCGGAGCGGTGACGCTGGAAACCTTCGGTTACCTCTCCACCGGCTGGAAGCAGTTCGTGAATGCCGCCATCATCTTCGGCGTGGAAATGGTGGTGTACGTGGGCTTCCGCCTCATAGACGCCGGCAGCCTGTCCCTGTGGTGGGTGAACGGCCTCCGCATCTTCGTGGGCGCTGTTGCCACGGTGGCCCTGTACCCGCTTGTATACCTGTTCGAGCGCATCTTCAACCTGGTTTCCGTCACGCGTTTGGAGGAGATGGCCGATACCCATAACCCGCTGCTGCAGGAGCTGAGCGCCAAGGCGCCCGGCACCTTCCAGCACTGCCTGCAGGTGATGAACATGGTGGATGCCGTGGGCCGTGCCACCGATGCCGACGTGGCCCTTCTGCGGGCGGCCGCCCTCTATCACGACCTGGGCAAGATGCAGAACCCCCTGTGCTTCGTGGAGAACGAGAGTTCCAGCCCCGGCGCAGAGAAATATCACGAGGGAAAATCGGCAAAAGAGAGCGCTCAGGACATCATCCGGCACGTGGACGACGGCCTGGCCATTGCCACGGAGCACCGCCTCCCGGACCAGATCAAGGCCTTCATCCGCTCGCACCACGGTACCACTTGTACCGCCTATTTCCTGAACAAATACCTGAACGAAGGGGGAGACCCTCAGGATACGTCGGCCTTCTACTATCACGGGCAGAAGCCTGTGACCAAGGAGCAGGTGATCCTGATGGTGTGCGACTCCATAGAGGCGGCCTCCCGCACCATGAAGGAATTCACGCCCGAGGCCTGCGACCGCTTTGTGGAGAATATTGTGGCCGGCAAGGAAAAGCAGGGCCAGTTTGAGGACGCGGACATCACCCTGCACGACCTCAACCTGATGAAGAGCATGCTCAAGACCTACCTCCTGCAGATTTTCCACGGGCGGGTGTCTTATCCCAAGAGAAAGAAATAATTAATTTAAAATAAGTTATTTAACTATGAAAGTATCCCACATCCAACCCGATGCGCTCAACTATACGGTGACCATCGAGATTGTAGCAGAAGATTATGCCGAGCCGCTGCGCAAGCGCCTGGGCGAGTACAAACGCAAGGCCGATGTCAAGGGCTTCCGCAAGGGAATGGCCCCCATGCAGCTGATCCAGCGCATGTACGGAGACCAGGCCCTCTATGAGAGCGTGAACGGTCTGGTAGGAGAGTCCTTAGACAAGTTCATCGCAGACAACAAGGTGCGTGTGCTGGGAGAGCCTATGCCCGCCGAAGACCAGCCCCAGTTGTCCTGGAAGGCCGGTGAGAACTTCACCTTCAAGTTTGACATTGCCCAGACCCCGGAACTTAACATGGAGGTGGGCAAGGAAGACAAGATCCCTTACTACGACATCAACATCACGGTGGCGGAGAAGAAGGCCCAGAAGGAGCAGCTTCTCCAGCAGTATGGTTCCCTGCAGGAAGGCAAGAAGGCCGGTGAGCAGGACTACATTGTAGCCGATATCGAGAACGAGGGCCACAAGGCCGAGGGTGTCTACGTTTCCGTCTCCCATGTGGCCGAAGAGGCCCGCGGAGCCTTCCTGGGCAAGAAAGCCGGGGACAAGTTCCAGGTGGACGTGAACGCCGCCTTCACCAATGAAACGGACCGTGCCGCCATGCTCAAGGTAGAGAAGGACCAGCTGGCTAATCTGGACCCTCTTTTCACTTTCACCGTGGTGAATGTGAAGACGTTCGTGGCCGCCGAGGAAAACCAGGAGACTTACGACAAGATTTTTGGAGAGGGCAAGGTGACTACGCCCGAGCAGTTTGACGAGAAGATTGAGGAGCGCATCAAGGCTTCCCACGAGCAGGAGGCCAACTACCGCTTCGGGGCCGATGTGCGCAAGTACTTCGTTGAGAAGGCCAAGCTGGAGCTTCCGGAAGCCTTCCTGAAGAGATGGCTGGTATATGCCAACGAGGGCAAGTTTACCGCCGAGCAGGTGGAGCAGGAGTTCCCGGCTTTCCTGGAGGACTTCAAGTGGCAGCTGGTCCGCGGCTCCCTCATGCAGAAGTTCGGCCTTAAGGTATCCCAGGCCGATCTGCAGGCCGCCGCAGAATCCTTTGTGGCCTATCAGTATGCCATGTACGGCATGGCCGGCGTTCCGGAGAACATTATCAAATCCTCTGCGGAGAATGTGCTTCAGGATCAGAACCAGCGCCGCCGTCTGGAAGAACAGTGCGAGGACAACCTCACCATCGCCAAGGTCCGTGAGGAGGTCACCCTCCAGACCAAAAAAATCTCCCAGGATAAATTCCGTGAGTTGAAATAGTTCAACAGGGAAGGCCTTTTCTTCCGCGTCGCTTCGCGACCCTGTACGGGCAAATGCTCCAGAAAAGGCCTTCCCTGTAAATACTTCAATCTATGAAATCCTCATGACCGCTAACGCTCGCCAAAGAGAATGAAAAGTTATTTCCGTAACTTTGGCCACAGTAATCAAAGGCGAGCACTATGGACAAAGCAATTGAGTTTCCCCAGGTCGTAGACAGATGCTGCGGACTGG
>JAFVAU010000008.1 GCA_017480345.1 Bacteroidales bacterium
CAGTCGTGGAAAATAAGGCTGACAACGAAAACCAGTCCCAAATCAAACGGCTGTCAACGTAAAACAGTTCTAAATCATTAACCCGTCAACTTTGATCAGTCGTAAGACAGAAATCTGACAACCAAAATCAGCAAATTACAGGTGTCATCCTCATCACCACCAAGAAGGGTGGCAAGGGTCACCAGAAGCTTGGCATCAGCTACAGCGGCAAGTTCACCTGGTCTCCTGTTTCCTACTTCCCCAACATGCAGAACGTTTACGGTCAGGGTTCCCTGGGTCAGTATGACGCCCAGTCCACCGGTTCTTGGGGCCCTGCCATGAGCGCCTCCACCATGGTGGCCAACTGGTGGGATGGCAGCACTCAGATTCCTTTCATGGGTGACACCAACCCCTGGAAAGAGTTCTACCGCACCGGTAACAGCCAGAGCAACAACGTGACCATCGCCGGCGGCAACCAAGACAATCCTTTCCGCCTCACCCTGGGTTACGACAACACCAACTCCGTGGTGAAGACCTCCAACATCAAGCGTACCAGCGTAGACTTTGTGACCAGCAACAAGATTACGGACTGGCTCAAATTGGATTTGAAGGCCAACTACGTGAATACCGCCGGTAATAACCGTCAGCCCCGTGGTGCTTATGGTTCTTCCTTCAACATCATCACCATGCCCCGTAATATCCGGATGGCCGATCTGGCCGCCCACTGGCTTGATGAGATTGCTGCTGCATCCGGCCCTGGCTATGAGGCTCAGATTAACTGGTATAAGGTGAGTCCTAACTGCCAGAACCCTTACTTTATTCAGAACAATCTGGATGCAGGTGATGTTCAGAATAAGTTCTTCGGCGTTGGCTCCATCACTATCAACTTCACCAAGAACCTCAGCCTCAAGGTGAAGGAAGGTCTTACCTGGGCCGGTGTCACGGACAAGACCAAGCGCCTGTATGACACCTCCGGCTTCAACTGGCCCGAGTTCAGCATGAAGACCACCACCACTTTCGAGAACAACCTGGAAGGTCTCCTTTCCTACAACAACAAGTGGGGTGACTTTGACTTTGGTGCCAGCTTGGGTGGTAACATCATGCATTACAAGCAGGAGGTTCTCCGTGCCCTTGCCAAGAACATTCCTTTCCCGGGCGCATACTACGTATCGGCCGGTAGCCTGGATGGCGACACCTGGAACTCCATCTACGAGAAGCAGATTAATTCCATCTACGCTTTTGCCAACCTGGGTTGGAAGAACTTCCTCTATTTGGATGTGACCGCCCGTAACGACTGGTCCTCCACCCTCCCGAAGGCCAACCGCAGCTACTTCTATCCTTCCGTGAGCCTGTCTTACCTCCTCACCGGCATGCTGGATGAGCTGGGTGTAGACTACAACAAGGACGTGCTGGACTATGGTAAGTTCCGCGCTTCCTGGGCCAAGGTGGGTAAGGATACCGATCCTTATCAGTTGGAAACCCTCCTGGGAACGACCAGCGGCGTTAATGACTTGGCCTACGTGACTTATCCTACCACTCTTGCCAATACCAACCTGAAGCCCGAAATGGTGACTTCCTGGGAAGTGGGTACCGAGTGGCATTTCTTCAAGAACCGCCTGGGCTTTGACATCACCTACTATAATTCCACTACCAAGAATCAGGTGATGAAGATTGCCCTGCCTTATTCCTCCGGTGTTCAGAACCAGTGGATCAATGCCGGTAACATCAAGAACCAGGGTATTGAGCTCCAGCTCAACGGAGACTTCATCCGTACCCGCGACATCACCTTCGGCGCCACCCTCAACCTGGCCAAGAACTGGAACAAGGTTGTCGAACTGTACCACGACAAGGCGATGGGTATCGACGTAGACCGTTACTCCCTTGGTAACATCAACTTCTCTTCCTCCGGCGACGGTACCGTCTATGCCATCGAAGGCCGTTCCATGGGAACGCTCTATGGTACCGGTTACAAGTATGACGAGAAGGGGAACAAAGTTATCGGCGATAATGGCCTGCCCGTGGTTGAATCCAATAAGGAGATTGCCAGCGTGGCTCCCAACTTCACTGGTTCCTTTGGCCTGAACTTCGCATGGAAGGGTCTGAGCGCCAATGCTCTCTTCTCCTTCCAACAGGGTGGCAGCCTCTACTCCGCTACGGAATACATGATGGTTCACAGCGGTACCGCTCTTCGCACTGCCGACCGTGCCGACCGCGTAATCGAGGGCGTTACTGAAGCTGGTGCCAAGAACACCGTTTCCGTAACCGCCCAGAACTTCTGGAGCAACATCCCCATGGAAGAGTGCGTATATGACGCTTCCTTCCTGAAGCTCTCCGAGCTCTCCATCAGCTATAGCCTTCCCAAGAAATGGCTGGAGCGCACCTTCAACGGCTACGTGGACAACGTTCGCATCTCCGCTGTGGGTTCCAACCTCTTCTACCTCGTCAAGCACACCCCGGGTACCACTCCTGACGGTGCTCTCACTGAGAATTCCCTCATGGCAACCGCCTTTGACCTGTGCCCTTACCCGGCCACCCGCAACTTCGGTTTCGCCATCAACATTGGTTTCTAATCTAAAAGGGAAAAACGAATATGAAAAAGTTTATCATACCTGTTCTTGCTCTCCTCACCCTGGCCTCCTGCGCCAAGTTTGACGAGATGAACAAATCCACCACTGGTATTGCCCTGGATGCTGCACAGCCGGCTATGGTTTTTGGCCGCACCCTTTACAATGGTTCTTCCAATGACCACCAGCGTAACTTCAACCTGAACGACGATATGTACGCTCACTACTTCGCCGATGGTCTGGGTTGGACTGATTACTGGCGTTACAATGCCGGTTGGGGTGATATTTTCTGGCGTGACTTCTATACGGATCGCCTCCAGGAGTATTGGCTCATCAATGATCTTTGTGGTGACGATGCTGCTTATACTTGCGTCAAGGCCGCCAACGATATCTGGAATGTTGTTCTGTGGCTGCGCGTGATTGACCGTCACGGAGACGCTCCTTACTTTGATGAGAATGGTGCTTTTGCTGCCGGTAAGGGAACCACCCTTCCTTACAGCAAGGTTGAGGATATCTATGCCGACCTCATCAAGCGTCTGAAGGCCGATGTCACCGCCCTGGGCAACACCAGCGGTCAGCGCGACTTCGCAAAATATGATTTCCTGTTCGATAACGACTGGAATCAGTGGAAGAAGTTTGCCAACACCCTCATCATGCGTCTGGCCATGCGTTATGGCAAGGCCGAAACCTTCAAGTCCGATTTCGTCGCTGCTGCCAATGGCTGCTTTGACAATCCTAAGGACTATGCCCGCATCAGCTGCGACACCGGTGTTTGGGGCGACTACTATGACCGCACCTTCAACGACTGGTCCAACACCTTCACCAACTGCGACCTCCTGAGCGTAATGAACGGCACCAATGCCGGTTATACCACCGGTGTGGTAGATCCCCGTCGTGCCTTCTTCTTCATAGAAGGTTATAAAATTAAGTATAAGGCTGACGGAGTTACTCCTGAGAAGGATGCGGACGGTAATACAGTTACGTATACTGATGCTCAGACTTGGGACGGTTATCCTTTCGACTACAACGCCGATACGAAGGCCGGCATCATCAAAGCTCATGGTGGGAACACGTCCTATGCCCGCCTGAACATGTACGATGTGAATGGTCTGTTCCATTATACCGGTGCTGGCAAGGAGAACCTCTCCTGGTGCTATGGCTCCTACTCCGAGGCTCTGTTCCTGAAGGCTGAGGCCGCTCTCCGTGGCTGGATTTCCGGCAACGCCGAAGACCTCTTCAAGCAGGCCATCAAGGCTTCCATGGACGAGATTGGTGTCTTCGTACAGCGTTCCGGCGGAAAGGCCACCATCGCCGCTGCTGATCAGGACGCTTACATCGCCGCCTTGCCCGCCTTCGGCGCTTCCAAGGAAGAGCAGCTGCGTTCCATCATGATCCAGAAGTGGATTGCCCTGTATCCCAACTCTGTTGAGGCTTGGGCCGAGCAGCGCCGCACCGGTTATCCGGACTACGCTTCCAAGGTCTTTACTTATCCTCAGGTGAGCGCCAGCTCCGGTGTGAACGTGGGTAACATTATCCAGCGCATCCCTTATCCGCAGAATGAGTACAACACCAACGCCGGAAATATTCCTTCCGAGTTCTCCGACTATAATGCCAAGAACATGGAGAAGGGTATCTCCTGGAGCCTGAACGGTGCCGGTACCCAGAGCGCTACCGCCGCCCCCAAGAACTTCTAGTTCAGGGCTGAGTTTACAATTACCGGCGACTCATTTTGAGCCGCCGGTTTTTTTGTGTAACTTTGTATAAACAAAATACTGACCATGAAAAAATTAACACTCATTCTCCTCGCAGCCGCCGCCCTCCTGGTCTCCTGCACTCAGCAAAAGGAAGCCTTTCCCATCTATGTGTGGCAGGGCATCAATGAAAAAACAGACATGGACCAGCTTCAGGAGCAGATGCGCTTCTGGAAGTCCCAGGGCGTGGTGGGCGTATGCCTGGAAAACAGCAACCCCGAGGTGGTGGCCCAGGCTGCAGCCCGCGCCCATGCCGAAGGTCTGGAATACCATGCCTGGATTCCCTGCATGCTCCGCGGAGACAAGCCGCACAGCTGGTATGCCGTGAACCGTTTGGGACAATCGGCCGATGAATACCCCGCCTACGTTCCCTATTACAAGGCCCTGGATCCCCGCAATCCGGAGGTTCACAAGCACCTGGTGGACCAGATGACCGCTATAGCCCAGATTCCCGAGGTGGACTACGTTCAGCTGGACTACATCCGCTACCCGGACGTCATCCTATCCCGTGGCCTGTGGGACAAGTACGGTCTGGTGATGGACGAGGAATATGCCCCGGCCGACTACTGCTACTGCGACGACTGCACCTCCGCTTTCAAGGAACTCAGCGGCATTGACATCAAGGCCGTGGAAGACCCTTCCAAGGTGAAGGAATGGGCCCAGTTCCGGGCCGATCAGGTGACGGCGCTGGTGAACGAAATCTGCGCCGCCGTGCACGCCCAGGGCAAGAAAGTAAGTGCCGACGTATTCCCCGGCCCCATGTCACACGCCTACTGGATGGTGCGTCAGGAGTGGAACAAATGGGATATTGACATGGTGTTCCCCATGAACTACAACGACTTCTATCTCCAGCCCGCCGAGTGGATCAAGGAAATTACGGCCGAGGAGGTCCAGTCCGTCCCCGGCAAGCCCGTCATCAGCGGCCTGTTCATCTGCCGCGAATGGAAGCGCAAGGTGGAACTGGAAGACCCTGAGGAAAGCGGCCTCATCCCCGCCGAAATAGCCGTGGCCGTGCAGGGCGCCCGCGAGGCCGGTGCCGCCGGTATCTGCCTCTTCACTCCCGGCAGCATGACCGAGGAGCATTGGGAAGCCCTCCGCGAGGCCTTGAAATAAAAAATATTTGCGAATTCAAAAAACATTAGTACCTTTGCGATAGCATACTGAAGACGCCTCATATAGGCAATTTTAGTCTCAAAATAAAGGCATTTCAGCCCACACTGAAATGCCTTTTTTCTATCCAGAAAAAACCGAGGGGATAGAGGGAGCAGCCATGCGGCTCAGGTCTACTCTAACCTACTTTCGACACCTCTAATATCTACGGTAGTGAGCTTTGACCCTTTCGATTTTACCATTTCTGATGCGTTTGTACGCTCGTACTTTGGTACGTCTCACGACCTCCACTCTAATGGAGATGTGCACATCCTTGCGTTGTGTTCTCTTTTTCATTAATTGATGTTTTGGGACTGTAGAACAAACGGCTCGTGTTACAGTACCTCCCCTCGGTTAGGGTAAACAATATTTCTATGAATAAGAAAACAGGCACCCGTTTAGAGGCCAGGTACCTGTTAAGATGTGTCCCAGACACCAATTAATCTACGACAAAGGTAGTAAAAAATCCGTTCCAAGCAAAGTTTTTTTCAATTTCTTTGGGTGTTTACCACCTCCTCTAAAAGTAAAAACCGGCGGCTTCAAATATTCAGTTTGCTTCCATATTTACCCAGGTCTCGTTGGCCCAGCCCACGGTTCGGCCGATGCCTTTCACTTCGCCCCTCAGGCCCTTTTCCTGCAGTTCACGGAAACCGGGCTCGGAGGGTTTCAAATCCAGGAACGGCAGCAGGTAGCAGCCGTGGTCCAGCAGGAGGCTCTGCACCTCCGAAACGGGCACCTCGTGGGGCTTTACGCCCTTTTTGACGGCCAGGGCGGCCAGCGCTCCGGCGGCCTGCCCCACGCCCATCACCACGGGCTGCAGGCGTGTGGCTCCGTTCATCTCCCAGGAGGAGGACATGGCCTTGTCGGCCACCAGCAAGTTGTCCGTATGGATGGGAATCACCACGCCCAAGGGTACGCTGAAGGAGGGAATCTTCCCAAACCAGAGGTGTTCCAGATTCTCATGGCGGGGATGCTGCTTGTGATGATGGTCTACAGGGTAGTCTCCCACGGCCACCGCCCGGGTGTAGAGGTCAAAGCGGTAAGGGTCCTTGGCGGCCTCCACCGTCATGGTATCCCGCCCGGCTATCCTCCAGGCATCCCGGAAGTAGGGGAAGAAGGGGAGGCGGTCCTCGGTGGGATAGACATCATCGGCCAGGCCGATATGGCTGAACCCCAGTTCTGTCTGCAGGTAGTAGATGAACCCCAGGGTGCGGAGTTTGGCCTTTTTGAAGGCCCGGGACCTTTCCTCCGGGCTCATGTCTATGTACTCGATCCAGATGTCGTTGCCGCCCTGGGGCCAGTTGAGCATGTAATGCCCGTCCGGGAGCTTCCCGTAATTGAGCATCGTTTCTTTGTTCCAGCTGTCGCAGCAGGTGCTGTAATAGGCGGGGTCGTATCCTTCCGGCTTTACCGGCGTCACGGGCTCCTGGAATTCTTTCACAATAGCCACATAGGTCATGTCCTGGGTGGCTACGCGGTCCTTGAGCTCCTCTGCGCCCACCATCCGGGCCACGTCTCCCAACTCGGTTCCGTCAATGAGGATGCGGGCCTTCACCCGGCTGCCGTCGGAGAGGGTGAGGTCCCAGCCGGAGATGCCCGGTCTCTTCGTCATGCCCGGTCTCTTCGTCATGTCCGGCTCCGACCGGGCATCTCTAAGCCCCGTTTCCATCCGCAGCTCCACGCCGGCCTTATCGGCCATATTGCGGAGCACCTGCGCCCCCACGGCGGGGTTGAAGAGGATGTTGCTCACCCAGCCGCTTTTTAGGTTCTCATAACCACCGTAACGGAGGGCCAGGGAGTCCGTGAATTCCCCGAAGATGCCGCCCCTCAGGCGGTAATTGCCGTCAATAGCGCTTACGCCGGCACTGGTGAGCATACCGCCCAGCCAGGGCGTAGGCTCCACCACCAGCACCTTGGCGCCGCTGCGGGCCGCCTCGATGGCCGCCGTGGTGCCGCCGGCGCCGCCGCCCACAATCACAATGTCATACTCAGGCGTACAGGCCAGCAGCATGAGCGCCAAGCCTGCACCAAAAAGCCTTTTAGTCATATTTCTTCCAGTATTCCTCAATCTCTTCCAGGCTCTTTCCCGTGGTGTCCGGCACATATTTGTACATAATCCAGAGGTAGGGGAGGCACATGAAGGCAAAGAGGAAGAAGGTGCCGGCGGGGGTAAGGTTCTCCAGCATCCAGGGCGTGAGCTGGCCAATCAGGTAGGTTCCCACCCACAGCGCCAGGCCGGCGATGGACATGGCAAGGCCCCGCACCCGGTTGGGGTACATCTCGCTCAGCAGCACAAACACCACCGCGCTGATACTGATGGCCGTGCAGAACACGTACAGCAGGAAGAAGGAGAGCATGAACCAGTTGGGAAGATGCGTGGAGGGCAGGAAGTACAGGCCGATCATAAGAAGGCACACGATCATGCCGCCTACGCCCCACCAGACCAGCTGCTTGCGGCCCACCTTGTCGATGATAATGAGGGCGATGACCGTGGTGAGCATGTTCACCACGCCCACCAGCACGGTGGAGAAGAGGGGGTCGGAGAAGCCGGCATCGGCAAAAATCTTGGGACCGTAGTACAGCACGGCATTCACGCCCATGAACTGGCCCAGGATGGCGATGGCGCTGCCGATGAGCACGGCCACCAGGATGCCTTTTTCCCGCATGGCCTTCCAGGCTTCGCTGTTGTCCTGCCGCTGTCCCCGGACGGCGAGCCAGCGCGGGCTTTCCGGGATGAAGAAGATAAGGATGAGAAACAGCAGGTCCGGGATGGCCTCGGCGCCCAGCATCGGCCTCCAATACTCCGGCATATCGGTTCCTTTCAGAATGAGGTAGTTGGCCAGATAGGCCAGCAGGAAGCCGATGGTGATGAACAGCTGGTACAGGCTCACCATGGTGCCCCGCACATTGGCGGGAGACACCTCCGAGATGTAGATGGGCGAGACGATGGACACGATGCCTATGCCGAAGCCTCCGATCATGCGGTAAATCACCAGCTGGGTGAAATTGTCGCACACGGCGCAGCCGATGGCCGAAACGGAGAACAGCAGGGCCGATATGAGCATGGTCTTCTTTCGGCCCAGGAAGTCCGACAGCATGCCCGCAATGAGCACGCCGGCGATGGAGCCGATGAGGGCGCAGCCCACGTACCAGCCTTCGCCGCCCGTGGTGAGGCCGAACTGCATTTTCACAATCTCGGTGGTGCCGGAAATCACGGCCGTGTCATAGCCGAAGAGGATGCCGCCCAGGGCTGCCACAATGGCTATGAACACTACTTTTGCGCTTACTTTCTGTGTCATTTCTTGTTTGCAATTTCCTGCAGGATGTTTCCAATCTGATAGAGGCCTCTGGGCACATGGAAGCAGCCCTTCCACTTGCCGCCCTTGAGCGGGAGGAGCACCTCTCCGCGGCGGTTGAGGTAGCCAAACCATTCCGGATACTCGGAATCCCGGAAATGGGTCCAGAGGTAGTCGTCCAGTTTGAGGAACCACTCCAGGGCTTTCTCGTTGCCGGTGAGCTGGTAGCCCTTGATCATGGTGATGGCGCTCTCGAAGTGCACCCACCAGAGCTTCTGGTCCCATTCCAGTTCCTGGGTGGGGTAGCCCTTGCGGTCCATGAAGTAGAAGATGCCGCCATACTCCTTGTCCCAGCCGTAGTCAATCACGCGCAGGGCAATCTCCATGCTCTTGTCTATGATGTCCTGGCGGTTCAAGCGCAGGCCCAGGTTCATCATGAACCAGAGGGCCTCTAGGTCGTGACCGGGGTTCACCTTTCGGCCTTCGAAGCAGTCTATGAGGCTGCCGTCCGGGGAGAGGTTCTCCACCATCACGCCCAGGTCCGGCTGGTAGAACACGTCAAATACCTCGTGGAGGGCTTCCTCGATGGTCTTGTCCAGCAGGCTCTTGTCCTGGATGATGGGTTCAATCTCCAGGGCCATGTTGCAGATGATCATGGGCAGGGCGAAGTCTTTCATGGGCCGGGTGCCGGGAACGGCCTTGAGCCATTTTCCCTTGGGATTGGAGCGGCGCTCCAGGATGCGCTGGAAGGTCTTTCGGGCAATATCGGCCCAATGTTCCTCTCCGGTGGCAACGGCCAGCTGGGCAAAGGCCATGCAGGCGAAGGTGTTGGAGAAGATATTGTACGGGGCGATGATGGGCTTTCCCTCGCGGGTGAGGGAGAAGTAGAAGTCGTAGTTGCCGTCGTGGCCGAATTTCTCCAGGAACTTTCCGCCTTGGAGGGCGCAGGAGAGCCATTCGGGATTCTTCTCCACTTTGTTGTACAGCATGGCGAACATCCATACCTCACGCCCTTGCAGCCAGACGAATTTGTCTGTGTCGAAGACACTTCCATCCCGGTTCAGGCAGGTGAAGTACCCGCCGTACTCGTTATCTTGGGATCTTTCTAACCAGAAAGGTAAGACGTTGTTATACAATTCTTTGCGGTAACGGTCCGCCATTTGTTGAAAATCGGCCTTTGTCATATGTTCAGGTGTTTTGAATTCTTGTTCTACAAACTTACGCATTTTTTCCGGTTTTTTTGTAAGTTTGTAGAACGTTATGAAGAATAAACGCATCCTTTCTCTCCTGGCCTGGCTGTTCCCCCTCTTTGCGGGGGCGCAGACGGGTATTCTGGACTTCCATCCGGCCGATGAGGTGGTCCCCCTGCTGGAGGCCGCCCGCTCCAGGGCGGTGGTATGGGGACGGCCGGAAAGTGCCCCGGCGCTCACGCTCCTGCATTTCTCGGACCTTCACGGAGATGGCGAGAACCTCTCCCGCATTGCGGAGTTCCGCCGGGCCTACGGTGCCCGGATAGAGGACGCCATCCATCTGGGAGACGCCGTGGCCTGCTACTGGGACGACCCCAACCCCTGGGACCAGGTCCCTGAGGCCCGCGGCATCCTGAACGTGGTGGGCAACCACGACTGCTGGAAGGGGCATCTGGTGTGGGCGCAGACAAATCGGCCCTATGATGCCTCGCCGGAGGAGGCTTATTCGCTTATCATGGAAGGGAAGGACCCTTCCCGGCCCTTCATTGAGGAGTGGGGCGTGGTATACACCCCCGGCTTGTGCTATTATTACAAGGACTATCGGCTCCAGTGCATCCGGCTCGTCGTGCTGGACTGCATGCATTATGATGCGGCGCAGCATGGCTGGCTCACGAAGGTGCTGGAAGAGGCCCGGCTGGCGGGATTCACCGTGGTGGCCGCGCAGCATTATCCGGCCCAGAGCGGCCTGGATGCCATTCCCGGCGGCTTTTCAGATAGGGACGAGACCATCGGCCCGGAGCCTTCTCCGGCCCCTGGCGTCCAGATGGAGCGGATGGCCGATGAGGCTTTCGCCGCTGTGGATGCCTTCCTTGAGAAGGGCGGGGACTTCGCCTGCTGGCTGGGCGGGCATACGCACCTGGATTTTATCGGCCATATTCCCGGACATGGCCGGCAGTTGCAAATCATTGCGGACAAGGCCGGCTTCAAGGACGATTACATGCAGGAAGCCCGCCCCCGCGGAACCCGCTTCCAGGATGCCTTCAACCTGGTCACCATCAATCCGGGCCGATCGATGGTGTCGGTGCAGCGCATCGGCTGCAACCGGGACCAGTACCTTCGCTCCAAAACCCTTTTCTGCTACGACTATCGCAGCGGAACCATCCTTGTCAACGAATAAACACACATAATTATGGAAAACCGTCGTTCTTTTTTGAAAAAAGGTGCCCTGGCCGCCGCGGCTGCACCGCTTCTGGCATCGGCCTGTAAATCTGAACCCGAAGGGGACAAGTGGGGAATCAACCCCGACCCTTCCGTGAACTCCAGGCTCATCGTGCCCAAGGGGGCGGGGCTGCCCATCACGGGGACTTTCCTGGACGAGATTTCGCACGACATTCCCCATCAGAACTGGGGAGAGCGCGAGTGGGACCGGGATTTCCGCTACATGAAGGACATGGGGATAGACACGGTGATTGACATCCGCTGCGGCTACCGCAAGTTCATCACCTATCCCTCCAAGTACCTGCTGGGGAAGGGCTGCTACATGCCTTCCGTAGACCTCATTGACATGTTCTGCCGCCTGGCGCAGAAATACGGCATGAAGTTCATGCTGGGCCTGTACGACAGCGGCAAATACTGGGACACCGGAGACATGAGCTACGAGGTGGAGGCCAACAAGTACGTGATTGACGAGATTTGGGAGAACTACGGCTCCAAGTACTCCAGCTTTGGCGGCTGGTACATCTCCGGAGAGATTTCCCGCGCCACCAAGGGGGCCATCGAGAGCTTCCGCACCATGGGACGCCAGTGCAAGGAAGTGTCCGGCGGCATGCCCACCTTCATCTCCCCCTGGATAGACGGCAAGAAGGCCGTGGATGCCGCGGGAGGCAACCTCACCAAGGCCCAGGCCGTGTCCGTGGAGCAGCACGAGAAGGAGTGGAACGAGATTTTCGACGGCATCCACGAGTATGTGGACGCCTGCGCCTTCCAGGACGGTCATATAGATTACGACGAGCTGGACGCCTTCTTCTCCGTGAACAAGAAGCTGGCCGACAAATACGGCATGCAGTGCTGGACCAATGCGGAAAGCTTCGACCGCGACATGCCCATCCGCTTCCTGCCCATCAAGTTTGACAAGCTGCGCATGAAGCTGGAGGCCGCCAAACGCTGCGGCTACGACAAGGCCATCACCTTCGAGTTCTCGCACTTCATGAGCCCCCAGAGCGCCTACGCCCAGGCCGGTCACCTCTATGACCGCTACCGGGAGTATTTTGGAATTTAATTTCAGGCCGGCTGGTTGGCGTGCGGCTGGTTGGCAGGGTAGGGCGCCTCACGGCGGTGACAACTAACTTGTTGATTGTTAGTAAGTTGCTGTACATTTCTCGTTCAATTTTTGAACGAGAAATGTTGTATAATGCGCTGTGGAACAGCTACTTAGCTGTCACCAAAAAAAGGCAGCCCGGGGAGGGTCGCCTGTTTCATTTACAACGCTTCAATTTGTTCTTGTGAAAATCCGGTTGCCTGCTGGATAATTTTGGGATCTACTCCTAAATCCCGAAATTTTTGCGTCATGGCAATCTTCTCTTCTTCACGGCCCTCCTCACGACCCTCCTCACGACCCTCCTTATACCCTTCCCGGCGGGCGTATTCTCCGTAGGTGTATTTCTCGTATTCGTTCAGCATGGTAGGAACGTATTGTTTGAGTCCTTCTTCAACTGATTAACCTCGTCATTGCTTAGTCCCGTCAAATCTATTATTTCTAAGACGTCATATCCGCGTGCAAGCATCTTCGACGCCATGTTTTTGACCTCTTCCTTGCGACCTTCCTGGCGGGCATACTCTCCGTAGGTGTATTTCTCGTATTCGTTCAACATGGTAGATACATATTGTTTGAGTCCTTCTCCGTCCAGCTCCCCGGTCCTGGCCAGGTTGAAAACGTCGTCAAAGCCTGCCGGGTCCGTGGGCTTTTCTGCAAATTTATTCAAATTTCCGAAAAGATAGCACCATCGCTCCAGATTTGTTTCCAGCGAGTCCCAGATTTTCCCAAGGCGGGGCAGTTCCAGAAAGAAGAACTGAAGGTTGCGGGAGAAACAGTCATCGGGATGGGTGGCTTCACGCAGCGAATAGTGGAAGAAGAATTGGTCTGCCCCCACGCTGGCCACATGGGGCCGCTCGTAGTCTGCCACACAGAGGACATAGACGGGCTTGAGCATGTACGTTTTGGAACCTCGCTCCACCTGGCGGTGGATCAAGGAAGAGCCGTAAAAGAGCAGGCGGTCGTCCATGTCCGTGTCCGGGAGACACTGCATCTCCGTGATGAAGCGCTCCCCGCTGTGACGCTCCTTGCAAATCACATCAAATGCAGCACGCTTTTCCTTGGGACTAACTACGGGGATCTCGTTGGGGAGGTACTCGATGTCGGACACCTCTACGGGGAGGACGTCGTTGAGCAGTTTGAGGAGAACGGGCTTATGCCCCAGGATGTACTTGAAGGCATAATCTACCCGGAAGTCCATGAACTTGGGAAGTTTTTCCGGATGGTCCAGATAGTCCTGAATCTGGGAGGAGAGTTCCGTCTCGTAGGCTTGAAGCTGTTTTTCAATGACGGGGTCCAGGGTGAGTTGCTGTTTCATAGGCAATAACGTTTAAAAGTTTATTGCCTGCAATAGTATGCAAATTTTTCCGATAAGACCCGTCGCAAACAGCAATATTTTCTCTCACTTTTCTTATCGAAAATGCAAAACCTTGTCAAGAATTTTGCGATGCGGAGGAAAACGGATTCAGTAACAGCGATTAGCCGGCAGGAGGCCCCTGACAGTAAAAAACAGGCGGCCCGGGGAGGGTCGCCTGTTAAAGTTACTGCGAAAGGATACTCTCTATCTGCTTTTTAATATTGGGAAGGTCTTGAACAATGGTTGCCCATACAATTCTCTTTTTAACCTTCTCATAGCCGTGGACTATTCGGTTTCGAAGTCCGTACAATTCATGCCAGGGAATATCTGGATACTGCTCATAAACTGATTCCGGAATTTGATTAACCTTTTCTCCAATCTGAATGAATTCGAGACAAATGGCATTGTAGTCCTTTAGATCATTCAAAAAAGACTCTTCAGTTGTCGTTTCCAACAACGTCTCAATATTACTAATATTCTCCAGAATGCGTTCTAGAGTATGTTTCCACTCAGGCAGATTCATAAATCAATATTTTATCATTATCTGCAGAAGAACGGGCGAAGTCTTCCAGACATTCGTCCTCTATTAAATCCACCTGTTTTTGAGTGGCGCGCTCAAGACGTGTTTGAATTCCAAGAAAACCAAGAATGGTCAGATTATTCGGCGCCATTTCTACCAGCAAGTCCACATCACTATCAGAATTTTCCTGCCCTCTCGCATATGAGCCAAAAAGCCAAGCTTTTTTTATAGGCTCATCTACAAGAACTTCCCGGATGCTATCCACCAATATTCTGGTCTGCTTCTTCATGTTGCAAATCTACAAAAGCTTTTGAATAAAAACAAACAGGCGGCCCGGGGAGGGTCGCCTGTTGTATAATAAGATGAAGGATTCACTATTTATCGCTATCCCACCAAACGTTTACTGTCCATACATCATCTGCGTTGTTCCACTGATCGCGAGTAAGATTAATATTCTCTCCATACTCTTTAACGTCTTCGGCAATTGCCTTAAGGTTTTCAGAGTTATAATTGAGCTCGTGACTGCATTGCATCCAACGGCGAAGGAACTTGCCTTCGGGAATAGCCTTTAGGGCATCGGTGCTCACAAAGTGGTCAGCCGCAATGTGCCAATTCAAGAATTTGTCTTCAGCGAAATCGTAACGACGCATGTCATTCCAAACCTCTATGGAGTACATTAGATGCAGACGTTTCTGAGTGAGAATACGCGCAATAGTGAGATCTGCTGCGGTGCCGATACCATTTGTTAGATAATTGTCAATTACATCCTGCTCCATAGGACGGAATGAAGGACAATCCTTCAAAGAAGCGTCATCGGCCACCCAAGCTTTAAGTTGCTCGTCCATTTGATTGATGCTGGCCTCAATACCAGCCTTGTAGGCATCAAATGCACCCACCTTATCGCCCTTCTTGAAAAGAACCTCTGCTTTGATGAAGCAAGCCTCGGCAAATGTTCCAAGATAGGTGGGAGAAGATACACGAGTATAGAACGAGCCGGAATAGGCTTTTGCAGGTCCTTTGGCGGAGCGGCGATACAGAAGATCCTTATTTCCTGCATAACCCTTGGAACTGGAGGTCATTTCCACATAAACAGTATCGGCCATACGAACCGGGTTATCAGAATCACAGTACCAGTAACCATTCTTATCAACATAAGAGCGGAGAGGTCCCTTCTGGGAGAAGATGGGCTCAGATAAATCAACACCAAGTCCGCGCCACCAACCACTCTTATAATTTTGCTTTTTGTTCCCGTCGGCATCTTTATAGACGCCTCCATTTTTAGCAATCTGCCATTTTAGGCCGCTATCCGGGTCAATAGTGAAACTGTAATCCGGCGCGTCCAAATTTTCATCTTCGGCCCATTCTTTGGGAATGGAGGCCTCTCTCCAGGTGAGAATATGGTCAGCGCGAGGATCTTCTATGCCGAGACCAGCAAAATTAGTCAGGTTATCATACAACATTTTGGTAGGAAGGTAGCCCCAGTTCATTCCACAAACGGAGTAAAGAGGAGAATAGTCTACAGGCTCATCCCAGCCAAGGTGATCGTGAGTCGTGCTATTGTTATCAGTATGATGAATGACGACATTCTCGGTACTACTGGCAAAGCTGTTGTTCAAGGCAGTCAAGATAGCATCTTCATCATACTTGCCATCTGTATATTTACCATTAGCCTTCTTGGAAAGCTTCAGAATCCAACGAGCTTTCAGGAAATTGGCAAACTTTTTCCACATGGCTACATTACCATTCATCCACCAGTCTCCAACAGCAAGTGCGGCTGCTGCGGTATTCTGATCCTTGTCGAAGAGCTTAAGAGCCTCATCGATATCGTTTAGGCAACCCAGATAGATTGTCTTGCCATTGGCATATTTAGGAGCGGTGATGGACGGATCTTGACTGGCCGCCTCCTCATATGGCATTTCGCCATATAGGTCAGTCATGAGCATAAAGCCGTATGCTTTAATTACACGTGCGGCGGCCGCATAGTGCCAGGCTTCGGCAGCTTCTGCTTTTTCGATGAGCTGGGGGATGTTCACGTAAGCTCCGACAAACCACCACTGGTAGGATGTGGTCACCCAACCGGAAGAGGGAAGCCAATAAGAAGCATTGGCATAGTTCCCACGGCCATAGCAGCCCGTCCAGTCGCCCATGGACTGACCCGTGCGCCAGTCTGCAAATTGGTGTGCGCTGTTAGTATAAAATTCAACATTGCCAAGAAGGCCGTCATAGGTGGATGTTTCTGCCGTCGGATTCTCTGGGTCAGTGTTTACATCCAGCCATTTCGTGCAAGATGATATGGAAAGGCCTATGACAGCAAGGGCACCAAATAAAAGTTTATTGATAGTTTTCATATTTGTTGTCATTTTTACGGATTCAACACATTAGAAGGTCAGGTTTACACCGAATGACATTCCGGACATAGCCGGGACACCGCAGTAGTCGAAACCGACGGAAGAAGAGCCTCCGACACCAGCACCTGCTGCCGCAACTTCGGGATCACCTTCGTAATTTGTGAAAAGAAGAAGATTGTTGGCAGAAAGGGTGAAAGCGGCTCTCTTAATTACCCCAATTTTTTTCAACGCCTTCTGGGGAACGTCATAGGTAAGGGAGAGGTTACGCAGTCGAAGCAGGTTCACAGAGGTTATGTAGTTGGATGTCTCGTAAGGATAGTAATTGGTATAGTAGTCCTGGATTATGTTCACACCAAGTTTCTCTACACCGTTGAAGGTATAAACCTTGTCGGGGTCCCAGGTGTTGGAAACAGGATTCCCCTTGCTGTCTACACCAGAGATAGTGAGCGGCTGGTTACGAATATCGGCCGAGAACTGGCTGACGCCGCTTTGGGTCATGGCATACTTGGTTCCATTAAACACATCACCACCTATGCGAAACTCCCAGAGCATATTGAGCGTGAAACCTTTCCAGCTGAAGGTGTTGTTGAAACCACCCGTAAGAGTAGCTTCACGGTTACCCACTTCGACATAGTCACCTGTATGAGTGGGAAATCCGTTTTTGTCGAGTATGATTTCGCCATTTTCATCGCGGACAAACTTATAACCAGCGATACCCATGAAGCACCCATCTTTGATAGTGCCGGCTTTTGCCGTACCATACTGAACGTCGGTCACGTACATGGCGGTGAGTCCTTGAGGGAAATTGGTCATTTTACCACGGTTACCAGCAATATTCAGCGCGGAATTCCAAACAAAATCCTTAGTCTGAACAGGAGTACCGCTGATGGTAAGTTCCATACCCTTATTGATTACGTTACCGGCGTTAATGGCGCAGAAAATGTAACCAGTAGCCTGGGACGTACGGGGGCTCAAAATTTGGTCGTAAGAGTTGTTAGTATAATATGCATAGTCCAAATGCAGCCTATTCTTGAAGAAACTCAGCTCAAGGCCTATTTCAGTAGAACGAGTGCGCTCAGGGCGAAGGATGGGGTTACCTTTGCTCCAATAGTTACCGGCAGAATAGATGCCGAAGTAATCTCCGGCAGGCCAAAGCTGCGTGCTGGTAACGTAGGGGTTGGTGTCCTTACCCACCTCTGCCCAAGACGCGCGGATCTTACCAAAAGAGAGAATATTGTCGTCCAAGATGCCAGCATCAATCAGCGGCTGGGTGAACACGAAGGATCCGCTCACAGACGGATAGAAGTAGCTACGGTTCTCCAGCGGGAGAGTGGAAGTCCAGTCATTTCGGCCGGTAACGGTGAGGAAGACGGTGTTCTTCCAATCTGCACGGAACTCGCCGAACACACCGACGAGACGTTTCTGGGTGGCGGCGTGGCTGAACTGCTTATTGGTATTAATTGTATTGGCGTAAGACATAAACGGAGTGGCAAACATGTAAGCCATCTTGTAGTCCGTGTTGGTCTTAGTGTCGTCCGTAGACATACCCAACAAAAGGTTCAGGTTGAAGTCACCGAACTGCTTGTACATGTTGGAGATTAAGTTGGTGGACAGGTAGGTGAAGTCCAGCGTATTGTCACTGATCATACCTTTCTGCCAAATCTTCTTCATGACGCCACCTGGATTGAAACGGTTGGAATTCACCGTAGTGTATTTATCAATGCCGATACGGGCCTGAATCCACCACCACGAGGTGATGTCAGCCTTCACACTCACATTACCGGTAAAGCGGCTGGTGTTATCAAACATCTTGTTGTTGTTTACAATCCAGTAGGGGTTATCGCGCTCATCTTCAGGATCAAGTTTGGTGGGGAACATGCTACGGCGCGTGCCGTCTTCGTTCAGATAGTTGCGCATGTCGTCACTGGGAGCCCAGTTGTACACAGCGTACAGGGCACCGGTGCCGGAGGAACCATACAATGCTGCACCGGTGAGAGTACGGTCAGTATGTGCCTGAGAGTAGGCAGCGCTGGCGCCGAAAGTGAAGATTTTGAACTTCTGCTCGCCGTTGAAGCGGAAAGAGTATTTCTTGTATCCGGTCTCGGGAACGATACCGGCCTGGTCATAGTAAGAACCAGAAAGATAGAAATTGCCGTTCTTTGTACCACCAGCAACACTCACTGTTCCATCAAAAGTGCTGGAATTCTTGAAGAAATTGCCCATGTTGTCATACCAAGGGCCGGCATATTCTTCGCCCCAGGAATTATAGGAGAAATCGTTAAACGTGGTTCCGATGTATTTCTTCTGAGCATCGTATTGGTCTTCCATGAAGCCTCTGCGATATTGGTGTTGTACGGCAGGAAGGGCGGCTTTCTCCACCCAGTTATTAATATACTTGGCACTTACATTCACCTCAACAGAGCCCTCTTTACCCTTCTTGGTGGTGATGAGGATAACGCCGTTTGCAGCACGGGAACCATACAGGGCCGATGCGGCAGGGCCTTTTAACACAGACATGCTCTCAATATCCTCGGGGTTGATATCCATCACGCGGTTGGCAGAAGTGGTGGCGGATTTCATGGTACCATCGAAGGCTGAGTTACCGATTACCTGGGAGGAATTGTCATAGATAATACCATCTACTACAAAAAGAGGCTGATTGTCGCGGGATTCATCGGAGGAGGTACCACCACGCAGAATAATCTGAGCACCAGAACCGGCAGCACCGGAGGACTGGGTCACATTCACACCGGCAATCTTACCGGACAGGGAGTTGATTGCGTTAGCGCTTTTGTTACGCATGAGTTCCTCGGCATTAATATCCTCCACGGCATAACCCAGAGACTTGCGCTCACGCTTGATACCCAGAGCGGTGACAACGGATTCCTCCAGGAATTCGTTGTCTTCCTTCAGGGTTACTACCATGCCTGCGGCGGCAGCCGCGTCAATGGTGGCATAGCCGATGCAGGAAACTTCCAGCACTGCGCCGGGGCGGGCCGTGATGGTGAACACACCATTCCCGTCCGTCATGGTACCCGTAGAAGTTCCCTTGACGATGACACTGGCACCCGGAACGGGCACTCCTTGAGCATCAACAACAGTACCGGTGATCCGGACCTGCTGCTGATCGGCCACTACTTCAGACGAAGAAGCGGCAGCTTTCGCGGACGTGCTCCCCATCAGAAGGGCAGCAACCGCGAATGCAGCAAAAAGTTTTGTCATTTTCATAAAAACAACGGTTGGTTAATTAATAAGTTTGATAGGTTTGGTTTCTTTTTAAGAGTCAGTCTGCGATAAACTATTAGTAAACAAATAGGATACGTTGATGCAACCAACCAAAAACAACGTATTATTGGATTTATTATCTCCAATCCAGAATCACTATGAAAACGACAGATTTTATTACTTTCGCTCGTTTATTCCACAAAGAGCGGTACGACGCCCAGGAGGTTGCCTGGCGCACATTATACAATAATTTATCCCGTTTGCGTTCCTTTGAATCGTATTGCAAAAAAGGCCGATTGGAAATGCAGGAGGTGGATGCTTCCTTCTTACAGAATTATAAGTGTTGGTGCATACGCAATGGAAACGTCTCATCCACCATCAATCAGAAATTGATACCATTGCTTCAATGCATCAAAAGAGCCCAAGAATTGGGAATTATGGATAAAAGCGATTTGTGGAAGATACACCTCCTTACCCCTCGGCCCAAGCATTACGGGGAGCAGGCGCAGCGAATGTCGCATGCAGCAACAGACAAAGTCCGTTACCTGAATGACGACCAAATGTGGGCCCTTGTGGACTTTTATCAGAAGACCCGGCGACAAAATCTGAAACAAGCACTGGAACTCTTTCTTTTCTCTTTCCATGCATGCGGTCTGCGTGTGTCGGACATTGTTACCCTGGAATGGACGCACATAGATTTTGACCGGAGTTTCTTGTCCAAAGTGCTTGTAAAGACGAAGGCGCCTTTGACCATCCCTTTATCGGCCCAGGCATTGGATATTTTGGGCCGATGGAGAACTCTTGGGAAGAACGGACGTTTTGTCTTTGACCTGTTGCCGGAGGAATTCGACCTCACGGATGATATTGCCCTCTCAAGAGCAATAGATTACCGAAACCGTGTACTTCGGCATTCTCTTAATATGGTCGGGCGCATTCTCGGCCTGACTTTCCCCCTGGGAATGCATGTGGCCCGGCACAGCTTTGCTGTGAAGGCGCTCAATTCGTCTAATGTGAGTGTGCACCTGATCAGTCATCTTTTGGGGCACACATCCGTGCTTGTTACGGAAAAAGTATATGCCACATTTTTACTCCCAACACTTAGTGAAGAGTTGCGAGGGCGTTTGTCTTTCCCAGAATATTCGGTTAAAGACAGCAAATAAATATTTAAAAAATTGATAAACAGGCGCAAAACTTTTTAAATTTTTCTTTGGGGATTCCGTTTGAAATGATTACTTTTGTATAAAAATAGTAAGGTAATAAGCAGAAAAACGTATCCTATTTGTTTACTAATAGTTGTGATAAAACGAACGTACAGACAAAAATAATTGTTAGTCCTAATTAATACTGAACCAAACCTATCATACACTATTTATTAACCAACCAATTTATGTCTCTTCAAAAACTATTTACAGCACGTGTGGCGACGGTGTTCGTCATGCTGTTTGTCTGTGCAAGCCTTTTTGCACAGAACATCACTGTGAAGGGAACGGTCAAAGACACCAACGGTGATCCTATTGTGGGCGCCGCTGTCTTGATCAAGGGCACGCAAACCGGTGTCACAACCGACATTGATGGTAATTACTCCATCAACGTTCCCTCCAATGCTACCTTGCGCTTTACTGCGCTCAGTTATGCCGATGAGGAGATCCCGGTCCGGGGGCGCACATCCATCAGCGCCATCCTGGGTGAGGACTCTGAACGCCTGAAAGAGGCCACGGTTACGGCTGAGTTCGGTATGAAGCGTATCGCCCGCTCTGTCGGTTCTTCCGTTCAGAGTGTCAAAGCATCTGAAATTGCAGATGCCGGCCGTGAAAGCTTCGTGAACGCCCTCCAGGGCCGTGTTTCCGGCATGACGGTCACCTCTACCGGTGGCGCCCCCGGTTCCTCGACTTCTGTGATTTTGCGTTCTGCGACTTCCATCTCCGGTAACAACCAGCCGCTGTATGTTGTGGACGGTGTTCCCATCAACAACACTACCCTCAATGCCGGAAATGACTTCGCCTATGCCGATGCCGTTTCCATGTACAGCATGGACTTCTCTTCCCGTGGTAATGATATCAACCCCGACGATATTGAATCAATGACCGTGCTGAAGGGTGCAGCTGCTGCGGCCCTGTACGGTTCCGATGCTTCCAATGGTGCCATCATTATCACCACAAAGAAGGGTTCTGCCGGTCGTGGAAAGGTTACTTACAGCAACTCTTTCCGTTGGGACAAGGCCTACGGCTATCCCGAAATCCAGACCAAGTATGCCAACGGTGCATATGGAGCAACCAACTTCTACTATACTTCCCGTTACGGTGCCGAATATCCTGCCGGCACAAAGCTTTACGATAACGTGGGCGCTCTTTTGCAGACGGGTTTCTCCCAGACGCACAATGTGTCTGTAGAAGGTGGTACCGACAAAGTTACTGTCCGTGGCGGCCTTTCTTATATTGACCAAAAAGGTGTTGTGAAGACCACCGATTACCAGCGTCTCAATCTTACCTTGAGCGGCCGTGCCCAGGTAACCAAGTGGCTGGCCTTTGATGCTTCCATGCAGTATATGAAGACGGGCAATACCAAGGCTCAGAAGGGTTTGTACGGTGCCTTGTATCGTGCTGTCCGCTGGCCCATGATTGACGATATGTCCGACTATATTGACGGAGAAGGGAAGATGAAACTTCCCGTCCCTTACACGGACACTGACTTGATGAACCCGCTGTTCGCTCTCTACAAGAACGTAAACCACGATGATGTGAACCGTTTCCTGGGCACCTTTAACATGAACATTACGCCCACCAAGCACACCTTCATCCGTGCCACCTATGGTATGGACTTCTCCATTGGCGAATATAAGGTATATGCCCATCCGTATTATGCCGACCGTTCTTCGGCCAGCTATGGTTACGGTTCCATCAACTATTCCAAGCCTACTTACCGGGACAGCAACTTGGACGTGATTGCCGGTTACAACAATGATTTCGGCAAGTTCCACGTAGCGGCCCAGGTGGGTTATCACCAAAAGGAGAACAACACCAGCATTTTCTCCACCTATGGAGATCATTTCCAGGTGATTGACTTCTACAGCATCTCCAACTGCGACCCTGCTTCCATCATTACTCGTACGCAGAACCGCACCCGCCGTATCCAGGCTATCTCTGCACAGGCTGAGGTTGGCTACAATAATATGGCCTTCCTTACCGTGCGTGCCCGTAACGACTGGTCTTCCACCCTTCCCAAGGACAATAACCACTATTTCTATCCTGCCGTCGAGGCCTCCTTCGTGCCGACTGAGCTTTCATTTATGCAGCAGCAGGATGTGGTGAGCTACCTGAAACTTCGTGGTGCTTTCGCCCAGGTAGGTAAGGATGCAGACCCTCTGTCCATCTATCCTTCCCTGGAAGCTACGGAAGATTTGGGCGGCGGTTTCCGTTATGGCTACACTGGCCCCAACCTGGCTCTGAAGCCTGAGATGACCACTTCCTGGGAAGTCGGTTTTGAAGGCCGCTTCTTTAACGACCGTGTCAGCGCTGACTTCACTTATTTCTGGACCAAGTGCGAAAACCAGTATATCACGGCTTTCCGTCTGTCTTATGCGACTGGCTTCGTGCTCAATAACATGAACGTGGGTACCTTTACCACCCATGGCTGGGAATTCCACATTGATGCCGACATCCTCCGTCTTTCCAACGGCCTGCGCTGGAACTTAGGTTTGAATATGGACCACAATACTTCCAATGTGACCTATCTGCCGGAGAATGTGACGGAGTACTACAACGCTTATACATGGCTGTCCGGTAATCTCCGTAACGGTATCTCCGTGGGCAACCCGATTACCACCATGACCGGCCGCGGCTACCTTCGCAACGACAATGGAGACATCCTCATCAATGCTGCCACCGGTAACCCCATTGTGGACACCAAGTGGTCTGTCATGGGAGATCGCCAGCCGAAGCTCACCTATGGTATCCCGACCTACATCTCCTGGAAGGGCTTCCGCCTGAACGCTCTGTTCACCGGCCGTCTGGGCATGACGGTTGTCAATGCCACCAAACGTGACATGATGGGTACCGGTTCTTCCTGGGAGTCTGTAGCCATGCGTGAGGGCCAGCCTTTCGTCTTTAAGGGTGTCCTTCAGGATGGCAAGGAGAACACTGCCAATCCTACCCCCAATAATATTGCTATCGACCCGGCTTTCTATAGCTCTTCCACTTATGTGGGCATTGATGAGAACTGGCTCGAGAAAAACGTGAACTTCTTACGTCTGTCCGAGGTTCGCCTTACCTATAACGTTCCTCAGAAGTGGCTCAAGGAGAAGACCCATAACTTCCTCTCTTCCGCCAGCGTCTATGTAACCGGAACTGACCTCTTCACCTGGACCAACTACTCCGGTATTGATGCAGTTGGTAATGCGAATACGGCCTCCATGGGCGGTGTCGGCGGTGTCGGCATTGACTGTTGGGGTATTCCCAGCCCTCGTGGCCTTGCTTTCGGTTGCTCTCTTACCTTTTAATTGAACCCGATTATGAAGAAAATTATAACTTCCATTCTTCTCGTTTCCTGCCTTTTGGGCATTTCGAGTTGCGAGAAATATCTGGATGTCAACAAGAATGTTGATGCTCCGGACCAGATTGAAGCTGGTCTGTATCTTCCGGGTGTCCTTTCCGCTTATCAGGGTTTCTATTGGGATATCCGCGCACTGGGCCCGCTCTCTCAGATGATGGGAACCAGCAGTTACACTAACTTTGCCAACAACTACTATACGGAGGGCAGTGATGCCGGTGGCGAAATCTGGCGTATGACCTATTGGCTGCAGGGCATGAACCTGGAGAACATGATCAATCAATCCATTGAGGATGAAGCCTGGACGCTGGCCGGTATCGGCTATGCCATCAAGGCTTTCTCCTGGGACTGCCTTACCAAGTATCATGCTGAGGCTCCCATGAAACAGGCTTATGAGCCTGGTCGGCTATCCCACGACTACGATTATCAGGATGTCATTATGGCACAAGTTCGCGAGTGGGCGGAAAAGGCTATCGAGTATTTGGAGAAGGAAGATGAGACCACTTATGGCAATACGCTTACCAACGGTGATCTTGCCTACCATGGTGACAAATCCAAGTGGATTAAGTTCGCCCATTCCATCATTGTGACAGACCTGGCAGCTCTCTCCAATAAAACGGATTTTGCTGAAAAGTATGCTCCGGCCCTTATTGAGCATGCTGCCAAGGCAATCGATTCCAATGCTGCCAACTTTGCCGTTGAACGCTTGGGCGGCGGTGCCGATGCACAGTTTAGCACCTACAACAACTTCTGGGGCACTTCCCGCCAGAATCTCACCAATGTTTACTGGCAGTCTGACTATATTGTACAGATTATGACCGGCACGGTTCCCCAATACGATGAGACCACTGGTGATAAAGTGGATGCGGCCACTACCACTCCTCGCTCCAACTGGGAGTTGAATCCCAAGCAGATCATCTGCGACACCACCAAGGTGGCCGGTCACTATGATCCTCGTGCAGCCGCCAAACTCTCCACTGTGGATGGACAGTATTACGACAAGATGAACGACAAGGACGCCATTAAGGACTGGATTTTCTATGGCTCTTCCTTCACGGGAACGGCTGGTCCTATGGGCACGGCTCCCAACCTGTATGGTTTTCGCTCCGCAACTCCTACCGTAGCTGTGGAAGGTTCTGGTCGCTGGCTTTTCCGCGATGATGCGCCTTATGTCATGCTCACCGCCTCCGAAATCCAGTTTGAACTGTCCGAGGCTTACTGGAAACTTGGTCAGAAGGGCAATGCCCTAGCTGCTTTCAAGAAAGGTGTGGAGTTGGATATGGAGTTCACCGGCAATTATCTGAATCCCGGTGCTCCCAAGGAAGACGGTGTAGATGCTGACGGAAATAAGAAGTATGTCGTTGGCGGCAGCCTTCCCGGCGGCAGCCTTATCACCAAAGCTGTTTACAACGAAATGGCCGCAGAATATCTTGACGGTCCCTATGTAAACGGCCTTAGCGAGGCCGATCTCACCCTCTCTCACATCATGATGCAAAAGTATGTGGCTCTTTGGCCTTGGGGCGCACTTGAGGCCTGGACCGATCTGCGTAAATACCACTACGACCTTGAGTACACCGGCGAGTATCCCTCCAAGGGCAATGGCTGGGAGCAGGGAAGCGTAGATCAGAAGTGGGATACCGATGAAACCAAGGTGTACAAGGGATTCTATCTGGCTCCTGCTCAGGTGGAGAACCGCAAGGGCTCTTACAACACCAAGAATCAGGGATCTCCCTGCTACCGTATCCGTCCCCGTTACAATTCTGAGTACATGTGGAACTTGAACTCTCTGGGCGCCCTTAAGCCTATTCCCGGAGATGCCGACAATTACCAGTGCTCTATTCCTTGGTTCGCCTATCCCGGTGATTATCCTACCAAATAAATAAAATGTTCAAGGATATGAAATACATTAAATATATCGTTATTGCTGCCAGTCTGGTATTTGCTGCATCTGCCTGCCAGAAGCACGTGATTGAATTCGCAGAATCCAGTCCCGTGACCGGTCAGGCCCAGTTCCAGATTATCTATGCAGAGCCTATAGCGGTGAATAATGCCAATCGCATCGACTCTGTATTTGTGAACGGCAAGCTGTACAATTCCATCGACATGCCGCAGAAACTTACTGTGAACGGCATTATCCCTTATCCGAACGGCTATTTCGTGGCTCCTGCCGGAACGGTTAACCTTAAGTTCTTCCGTGGCAAGGATGCCGATGGCGCCGCCAAGGTGGTTTATGAAAAGAATGTGAATCTAACGGAAAAGAAACAGCAGGTCATTGTGTATAACCTCAATGAGGATCCTTTCATTCTGGATGACGAGTACCCGTATGTGACACACACTACAGGTTCTACTTCCACTACTTTTGATACGGATTCTCTGGTTTCATACCGCTTTATCAACATGCTGCACAATTCTGACGGCACACCTTATACCGGAAAGCTCCAGTATCAGTACAGCAACAACTCCGGTTCCAGCTATGTGAACGGTGATTGGAATAACCTGGGAGAGCCTATCGGCTTCGGTGAGCAGACCACCCGCAGCTTTGCTGTGGTCCACAAGACTGTGCACAATTCTTCTGGTTATCAGACCCTTCGTTTCCGCTGCGTAGATCCTGCCACCGGTGAAACTGTTTCCGGAACAACTGACTACTGGACCGCTTATATCGGCCGCGTGAATACCCATATGTTGCGTGGACGTCGCGGCGGTTCTCCGGCCTCCGGTTATACCCAGTTCATCAATAACGTGCAGTAAGTCATGAAGAGAATACTCCTTCTTGCTGCCCTCGCGCTTTGCGCCCTTCCCCTCCTTGGTCAGAAGTTGTCCAAGGAGGAAAGGGCAGCAGCGGGGCAGGCCCGTTATGATGCCGCTCTTGCCGCCATCAATGCAAAAACCTGGGTGCTGGTCCCTTCCGAGTATACAAATCCCGATGGAGAGATGGAAACCAATGATGACAACAGCGTTTTCCTCTCTTTTGAAGGCGGTAATGTTTTTGGTCAAGGACGGTGTGTAACCGATAATACCCAAAACAATATTGGCGAGGCCACCAAGTATGATGTGAACGTGGACAAGAAAGGCAATGTGAAGATTACCATGATTGTCTCGGGCCGTATGTGGCGTGGAACGTATAAGATTTCCATGCGAAAAGGCGACAATGAGGCGGATGTTATTTTCAATCCTGGTGGCAGTGGTACAACTCGCCGCTTCCATGGCCCTATTGTACCGCTTGCCGGTGCCGACTACAACAAGGTTTCCAACCCTATCTAAATCGGCCCAACTCTTTCTATAGACTGGCTACGGACAATTCCGTGGCCAGTTTTTTTATGGCCCGAAAGATTTTCTCCGTCGTTTTTTCTCCGGGGTAGGCCACGCCACATTTATAAGCGCGCATTTTACTTTCATTGATTCCGGCAAATTCGGCAAATTTGCTGACATTGATAATGTCAAAGAAATTGAAGAAGGAGGGAACGTCGTACCGGTATTCCACATCTACATCTTCCGGGGTGAACGGAATACCTTGCTCTCCATAGGCTTCCCTGATGCTTTCGAAGAAATCGGCCTTGGCATCAGATACGGAATTTCCGAATCCCCCCAGATAGCTGTTACCAAGATGGTGCTCGGAGTAAACGGAATAGAGACCGTCTTTCCCCTTTTCTATGATTGCCTTGATTTTCATACTACTTTCCTTTTATTCCCGCTTGTTTTAATATCTGGTTTAACGTGCCTGTCGCTACTTCCTGGGAAGCATGCCGTGGGACACGGAACATGGCGTGGGTGATTGGTGAAAACCAGACGTCGTGTCCTCTTGCATTTGTTCTGGTTTCATAGCATCCGTGTTCACGGAGCAGTCTTTTCAGTTCTGTAGTTTTCATGGCAAAGGTAGCAAATTCGTTGCTAATTACAAAATTCTCCACTTGATTTGCAGAGTCTGTCTGCCCGCAAACATATACGACGGAATGCATATAATCCAGAATCGAAAGAAAAAAAGTGTTGTTTTAAATGCTCTACATATTCCGGAGCATACCCACCCAGTCTGAGACGGCCTAAAAGTTCAGTTACGAACTAAAATCAGTCTCAAAAACCGGTGCCCGATTCCTTTCCCGGGAGACAGGGGAAAGAATGAAAAATGGCACAGAATGCTTTCAA
>JAFVAU010000009.1 GCA_017480345.1 Bacteroidales bacterium
ATTTACTCCTTCGAAATAATACTCTCGAATAATTGTCTCTTTTTCTTCCGCGCTTAGATAATTCCTTTCTTTGCGAGGTCTACCTGTTGGTTTTGTCATCTTTAGTTGACTGTTGTGTCAACTTTTTTCAGCGTAAGACAGTCCTTCCTTCCTGATCACCCTGGTGGACAGGCTCTGCAGCCTGCTCCTGTGGGTGCTGGAGGTGATTGCCACCATGTGACATGTCCCTCCGCCCTTTCGGCAACAAAATGGGTACGTTTTTGTCGCCGAACTACGGTTTTGCACGTTTCGGCAACAAAATGGGCATATTTTCGTATCTTTGTGAAAAACCATTCAACATGAAACGACTGATTGCCGCTGTTTTTGCCTCGCTGGGCCTCACGTTGGCTATGGCGCAGGTGCCTGCCCCGGCAGAGTTGATTCCGGCCGATGGAACCCCCAATATCACGAAGGAACTCTCCCGCAAGATTGGCGGGAAGGCGTTTGCCAAGAAAACCGCTTCCTTGCCGGCCTTTGCCTTCGAGCAGGCCTATGAGCTCACGGTAACGCCCAAGGGCTACCGCGTGCAGGCCAATACTCAGACGGGCTATTTCTATGCCCTGCAAACCCTCTCTCAGATGCAGACCTGCGGGACGGTGTACGACTATCCCCGCTTCCAGTACCGCGGTTTCATGCTGGACATCTCCCGCCATTTCCGGGACAAAGACTTCATCCTCAAGCAGATGAAGGCCCTGGCCAACCTCAAGATCAATCAGCTGCACCTGCATCTGACAGACGATGCCGGCTGGCGCCTCCAGGTGGACAGCTATCCGCTGCTCACTTCCCAGGCCGCCTGGCGTGTGGGCTCCAACTGGCAGGAATGGTGCAACCTGGATCGTCAGTACTCCCAGGAAGGGGCTCCGGAGGCCGTGGGCGGCTATCTCACCAAGGCCGATATCCGTGAAATCCTGGCCGAAGCCCAAAAGCTTCACATGAACGTGATTCCGGAGATTGAGATGCCCGGTCACAGCCGCGAGGTGGTGTTTGCCTATCCGGAGGTAGGCTGCCGCGAGGGAAGCTACGAGCTCTGCCCCGGCAAGGAAGCCACCTTCACCCTGCTGGAAAGCGTTCTGGAAGAGGTTATCGAGCTTTTCCCTTCCCCTTACATCCATATCGGCGGAGATGAGGCCGACAAGGAACATTGGAAAACCTGTCCGGACTGCCAGGCCCGCATGAAGGCCGAAGGACTCAGTTCCGTGGAAGAGCTCCAGAGCTATCTGGTCAAGCGCATCGAGCGCTTCATCAACGCCCACGGCCGCCAGCTGCTGGGCTGGGACGAGATTCTGGAAGGTGGCCTCTCACCCAATGCCACCGTCATGAGCTGGCGCGGCACCCAGGGAGGCCTGGAGGCCATCCGCCAGGGACACGACGCCGTCATGACTCCGGGCCGATTCTGCTACCTGGACAAGGTGCAGGACGCCCCCATTTATGAACCGGAAGGCTTCGGCGGTTACCTCCCCTTGGACGTGGCGCATTCCTATGACCCGCTCTCGGAGATTCCGGAAGACTCCTACGGGCATCTTCTGGGCGTCCAGGGCAACCTCTGGCACGAGCGCATCCCTACGCCCGAACATACGGAATACATGATGTACCCGCGCGTGGCGGCCATTGCCGAGGTGGGCTGGAGCCAGCCTTCCCGCAAAGACGGCTTCCGCGAAAGGGTTACCCGCTGGAACGACGCCCTTATCGCGGCCGGGTACAACGCCTTCGACATCAAGAAGGAAATGGGTGAACGCCCGGCCTTCAAGCATGGCATCCGGCATGCCGCCGTGGGCAAGAAAGTCACCTACAAGGAATTCTGGAACCGGGGCTATCCCGCCGCCCGGGAAGCCACCTTCACGGATGGCCTCGGCGGTGGCTGGTCCTACGGAGACGGCCGCTGGCAGGGCTTCCTCTCAGACATTGACGTAACCATCGACATGGAGCAGGTGCAGGACATCCACTTTGTGGGCGGCACCTTCCTATGCGAGCCCGGCCCCGGCATCTTCCTTCCCAAATCCGTTGAAATCTGGCTGTCGGCCGATGGCGAAAACTTCACCCAGGCTGCCGTAGTGCCCCAGGAAATCCAGAAACCCAGCCAGAGTTATGTACTCTTCGGCGCCCCCATTACGGGGCAGGCCCGTTACGTGCGCTTCGTGGCCCATCCCAGCCGCGGCTTCCAGTTCCTGGACGAAGTGATTGTAAACTGATGAAGAAAAATTTGCGTTGTCCAAATTTTCTACCTATCTTTGCAGTCCTTTTGAGGGCATAGCTCAGTTGGTTTAGAGCGCTTGCTTGACAGGCAAGAGGTCCGCAGTTCAAATCTGCGTGTCCTCACAAAAGAAAACAGAAAGAGGCGTTTGCAGGTTTGTAAACGCCTCATTTTTTCAATGATGCATGGGTGTACGGTACGATAGCGAAAAACAGCGCTTCGTGTTCGATTTCGAGCACGACGGCCAGGAGGATATCGTCAGTCTCACCGGTAACGGTTATGAGGTAGAGGCTTTCGGCAAATGCTTCTACTATGGCTATGAATTCGGGGAAGATGTCAGTGGCGCTCTCCGCTCTTCATTTATCCAGCATGTCAAGTTTTCCGAGAACCTTCAGGAAGATCCGGCCCTTACTCAGTTCATCCAGAAAGCGGTGAACGACCTAAGTCACCGCATCAACCTGTATGATTATGACCTGGTGGTGATGCCCGAGTCTTCCAGCCGTGTAAACAATTACATGCTTCGGTACATCTACCGTTTTGCCCAGCCCACTCTGAGGAAGATGGAACTGGTGAAGAATTTACCGGCCAACATCTCATTCGACATGGACGCCTTCACCGAGGCTTATTTGAACGATGTACTGGAAAACGGACGTCCCCGTTACACCGAAAACCAGAAGGAAGAAGTTCGCCATCAGATAGGCCAGATGCTTGACCTCATCCACCGGAAGGACTATTTCACCATCGCCAAGGATGTAAAGAAAAGCCGGTTCCGCCCTTATATGATGGAATTCCTGCGCTTTGCTTCTCCGGCCGACGAGCAGCTTTGCCGCACCATCCGGGAGCAGAATGTGCTGGTCATTGACGATGTCACCACCAGCGGCTCCACCTTGGGCGAAGTGCTTCGCACTCTCCGTATCCTTAACGAGGACAACCACATCTCCATTTTCAGCCTCATCGGCCGTAAAGACCTCATGGCCGATATGGCCGGGTAGGGTTTGCAATCCACTTCCTATTTTATGTCAATCAAGCAGGAGGAAAACAAAGAGTTTCGGAGTTTTCTTCCTACTTTCTTGTCCATCGGGCCAACCTTTTGCCGCCGGCTTCCTTCAGATTCCACCTCGCGATGGACACCCTTGCCTTTGGCTGTGACCTTCCCACTATCAGGGCGGTCTGGGGACTTGCACCCGTTAGACTGCGTTCGTGCTGGGCGAACAGAAAACAGACACTTGCGGGTTTTCGCAGTGGTCTGTTTTCGTATTGGGCGTTAAACTACAACGTGAGCCCAATGGTAACGCCCATCTCGATCACGTTGCTTGTCTCCTTGCATGCGAGGGGCATCACACCCTCGGTGTTGAAAACGTCTCCGAACCCCTTTTTGTAGCGGAAGAAAACGGCGAAGTTGTCAGTGAAGTTGTAGCCGGCTCCCGCCCCAACGGAGAATCCCATGGGGCTTTTTGCTTTCGGGTCATGCTTCGCCTCGCTTGTGCCGTTAAGTCTGCGCTCGCAGGAGGCATAGATGTCGAATTGCGGCCTTATTTCCAGGAAGAGGCCATTTCGGAAGGTGTACTTGTAACCTAGGGCAAAGAACACATCCATGGCCTGCACACGGTGTGTGGAACCATTTTCGACTTCCTGTACGCCGGCATTGAGCCATTCTACGCCGACGTTGAGATTAATTCCGCTCTGCTGACGCTTCCCGAACAAGAATTCAACATGCATGGAGCCGACGATACCCGGCTGGGGTGAGATTTTGTGATAAGGGTTGTCGGAAACCGACCAGAACGTGTAATTGGGGCCGACTTCCAGACCGATAAAGGCCCAGTCATGTTTCTTGACCGGTTCCTGTGCCCAGGCAGCACCCGTCACGGCGAGAATGGCTGCCATTGTGATAAAAAACTTTTTCATAATATATGTGGTCTATAGGTTTTCAATGACGTACGGCGTCCCGTCGCTGAGGGTGAATTCCATGCGTCCGACGCACAGCGTATCCATGCTCACCACATACCGCGCCCCCTCAAGAGCCGTCTTGCTCATGGCCGGAAACTCCTCCTTAAACTGTCGGGCTTTGTCCAGGGGTACATACAAGGTATAAGGGTTATGATGCGGCGTGGCGCTGTTGCTGAGATAGAAACAGCCGTTGTCGGCATCGTAGTCGGAGAGGCTGATCTTGTAGCCGTTCATGCGGTCGTGCCGGGCGTTGTCCAGACTCCACACCACAAAGCGGGTACCGGCATCGCTCAGTTTTATGGCGAGGTATTCCTCCTGCAAGCCGGGATTGGACTTTCGCGCTTCAAATTGGGCGGTGGTCTCGAATTCGTCTTTGGTGACGCTCAGCTGCTGCGCCAGACGTTTGACATATTGTGAATAGGATTCCCTTTGGCAGGTGGCAGCCGCCAGTTCCAGCTCCTGCTCGTCCGTGTACAGCGGCGGGACCGCCAGTACGCCGTCGTCGGTAAAGAGGCCCGATTTGCCGCCGGTGGTGACTTTGTAGAACACCAACTCCGGTGCCAGCTCGCTGCTGTAGCGCTCGATGCTGTCGAACGTCGCTTGCAAAATGGGACGTCCATCGAGGGCACAGACGCCTGCACTGCCTCCTCTGGGGCGATAAAGGATGTCGCGGCTGCCCACGTCCATCCATTCGTTATTGTGGGGGAGCACCTCGCGGTCTCCGAGCTGCAAACCCCAGCCGCTGGTCTCCAGATAAGTTCCGAGGAGCAGTTCTCCGCCAATTTCTCCGGCAGGCGCCACTCCCTCCCAGGCCGGATCGGCAAGATAGGCGCCGTTGCGCCCCAGCACGCCCCACTTGCCATTTTCCTTGATGGACACATACATGTCCCCAGTCGGCGGCCAATAGGCTTTTGCATCTTCGAATTCCTTGTCCACCAGGTGATAGCCCTCGTCGTTTTCATTGGGGAGGTAAAGTTTGCAGGGACCCTTGCCGTTGTCGCCATAATACAATATGATGGGCGTGCGCTTTGTCCCGAAGTAGTACGTGCTGCCGAACTCGAAAGCCACGAGGGTGCGGCCGCTGTACGGGTCGATGATGCCCCACCTGGCCCCTTTCTTTTTGCTGAGCTTGAGCGCGATGACGGCGTTCATGTCGCAGATGATCAAGTCGTCGTACCAGTAGGGCTTGAGCAGCCAGCCACGGCTGTCGTTGTTCCAGATACCCTTTCGCTGTGAGCGTTCGTCATAGACAACATTGTTGGAGCCGTTGGCCCCCCAAGTACTGTGGTTGATGAGCACCGGCCGCTCCGACAGGTGGGGCAGTTCGTCATTGGCGATGCTGGCCGCGAGGGCCTGGCCGATGATGGGCAGCATGGTGCCGGCGACAATCTGGGAAGTCGAAGGCGACGATGGGCGGTAATAGCTCCCGCTGTAAAAGGAGCTCCCGGAGGATGACTGTGCCTGCTGCGGTGGCCTGTAGGACGGGCACCAGGTCTTGTGTGCTTCTCCTCTGGTGGTGCGGGCTTCGCAGTGTGCGCAGACTGCTTCGCTGACCGGCGGAACATCGATTTGGGCACGGGCACTGAATGCTCGGGGAAGGACAATCAGGGCCATCAGTATTACAATCCGTCTCATAGCTGCATAGGTGTTTTCTGCAAAAATAATCTGCCGGAATGAATTGTTTGTGGCGGAATCCGCCACAAACGGCCGATGGGCAAGGATAATTCGGCAGGAATTGATACCTTTGTAGTGGATGCGCCGTATAGCTGTCATACTGTTTCTGATTGTATCCTTCGTCATAGATGCCCGGTCGCAGCCGGGCATGACACCCCGTTTTGTCAACTTCAGCGCGGCCGACGGATTGCCGTCCAATACGGTGTATGCCGTCACACAGGATGCTGACGGAATTCTTTGGGTGGGTACCCGCGGGGGCCTCAGCCGCTTTGACGGCGAGCACTTTCAGACCGTTCTCCCCGACAAACGCATTACGGCGCTGGCCGCTGACCATGGAGCTCACCTCTGGGTAGGAACGACTGATGGCATCCGGGCCGACAGTTCATGGGCTCTGCCGGGGAGTCACATCCGCGCCATGCTTTGCGATTCAGACGGTTCTATTTGGGCCACCATAGGCGACAGCCTGCTGGTGAAAATGAGCTGTTCTCCCAAGGAGGGCATCCGGGAGGAAGAGAGGACCGCCTACAACAAACGCTGGCACGAGGGCGACTACCCCTATTTTCAAATCTACGAGGATAGCCGCGGAACACTGTGGCTGGGCGGGCGGCTCGTGCGTACGCAGTTTGTGCGCGACCGGGGTCGTCCCATGACGGAGCTGCGTTTCCAGGATATGGGACAATGCATGGGCAGCTATTCCGAGCTGAACGGAACCTTGTATGCCTTCTGCGATGGCGATAACTCGCTCAACACTTTCGAGGGAGCGCGGACCATCTCCCACGGCCGCCTTCCTGTTTCCCATGCCCGCCTGCTCTCCGACAGCAAGGGCAGGCTATGGGCCGCAGGTTCCTATGGGCTGGGATTGGTGAATCCGGAGCATCCGGAAGAATCTGTGGTTTACCGGCATTTGGCCGACGACCCCCATTCCCTTGCGTCCCACGAATGCTACTGCATCTACGAAGACCGCCAGGGCAACCTCTGGGTGGGCGGTGACAACGGTCTCTCCGTGCTGAGTACGGCCATGCAGCATGTCCAGACCATTGATATACCCAAAGTCTCGGCCCTTATGGAAGATCGTGCCGGCCGCTTGTGGGTGGGAACTACGGATAACGGGACCTTTGTAATGCCGGAAAAACGTCAAGTCTCACAGGACAGTCCCGTATCGGCCCTCTACGAGGACAGCGAGGGCTCCATCTATATCGGCCTGTATGCCGGCTACGGTTTCCATGTCTGGAAGAATGGCCGCGTTGCAAGGGCTTCGGTCAGCGGCCCCATTCCTGCACAGCAAGACGTCGTTGCCTGGGAAGACCGGAGCCACTACAACTGGATAAAAGACTTTCTGGAGGACCGGGACGGCCGCTTTTACGTGGTAACGTGGGAAGGCGTAGGCATCAACGAATGGGACCGCCGCAGCGGGAAAACACTGCCTGCGGAGTGGCTGAGCCCGTTCCCCTATCCGCTGCCTCACCTGGATTCGGCCATCTACCTGAGTTCCCGTCTGGGAAGCCGACTCATAGAGGATGCGGAGGGGAACCTGATTTACGGCACTACCGAGGCCGGGCTCAATATCATAGATCATCATACCAGAGAGGTAACCAAATACTACAAAGGTAATTCCAGCATTCCGGATGACTGCGTTACCGACCTGTGCATTACACCGGACGGAACGCTTTGGGCGGCCACACACGCCGGACTGTGGTCTGCAGGCCGGCAGACCCTGCTGCCAGGTAAAATGGTACAGTCTGTGCTTTCCGATGCGCGTGGCCGCCTGTGGGCCGGAACGGAGGATGGTCTGTGGTTCGTGGATACCGATGGCAGCGTCGGCGTTGCACGGAAGGCCCTGGGGTTCCCCTCTGATATTTACGGAGAACGTACAGCCTGCGAGCTCTCAGACGGCCGCCTGGCCTTCGGCGGGCCGGAAGGGGTGGCTATTTTCCACCCCGACAGCCTGCTCTCGCTGAAAGCATCGAATCATCTGCTTCTGGCCTCGCTCGTGCAGCATCGCTACCGTCTGAATGGCGGAGAGTGGGCCCCGGGCCACTTCACTGGTCTTCCAGACCATATTCGCTCCGGTCGATATATCCTGGAAGAGCAAAGCTCCGACATCTTTGGCCGATGGGAGCGCGGAGAAACCGCCGTGCGCACCCTCCGGGTGCCATGGCCCCTGTGGCTCCGCTGGCCTATCCTGCTGCTGTATGGCCTTGTGCTCGCAGCGGCCATCTGGACGCTTCTCCGTCTTCGGGAACGCCGCCTGCTGGAAAAGGAACTGGACATGCGCAACCGGCTGTTTTCCATCATATCGCATGACCTTAGGAACCCGATTCAAGGAAACCGCCTGCTCACCCACCAGCTGCTGGAGCAAGTGGACAAACTCTCCCGTGAGCAGATGAAGGGAGGTCTGGAGGCGCTCGCTTATTCGGTAGACAATTCATCGGCCCTGTTGGAAAACCTGTTGCTGTGGTCGCTAAACCAGAAGGGCATGCTGGAGCCGGTGATACGGGAAGATAACTTGCTGGCGTTGGCCACAGAAGCCATTCAAAGCGTCCGGGAGAATGAAATCATTGCTTTGGAGATACCTCAAAACCTTATGGTACGCACCGACCGGAACATGCTCCTGACCTGCCTGAGAAACCTGTTGGACAATGCGGTAAAAGCTTCGCCCGAAGGAGGAAAAGTGCTTTTACATGCGTGCGGGAACCGTATCTCTATCCTGGACCAAGGTCCTGGCATGCAGGAAGCCACTGCCGAGTGGGGGCACGGTCTTGGCCTTGTGATTACCCGCGAACTCCTGGAGAAGATGGGCGCAAGCATGCATGCGGAGAATCGGCCCGAAGGGGGACTACAAATAACGATACTCCTATGATAAACGTATTGCTCATAGAAGATTCCGCCGTATTTACGATGGGACTCAGACTGGCTTTGACGGCCGAAAAGAGCTTTGCCCGTGTTGAGGCTGTTGCTACTCCGGGCGGAGCAGTATCCTTCCTCAACGCCCATCCCCAGACAGACGTCGCCGTTGTGGATATAAGCCTGGAGGCCGAAACGGACGGATTAACGCTCCTCGGCATCCTCCGGGAAGCCTTCCCTTCCGTGCGTACGCTGGTGCTGTCCCACTACAAGAAACCGGCTTATATTCTCAAAGCCATCAATGCAGGCGCCTGCGCGTACCTGGCCAAGGATTCCTCACCGGAGTCCATCGTCGGGGCCATTGCCGAGGTTGCCAGCGGCAAGTGCCTCTTCTTTGGCGAAACCATCGATTCGGCCAAAATCACCAGACTCTTTGGCGGACAGGAGAATCTTCTTTCACGTAAGCCGCAAGGTCTTACGCCCCGGGAACTGGAAGTGTTGCAACTCACCGCTTCCGGCTACAGCAACGCCCAGATTGCATCGGCCCTGGAAATCTCGCTCAATACCGTGGACAGCTATAAAGAACGCATCAAAGGAAAATTCGGCCTGGACAGTGTTGTGGAGTGTGTCGCCCACGCCACCCAGGACGGGATAGTCAGTGTATGATCTTGCATGGTGACCAATCGGGAAAATGTCCGCCGCAAGTTGCCATCCGTTGATCAAAAGACACAGTGGGTGGGGTCCACGCCGGGGGTGGGAACATAGTTCACCTTCACGCCATCGGCCGATACTTCCACTACGTTATATCCGGGCGTCCCATGTCCCAGGGCGTTGCACACGGGGCCGGCGGTGATAAAGCGGATGCCGTCCACTTCCGAGGCATATTCCTGGTGGCAATGCCCGGCGAAAACGATATCCACGCCATATTTCTTGAACAGGCCGATGTATTCTTCCCGCTTCTCGAAGGAAAAATTGAAATAGTCTTCCGGCTCGTCCGAGCTTTCCCGAATCACCGGGCAGTGAAGGAAGACGAAGGTGTATCGGCAATCTTGGGACTGGGTCAGCTCTTTCTCCAGCCATTCCCACTGCTCCTGCTCGGCCTCCTGAACGCCGTCCTTGATGCAATTGGAATCCATGCCGATAAAGGCACATCCCCTGTCCCGGAAAGCGAAGCGGTCATAGCCCCGGTGGGCAATGTAGGCAGCCTGCTTCTCACGGGTGAATCCCCGATAGTCGTGATTGCCGGGGACGGCGTATACCGGCGCTTCAAGCTCCGCGAGCCTTGTCCGGTAAACCGAATCCTGCACGGGGTCCTGGGGATCATTCACCAGGTCTCCGGTCACGAAGACATAGGCCGGATGGAGGGCATTGGCGGCATCCACGGCAGCCTTCATCAGGGAATCCGAGTGCGCATAGGCCGGGGAATTGTCTTTGAATCCAATCTGCGTGTCGCTCATCTGAATGAACACGAAGGGCTTTTGGGTCTGGCAGGCCGTAGCCAGCAGTGCCAGAAAAACAGTAACGATGATGGAACGTTTCATTCTGAAAAGGGTTTTCGCAAAGATACGAAAAAAGCTCGACTGAATCATTGCCACGTTGACAGAAAATCGGCCTTAGGAACAGGCCTGGATGTCAACGCGGCAAGGTTTTCAAGAAAAAAGGCCGATTTCATTGCCACGTTGACAAGAAATCGGCCTTTAACAGCATTCTGACTGTCGACGCGGCTACGATTTAGTTCTTCAGCGCGAAGCCGGGGGAAGCCCATTCCTTCATGTTGCCGTCATCGTCCGTGTAGATGAGGTAGCCTTCCAGGTTGGGGTCTCCCAGGATGAGCACCTGGGCGCCATGAAGGCCCGTGACCATGCACCAGGTGGCAATGGCGTCGGATTCTGCGGCGTTAGCGGAGGAAACCACGGTGGCACTGAGGAGGTTGTGCTGCACGGGATAGCCGGTACGGGGGTTGATGGTGTGGGCGTACTTGCGGCCGTCACGAATATAGTACTTGCGGTAATTGCCGGAGGTAACAATACCGGCCGGCTTCCCTTCCGAGTTCCAGATGCCGCTGAGGCCCTCGTCACCCAGGCCCTGCTCGTTGTTCTTGCGGTCTACGGGACGGTCCACGCCCACCGTCCAGGGCTGGCCGGAGGGATTCACCCCGTCGCACCAGATTTCTCCGATATCTATGAGCATGTCCTTCACACCCAGACTGTACAGGTACTTGGCAATGATGTCGCAGCTGTAGCCCTGCGCAATAGCGTTGAAATTGAGGCTGGGATAACCCATTGCGGCCGGGTCCACATAGCCGTCCACGACCGGAAGTTCCGCCGGAAGATGGCCCATGCCGCACTTTTCCAGCAGGCGGGCTATCTCCTCATCCGTAGGGAAGGTGCTGTTGCGGAAACCGAAGCCCCAGGCATCGTACAGAGGGGCGGCGGCAAAATCCAATGCGCCGCCGGAACGTTCCCAAAGACGATATCCCACCCGGTACATGTCCAGGAACATCTGGGAGGAAGGAATCTTTTCTCCCGCATTGAAACGGGAAATGAGGGATTTCTTGTTATAACCGGAAAGCGTGGTGTCTATCTGGAGAATGAGGGCGTCTATACTGTCCCGGACGGTTTCCACCGGCACGGAGACACCTTTCATGTTCATCTTCACAGTGTAGCTGTTTCCCTGGGCATAGCCGCTGATTTGAACATATTCATCCTTTTGTCCTCCGCACGAGGCCAATACAAAAAGTAAAAAGGTTGAAATGAACAAAAGCTTCTTCATCTTGGCAAGATTTTTGTGCAAATTTACGAAATAATTGCGATATTTGTAAGTTGAAGTAAGAATTTATGAGAAAAAGCATATTCTATATAGGTCTCATCGCGGCCCTTGTGGCAACGGGGGCTTCCTGCAAAAAAAAGGAAGAAACCACCAAGCCCTCCCTTACCGGCCTCACCATCAAGGCCGACAACAAGACCTTCATGCCGGAAGGAACCGTTGTCCGTGTCAATGCCAACGTAAGCGACGTCGCCGCCTCGGACAACTCAGACGCGGAGAAGATTGGAGAGCTGGGCCTGGTTTATTATGTAACCGGAGGCCAGCGGGACACTGTTACCCGGGATGCCCGGAAGATGAACCCGGAATATATTTTTGAAACCGGCACGCCCGGGAATTACACCCTCACCTGCTACGTTTTTGCCATCAACGACAAGTATTACTCCACCTCCACCTCCTTCTCTTTCACGGTGGTGGATCCCACATCGGCCCTTTCCGACATTCCCCCGTCCAATCCCATTGTCATAAACGACAACCTGTACAACAGCTTCACCACCAACGGCCTCACCTGGATGGGAGACAACCTGTTCGGCACAGAGACGGGCAACAATTATCAAAACTCAGATGTCCTTTCCTCCGTCTTCGGAAAATACTACACCTGGGAAGAAGCCCAGGAGGCCTGCCCCGAAGGCTGGCACCTCCCCTCGGCCGATGAATTCGACACCTGCCTGGGAGAAAAGGCCGGAGACCTGATGGTGGACGCCAGTTTCATTGACAAGAAGATGTGGGAATATTGGCCACAGGTCAAAATCACCAATCTCAAAAGCTTCAACGCCCTTCCCGTAGGCTACCAGGACTACACGGACGAGGAAAACCCGGAAGAGGGATACCTCAAATATGCCTGCTTCTGGACCAGTGACGAAGCCGGAGAAATGGGTGTCTTCCGCTACATCTACTGCGAGGACGAAGACATAAAAAAAGGCCAGGGCAGCAAGACCACCCTGGGCATGAGCGTACGCTGCGTCAAGATAAGCGATTAGTTAACGGAGATCCGTTACAAGATAGCCGGAAAGCGATTTCTCATCCATGGAGAAGTCGCTTTTTCCTTGCTCTTCCCCATACACGATGCCGCTGAGGACAAAGCGCGCCCGAGTCTCGTCGTCCAGCGTCAGGGTTATATCCAGGCTGTCCTCTCCGGCTGCGTTCACCTGAAGTTTGTCCATGTAGTTCCTATATGAGCCGATAAAAAGGGCCGGATTGGTAAAGAGGTCCTCTTTCTGGACGGCCTCCACCACGGCCTCCTTGGCCTCGGGATCCAGCGTCCAGCGCGTGCTGCCGTCGCTCACCACCTTCATGCCCAGGCCTTCCAGGATGTAGGCATTGCCTTCCACCGTTACCTGCCCGTCCGTAACCGGGGCAAAATCCGCCCCTTTCCGGGAAAGGCTGTAGGAATAATGGAAATGCACCCGCTTTCCCGCCACCTTGTCCAAGAGCGGGATGCCTTCCTGAGCCTGCAGGCCCCAGAAGGACAGCGAGAATAAGAGGATTGAGACTAAACGCTTCATTGTTGCCTGAAATGTTGCAGGATTTCTTCCAGTTCTGCGATGTCCTTCACCAGAACCTCACGCGGCTTGGCCCCGTTCTGCGGGCCCACGATGCCGGCGGCTTCCAGCTGGTCCATCACTCTTCCTGCCTTTGCATATCCCATGCCAAGCTTGCGCTGGAGGTCCGAGGTGGAGCCCCGCTGATTGAGGACCACGGTACGGGCGGCTTCCTCAAAACGCTCGTCCAAGGTCTTCATGTCTACCATGCCGCCACTTCCCTCCTCTCCCTCGGACGGAGCCGGTTCGGGCAGGTAATAAGGCGTATTGTAACTCTTCTGATAGCCAATCTGGTTGCCCACGGCGTTGGTAAGGTCCACAATTTCGTCGTTGCCGATAAAGGCGCACTGCACGCGCTCCATCTCCACACCGCTGTACAGGAGCATGTCTCCCCGGCCGATGAGCTTGTCCGCTCCCGGCTGGTCCAGGATGGTGGCGGAGTCGATGCGGGAGGTAACGCGGAAAGCGATGCGCATGGGGAAGTTGGCCTTGATGAGGCCGGTAATCACATCCACCGTAGGACGCTGGGTGGCCAGGATTACATGCAGACCGGCGGCGCGGCCCTTCTGGGCCAGACGGATCACGGAGGTGGTGATGCTGCGGGCCAGGGCCTTGGATTCCGGACCGGCCCCCACGGACATGGTAAGGTCTGCGTATTCATCAATCACCACCACTATGTACGGCAGGAAATGATGGCCTTCGTCGGCCCTCAGGTGATGCTCCTTGTATTTGGCGTTATAGAGCTTGATGTTGTTCACCAGGCCTTTGGACAGAAGTTCGTAACGGGCGTCCATCTCCACGCAGAGGGACTGCAGCACGGCGGCGGCGTCCTTGGCGTTCTTGATGATGGCCTTTTCCTTCTCCTCCTCTTCACTGTTGGTAGGAAGCACTGCCAGATAGTGGTGCAGCAGCTTTCCATAAGCACTGAATTCCACCATCTTGGGGTCCACGAACACGAATTTGAGCTCCGAGGGGTGCTTGGCATACAGCAGGGAGGCCACAATCACGTTCAGGCCCACGGACTTACCCTGCTTGGTGGCACCGGCCACCAGGAGGTGCGGAGCATCGGCCAGGTCGAAGACCTTCACCTGCTGGGAAATGGTGTAGCCGATGGCCACAGGCAGCTCAGCCTTGCTTTCGCGGAAGGAGGCGTCGTTCAGAAGGGATTTGAGCGGCACGATGGAGGCAACGTCGTTGGCCACCTCGATGCCCACGGAATCCGACAGGGTGGTGATTCTCACGCCCCGGGCGCCCAGGCTTATGCCGATGTCTTCCTGCAACTGCTTGATGGCGGCGATCTTCACGCCCGGCGCGGGATAAACTTTATATAAGGTAACCGTGGGGCCCACGATAGCCGTCACGTCCCGCACCTGGATCTTGTAGTTGGCCAGGGTATTGCGGATCTTGGTATTGTTGCGCACCAGCTCGTCCTGGGATACCTCATGCCGGGCATTGGTGTAGTCTCCCAGGATGCTCAGTTCGGGCGTACGGTACTTGGGAAGGCCGTCCGGAGGGTCCAGCCGGTTGTCGATGGGCTTGAGCGGCTCCCTCACCTCCTGCTCCAGGGTATCGTCCCTCTCAATCCTGATGGCCGATTCCCCTTCCTCCGCCGGAGCCTCCTGATCATGGGAAGGAGTGGTCACAAAGACCGGCTGTACGGGGGCGGGATCCTCATGCACCACCACGGGCTCTTCCTCTTCCACAGCATCCTCCTCCACTTCCAGCGTATCGGCCGTTTCCATGGGAAGTTCCGAGGCGGGATCCGGCTCCTCCACCTCCCGCTTCACGCCCATGATCCAGTCGGAGAAACGGCGGCTCATAGCAAACAGCCACAGTCCCAGGAGTACCAGCAGGATGACGCCGGTCACAATCTCTCCCACCTGGGAAACGCTCCAGCCCACCAGGGCGGCGCCGGCCCGGCCTCCCATACCGCCTCCGAAAAGGTAGTTCCAGGGGGCGTACAGGTCTGCGAAGGCGAGCATCCAAGAAAGGAGGAAAGTGAAGGTGAGAAGGCCCAGGAACCATTTTCCCAGGCGGATGCGGCCGGCCGGCCAGATGAGCTTGATGCACCAGCCCAGCAGGAAAACCACCAGGCAGAAGGCAGCCAGGCCGAAGCTTTCCGTCACCAGGAAATGGCCCAGGGAAAGCCCGCCGGAAGCCGCGGCATTGCGCACGGCCCCTCCGGAAGAGAGCGCGCTCTGGTCCGGCCTCCAGCTGAAGATATAGGACAGGACGGAGACACTCACCAGCACGGTGAGAATCAGCACTGCGGCAACGCCAACAAAGCGAAGGCCAACCTGCCTTCGCTCACTCAGATTATTCCACCACCGGCTCAGAGGATTCATCATTTCTTACCCTTTTTCCCTTTGAAATTGCGGTTGAACTTGCCGCCCTTGTTTCCTCCTCCGAAACCCAGGTTCATGCCCGGGCGATTGAAGGAGGCATCGGCGGAAATCTTGGAGAGTTGCAGGCCGGCGGGCACCTTCACGCGGCCCTCGGAGAGGCGCTCGATATCCTGGAAGATGGTTTCATCGGCCACGGTATCTTTGTTCCAGATGAGGTACTGCTGGCGCATGTAGATGGCCAGGGAACGGATCATGGCGGTCTTTACCTCGCCTTCCGGCTCGGAGGCGATGAGTTCCAGGATGCTCTCTATGTTGCGGCCGTAATGACGGGCGCGAATGGGCTTGGTATTGAGCGGAATGGGATCCGGTTTGCTGTTTACGAATTCCGGGAAAGGCTTGGGGAAGGGGCTGTCCACATCCAAGTCGTAGCCCGCAATGATATACAGGTGGTCCCAAAGCTTCTGGGAGAAGTTCTCCTGCTGATGCACCTGCGGATTCAGGCTCTCCATTACCTTGACCACGGAAAAGGCCTGCTCCGTACGCTTGGCCTTGTCCGGAATTTCCTTCAGTTGCTCCACCATCTTGAGCACGTTGCGACCGTACTCCGGCATCTGCAGCTTTTCCACTTCTGTATTGTAATAAAGCTTGATAGAATTCTCACTGGCTTCCATAGAACATCTTGTTTAGTCTACAAAGATAATCAAATTATCCTCCAAATACCAAAGGTAGCCCGAAACTTTTTCATAACCCATTTTGCGATAGAGGTTTACATAATCGCGCACCTGGTACCGGTATTTCTTCTGGTCCTGGCCGAACTTGTAATCCACAATGTCCACCCGTCCGTCCGGATGCAGCACCACGCGGTCCGGCCTGTGCTCCTGCCCGCCGGGAGAAAGGAGGGAGGCTTCGCAGCGCACGCCCACCTGCGGGGAGAACCAGTCCCGTTCCCGGACGGAAGCGATGCGCTGTCCCAGGAAAGAGAGGGTTTCCTCCTTGAGGGACAGGGGCAGGTCTCCGCTCAGGATGGCGCTCTCAACGGCCCCGGGCAGGTCTTCGGGCAAAGTGACGGAGCCCAGGATGGCATGCAGCACATTGCCCCGGATGCGGGTGGAGGCCAGCACGCCGGTGCTCCCTTCCTCGCCAAAATAATCGGCCGCCTCGGGACTCAGGCGCAGGCGGCTGCCGCTGTCCGAGGGATAGGACTCGAAGCCGGGATTCAGCTCATCGACCCCGCTCTTCTCCCTTTCGAGGGTGGAAAAGTCAAAGGGCTGCCCCGCCTTGTACTCCGTGGAGCCCGTGAAGGCGTAGAGGAAATCCGCCATGTTGTTGAACTTCCCGGAAGCGGGAGGAGGGGATGCAATGACCTTGAGGCCGTATTTGGGGCGCGTCAGGGCCACATAGAAGATGTTGATGGCGTCCACGGCCTGCATCTGCCGCTCCGAAAGGTACTCCTCCTCGAAGAAGGTCTGCGCAGAGCCCTTGGTGAGCTCCACCCGGTAAAGCCCCTTCGCTTCCTCCTCCAGGGCCGATCCTTCCACTCGGGGACGCGCCCAGGTGGTGGGAGCCTTGTACAGCGTCACCTTCTCTGCGAAAGGCATAATCACAAAGGGGAATTCCAGGCCCTTGGCCTTGTGCACCGTCATGATACGGATGGAATTGCCGGCCGACGGGGACGCAATCCGGGGGGATGCCTCTTCCCAGTTTCGCAGGAAGGCGCCCAGCTGGTTGCCGCCGGTCTCGGTCCACTCCCGCAGGTAGTCCAGGAAGGAAAGGATATAGGGAATCTCGGCCTCGAAGGTGTCCGGATCGGCCTTTTTGAGGTCCCGGAGGATGCTTTCCGCCAGCTCCGACAGGGAATGGTAGTTCAGGGGAATCTCCACATCCATGGAACGGGCCAGGTAGCCGGCCACCTCCCCCTTCCCCTCCGTGGGGGCGCTGTCCACCAGGGAGAGCTGGGAGACCAGACGCCGCACGGTGACGGAGGATTTCACATAGAGGGAATCGTCGGAGACCACCGGATACCCGCGGGCAAGCAGTTCCCCGGCCACCAGGGCGCCATCGGCATTTCCCCGCACCAGGATGGCCACATCCGACCACTCCGCTCCCCTGCCCCGGACGTCTTCCAGGGTGGTGAAAATCTCCTGCAGCTGGTCTTCGGTAAACAGCACCTCCACGCTGCCGGGGGCTTCTTCGTTCAAACGCGGCTTCTGGGCCACGTCTTCATACATCTTCTGAATGAGGGTAGTTCCCATCACTTCGTCCAGCTGCCGGGAGGCCTGCGTGAAGAAAGCGTTGTTGAACTGCACGATCTCCCGGCAAGTGCGGTAGTTGCTGTCCAAGGCCGTGATTTCCGGCTTGTCGAACTCCTGCTCCAGCCGGCTTCCCAGCAGGCGCCAGTCACTTCCCCGCCAGCGGTAGATGCTCTGCTTCACATCCCCCACCACTAAGCAATCGTTGCCGGAATCTATGCTTCCGTGCACCAGGGGGCGGAAATTGTCCCACTGGATGTCCGAGGTGTCCTGGAACTCGTCCAAAAGGAAATCCTCGTAGCGCACGCCCATCTTTTCGTAGATGAACGGAGTGTCCGTGCCGTCGATAATCTTGTGCAAAAGGGTGTTGGAATCTTCCAGGGAGAGGACATTCTTCTCTTTCTGCAGCTGCGTGAAAGCGTCCCGCAGTTCCTGGGCCACGCCCAAGCTGTAGAGCTGTCCTTTCAGGATAAGGGCGGTATTGTACTCCTTGCAAGGCCGGTCAAAAACGGCGAAATACGATTTCAAAGGGCCGTCAATGGCCGGCTGAAGCACGGGCAGCAGGTGCGCGTTCCCCTTAGTGAACCACTCCTCGGGATTAGAGGCTCGGCGGATGAAGGCTTCCGTGGGAGGCACAGGGCTGTCCAGACCCTTCCGGATGGCGCACATAAAGCCCCTGTAGGTATCTTCCGGCTTCACGCCCACGCTGTCAAACGCATCCAGAACGGCCTGCGAGGCCGCTTTTACCTTCTCCGGGTATGCCTTGATAATTTTCTCGCAGCGGCCGCGGAGCCTGTCCATGGCGTCCTTCTCATAACGCAGTTCCCCCTCCGGAATCTGGGAAAGGCCCTTTGCCATCTCCTGCAAGTCCTCCTCCAGCTTCATCTTCCCTTTGTCTCGCAGGTTCTGCCGGGCACTGCGCGTGAGCCAGTCCAGCAGCGGGCCGTCCTGGTCAGAGAGGGAGTCCAGCACCCGGTCCACGCTTTCGGAGACCAGGGAATCGCGGTCCACCTGCACCTGATAGGATGCAAACTGGCCAATCTCCCGGGAGAAGGCCCGCAAGGTCTGCTGGAAAAAACGGTCGATGGTGGAAACCGCAAAGGCGGAATAATCGTTCAGGATGAGCGAAAGCTGCTCGGAGGCCTTTTTTTGCAAGGCCTCCACGGTGGGCAGCGTTCCCGGAACCAGGTCCTTTATATAAGGGGATTCCTGCGGCTCCGTAGAAAGCCGGAACAGTTCTTTCAGGATACGGCGCTTCATCTCGTCCGTGGCCTTGTTGGTAAAGGTAACGGCCAGCACATGCCTGTAGGCGTCGGGCTGGTCGCTCCCCACGATGAGGCGGATATATTCCCGCGCCAGGTTGTATGTTTTGCCGGACCCTGCCGACGCTTTCAAAATCTTCAGCATTTCCTACAAAGATAATCATTAAAAAAATTTTTCTTATCTTTGGGAAACTAAAACTTTTCAATCAAATGGCAAACATCAGCGACTACATCCAGCAACTCGTCGGCTCTGCCGCCGGAAACGTAGAAATCCCCTCCAACCTGAAAGACCAGATCCTGGGCGGACTGTCCAGCTCCATCATGGGCTCCCTCACCCAGACGGCCACCAAGGCCGGCGGCCTGGACGAAATCAAGGGTCTGCTCACCGGAAAAGCGGATGCAGCCACCAGCAGCATCACCGCCCTGGCCGGCAATCTCTTTAATAACAATGTACTGAGCAAGCTCAATCTGGGAAGCCTGGCCCCCGCCCTCAGCGCCCTCATCCCCGGCATCATGGGCAAGCTCTCCGGCTTCCTCAAAGACCAGGACGGAGACGGAGACGTAGACATCAACGACATCCTCCTCTCCCTCAAGGGCAACTCCGGAGCCGCCGCCGGCATCCTGGGTGCTGCCACCAGCATCCTGGGCGGCCTCCTGGGCAAGAAGAAATAGTCTCTTTCCCCCTCAAGGGAACTGTTTTGGGCCGATGTTTGAATCATCGGCCCAATTTTTTAATTTTTTTATTGCAATTCAATAAATATTTATTATATTTGCAGAAACAAATACTGATAAGCTATGATTGCAACCTGGTGGGCTGGTCTCAGCCTTGTTATGAAGATTCTCTGGGGCGTCACCCTGACGGCGTCCCTCATTTTCATCATCCAAAGCATCCTCACCTTCGTCGGAGCCGACGTTGACTCCGACTTCGACGTGGATGTGGACACCTCCATGGACGGGAGCGACCTCTCCAACATTGACGGCGGGGCCAACCTGTACACCTTCCGTAACTTCGTGAACTTTATCCTGGGCTTTGGCTGGAGCGCCATCCTGCTGCAGGAGGCCATCCCCTCCGTCGCCTTCCGGATTTTCGTCTCCGTGCTCATCGGCGTAGCCCTGGTGGCGGCCGTGATGTACCTGTTCAAGTGGCTCTCGGGCATGCAGCAGAGCGGCAACATCAATCTGCAGAAATCGGCCGCCGGCTGCGAAGGGAAGGTGTATCTCACCGTCCCGGCCGCCCGCAGCGGCTCCGGCAAGGTGCAGATCACCATCAATGGCGCCGTCCGCGAATACGACGCCGTCACGGAGAACGAAGAGCCCCTCAAGACCGGCACCGGCATCCGGGTGGTGGACGCCCTGGACGCGGGCACCCTCCTGGTAGAAGAAACAAACACTTACACCATTTAAGATATGACACAGTTGTACCTCATCCTCATCATTGTGGCCGTGGTGTTCGTCACCCTGGCCGCCATCCTCAAGCGCTATCGCCGCTGCCCTTCGGACAAGATCCTTGTCATCTACGGTAAGACCGGAAAGAACGCCGGAGGTTCCATCTCATCGGCCCGATGCATCCACGGCGGCGCAGCCTTCATCTGGCCCGTCTTCCAAGATTACGCCTTCCTGGACCTCAAGCCCATCTCCATCGAGTGCAACCTCACCAACGCCCTGTCCAAGCAGAACATCCGCGTAGACGTTCCCTGCCGCTTCACCGTGGGTATCTCCACCGAGCCGGAGAACATGACCAACGCCGCCGAGCGCCTGCTGGGCCTGAGCGTGGACAGCATCCAGAACATCGCTACGGATATCCTCTTCGGCCAGCTGCGTCTGGTGATTGCCACCATGGACATCGAGGAAATCAACGCCGACCGTGACAAGTTCCTGGCCAACGTATCCACCAACGTGGAGGCGGAGCTCCGCAAGATAGGCCTCAAGCTCATCAACGTGAACGTGACGGATATCCGCGACGAGTCCGGCTACATCGAGGCCCTGGGTAAGGAAGCCGCCGCCAAGGCCATCAACGACGCCAAGAAGAGCGTGGCCGAGCAGAACCGTTACGGTGAAACCGGCAAGGCCATGGCCGACAAGGACACCCGTATCAACGTGGCCGCCGCCGACGCCGATGCCGTGAAGGGTGAAAACAGCGCCAAGATTGAGATTGCCAACTCCGACGCCCTCCGCCGTCAGAAGACCGCAGAGGCCGACCGCATTGCCGTGGCCGCAGAAAAGGTGCAGGCCGCCAAGGCCCTGGAAGAGGCCTACCAGAGTGAGCGCGACGCCGAACTGGCCCGTGCCGAGCGGGAAGAGGCCACCCAGAAGGCCAATATCGTGGTGGCTGCAGAGATTGACAAGCAGAAGAAAATCATCGAGGCCGAGGCCGAAGCCGAGCAGATCCGCCGCAAGGCCAAGGGTGAGGCCGACGCCATCTTCGCCAAGATGGACGCCCAGGCAAAGGGTATGCTGGAAATCCTCACCAAGCAGGCCGACGGTTTCAAGAATCTGGTGAGCGCCGCCGAGGGAGACGCCCAGAAGGCCGTCCTCATGATGATTGCCGACAAACTGCCCGAGCTGGTGAAGACCCAGGTAGAGGCCGTCAAGGGCATCAACATAGACAAGGTAACGGTTTGGGACGGAGGCAATTCCTCCGACGGCAAAACCGCCACGTCCAACTTCATCTCCGGTATGATGAAGAGCGTTCCCCCGCTGGACGACCTCTTCAAGATGGCCGGCATGGAGCTCCCCACCTACCTGAAGGGCAAGGCCGAAAAGGCCGATGAGCAGCCTCAGCCCGAGGCCAAAAAGTAAGCGCATATGCCGATTATCACCAATATTGATGTCATGCTGGCCCGCCGGAAAATGTCTTCCGGCGAGCTGGCCCAGAAAGTCGGCATCACTCCCGCCAATCTTTCCATCCTCAAGTGCGGAAAGGCCAAAGCCCTCCGCCTGAGTACCCTGGAGGCCCTCTGCAAGGCCCTCGACTGCGGACCGGGCGATATCCTGGAGTATCGGCCCGATGAATAAAATGAAGCCCGACGTTTGATAACGCCGGGCTTTTTCTTATCTTTGTGTCCTTAATAACACAAAGAATGAACACACACGTAGTCATCATGGCCGGAGGAATCGGGAGCCGTCTGTGGCCCCTTTCCACCCCGGATGTTCCCAAACAGTTTATCGACGTGCTGGGCGTGGGGCGCAGCCTCATCCAGCTCACGGCAGACCGCTTTGCCCCGGTTTGCGCCCCGGACCACTTCTGGGTGGTGACGGGAGAGCGTTACGCCGCCCTGGTGAAACAGCAGTTGCCCCAGATTCCCCAGGACCAGATTCTCTGCGAGCCCGAGGGCCGCAACACCGCCCCCTGCATTGCCTACGCCTCCTGGAAAATCCGCAAGAAAGACCCGGATGCCAACATTGTGGTAACCCCGGCCGACGCACTGGTGCTCAAGACGGAGGAATTTGCGGACACCATCTCCAAGGCCCTGGCCTTCACCCAGGAGCGGGACGCCATCGTGACGGTGGGCATCACCCCCTCCCGCCCGGAAACCGGCTACGGCTATATCCACGCCACCGAGGCCCTGCAGGGCCAGCTGGTGAAAGTGAGCGAGTTCAAGGAAAAACCGGACCTGGACACCGCCATTTCCTATATGGAAGACGGCCACTACTTCTGGAACGCCGGCATCTTTGTCTGGAACGTGAACACCATCATCCGGGAACTGAGCGCCTATGCGCCCCAGATTGCCGCCGTGATGGATGAGCTGGAGCCTTCCCTCCTCACGGACAGGGAAACGCCGGAGCTGCGCCGCCTCTTCCCCACCTGCGAGAAAATCTCCATCGACTACGCCGTCATGGAAAAATCCCGCTACATCTATGTAATTGCGGAAGACCTCGCCTGGAGCGACCTCGGCAGCTGGGGCTCTCTCCAGACCCATCTGAAGGCCGATGAGGAAGGAAATACGGTAGTGGGAGGGGACGTCCGTCTCTTTGACTGCCAGAACTGCCTGGTGCACACCGCCTCCGAAAAGACCGTGGTGGTGGAAGGCCTGGACGGCTACATTGTGGCCGAATCGGCGGACCGCCTTCTGGTGTGCCGCCTGTCCGAAGAACAGCATATCAAAGAATACAGCGCATAATGAATATTATCCAACGCTGGACCGGCACCAGCCTGGTCCTGAGGATTTTGATCGGCCTGGTCATCGGTGCCGCCCTGGGCCTGCTGGTTCCCGGCTGGAAGGGCATCGGTATTCTGGGAACCCTCTTTGTGGGGGCCCTCAAAGCCATAGCGCCCGTCCTGGTGGCCGTGCTGGTGGCGGCTTCGCTTGCCAATGCGCACAACTCCCTGGGGCCCCGTTTCCGAACGGTCATCCTCCTGTATCTGGTGAGCACCCTCACCGCCGCCTTCACGGCCGTGGCGGGAAGCGAGCTCTTCCCCGTCTCCCTCAAGTTGGAAGCCACGGCAGAAGGAAACGCCCCGGCCGCCCTCACGGAGGTATTCGGTCACCTGGTGGAGAATATCGTGGCCAATCCCATCGCGTCCCTTTCCGGAGCAAACTATATCGGCATCCTGTTCTGGTCCATCCTGCTGGGCATAGCCCTCAAGAAACTGGCCTCTCCCACCACCATCCAAGTGGTCACGGACTTCTCCGAGTCCGTTACCCTGGTGGTCAAATGGGTTATCCAGTTCGCGCCCTTCGGCATCCTGGGCCTGGTGTTTTCCGCCGTGTCGGAAAGCGGCCTGGAAATCTTTACGGTATACGGGAAGCTGATTCTCCTGCTGCTGGGCTGCATGCTCTTTAACACGCTGGTCTTCAATCCCCTGCTTTCCTTCCTCTTTACCCGGCAGAATCCCTATCCCCTGCTGTGGGCCTGCCTGAAGGAAAGCGGCGTCAACGCCTTCTTCACGCGCTCATCGGCCGCCAACATTCCCATCAACATGGAACTGTGCCGCAAACTGGGTCTGGACAGGGACTTTTATTCCGTGAGCATCCCGCTGGGCGCCACCATCAACATGAACGCCGCCGCCATCACCATCACGGTGATGAGTCTGGCCGTGGCCCACACCCTGGGGGTCCAGATCAGTCTTCCGTCGGCCATCATCCTCAGCGTCATCGCGGCCCTGGGCGCCTGCGGCACTTCCGGCGTGGCCGGCGGCTCGCTGCTCCTGATTCCCATGGCCTGCTCCTTCCTGGGCATCGGGAACGACGTGGCCATGCAAGCCGTGGCCATCGGCTTCATCATCGGCGTGGTGCAGGATTCCGTAGAAACAGCCTTGAATTCCAGCGGAGATGTGTTCTTCACCGCTACGGCCGAATTCAGTGAGCGGCGGAAAGGCAAAAAAGTTTAAAAAATCCTTGCAGATTCAAAAAAAGGTTGTACCTTTGCAATCCCGTTTACGGGAAACCTCAAAACAGGAGACTCGTTAGCTCAGTTGGTAGAGCACAACACTTTTAATGTTGGGGTCTCGGGTTCGAGCCCCGAACGGGTCACAAGACATAACGCCAGTCTGAATTGCACTCTTAGCTCAGCTGGTAGAGCAGCTGACTCTTAATCAGCGGGTCTAGGGTTCGAGTCCCTAAGAGTGCACTGAAAAGCTTCTGAGAAATCAGAAGCTTTTTTGATTTATTATTGCTACCTTTGTTACCATCAATAATAAAGCGAACGATGAAAAGATTCTGCTTCCTGCTCCTGGCGGCCCTGGTGGCCGTCACAGCCTGTTCCCGTTATGAAACGGTGAAGGGAGACCCCATGGGCGTCAAAATTTACACCCTCAAAAACGGTCTCAAAGTTTACATGTCCGTGAACAAGGACGAACCCCGCGTCCAGACCTACATGGCCGTCCGGGTGGGCGGAAAGGACGACCCTGCGGACAACACCGGCCTGGCCCACTATCTGGAGCACATGATGTTCAAGGGTTCCGAAATCCTGGGCACACAGGACTATGAGGCCGAAAAGCCCCTTCTGGCACAGATAGACAGCCTCTTTGAAGTGTACCGCAGCCTTACGGACCCGGCGGAGCGCGAGGCATTCTACCGCATCATAGACTCCGTGAGCTACGAGGCCTCCAAGCTGGCCATTCCCAACGAGTACGACAAACTCATGTCCGTGATTGGCTCCGAGGGCTCCAACGCCTTCACCAGCGAGGACGTCACCTGCTATGTGGAGGAAATCCCCTCCAACCAGGTGGATGCCTGGGCCCGCATCCAGGCCGACCGCTTCCGCAACTGCGTCTTCCGCGGTTTCCACACGGAACTGGAAGCCGTCTACGAGGAGAAGAACATGAGCATGATAGACGACATCGAGAAAGCCATCGACGCCCTCAACGCCATGCTGTTCCCCCACCATCCCTATGGCACCCAGACGGTGATCGGCACCCAGGACCACCTAAAAAATCCTTCCCTGAAGGCCATCCGGAGGCAGAAAGACACCTACTACGTCCCCAACAACATGGCCATCTGCCTGTCCGGAGACTTTGACCCTGACCAAATGGTCCAGCTTATAGAAAAATACTTCGGAGACTGGCAGCCCAACCCGGACGTTCCGGTAAGGACCATCGTCCCGGAGGAGCCTGCCAAGGAACCCCTGAGCCGCGATGTCTACGGCTTCGAGGGTGAGTTCACCCTCCTGGGCTGGCGCGTTCCCGGCAACTCCACCGAGACGGCCGGCTACGCCTCCCTTGTGAGCGACATCCTCTCCAACGGCCTGGCCGGCCTCATAGACCTGGATATCGTCCAGGCCCAGAAGGTGCTGGAAGTCATGGTATCCCCCTATACCCGTGCCGACTGGGGCCTCCTGCTGGCCCAGGTCATGCCCAAGGAAGGCCAGTCCCTGAAAGAGGCCGAAGCCCTTATCAAGGCGCAGGTGGAACGTGTGGCCGCCGGTGATTTCCCGGAAGAACTGGTAGAAGCCGCCAAGGCCAATTACCGGCTGGCCATGATGAACAGCCTGGAGAACAACCGTTCCCGCGCCGGCATGATGATGAACACCTTCGTGGAAGGCCGCAGCTGGGCTTCAGAGGTGCAGAAGATTGAGAACACCCACGCCCTCACCAAGGCCGATATCGTGGCCTGGGCGCAGAAATACCTCACCGACGAAAACTACGCCGTGGTGTACAAGCACTCCGGTCCGGACCCGTCCGTCAAGCGCATCAGCGCCCCCAAGATTACGCCCATCGTCACCAACCGTGACAAGCAGAGCGCCTTCCTGCAGGAGATTGCCCAGGCCCCGGTGGAGCCCATCGAGCCTCTCTTCGTGGACTTTGAGAAAGACATGGTGGTGGACACCGTGGGCGGCCTGGAACTGCTGTACAAGCAGAATGTGAAGAACGAGATTGCCACCCTCACCTTCTGGTTCGACAAGGGCAGCAACCAGATGCCTGCCCTCCCGCTGGCCTCCGACTATGTCCGTTATCTGGGGACGCCGGAAAAATCGGCCCAGGACATCTCCGTAGAGCTGTATTCCCTGGCCTCCAAGTGGAACATGAACGTGGGAGACTATCTCACCACCATCACGCTCCGCGGCCTGGGAGAAAGCACCCCGAAAATCTATTCCCTGGTGGAATCCCTCTTTGAGCAGGCCGTACCGGACCAGGGCATCCTGGATGGTCTCAAGGCCGATGTCATCCGCTCCCGGGCAGATTCCAAGAAGCGTCAGGGGGCCTGCAACGCCGCCCTGCAGAAGTACATGATGTACGGGCCGGAGCTTATCAAGACTTCCACCCTCACCAATGCGCAGGTGGCGGAAATAAGCTCTGAGGAATTGCTCTCCTCCCTGAAGGAACTCTTCGGCTGCCAGCACAAAATCCTGTATTACGGACCGGCCACGCTGGAAGAGGTGAAGGCCCTGCTGGCCGCGCATTCCAACGACTCCTGGATGCCCGTGGTGAAAAATGTGCCTCCCAAGGTGCTCACCCGCACCCCCAAGGTGTTCGTAACGCCTTACAACTCGCGCCAGTTCAATTACATGCAATATTCCAACCGGGGAGAATCCCTCATCCTGGAGCAGGCTCCGTACGTGGATCTCTTCAACGAGTATTATGGTTCCGGCATGAACTCCATCGTGTTCCAGGAGATGCGCGAATCCCGCGCCCTGGCCTACAGCGCCGGCGCCCAGCTGGTTCGCCCGTCCTTCACCAATGACGAGTATTATTTCCGGGCCACCATCGCCTCCCAGAACGACAAACTGGTCAAGGCCGTGGAAGGCTTCAAGGAAATCATCGAGACGCTGCCCGAGGCTCCCGAGAACCTGGAGATTGCCAAGAGCGCTATCCTGAACAAGATCCGCACCCAGCGCACGCACGGCATCCAGGTGCTGTACCAGTACATCCGCAACCAGGAATTGGGCCTGACCGTACCCCGCGAGAAACTGGTGTACGACAAGGTGGGCCAGCTCACCATGTACGACCTGTTGGCCACCCACGAGGAGTGGATCAAGGGCCGTACCTACCATTATGCCATCACCGGAGACGTAAAAGACCTGGACATGAAGTTCCTGGGCACCCTGGGCCCTGTCAAGGTAGTCTCCTCCGAAGAAATTTTTGGATATTAGTATGAAGAAACTTTTTGTTGCCCTTCTGGCGGCATCGGCCTGTCTGGCCTGCCAGAACCCGCAGAAGGCCTTCGAGCAGGAAATCGAGGCCTACCGCGCCTCCGTGCGGAATCCCGGCCTGGCCGTAGCCGTGGTCAAAGGCGGTGAGATTGTGTACAGCGCCGGCTTTGGATCGGCCTCCCTGGAGGAGGAGATTCCCATCGACCCGGAGCGTTCCCTGTTCCGCATTGCCTCCATCTCCAAGAGCTTCAGCGCCACCTCCATGATGCAGCTCATCGAGGCCGGCAAGGTTTCGCTGGACACGGACGTGAGCACCCTGGCGGGCTTCCCCATCCGCAATCCCAAGTTCCCTCAGAAGGTCATTACCCTGGAAATGCTCATGTCCCACACCTCCAGCCTCAACGACTCCCAGGGCTATTTTGTGCTGGATGCCGTGAATCCGGCCGTGAACCCGGACTGGGCCAAATGCTACAACGACTACGAGCCCGGCACCGGCTACGAATACTGCAACCTCAACTTCAACCTGGTGGGCACCTTCATCGAGAAACTCTCCGGCGAGCGCTTTGACCAGTATGTGGTGCACCATGTGCTGGAGCCGCTGGGCCTGTACGGCGGTTACTGCGTGGATTCCCTGGACGCCTCCCGCTTCGTGAAACTTTATTACTATGACGAGAAGGCCGACGCCATGAAGGAGTCCGTAGATGCCTACGCTCCCCGCAGCGAGCGCATCGCCAACTATACCTTCGGCTACGACACGCCCGTGTTCTCCCCTACCGGCGGCATGAAGATATCGGCCTGCCACCTGGCCCGCTACATGATGATGCACATGGGCTGGGGAACCTCTCCTTCCGGTGTCAAGATAATCTCCGAGGAGAGTTCCCGTGCCATGCAGACGGAACGCTCCACCCCCGAGCACTACGGCCTGGCCCTCTGGAACGACTACGACACCATCCCCGGCGTGCACCTGGTGGGCCACACCGGCGGCGCCTACGGCCAGCGCAGCGCCATGTTCTGGGACTTGGACCACAACTTCGGCCTGGTGATGCTCTCCAGCGGCTCCGACAAGGAGGACGACGACGTCCCCAGCCAGGTAATCCCCGCCGTCCTCAATCTGATGTACAAGTACTTCTGTAAGTAGTGTTTTTTGGTGACAGCCAACTCACTGATTCTCATAGACTTCCCGTACATTTCTCGTTCGATTTTTGAACGAGAAATGTTGTATAAGGACATGAGTGTCAATCACTTAGTTGTCACCAATTTGGGGGCCGATGGCGCAGGTGAGGGTGGTTTTGCGTCTTCGCCGAATATTTGGTATCTTTGCAAGAATAGACGAAACAAATTGATATGCTGAAAAGAGTATTCCCCCTTGCTGCCCTGGCAGCGCTCCTGATGGCCGCTCCGTGCTCCCTGGCACAGGAGAAGGTGCAGGAAAGCCCCGTCGTTTACTTTACCCGAGACATCTCTCCGGAAGGCCTGCTGAAGGTTTACAAGGCCCTGGGCGTGGAGCCCAAGGGCCGCGTGGCCGTGAAAATCTCTACCGGAGAGTCCATGAAATCCAACCAACTGGCTCCTCAGCTCATCGCCCCGCTGGTGAAAGAGGTGAACGGTACGCTGGTGGAATGCAATACCGCTTATGGCGGCAGCCGTTTTACCACGGAAAGCCACAGGGCGGAGATTGCCAAGCGCGGCTATGACAAGATTGCCGCCGTGGACATCATGGACGAGGAGGGAGAGATTAAGATTCCCGTGGTCGATGACAAATGGATCAAGTACGATATCGTGGGCTCGCATATCCAGAACTACGATTTCATGATTAACCTGGCCCACTTCAAGGGCCATGCGATGGGCGGCTTCGGCGGCGTGCTCAAGAATGCCTCCATCGGCGTGGCATCGGCTGGTGGCAAGGTCAATATCCATTCGGCCGGAAAGAGCCAGCATACCAAACCCAACGGAGACCTGCAGGCTCCCAGCGGCTGGTTCTCTTCGCCCCAGAAGAATACTCCATTCATCGAGTCCATGTCGGCCGCTGCGCAGGCTGTGCACAATTATTTCCAGCAGCGCGAAGGCATCGTCTACATTGATGTCATGAACAACATCTCCATCGACTGCGACTGTGACGGCAATCCGCACAAGCCCACCATCCAGGATATCGGCATTGCCGCCTCGCTGGACCCCGTGGCCTTGGACAAGTTCTGCCTGGACCGGGTGATGAACCTGCCCCAGGACAAGAACAATGACACGAAGGCCCTGCTGGAGCGGATAGAGCAGCGGCACGGTACCCGCATTGTGTTCCGGGGAGAGGAAATGGGCCTTGGAAGCACGGAGTATCAGGTAATAGAACTGGATTAGATGTATACAAGCAAGACATATCTGGTAGCGGGCTTCCCGTTTACGGTGAAGGCCGATAAGACGCTCCTGGATAGGATGGACAACCTGAACCCGTTCGCGGCCGACGGAACGGACGGCCACCTCTTCGACCTGGAGCAGGCGGAGGCCGTAGCAGCCCCGGAGGGTGAGCCGCTGTTCTGCACGCAGGACGGGCCGGACTTTCCGGAAATTGCCATCTGGACCGTTCCGGAGGGGCATCTCTTCCGGATGCGGCCGCTGCCGGGCAGGCCGGCAGCCGTTCAGCTGCAAGTGAATGAAGACTTCTCCAAGGCGGCCATGCAGTTGAGCGGTACGGACGATGTCTTTGCCCTCAACAATGCCCTCATGCTGCTTTATGCGTTTTCATCGGCCCGGAAAGGCGCGCTGGAAATGCACTCCTCCGTGGTGATGCACCACGGGAAAGGCTACCTTTTCCTGGGGAAGAGCGGCACGGGAAAAAGCACGCACAGCCGCCTGTGGCTGCAGAATATCCCCGAAACGGAGCTCCTGAACGACGACAACCCGGTTCTCCGCCTGATGCCGGACGGCAGCGCCCGCGTGTTCGGGACGCCCTGGAGCGGAAAAACCCCTTGCTACAAGGCCCAGGACGTGCCGGTGGGCGCCATCGTGCGCATCGAGCAGGCTCCGGAGAATGCCATCCGGAGGTTAAGCCCGCTGGAGGCCTATGCCTCGGTGATGGCTTCGGCATCGGCCTTCCGTCCCTTCAAAGAACTCTCCGACGGCTGGCACCGGACGCTGGAAAGCCTGGCAGTCGCCGTTCCTTGTTACATCCTCCGCTGCCTGCCGGACGACGCGGCGGCCATCCTTTGCCACAAGACCGTCCATGGATAAGATTGTACTGCCCAACGAAGTGTTCCTGGAAGAGGTGGCCGTCCTGCTGGACGAAGGCCGCGACGTGACGCTCTCCCCCAAGGGAAGCAGCATGCTGCCTTTCATCCGGGAAGGCCGGGACAGCGTAGTCCTTCGGAAGGAGCCGTCGGTAAAGAAGGGAGACATCGTGCTGGTGCGCCTTCCGGGCCGATATGTCCTCCACCGCATCATCCGGGAGGAAGGGCAGCGCCTCACCCTCATGGGCGACGGGAACATCCGGGGAACGGAATCCTGCACCCGGGCCGATGTTCTGGGCACCGTCAAGACCATCCTCCGGGATGGGAAGCCCCGCCAGCCCAACGAGGGCAGGCTCTGGGGGCGGCTGCTGCCTTTCAGGCGAATTATTTTAGGATTATACAGAAGACTCCCCTCTGTAAGTCCCTCCCCCGAGGGGAGGGGTTTCGGGAGGGGGTAACGTGATATGATTTTTTTTGAAAAAAATGAAAATTAAGGAAGGATTTACCCTACGGACCCTTTGCGGGGAACACATTGTGGTGGGCGAAGGCCTCTCCCAGGTGAATTTCAACAAGATTATTTCGCTGAACGAATCGGCCGCCTGGCTCTGGGAGCGGGTGCTGGGAAAGGAGTTCAGCGAAGACACGCTGGCTGGGCTCCTGCTTGAGAAATACGACGTCCCCGAGGATATCGCCCGGGCCGATGCCGCCAAACTGCTGGCCCAGTGGAAGGAACAGGGCATCGTTGCGTAATGAAAGATTTCCGTCAGTGCCTGCGCGCCATGGGCGCTTACTCCCGCCCCGTCTGGGGCTGGATGACGGTCACGGCCCTGATCGGGCTGGGGCGTGTTGCCGCTTCGCTGACCTTTGTCTGGGCAAGTAAACAGCTGGTGGACATTGCTACCCGGCAGAGCGACATGCCACTGGGGACGGGAATCGGCCTGTTTGTGGGCATCCTTTTGGTCCAGCTGGCGCTGATAACGCTGTTCAACTGGTGGGAGGGTTATTCCCAGGTGAGGACGCAGAACCGTCTGCGGAAGCACTTCTTCGGCCACGTGCTCCGGAGCCGCTGGGACGGCCGGGAGCGTTTCCTGTCCGGAGACACCGTGAACCGCCTGGAGGACGACATCCGCGTGGTGGCGGAACTCTTCTCTTCCCGCATTCCGGGGCTGGTGATTACGATGGTGCAGCTGCTGGCTGCATCGGCCTATCTGCTGGTGCTGGCGCCCAACCTGCTTTGGGTGCTGCTCATCCTGATGGTGGCGGCGGTCTTCGGCTCCAAATTGTTTTTCAAGCAGCTTCGCCGGCTGATGGCGGCCATCCGCGCCCGCGAGAGCGAGATCCAGCAGGTGATGCAGGAGAGTCTGCAGCAGCGGGTGCTGGTGCTCACGCTCACCAGCGTGGAACGGGTGCTGGAGAAGTTTGGCTGGCTGCAGGACGACGTAGAGGGGAATGTACGCAAACGCCTCAATTATAATGCCGTAGCCCGCGGGCTCATGTTTCTTGGCTTCCAGGCCGGGCATGCCGCCGCCTTCATTTGGGGTGTGGTGGGCATTCTGCACGGGACGGTGACCTTCGGCACCATGACGGGCTTCATCCAGTTGGTGGGCCAGGTGCAGCGCCCTGTGGCGGAGTTTGGCCGGCAGATTCCGGCCTTCATCACGGCGCTCACCTCCATCGAGCGGCTCATGGAGCTGGAAGAGTTGGAAGAGGAGCGTGTGGGAGAGCCCGTTCTCCTGGCCGATGCGCCGGAAATTGTGGTCTCCCATGTAAGCTATTCCTATCCGGGTGGTCACGAAGCGGTGCTGAAAGACTTTTCCTGCACTTTCCCGGCGGGAGACCTGTCCGTCATTATGGGCACCACCGGTATCGGAAAGAGCACCCTGCTGCGGCTCATCATGGGACTTCTGACGCCCCAGGACGGCAGCATTACGCTGGGCGGGGTTCCCGCCTCCGCTGCCACCCGCGGCAACTTCCTCTATGTGCCGCAGGGGAACAGCCTCCTCAGCGGTACCATCCGGAGCAATCTGCAGTTGGCGGGTCCTTCCGCCACGGAAGAGGATATGCGGCAGGCGCTGGAAACGGCGGCCGCCCTCTTTGTGTATGATTTGCCCAAGGGGCTGGATACGCCCTGCGGGGAGGTAGGAAGCGGTCTTTCAGAGGGGCAGGCCCAGCGCATTGCCATTGCCCGCGCCCTGCTGCATCCCGGCAGTGTCCTGGTGCTGGACGAAAGCACATCGGCCCTGGACGGGGAAACCGAGGCAAAGGTGCTGGAAAATATCTGCAGCCGTTTTGCCGGCCGCAAAACCATTCTCTGCGTATCTCACAGGCCGGCCGCCAGTGCGCTTGCCCGGCAGGTTGTAACTATTTAAGCGCTATAAAACCGTAAGTAGGGACAACTCGGCGCTTTGACTAAAAGCGTGCTCTTATTGGTGCGGTTGCCCTACAGGACGGTTATCATTTCGAAGAAGTAGCCAAACAGGAAGAAGATAATGCCGGTGAAGATGAAAGACAGATAGGTGTAAAGCCGGGACCAATTGTGATTGGCCGTCGCGGTTGTGTTGTCTCGATTAAGTGTTTTCATCGTCTCATGGGTTTATTTGTTAGCTATATCGTAAATATCTTCTATCTCGGCAAATGGATCATTGATAGAGGATACCTTTTTAAAAACTACAACTTCATCCGGAGCCACTTGGGGGACGGGAATGGGAGCACCTTGTGGGCAATACTGGATGGTCACATCAACCACCTCGCCTGTTTGCTTATTGAGGACGACAACCTGGTAGAGCCCCTCTGGAACAGCGGCGGAACATATTTCTTTTGTAGTTCCTGTCATGTGATCTTTTTTAGGGGGATTTGCATATGCCGGAGAAGCGGAGACAAGGCCCAACGTGAGGGTCATAGAAAGGAATGCGAAAAGAATAGAACTTGCTTTCATAATTTTTGTTTTTTAGTTACTTGTTATCGTTTTGCTGGCACAAAGTTCGAGAGCAAGTTTCTAACAACAAAAAAATATTTCTAACAAAATGAGGGGAATGCATGCTGATTATCAGTCATTTGCATTTTCCGTTTCTAATGTGACGAAAAAGTTTCTAATCTGCCCTTTTTCTGAGCAAATAAACCGGTTATGACCTCGTCATTTTCCTTTGCACGTTTCAAAAAACGGTATGCAAAAACACCGTCCTTCAGAGAAAGACGGTGTAAAAAGATTAAAGAAGCGGTTTGGGATGTCGGGCTAAGTTTGAGGTTGCCGGCCTAAAAATAACATGAGGGGAAATCTATATTGTCAAGAAGATAGAAAGAATAATGGCAAATATGCACACCAGGGAAATATCCACCTCCTGCTTGTTACGAATGAACTTCACAATACCCATGATGGTTATAGCACACAATGAAACGATATAAACAATTTGCCGAATGAGGTGAGAAGCAGGCACCCGTGAGGTAAAGAAAAAGGTACTCACCACAAAGCATGCACACAGCAAAACTACGAGTGGAAAGGTGGTCTTTCCACTCTTGGCATCGGCATTTTCCTGCCTGACGATTTTGAGTCGGTCACCTATACTGAACCACATATCGAAACGATTAAAGGTTTAATTTACATGTTTTATTGATTCATACAATCAAAATAAGCATCATTGGCAGCACTACTGCAACTGTCATAATCAATTGTAGTAGCGTACATATTCCGGAGCATACCCACCCAGTCTGAGACGGCCTAAAAGTTCAGTTACGAACTAAAATCAGTCTCAAAAACCGGTGCCCGATTCCTTTCCCGGGAGACAGGGGAAAGAATGAAAAATGGCACAGAATGCTTTCAA
>JAFVAU010000010.1 GCA_017480345.1 Bacteroidales bacterium
ACCAATGCGGCGGCGGAGTCGCTTAACTCCAAACTCAAAGGCTTTCGAGCTCAGCTACGAGGAGTATCAGATCTACCATTCTTCATGTACAGAGTCTGTCACATCTTTGGGTAGTCATACCCGGAACTTTGCCGGTGAGCCTCACCGCTTCATCAACAAAGAAAAGGTGGTTCCTTCAGAACCTACTGAATAGTTAAAGTATTATAGTTGTGAAAATGGCCGCCCAACCGGACGGCCATTTTTTTGTGGATTCAAGCACTTATTTGGCGGGAGCCAGGGCTTTCCAGACCAGGGCGCTGAGGCCGCCGCCCACCAGCGGGGCGCAGATGAAGACCCATACGTCGGTGAGGGCCTGTCCGCCGGCAAACAGGGCCGGGCCGATGGAACGGGCGGGGTTCACGGAAGTGCCGGTGAGGTTGATGCACACCAGGTGGATGAGGATGAGGCTGAGGCCGATGGCCAGTCCGGCAAAGTTACCGGCACCCACTTTGGAATCCGTGGTGCCCAGCACAACCAGGACAAAGAGGAAGGTGGCAATCACCTCTACCAGGAAGGCACCCCATACGCCGCCGGCGTTGGCTACGCCGTTGGAACCCAGGGCTCCGGTGAGATCCTCTGCCGTTACCACGCCGACAACCAGTGCCAGCACGGCGCCGGCCAGGATACCGCCAACGATCTGGCCCACCCAGTAGCCGCAGGCCTCTTTCCAGCTCATTCTGCCACTCAGGGCAACGCCCAGGGTGATGGCCGGGTTGATGTGGCAACCGCTGATGCCGCCGATGGTGTAGGCCATGGCCACAACGGCCAGACCGAAGGCGATGGCTGTACCCACTACGCCGGCCGGGGTGTTGCAACCCAGGAACATGGCGGTTCCGCAGCCCAGGAAGGTGAGCACGAAGGTGCCCAGGCATTCTGCAATGTACTTTTTCATACTCTTAGGTTTTAGAAAGGTTATAATGAGAATTGAATTTTAGAACGGGAGGTCGTCGGAGGGTTCAACGGGGGCGGAGGGCTGGAAGCCGGCGGGTACGTTGCTCACAGGGGCCTGCGGCTGTACAGGCTGCGGCTGGAGTTGAGGCTGCACCGGCTGCTGCTGGGCATAGCCGCCCTGGTAGCCACCCTGGTAACCGCCCTGCTGGCCGCCTTCACCCTGGCTGTCCGGGCGCTTGCCCAGGAGCTGGAGGGAATCGGCCACCACTTCCGTGGTATAGCGCTTATTTCCTGTCTGATCCGTCCACTGACGGGTGCGCAGTTTGCCTTCAATATACACCTGAGAGCCCTTGTGGACATATTTTTCCACCACGTCGGCGTTGTTTCTCCAGACTACGATGCTGTGCCACTCGGTGTTTTCGCGGAGCTCTCCGCTACGGTCACGATAGCGCTCCGTGGTGGCCAGGCGGAACGACGCCACCTTGGCGTTGGCGGAGGGGTTCTGGGGATTGGATTCCAGGTAACGTACTTCGGGGTCGTTTCCAACGTTACCGATAAGCATTACTTTGTTCAGTGACATAATATAATAAGTTAATTCGGTGTAATCCTGAGGCTGCAAGTTACAAAACTTCCAGCATTTTTTCAACATCCGGCTCCGCTCCGGTGAAGATCCGGTAGCCGGCAATGGCCTGGCCCAGCATCCAGCGGCGGCCGCTCACATACAGCCGGCAGGGGATGTGCGTGAGCTGCGGAATCCGGTACTCCGCTTCCAGAACAACGGCATCCTGGAAGGGAAGGCCTGCGGGTACGGGCACCCTGCCCGGCAGGGTGTAAAGCATCACGTCCGGTGCCAGAGAGCAGGCTTCTTCCAGGGGAACGGCCTCATAGCCCAGGGCCGATGCTTTCTCTATGGACCGGCCTGTAACGGTGACCTCGCAGCCCAGCTGCCGGGCGGCATAGGCGGCGGCGCGGGCTGCTCCGCCCGTCCCCACCACCAGGGCTTGCCTGAAAGGCAGGCCTGTCTCCCTGAGGGCATCGGCCACTCCATTTACATCCGTATTGAAGCCCTTGTAGCCCCCGGGGCCGGGGATAACCAGATTCACGGCGCCGGTGCTGCGGGCTTCGGGCGAGAGTGCATCCACCTTGCGGAAGGCGTCCTGCTTGAAGGGGGCCGTGACGTTGATGCCGTCGTAGCCCTCCGTGAAGGCCTTCCAGGCGTCTTCGAAGCGCTCGAAGTCCAGCAGGTCATAGCTGTGCGCGCCGCCATAGCCGGCAGCGATGAGGCGCGGGCTCAGGGACCCGGCCACGGGATGGCCTATCAGGGCGAATTTCATGATTTACGGAAGAAGCTTTCGTGGATATAGGAACCTATTCCGGCCAGGGCCTGGATGAGCACCTGGGATTCGTGGTTCAGGGTGGCGTAAATCATACCCGTTCCCATGGGAATGCTCCAGACGCTTTTCATGAAGCCGCCCACCACTCCGTGGAAGGCCCCGAAACCGCCCGGTACCGGAACCACAGAGCTGAAACTGCCTATCATGGCAATGAAGAAGGCGTCCAGGAAGGTGAGAGGGGCAAACACGTCCACGTCTTGCAGGGCCCAGAGGATGGCGGCGCTGGTGAGCCAGTAAAGCAGCCAGATAAGGACGGTATAAAGGAGGAAGAGCCAGCCTTTTTCCATGTGGCGGAAAGAGCCCAGCCCATGGCCGATACCCCCCAGGAAGCCCCATATCTTGCCCCAGAAGGGGGAGGCGTCCTTGTACTTTTGGGCCAGGAAGATGAAGAGCCCCGCGATAGCCAGGATGGCGGCCGATGCTATCCAGAGCGTCCGGGCGCCGCCCAAGCCCTTGAGAATGTCCTGGAAGAAGCCGCCGAAGCGTTCCCGGGCGAAGACCACCAGGCAGACGGCCATGACAACGCCCACCAGAATGTCCCAGCCCCTTTCAACCAGAAGGGTGCCCAGGGCTTTGTCCAAGGTCATGCGGCGCTGGCCGCTTGGGTCTTTGGAGGAGTTTTTGACCACATAGCCCAGACGGGCCACCTCTCCGGCGCGGGGGAGCACCAGATTGGCCGCCAGGCAGATGTTGTAGGCGTTGAAGCAGGTGATGACGGAAGTGGAAGGGTCGATGGGCCTCAGGAGCATCTGCCAGCGGAGCCCGCGGACGAGGCCCACGATGAGGCCGAAGGCCATGGCCAGGATCACATATTCCCATCGGCATTCCTGCATGGCCTGCCAAAACTGCTCCCAGTCTATGCTCCTGAAGCAGAAATAGACCAGCACTACGGCTACGGCTGCCCAGAAGAGGTACTTGAGGATATTCTTGACACGGCTTTCCATACCGGAAGCAAAGATAGTGGAAAATTGGCAAATAATGGTTACATTTGTAGGTAAAACTTATCCGTATGAAATCGATCCTGGGAATTGGCAACGCCCTCACCGACATCCTGGCCGTCCTGCCGGACGACAGCCTTCTGAAAACCTATCACCTTCCGCTGGGCAGCATGCAGCATGTGGACATGGAAACCGGAGACCGCATCTGGGAGGCCCTCAAGGAGTATGGCGTGAAGTATGTGCCCGGTGGCTCCGCCGCCAACACCATCACCTGCACGGCCATCTTCGGCATGCCCTCGGGCTTTTTAGGCAAGATAGGGAACGACGATCTGGGCAACCTCTTCAAGAGCACCATGGAGCAGTACGGCGTACGGGCCCAGATGCTCTACAGTCCCAAGTCCAGCGGCCGGTGCATGGTGTTCATCACCGGCGCCAACGCGGAGCGCACCTTCGCGGATTACATGGGCGCTACGCTGGAGCTGGGCCCGGAAGACCTCTCGCCGGAGCAGTTCCAGGGGTATGACTATTTCCACATCGAGGGCTATCTGGTGCAGAACCAGGAACTCATTTCCAAGGCGGCCCGGCTGGCCAGGCAGGCCGGCTGCATCATCTCCATAGACATGGCCTCCTATAACGTGGTGGAATCCAACGACGCCTTCTTCCACAACCTGGTGGAGAACTACGTGGACATTGTGTTTGCCAACGAGTCGGAAGCCAAGGCCTACACCAAGAAGGAGCCCCGCGAAGCCATTGACGAGCTGGCCCGCGTGTGCAAGATTGCCGTGGTGAAGGTGGGCAAGGCCGGTTCCATGGTCAAGTCTGGGGACGAGTATCATTTCATCGAGCCTTGGCCCGCAGAGCCCATCGACGCCACCGGGGCCGGAGACACCTATGCCGCCGGCTTCCTCTATGCCCATTCCCTGGGCATACCGCTGCGCGTCTGCGGAGAGATTGGCTCCATCATCGCCGCCAAGGTGGTGGAGGTGATCGGCACCAAGATTGACATTCCCCGCTGGAGGAGCGCCAAGGAAGAAATCCGTGCGCTCATAGCCGCCAATCAGCAATAGGCCATGAAGAAGTATTTTTGGGTTTTCCTCATTGCCATGGTTCCGCTCATCGAGATTCGCGGAGCCATCCCTTATGCCGTGGGCTTCGGCCTGCCGCTGGTCCCTTCCATCCTGGTGGCCATCCTGGGAAACATGTTGCCCGTGCCCTTTATCTTCCTCTTTGCCCGCAAGGTGCTGGAGTGGGGGAAGGACAAGAAGGTGATAGGCCCGTTTTTCAAATGGTGCCTGGAGAAAGGGGAGAAGGGAGGCCGGAAGCTGGAGGCCAAGGCCGGAAAGGGGCTTTACTGGGCCCTGTTCCTCTTCGTGGGCATTCCGCTGCCCGGCACCGGCGCCTGGACGGGCACCCTGGCCGCCAGCATCCTGAACATGGACTTCAAGAAAAGCAGCCTGGCCGTAATGGCGGGCGTGCTGCTGGCCGGCACCATCATGCTGGCCGCCTCCTTAGGCGTCTTTGGCGCCATCGACATGGTGAAATAATTGTGGTTTTGGGCCAGGTGGTTTTTTATCTGTACCACCTGGCCCATGGTATATGCCATAGAGGCTCTGAGATTGGGATTCCGTGGGCTTGGTGGGTGGCATAAAAACCCACCTGGCCCGCTAGAGCCGGGAAAGATTGCAGAGCAGCAGTTCCCCGTTCTCTCCGCGCAGGTGCATGCCGTTGCCTAAGCATTTTTTCCACCACTTGCAGCTGGCACAGGGGCCGGTCTTGAAGGGCGTATGGTCCCGGAACAGGCCGAAGCGTTTTTCCCATACCTCCACAAAATCGTCCTGATAGATATTGCCCTGGCTGTAGGAGGCCCGGATGCTGGTACAGCCGGAAATGGCGCCGTCCACCCGCACGGAAGCGATGCTCAGGCCCGCCTGGCAGGAGAACAGATGGTCTCGGACTTTCCCCTCGTACGGTCCCAGGAAGCCCTCGCAGCCATAACTGGCCCGGATGCTGCCTTCCTTCCGGCAGGCCACGATGAAATCCATGAGGCCCCGGTACTGCTCCGGGCTCAGCTGCATGTCCGGGTCTTGTGCGGCCCTTCCCACGGGAAAGACGGTGAAAAGGCGCCAGGCCCTGACTCCTGCGTCCATGAGATATTCCTTGATTTGGGTAAGTTGGCCGATGTTTTTCCTTGTCACGCAGGTGACCACGTCAAAGCCCAGGAAGGAGACGGAGGCCAGGAAGCGGATGGCTTCATCGGCCCTTTTGAAAGAGCCCGGGACTCCGCGCATCCAGTCGTGGTCCTCCTCCAGCCCGTCCAGGCTGATGGTGGCCGCCCTCATGCCGCATTTGAGCAGTTCCAGGCCCTTTTGCGGGGTCATCAGGAAGCCGTTGGACACCAGCCCCCACGGGAATCCCAGTTCTTGGACACGCTGGCCGCACTGCGCCAGGTCCTTTCTCATGAGGGGCTCCCCGCCGGAAAAGATGATGAGGATGTCCTTGGGGTTGTACGCCTCCCTAATGCGCAGCAGCACCTTCTCGAAATCTTCGAAGGGCATGTCCGGGGTAAGGGCCGATGCGGTGCAGTCGCTGCCGCAGTGACGGCAGCGGAGGTTACAACGAAGGGTGCACTCCCAGAACAACTGCCGCAGGGGGTGCACCTGTGCTTCCCATTTCAGGAGATGGCCTTGCAGGAGCATTATTGTTGCTCCGGCGCCGTGGCCTCAGTTTCGGGTTCCGGAAGTTCTTCCTGGAGCTTTTGTTCCTGCTCCAGCGTTTCCAGTTCCTGCTGGATGAGTTCCTCGTCATAAGGAATCCGGGGGCCGGGACCGTAACAGGCCGTGAATACATTCACGCCCAGCAGAAGGCACAAGATACGGATGACGGCTTTTTTCATAGCGCTGTGGTTTACTTCGCAAATATAAGCATTTTTTGTATCTTTGCAATTCTGTTAGAAAAAAATTTATGGCATACTACGAATTGAATGAGCAGGAGCAGGGACGAAGGGAATCCCTTGCCAAACTGAGGGAGCTGGGTATCAATCCCTACCCGGCACCCATGTATCCGGTAAACACCACAACGGTGGAAATTGCGGAGGGCTACAAGGCCGATGAAGGCAATTTCCAGGACGTGTGCATCGCCGGCCGCATCATGAGCCGCCGCATCATGGGCGCCGCCTCCTTCATGGAGCTGCAGGACAGCGTCGGCCGCATCCAGGTGTATGTGAAAAGGGACGAGATTTGCCCCGAAGAGGACAAGACCCTGTACAACACCGTATTCAAGAAACTCCTGGACATTGGAGACTTCGTGGGCATCAAGGGTTTCGCCTTCTTCACCCAGACCGGCCAGCTTTCCGTTCATGCAAAGGAACTTACGGTTCTCTCGAAGTCCCTTCGCGTACTTCCAATAGTGAAAACTGATGCCGATGGCACCGTGCACGACAGCTTTGAGGACCTTGAGCTACGCTACCGCCAGAGGTACGTGGACCTTGTGGTCAACCCCGATGTCAAGGAAACTTTCGTGAAGCGCACGCTCATCATCAACACCATGCGCCAGTGCTTCAACGAGGCCGGCTGCTTAGAGGTGGAAACGCCTATCCTGCAGCCCATTCCGGGCGGCGCCACGGCCCGTCCGTTCATCACGCACCACAATGCGCTGGACGTGGACATGTACATGCGTATTGCCAATGAGCTGTACCTCAAGCGCCTCATTGTGGGCGGCTTTGCCGGCGTGTACGAGTTTGCCAAGAACTTCCGCAACGAGGGCATGGACAAAACCCACAATCCGGAGTTCACCTGCGTGGAGATGTACATTGCCTACAAGGACTATATCTGGATGATGGAGTTCACGGAGAAGATGCTCCAGCGGGTGGCCCAGGTCACCGGCGGCGTGCGCAAACAGATTGGCGGTCAGGAGATTTCCTTCGAGGGGCCGTTCCGTCGCCTGCGCATCCTGGACGCCATCAAGGAGTATGCGGGCGTGGATGTGAAGGGCATGGACGAGGCCGCGCTACGGGAAGTCTGCAAGAAGCTGAACGTGGAGGTGAGCCCGGAAATGGGCGTGGGCAAGCTCATCGACGCCATCGTGGGAGAGTATGTGGAGAAGAACCTCATCCAGCCCACCTTCCTCATTGACTATCCCGTGGAAATGTCTCCGCTCACCAAGCGCTGCCGCTACGACGAAACCCTCACGGAGCGCTTCGAGCTCTTTGTGAACGGCAAGGAACTGGCCAACGCCTATTCCGAACTCAACGACCCTGTGGACCAGCTGGAACGCTTCGAGGAGCAGGCTGCCCTCAAGAGCAAGGGAGACGACGAAGCCATGTACATAGACTACGACTTTGTCCGCGCCCTGGAATACGGCATGCCGCCCACCAGCGGTATCGGCATTGGCATAGACCGCCTCACCATGTTCATGACCGGTGCAGAGAGCATCCAGGACGTGCTCTTCTTCCCCATGATGAGACCCGAAAAATTCTAAAGTATCTCCCCATGAAACAGTTCAAACTTGACATCCAGAACAAAAGGATTGCCGGTGTGTGCGCCGGCCTGGCCAATTATTTTGACATTGACGTGACCCTGGTGCGGGTGCTGTTTGTGGCAGCCCTCTTCCTGGGCTTCTCCCTGGGCTTCTGGGTGTACCTCATCCTCTGGATCATAGCCCCCAAGGACTAAGGATGCGGGAAGAAACCGTCACATCGGCCCGGAATCCCAAGATCAAGAATCTGCTCCTGCTGCAGGAAAAATCCAAGGCGCGGCGGGAGCAGGGGCTTTTTGTGGTGGAAGGCCGACGGGAGCTGGAGCACTGCATAGCCGCCGGCTTCACCGTCCGCACCCTTTTTGTCTGTCCGGAGATTGCCGGTCAAGCCGGCAATGACGTTATGTCTGGCTCCTGCGTCATGCCCGGCTCCGACCGGGCATCTGTCATCACCCTGCCGGAGCAGCTGTACCGGAAGGTGGCATGTCGGGAGAGTACGGAGGGAATTATTGCGGAGGTGGAGTATAAGTCTTTGAAACTGGAGAACTTGGACCTTCCGGAGAATCCCCTTGTCATGGTGCTGGAGGCGGTGGAGAAGCCGGGCAACCTGGGCGCGGTGCTCCGCAGTGCCGACGCCGCCGGGGCCCATGCCGTCATCCTCTGCGACCCGCTCACGGACCTCTACAACCCCAACCTCATCCGGGCTTCCATCGGGGCCGTCTTCACGGTTCCCACGGTAGCCTGCACATCGGCCGATGCCATCGCCTTCCTGCAGGCGCGCGGCATCCGGATCCTGACGGCGCAGCTGCAGGACTCTTCCCTGTATTACGACGTGGACATGCGCCGCGGCACGGCCCTGGTGATGGGCACCGAGTCCACCGGCCTCACCGATGTCTGGCGCCGGGCGGCATCGGCCCATATCCGCATCCCCATGCTGGGACGGCTGGACAGCCTGAACGTGTCCGTATCGGCCGCCATCCTCCTTTTCGAAGCCGTCCGCCAGCGGCAATAGTCATTTTGGGGTGACAGTTAAGTAATTGATAATCATCGTGTTATATACTATTTCTCGTTCAAAAAACGAACGAGAAATGTATTATAAGTGGATGAGAATCAGGCGATTAGTTGTCACCAAAAATCGGTATTGGAGGGGCCGATGACAGTAAAACGCCCCGTCGTTTGGATATCCGCCCAAAACTTCGTACATTTATGCGAATAAACGGATAACCAAAAAATATGAAGAAACTTATGCTGGCCATAGCGGCCGTCCTTCCCCTTCTGGCAGTTTCCTGCGCAGAAAAATCACAACTCACATTCAAAGAGATACAGAAAGTCCAAAGCCCCGGCGGCGTGCTGGAGCTCACCGTTGGCCTAACGCCGGAGGGCGCGCCTGTCTATACCCTCTACCGGGGAGAGCAGGCCGTGGTGCTGCCCTCACATCTGGGATTCGAACTCATGGAGGGAGAAAACCTGAAGGAAGGCTTCACCCTCACGTCCGTGGAACCGGACAGCCTGGACGAGACCTGGGAGCCCGTCTGGGGAGAGGAAGCCAGCATCCGGAACCACTATAACGAGGTGCTGGTCAAACTGGGCCGGGAAGACGGCGTGAACATGCACATCCGTTTCCGCGTGTTTGACGACGGCCTGGGCTTCCGTTACGAGTTCCCTCTGGAGAACAAGCTCACTTATTTCAATATCAAGGAAGAAATCACGGAGTTTGCCATGACCGGAGACCATACCGCCTGGTGGATTCCCGGAGACTATTCCACCCAGGAATTCAATCCCACGGAGTCCAAGCTGTCGGAAATCCGCCAGCTCTCGGACCTTCCCCACAAGCGGGGCGGATGGCCTTTCACGCCTTTCTCTCCCACCGGCGTGCAGACGGCCCTGCAGATGAAATCGGCCGAGGGGCTCTATATCAACATCCATGAAGCGGCAGTGCTCAATTATCCTACCACCAACCTGGACCTGGATGATAAGAATTTCGTTTTCACCACGCACCTCACCCCGGATGCGGAAGGCGTCAAAGGCCGCATGCAGGCTCCCTGCAAGACGCCCTGGCGCAGCGTCATGGTATGCCCCAGCGCCACGGACGTGCTGGCCTCCCGCCTGGTGCTGAACCTGAACGACCCTTGCGTCCTGGAAGACGTTTCCTGGATCCATCCCGTGAAATACATGGGCGTGTGGTGGGAAATGATTACCGGAAAGAGCGAGTGGAGCTATACGGACGAGTATCCTTCCGTGCAGCTGGGGGTGACGGATTACAAGCACTCCAAACCCCACGGCCGCCACGGCGCCAACAACGAGAACGTTCGCCGATACATTGACTTTGCCGCCCGGAACGGCTTTGACGGCATCCTCATCGAGGGCTGGAACGAAGGCTGGGAAGACTGGTACGGCCACCAGAAAGACTTTGTCTTCGACTTCATCACCCCGTATCCGGACTTTGACCTCCCGGCCTTGAACAAGTATGCCCACGAGCGGGGCATCCGCCTCATCATGCACCACGAAACCTCTTCCTCCACCCTCAATTACGAGCGCTGGATGGAGCAGGCCTACAACCTCATGAATCAGTATGGCTACAACGCCGTCAAGAGCGGTTATGTGGGCAAGATCATCCCTTACGGAGACTATCACTACAGCCAGCCCACCATCAACCACTATCACTATGCCGTCACGGAGGCCGCCAAGCATCACATCATGGTGAATGCCCACGAGGCGGTGCGCCCTACCGGCCTGTGTCGTACCTGGCCCAACATGATAGGCAACGAGAGCGCCATGGGAACGGAGTTCCGCGGCACCATCCAGCCCGGCCACACCACCATCTTCCCCTTCACCCGCCTGCAGGGCGGTCCCATGGACTTCACCCCCGGCATCTTCGAGACGGACATGTCCAAGAACAACCCCAAGGACCGGCAGCACATGCACCATACCCTCTGCAACCAGCTGGGCCTGTATGTGACCTTCTACAGCCCGCTGCAGATGGCGGCCGACCTTCCGGAGAACTACGCCCGCTTCATGGACGCCTTCCAGTTCATCAAGGACGTGGCGGTGGACTGGGACAAGAGCCTGTACCTGGAGGCCGAGCCGGGCGCCTACATTGTGACGGCCCGTCATCCCAAGCTCTCTACGCTCAATGCATCGGCCCGGAGCACCGCCACCCTGCCGGATGCCCGGAAGAATATGGTCACCAATGCCGCCAAGTTCGTGTATGCCCTCCCGGAGGAGGCCACCCTCAAGGATTTGGAGAAGGCTACGCCACGCGACGTCTGGTATGTGGGCGGCATCACGGACGAGAACAGCCGCGAGGTAAGCGTGAAGCTGGATTTCCTGAAGCCCGGCGTGGTGTATGAATCCACCCTGTATGCCGACGGTCCCACGGCCGATTATGAAACCAACCCCCAGTCTTATGTGATTACCCACAGCGAAGTGACACAGGCCGATGTGCTGAAAATCAAGATGGCCCGCGCCGGTGGCTTCGCCCTTAGCCTGAGAGAAAAATGAGTCAGAAACTGAGTTCCATCGCTCCGGCCACCGTCAAGGATCCCAAGACCGGGAAGGAGTTTCCCGTACTGGCCGCCCTGGTGGACCATAAGCTGAAGGCCCTGGATTATGAGCTCACAGACCCCGCCCAGGTGGAGTTTATCGGCTACAACCATCCGGACGGCCGTCGCACCTATATCCGCTCCCTGTGCTTCCTGGCGCAGCGTGCGGCCCGGAACCTCTTTCCGGAAAAGATATTCAAGATTAACCATTCCCTTCCCAGCGGCTACTATTGCAAGTTCCGCGCGGAGCACGTCTCCGACGAGGATATCCTGAAGCTGCGGGAAGAAATGCGCCGCCTGGTGGCCCTGGACCTGCCTTTCACGCATAAGAAAATGCTTTCCTCCGAGGCAGAGGCCCTTTTCGAGTCCCAGAACCAGCGCCTGAAGGCCGGCATCCAGCGCTCCCTGGGCCGATACACCTGCACGGTGTATTTCCTGGACGGCGTGGCGGACAATTTTTACGGCCCGCTGGTGCCTTCTACGGGCTATCTGAAGGTCTTTGACCTGGTGCCCTTCCACCACGGATTCTGCCTCCAATACCCTTGGCTGGAGGACATTACGCGCGTGATTCCCCGCCTGAAACAGAAGAAACTCACCATTACTCTCAAAGAGTACGGAAAGTGGTGCAAAACCACCGGCATCGTGAGCATGGGCGCCCTGAACCAGCGCCTGATGGACGGCAAGGCCGTGGAGCTCATCAACCTCTGCGAGGCCCGGCAGGAAAGGGGGTATGCAGAGTTGGCCGACAAGATTTACGCGGAGCGGGAGCGGGTGAAGATTGTCTTCATCGCCGGCCCCTCCTCCAGCGGAAAAACCTCCTCTTCCCTCCGGGTGGCCCAGCAGCTGAAAGTCCTGGGCATGAATCCCAAGGTGATCGAGCTGGACAATTACTTCGTCTCCCGCGAGCGTACGCCCCTGGACGATGACGGACACTACGATTTCGAAGCCCTGGAAGCCATGGACCTGGAGCTGCTGGGAGCGCACCTGAACACCCTCCTGGACGGCGGGGAAGTGGAACTTCCGCGCTATGACTTCAAGCAGGGAAAACCCTTCTTCGAAGGGAAGATGATGCACCTGGAAGAGAACGACATCCTGGTGATGGAGGGCATCCACGCCCTGGACCCCAAAATGGTGCCCTCGGTGGACCCGAGCCGCATTTACAGGATATTTGCATCGGCCCTTACCTCCCTCAAGCTGGACGAGAACAACTGCATTTCCACGGCGGACAACCGCTTGCTGCGCCGCATGGTGCGGGACAACCGTGTGCGGGGCATTTCGCCGGAGGAGACCATCCTCCGCTGGGCTTCCGTGCGGAGAGGGGAGAACCTCCACATCTTCCCCTTCCAGGAAAATGCGGACGCCCAGTTCAACACGGCCCTCCTGTACGAGCTGCCCATGCTGCGCTACTATGCGGAGCCGCTGCTGCGCCGCATCCTGCCCTCGTCCCCGGCCTATGCCGAGGCCGTGCGCCTGCTCAAGTTCCTCTCCTACATTGTGGCCCTGCAGCCCTCCGAGATTGCCGCCATCCCTCCCACCTCCATCATGCGGGAGTTCATCGGAGGACAGACGCTATGAATGTAGGAATCATCGGGGCGGGGCATATTGCAGAAAAGGCCGCCACCACCCTCGGAGCCATGGAGGACATGCAGTGCCTGGCCATCGGCTCCCGTTCTCTGGAGAAGGCCCGGGCCTTCGCCGCACGTTTTTCCGTTCCGCGGGCCTATGGCTCCTACGCGGACCTGCTGGCCGACCCGGAGGTGGAACTGGTCTATGTGGCCGTTCCCCATTCCTGCCATTTTGAGGTGACCAAGGATGCCATCCTGGCCGGAAAACCCTGCCTGGTGGAGAAGTCCTTCATGCTCAATGCCACCGAAGCCGCCACCATCCTGGCCCTGGCCCGGGAAAAGGGCGTCTTTGTGGCGGAGGCCCTGTGGCCGCGCTACATGCCCGTCTATGCGATAGGCCGGGAGCTCTTGGCGTCCGGCGTCATCGGCCAGCCCAGGATGGTAACGGCCTGCATAGCCTACAACGTGTCCGAGAAGGAGCGTGTCCTCCGGCCGGAGCTGGGCGGGGGAGCGCTGCTGGATTTGGGCATCTACCTCCTCAATTTCGTGCGGATGTTCTTCGACAGCCCCATCGAGCGTCTCAACACCACCTGCATCAAGGCCGATACGGGCGTAGACGCCACGGAAGACATTACGCTGGTGCTGGCCGACGGCACCCTGGCTTCCCTGCAGGCATCGGCCTGGTGCCAGGGCGGAAACGAGGCCGTGATTGCCGGAACCACCGGCTACCTGCTCTTTGACGACCTCATCCATCCCACCCGCATCAGCGTTTGCCGGAAGCGGCATGTGGTGGAGCGCGTGGTTCAGATGCCTCCGGAGATTACCGGCTTCGAGTACCAGTTCCGCGCCTGCCGGGACGCCATCCGCTCCGGCCTTGTGGAACCGCCCCGGATGCCCCACAGCGAGTCTCTGTACCTGATGCACCTGATGGACCGCCTCCGTGCGGAATGGGGTGTGAGTTTTGCCTGATGAAAAGACTCCTGTACCTTCTGCTTCTGATGCTTTCCTTTGCCTGCGGCAGGGGAGAGCGGCTCCGCAGCGGGGATTTGATTTTTGTGGCGCCGCAGCTGGAGGCCGATGGCATGGATACGGCCATCGTAGCGGCCACGGGCGGTCCGGAAAGTTTGAATTTCACCCATGTGGCCATTGTGGAAGTGCAGGGAGACAGCGTCTGGGTCATTGACGCTACCGGCAAGCGGGGGGTGTCCCGCCGGCCCTTAGCGGTGTTTTTGGAAGATTTTCCCGGGTCTGTTTTTGAAGTGCGGCGTGTCCGGGACGTGGATGCTTCGGCCGCGGTTTCGCGGGCGCGCTCCTATTGCGGCCGCTCATATGATTACCGTTTCTTGCCGGACAACGAAGACCTCTACTGTTCCGAGCTGGTGCAGAAATGCTACCTGGATGCATCCGGGGCGCCCGTTTTCCCCAGCGAGCCCATGAACTGGCTGGCTCCGGACGGCAGCCTTCCCGCCTATTGGGAGGAACTTTTCCGCGCACTTGGGATGGACGTCCCCCAAGGCGTTCCCGGCACCAACCCCCAGAAGATGTCCCAATCGGCCTGCCTGGAGCCCGTGGCGGTGAAACTCGTTTCCCGGGGGTAATTTCCCGGAATTCTTCGTATCTTTGCATCCTATGGCAGAAAAGGAATTCATCCAGGTTAGAGGAGCGCGGGCCAACAACCTGCAAAACATCAACGTAGATATTCCCAGGGGGGAATTTGTGGTGGTGACGGGCCTGAGCGGCAGCGGCAAAAGTTCGCTGGCGTTCGACACCATCTATGCCGAGGGGCAGCGCCGCTACATGGATACGCTCTCTACCTATGCCAAACACTTCATGGGTATCTTGGAGAAGCCGGAAGTGGAAGAAATCCGGGGACTGAGTCCCATCATTGCCATTGAGCAGAAGACCACCGGCAACAACCCCCGCTCCACGGTGGGAACCATTACGGAAATCTATGACTTCCTGCGTCTGCTGTATGCCAAAGGCTCCCGCGCCTTCTCGCCGGAAAGCGGCAAGGAGATGGTGCGGTACACGGACGGGCAGATTGTGGATTTGGTGATGAACCGTTACGCCGGGCGCAAGTGCTACCTGCTCGCTCCCCTCATCCGGGGCCGGAAAGGCCACTACCGCGAGCTGTTTGACCAGCTGCGCAAACGTGGCTACACGGAGGTGCGCATAGACGGAGAACTGCTGGAATTGCAGGGCGTAGATGCCCTGGACCGCTACAAACCCCACTTCATCGAGGTGGTGGTGGACCGCCTGAAGCCCGAAGCCGGAGACGACCGCCGCGTACGGGAGTCCGTGGCCCGTGCGCTCAACGTAGGGAAGGGCTCCCTGGCCGTCCTGGACCAGGAGAGCGGCGCCCTGGCCCACTTCTCCAAACATCTGGTGGATCCCGAGAGCGGCGTTTCCCTGCAGGAACCCCAGCCACACAGCTTTTCCTTCAACTCCCCGCAGGGTTACTGCCCCCACTGCAAGGGTCTGGGAACCATTGTGGACGTGAACATAGACACCATTATCCCGGACCGCAGCAAGTCCGTGGCCGACGGGGCCATCGCCCCGCTGGGCCGGGTGCGGGAGAACCGCAAGTTCGACATCATCCGCGCCATCGCCCGGAAATACAATTTCAGCCTCTACGACCCCATCGACGCCCTTCCGGACGAGGCCGTGAGCCTTTTGGTGTACGGCTCCGAAGACCTGTTCCGTGTGGGAGAGGGCAATCTTTCGGAGATGGAGAGCTGGGGCGGTGTCATAGACAATATAGAAGATACCATCACCTGTCCCGTGTGCGGAGGAACGCGCCTGAACCGGGAGGCTCTTTGTTTCCGCGTGGACGGGAAAACCATTCCGGAGGTGGCCGCCATGGAAATGACGGAACTGCGGCAGTGGCTGGACAAGATTCCCGAAGGCTTTAACCAGCGGGAGAAAAACGTGTCCCGGGATATCCTCAAGGAGTTAAGGGACCGTGTCCAGTTTATGCTGGACGTGGGACTGGACTATCTGTCACTGGACCGCCCCACGGGCTCCCTTTCCGGCGGCGAAAGCCAGCGCATCCGCCTGGCCACCCAGATTGGCTCCAAGCTGGTGAACGTGCTCTATATCCTGGACGAGCCTTCCATCGGCCTGCACCAGCGGGACAACCGCAAGCTCATAGCCTCCCTCAAGGCACTGCGGGACGAGGGCAACTCCGTGATGGTGGTGGAGCATGACGCGGAAACCATGTTCAGCGCCGACTGGCTGGTGGACGTGGGCCCCGGCGCCGGAGAAAACGGAGGCCGGATCTGTGCCAACGGACCGCTGAAGGAGCTGCTTAAGGGAAAGGTTTCCTCCATCACTTTGGATTACCTTAGGGGGAAGAAAACCATTCCCGTGCCCGGCCTCAGGCGGAAGGGAAACGGCCAATACCTCATTCTGAGGGGCGCCACCGGCAACAACCTCAAAAGCGTGGACGTGCGTTTCCCGCTGGGCTGCCTCATCGGGGTGGCCGGCCTTTCCGGCAGCGGAAAGAGCTCGCTGGTGAACGAGACGCTTATGCCCATCCTCAAGCAGAAATTCTACCGCTCCAAGGAAAAACCACTGCCATACAGCAGCATCGAGGGCGTTGAGAACATAGACAAGCTCATCGAGATTGACCAGAGTCCCATAGGCCGGACGCCCCGTTCCAATCCCGCTACCTTCACCTCCGTGTTCGGGGACATCCGCACCCTCTTTGAGGACACGCAGGATGCGAAGGTCCGCGGTTACAAGGCCGGCGTCTTCTCCTTCAATGTGCCTGGAGGCCGGTGCGAGGAGTGCAAGGGTGCGGGCATCAAGGTGATTGAGATGAACTTCCTGCCCTCCGTGCACGTACCCTGCGAGGTATGCGGCGGAACCCGCTACAAGGAAGATATCCTGGCCGTGAAATACAAGGGGAAGAGCATTAACGACGTGCTGGAAATGTCCATCTCCGAGGCCTACGAGTTCTTCAAGCCCATCCCCAAGATTGCGTCCAAACTCAAGGCCCTGGTAGATGTGGGCCTGGGCTATATCCGTCTGGGACAGAGCGCCGTCACCCTTTCCGGCGGAGAGAGCCAGCGCATGAAACTGGCGGCCGAGCTCTCCCGTCCTTCCACCGGCAAGACCCTCTACATCCTGGACGAACCCACCACCGGCCTGCACTTTGAGGATATCAAAGTGCTCATGGGCGTTTTGCAGAGGCTGGTGGATGCCGGCAACACCGTCATCATCATCGAGCACAACCTGGACGTGCTCAAGAGCGTGGACTACCTCTTTGACATGGGTCCGGAAGGCGGCCGCAAGGGTGGTCGCATTGTGGCCGAAGGCACGCCGGAAGACCTGGCGCTGGACCCGGCCTCTGTTACCGGCCCTTTCTTGAAAGAGGTGTTATAAACTGGCCGATACCCCAGCAGAGGGTGGCTACGGCCATGCCGTTGATGGAGGCAAAGCCCCAGTTCACCAGGTTGGCCACGATGGCACCGGCCACCACACCGATGATGGCACTCCAATCCACCACCTTCTCTTCCACCTTCTTTCCCCGGTTCAGGAAATAGTGTAGGATGAGGATGATGCCCACGGGAGGCAGGGTGGCATTGAGGACATTGAGCCAGTCGCAGAAATTCCAGTACAGCCAGATAGAAGCCACCGTGCCGATGGCGCCGGACACAAACACCATCGTCTTCTTGGGGAAGCCGAAGATGTTGGAAAGGCCCAGGCCGGCCGTGTAAAGGGCATTGTCGTTGGTGGTCCAGATGTTCAGGCCCAGGACCAGGATGGCCAGGTAGAAGAGGTTCAGGTTCAGCATCACCTCAAAGATGTCGTTACCGCCGGCGTAGATGCTGGAGACGGCGCCGAATAAGAACATGAGGCTGTTACCCAGGAAGAAAGCCACTACCGTAATGATGAGCCCCATCTTGCCGCTTTTGGCAAAACGCGTGAAGTTGGGCGTTGCCGTTCCGCCGGAAACGAAACTTCCCACCACCAGGCCGGCGCCGGCGATGATTCCCATATCCTTGGTGCCCTTGGCAAACTGTTCCACCAGGCCGGTGTCTCCGTTACGGATGGCCAGAATCATGGCTACCGTACCCAGAATGGCCACGGCGGGGACAGCCACATAGCTGATAATGGTAAGGCTCTTGATTCCGTAGTAGGCCGTAGAAGTCATGAGCACACCGGCAATGGCCACCAACAGGTAGCTCTCCAGGGGCATATTGTCCGGAGCCACATCCAGACCCATTATTTCCTTGGCGACGGGGATGGCGAACATGGCCAGACCTACGCCGAACCATCCTGTCTGCGTGAAACTGATCATCGCACTGGGAAGCCAGCTGCCTTTGGTGCCAAAACTGCGGCGCGCCAGCATATCCAGGGTGAGACCGCTTTCGGCACCAATCCAACCCAGGGCTCCGGTATACGCCGCCAGGATGAGGCCGCCCAGCAGCATAGCCCACAGGAAGCCATACCAGTCCAAGCCGTTGGCCAGTTGCTGGCCCACCCACATGCTGGCGCTGAAGAAGGTGAAGCCCAGCATCACCATAAACATGCTCAAATTGCTTTTGCGGCCAGCCTTGTCTACGGTCGAGGTGGTGTAATCCACATCGATGATCTTGTTGTTATTCATATTGCTGTAAGTTTGTTTTAATAGCTTGGATGCGCTCCGTGGCAATACTCTCCAGCGGCAGGGTGGAGGCCCTCTTCAGGAATTCCGTCTCATCGGCCCAAAGGGTTTCCAGGCCTTCATCCTTCAGGTCTTCAAAGCGGTTCACGGCCAGCCACTGCTCAAAAGAAAGAGGATTGTCGAAGCCCAGTTTCTCTCCCGCCAGTTTAGCGAGGTCTATCCTGTCGGCCCGGCTCCGGATGTCTTCCCAATACTCCAGGACTTCCCGGAAATGGAGCGGAATTTCGTAGCGACGGGCGCCGCCATCATAGATGATGCACTTTTCCAGGATGGAACAGGGATGGTCCAGGACATAGCGCCGGAACTCGGGAGCCACTACGCCGCCCTTCCAGCCAAAGTCTATGTCCGGGACATTGATGCCCGTAACGCCGGCAGACTCGTAAACCGTGAAAACGCCTTCGTAAAAGAAACATTCAAAGCCCTCGAACTCCGGGAAGATCCGGCGGATTTCCTCCGTCTTTTTCTCCATCAGCTCAATGGCGCGGGTGCCGCCCACCGTGAAGAAAATGATTTTGCGGATACTGCCTCCCTGGCGGCGGAAACGGTCCATCACTTGGTCCAGGCACAGGCGAAGCGTATCTCCGGTGGCAATGATATCCCCTATGACAAGGGTGCGGTCCCGGGTAATGCGCAGCTTCTCGTACTTGATTTCCAGACCGGTGATGACATGGTCCTGAATGATGCGCTCGCAGGAGACGAAATGGATGTCACTTACTCGGACGCCGCTTTTGAAACAGGCCTCCTCCACGGGATAGTTCAGTCCTCCCCGAAGGATGGTAAGGATGTCCACCTCCTTGCCCCCGGAAGGGAACAGGTGCTGCAAGGCGGCCACGGTGGCGGGAAGCATACACCGGTAGGTATCGAAGCCCACCACCTCCGGGAACGTCATCAGACGCCGGGTCCCTTCATGGCTGAGAATGAAATATCGGTTGACAAACTGCCCGGACAGCAGTTCATACACCTTTGTATCTTGCAGCAGCCCTACAGAACGAAGGGTTGTCTTATGCAAACATATGGACATAAAAATTCCCGATTAGAATCTAACCGGGATACAAAAATAAGAGAAAAAGGGTGAAATAGCAAATTTTTATTGCACCCGCTGGTAGGCAAGGCGGGGAGCGCCGTTTTTCAGGTAGATGATGCCGCAGTAGGAGAAGCCGTGGCGCGCCAGCAGCCCCTGCATGATCTTGTTGTCTCGGTGGGTGTCTATGCGGATGTTGCCGCTAAGGGCCGATGTATAGTCGATGATGCCCTTGAAGACGCCGTGCACCGAGAGCAGGCTGGCAATGCGGTGGATCACATAATAGGGCGTGCTGTCTTCCAGCCAGGCGCCGTCTTCAATATAGGAATAGGTGGGCTCCGGACCGGGGATGCAGGCAAAGTAGCCCACCACGGCGCCATCGGCCTCGAAGACCCGGCCCACGCCGGCCTCCAGATCGGCCTCTATCATTTCCCGGGTGGGATAACCGTCCGGCCATTGAAAGGGGTTGCCCGAGGCACGCATGATGCCCCGGGCAGCTTCCAAAACGGTCATGATGGCGGGAATGTCCGCCGTATCGGCCTGCCTTACAGTCATTTACTGGATGGCGGCCAGGTTGCGGGCGTTGTGGATGTCCTTGCCTTCTGCGGTGTAAAGGTAATCCAGCAGGTCTGCATAATGCTCTTCTACTTTGCCGCGCACAATCTTCATGGTGGAGTTCATCATCTTGTTGGCGATGGTGAATTCCTCGTCGCAGATACCCACGGCGCTGGGCAGCCAGCGCTCCGGGAACATGCCTTCACGCTTGCCTCCCTTCTTGTAGGAGTCCACATCGGCCTGGATGAGGTCCAGCATGTAGAGCTTGCCTTCCTTGGAGGCGGGGTCCAGTCCGTGTTTGGTGGCGGCTTCGGCCAGGGCGGCCTTGTCCGGAACCATGAGGGCTACGCAGTACGGCTTCTGGTTGTTGTGCAGCACGCAGGCGTTCACCCACTTGGAGGTTTCCGTGAGGTTGTCCTCGAAGCCTTCCGGGCTGTACTTCTCTCCGTCGGAAGAGATGAGGAGGCTCTTGAACCGGCCCACCACATACAGGAATTCCGGATCTTCGGGGCAGATGTAACCCATGTCTCCGGTGTGGAGCCAGCCGTCCACCACCGTATCGGCCGTGGCCTTGGGGTTCTTCCAATAACCGGCCATCACGTTTTCTCCGCGGATGACAATCTCTCCGCGGGTGCCGTGGGGTACCTCGTTACCTTCGGCATCCAGGATGACGCAGTCCATGGGCTTCACGATACGGCCTGAGGAGCCGAAGCGGGCATGCCCCATGGAATTGGCGCAGATGATGGGCGTGGCTTCCGTGAGGCCGTAGCCCTGGAACATGGGCATGCCCACGGCGCAGAAGAAGCGCTGCAGCTCAATGTCCAGCAGGGCGCCGCCGCCCACGAAGAACTTCATGCGGCCGCCGAAACTCTCCCGTACCTTGGAGAAGACCAGTTTGTCAAACAGGGACACCAGGGGCTTTCTCCAGAAGGTTCCGCCGGTACCGGCGTTGTAATATTCCTTGTTGTATTTGATGGCGTTGTTCAGGGCGAAGTAGAAGAGTTTCTCCGTGAAACCGCCCTTCTTCTTGATGGCGCCTTCGATGTTCTTCTTGAAGTTGCGGGCCAGGGCCGGAACGGAGAGCATCACGTGCGGACGCACCTCGGAGATGGCCACAGGGACGTTCCTGAGGGTGGCCAGGGCATTCTTTCCGATGGGCACGAAGGCGATGGAGCCGCCGTAGAACATCATGGTGTACATGCCGGCCACGTGGGCGAAGCAGTGGTCCAGCGGAAGGATGATGAGCATGACGTCTTTCTCGCCGATGGAGATGACGGAGTTGCCTTGGGCCACGTTGGCGGTGTAGTTGCGCTGGGTAAGGAGAATGCCCTTGGGATCCGCCGTGGTGCCGGAAGTGTAGGAAATGTTGGCATAGTCGTCCGGGCCGATGGATTTGTAACGGGCCACGAATTCATCCCTGTGGGCGTTGAGGAACTCGTTACCCATCTTCTGGACCTCGCTCATGCGGATTTCCTTGGGCTCCAGGGAGTCGTAGTCGAAGGCGGTGTCGTCAAAGACAATCACCTTTTCCACGGCGGGGCATTCCGGAAGGATGGCGCGGATCTTGGGCAGGTGGTTGCCGGACACCAGGATCCATTTGGAATCCGAGTGGTTGATGCGGAAGATGAGGTCTTTCCCTTCTCCCAGGTTCACGGAGAGGGGGACGTCGGTGGCTCCGGCATACATGGCGCCCAGCTCGGCCAGGATCCACATGGCGCGGCTCTCGGACAGGAGGGCTATCTTGTCTCCCTTCTTTACGCCCAGGGACATGAGGCCGGCGCCGATGCGGTAGGCTTCCTCGCGGGTCTGGCCCTGGGTGATTTCTTTCCACGTTCCGTCCACCTTCTCACGAAGGTACACGTGATTTTCAAACTGGTGGGAGTACTTCTCTACGAAGTCGATGATGGTTGTTCTTTCTGCCATAATTTAAGTTATTCTGTAGGGAAAAGGCCATAGAGTTCCGCGTCTATCTTGTCCGTGATAGTCTGGAAGTCTTCGGGCTTGTTCTCAAATTTTATATTGTCTACGTCAATAATCAGGAGGCGGGACTTGTAGTCCTTGATCCAGTCTTCGTAACGCTGGTTCAGGCCGGTGATATAGTCTATGCGGATGGAACGCTCGTACTCGCGGCCGCGTTTCTGAATCTGGGCAATCAGGTTGGGGATGCTGGAGCGCAGGTAAATTAGGAGGTCCGGCGGGTTCACCAGGGACATCATGAGGTCAAAGAGGTCGCTGTAGTTTTCAAAGTCCCGGGTGGACATGAGCCCCATGGCGTGCAGGTTGGGAGCGAAGATGCGGGCGTCCTCATAGATGGTACGGTCCTGGATAATCACCTCCTTGTGCTTGGAGATTTCCACCACGTCCTGAAAACGCTTGTTCAGGAAGTAAATCTGGAGGTTGAAGGACCAGCGCTCCATGTCTTCGTAGAAATCGGCCAGGTAGGGGTTGAAATCCACGGATTCGAACTTGGGCGTCCAGCCGTAGTGGGCGGCCAGCATTTTGGTGAGGGTGGTCTTGCCACTTCCTATGTTTCCGGCAATAGCGATATGCATGGTTGCGTCTGTTAAAATAATCCGTATAGTTCCGCGTCAATGCGGTCTGTGATGGCGGAGAAGTCTTCTTCCCGGTTCAGGAAGTCCAGCTTGTCCGCATCTATGGTGATGAGCCGTCCCTTGTAGGAGGCGATCCACTCTTCGTAGCGCTGGTTCAGGCCGCTCAGGTAGTCGATGGAGATGCTCTGCTCATACTCCCGGCCCCGTTTCTGGATCTGGGCCACCAGATGGGGGATGCTGCTCTTGAGGTAAATCATCAGGTCCGGTTCCTTCACCACTTCCATCATCACGTTGAAGGTGTCCATGTAGGTGTTGTAATCCCGCTGCGACAGATTCCCCTGGGCGTAGTTGTTGGCCACGAAGATATGTACTCCTTCAAAAAGCGTGCGGTCCTGGATGATGACGTCCTTGGACTTGGAAATTTCCAGCACGTCGTGCAGGCGCTGCTGCAGGAAGTACATCTCCAGGGCGAAGGACCAGCGCTTGATGTCTGCGTAGTAATCTTCCAGATAGGGATTGTAGGTGACGGATTCGAATTTGGGGGTCCAGCCGTAGTGGCGGGCCAAAAGCGTGGTGAGCGTGGTTTTTCCGCTGCCGATATTCCCTGCAATTCCTATGTGCATATTATATTCTACAAAGTTGGCAAAAAGTTCGTAAATTTGCAAAGCTATGATACATTCCCGCATCTTTACGTTCAATCCCCTCGGCACCAATTGCGCGGTCATTTGGGCCGACGGGCAGGGCGCCTGCACCCTCGTAGACCCCGGCATGTCCTCCGACGACGGGGTGAAGGACCTCACGGATTATATGGAGCGCGAGGGCCTGAGGCCCGACGCCATCCTGCTCACCCACGGCCATTTTGACCATGTATGGGGCGTGGAGAAACTCCTTTCCCGCTACGACATTCCCGTCTACATGCATCCGGCCGACAAGGAGATTCTGGCCGATTGCGGCGCCGTCTTCTCCGGCCTGCCCAAGAGCTTTAAGGTGTTCCAGCACCACTTTGCCACGGTGGACATTTCGGACGGCGATGTCATCACCACCGCCGGCACGCCCTGGACGGTGATCCACACGCCCGGCCACACCCCCGGCGGCGTGTGCTACTATTCGGCCCAAAACAGCCTCCTGCTTAGCGGAGACACGCTTTTTGCCGGAAGTATCGGCCGCACGGACCTGGGTGGGGGAGACTACGATGCGCTCATGCAGTCCATCCTGAAGAAGCTGCTGGTGCTGCCCGGAGACACGGACGTGATTCCCGGTCACGGCCAGCCCACCACCATTGCCAGGGAAGGCATGTCCAACCCCTTCCTGCAGCCTTTCAACAACCCCGACCGGGACTTCCCGGAGGAAGGCATCGCCATAGACGGATTCGTATGATTACCCATTGGCTGGACAGCATAGACTCCACCAACTCCGAGGCCCTGCGGCGGCTCCCGGAGCTGCCTTCCGGCACCGTCCTGGCGGCCTATGACCAGACGGCCGGCCGCGGTCAGCGGGGCAATACCTGGTTCACGGAACCGGGCAGGAACCTTACGTTCTCCATCGTCCTCAAGGACTTGCCTTTATCGGCCTTGGAGGCTATCCGCCTCAATTTCCTGGCCTCCGTAGCGCTGGTGGATTTTTTGGATGCTAAAGGCGTGAAGGCCCACATCAAGTGGCCCAACGACATCTACGTGTCCGGAAAGAAAATCTCCGGCATGCTCATCGAGAATACCCTGGGGGCGGATGGCCGGGTGGCCGCATCGGTGATTGGGATAGGCCTCAATATCAATCAGCGGGAATTTCCCCAGTTGGCCATGGCTACATCGCTGAGTCTGTGCACCGGTCTGGAATATCCCCTGGAGGCCAGCCTGGAGGAGTTCCTGGCCATTTTCGAGGACTTGCTTCCCCAGCTTTCCGACGAAGAGTTGATGGGCCGATATGCCTCCCGCCTGTTCCGGCGCGGGGTATCGGCCCGGTATCACGACCTCCTCTCCGGCGAGGAGTACGAGGGCGTCATCGAAGGGGTGGAGGCCGACGGCCGCCTGCGCATCCGGGACCTCAGCGGCCGGGCCCGCCTGTACCGCTTCAAAGAAGTAAGTTACCTTTTATAGATATGAGCGCAAAACGAGAGATTTGGCTGGATTTCCTGCGGGTGACCGCCTGCTTCATGGTGATGATGATCCACAGTACGGAACCGTTCTACCTGGGCGGGGACGGCGGACTCATCCTGTCGGCCACGGATGCCTTTTGGGTGGCCTTGGCAGAAGGGTTGTGCCGCTGCTGTGTGCCGGTTTTCCTCATGGCATCGGCCTATTTGCAGTTCCCGCTGCATTACTCCACCGGGGAGTTTTTCAAGCGCCGGGCCGTCCGCATCCTGATTCCCATGCTGGTGTGGACACTGGTCTATGCCTTTGTGTGGGGAGAACCGGTGCAGAACCTGAAGGGCCTGCTGTTCAACTTCAATTATGCGGCCGGTCACCTGTGGTTCGTGTATATGCTCCTGGGTATCTATCTCATTATGCCGCTGCTTTCGCCCTGGGCCGAGAAGGTTTCCAAGCAGGAACTTTCCATCTATCTGGGCATCTGGCTGTTCACCTTGCTGATTCCGTATGTCCGGGAGTGGGGAGGAGGCATTCCCCCCATTATCCAGGCGGCCGACGGCCTTCCCGCCCAGGCCCTGTTTCCGCTGTGGGGAGAGGCCTCGTGGAATCCTTTCGGCACGTTTTATTATATAAGCGGCTTTGTGGGGTATATGCTTTGGGGCCTGTATATCCGGCGCTTCATTCCCAATACCCGGCAGAAGGCCACGCAGGGCCTGATTCTGTTCCTGCTGGGCTTTACCATGATTGTTTTTGGCCTGTTGCGCCGCTTTTCCGAGACCGGTGAGTCCTTCCCGCTGGCGGGAGACCTGGCCGTTGCCGTTGCCTGGGAGGTTCCCATCACCTTCTGCAGTCTCTTTGTGCTGTGCACCGCCCTGGGCCTGGTCCTGATGTTCCGCCGGGTATTCCGTTCCGAGCGTTCCGGTCCCTTCTACCGCCACCTCATCCTGCCCCTTTCCCAGGCCGGCTATGGGATGTACCTCATCCACATGCTGGTGCTGGCCTATGTCTCCGGTTGGTTCCGCTCCTGGCTGGGCCTTGGAGCCGATGGCGTGCTGGGCGTCTGGACCACCCCCGTCCAGATTCTGGGAACGGCCCTGTGCAGTTTTGTAGTGGTGGGCCTTGTGGCCGTGCTTGTCCAGCGCATTCCCCGCGTGGGCAAGTACCTGATGGGTTAAATGAGTTCGTCGCGCTCGCGGATGTCCTTGAGCCGAAGCTGGACGGTGGAGGAGCCTCGGTAGAAATTCTCCACGATGGAATAACAGATGTCAATGGGGTTGCCGGCCTTGATGTGGTCGTAGAAATCGGCCATATTGAAGCCGATGGCCGCCAGTTGCCTATAAGGTTGGCTCTCCTGCATCACATCCAGTTTCAGGTGCAGGCCGCCGGCGCCCACTTTGCGGCCGTTGCCGGCATCGTATACGTCTTCCGTCAGGAAAACGGGGTTGTTGTTGCCGGGGCCGAAGGGCTGGAACTGCTTCAGGAGGCGGATGAACTTGGGCGTAATCTGGGAGAAGTCCAGCTTGGCGTCAATCTCCACCACGGGCGTGAGTTCTTCGCGGGTGATGGTGTCCGACACGAAGCTGTCCATCCGCCGGCAGAACGCTTCCAGGTTCTCTTCCTTCATGGTGAGGCCGGCGGCATACACATGGCCACCGAAGTTCTCCAGGAGGTCTGCGCAGCTTTCGATGGAGGCGTAAAGGTCGAAGCCCTGCACGCTGCGGGCGCTGCCAGTGATGAAGCCGTTGCTCTTGGTGAGCACCACCGTGGGCTTGTAGAAGGCTTCCACCAGGCGGGAGGCCACAATGCCCACCACGCCCTTGTTCCAGGTGGGATTGTACACGATGGTCACGTTCTCGTGGGCCAGGGCGTTCCCGCTCTGCACCATCTCCAAGGCTTCCTGGGTAATCTCCCGGTCTATGGACTTGCGCTCATTGTTGTTGTCGTTGATCTGTTCTCCGATGCGGATGGCCGAGCGGTCGTCCGTGGCCGTGAGAAGCTCCACCGCCAGCCGGCCGCTCTCCATACGGCCCGCCGCGTTGATGCGCGGCCCGATCTTGAATACAATATCGTCTATGCCGATATGCCCGGGCTCCAGCTTGGCCAGGTTGATCATGGCCAGCAGGCCCTTGCGGGGATTCTCGTTCAGCCGCTTGAGGCCGAAGTGGGCCAGGATGCGGTTTTCTCCCGTCATGGACACCAGGTCCGAGGCGATGGACACCACCTGCAAGTCCAGCAGGGGTTCCAGCAGGGAGAAGTCCAGTCCGTACTTCTGCACATAGCCCTGGGCCAGTTTGAAACCCACGCCGCAGCCGCAGAGGTCGTCAAAAGGATAATGGCAGTCTTCCCGCTTGGGGTCCAGGATGGCCACGGCCTTGGGCAGTTCGTCCTCCGGCAGATGGTGGTCGCAGATGATGACATCGATTCCCTTTCCGCGGGCATACTCCACCTTCTCGATGGCCTTGATGCCGCAGTCCAGGGTAATGACCAGCCCTATCCCGTTGTCCGAGGCCCAGTCCAGGGCCTTATACGAAAGACCATAGCCCTCGTCGTAGCGGTCCGGGATGTAGAAATCCACCTTGGGCGTAAACTGCTTCAGGAAGGAGTACACCTGCGCCACGGCGGTGGTGCCGTCTACGTCGTAGTCTCCGTAGACCAGGATTTTCTCTTTTCCCGTGATGGCCTGATGAACCCTTTCCACAGCCTTGTCCATATCCTTCATGAGGAAGGGGTCGTGGAGGTCTTCCAGGCGGGGACGGAAGAAGCCGCGGGCCTGCTCGAAGGTTTCGACGCCGCGCTGGACCAGCAAATCGGCCAGGACCCGGTCTATGCCCAGTTCCGCCGCCAGCTGCGAGGCCTTCTGGGGGTCCGCAGCCGGAATGAGAGTCCATTGTCTTTCCGTGATGCCCATAATCATACAAATTTACATAATTCTCAAGGGAATTCCAAATTTGCCCCGTCCCTCTCTTTTTACTATTTTTGTGCAGGATTAACGTAAACGCCTATGCTTGTAGCACTGACCGGATTCATGGGAAGCGGAAAAAGTACGGTGGGCCGCCTGCTCTCGGAGGCCCTGGGCTGCCCTTTCATCGATTTGGACGAAGCCATTGTCAAAAAAGCCGGCCGCTCCATCCCCGCCATTTTCGAGGCCGATGGGGAACGCGGGTTCCGCCGCCTGGAAAAGCAGGTGCTGGAGCAGACGGTGGCCAAGTATGCGGAAAACACCGCCGTGCTGGCCCTGGGCGGAGGCACGGTAACGGTGCCCGGCGCCGTGGACCTGTTGCAGAAAAACACCCTCTGCATCTATTTGAAAGCCTCCCTTGAGACCATCCAGGTCCGTTTGGAGGGTGAAAAACAGGGCCGTCCCCTGGCCGATGACCATCTGGTGGAGCGCCTTTCGGAGCGTGAACCCCTCTACGAAAAAGCCGCCCATATCACGTTGGACACGGACGGCATTTCTCCGGAAGATTTGGTGGACGAAATCATTATCGACTGCCTTTAGAACAGCGTAGGCTCCCAGTCGCCCATGTCCACGGGGTCTTCGGGGGCGTCGCCGCCCTTCAGAAGCTCGGAGGACTGGCCGGTCTGCTCAATCTCGTTCAGGGGTTCATCGGCCGTGAAGTCTTCCTCCACGTCGATGGGTTCCTCGGAGATGGCTTCGGCCACGGGCTCCTCGTCTTCCTCTTTCACCAGGGGCTCTCCGAATTCCACCTTCTTCAGGTCCATGGAGGAGCATTTCTTGCCCTTGGCGGTGAGGCCCTTCTTGGCGATGAACTCTTCCGCGTCCACCGTCTCGGCCTCCCGGTGCTGGAACTTCCCGCCGAAGGTGAGGATAATCTGGGGGTGCTTGTCGGCCGATATGTCCACCAGTTTGGAGCCGCGGGCGTCGGAGATGAACAGGAGCGGGGTGTTGTTGCTTTCGGTGAAGCTGAAGCGCTTGACGTAGTAGGCTTTGGCGGCGTTGTCCCAGTAGAGGACGGTGTACACGTGCGCAGGGTCGAATTTCTCTATCCGCACCACGTCTCCCTGGTACTTGTTCACCAGCTCGTAGGAGGTGGTGTAGTAGGTGCCGTCGGCAAAAATGGCCAGCACCTTGTCCTGTCCGGTGAATTTGCCCAGATGCTGTCCGCGACCCTCCTCGTTGAGGCGCTGGATGTCGGGGTCGTACCAGATGTCCTTGCCTTCCAGGGTGGTGACTCCCTTGGACTTGAGCTGGATGCGGGCGATGGGGTTCTTGGTGACCAGGTTGCCGCGGGAGCCGCGTCCCTTGATGGCCAGCGAGGCGAAGTCCCATTCCAGCTGCGTTTTCTTGAGCCCCTTCTTGGGTCTGAGCTGGATGCGGACGGTCTCCGCCTCTCCGTTGTGGTTCACCGTGAACCAGAGAATCTTGGATTCGGGAGCCCCGGTGGTGATGTCGTATTCCTTGTCCCGGGTGATGGAGGTGATATTGAAGCGCTTGGCGTAATGGGCGGGGCCCTTGCCGTCGCGGTAGATCACATTGTAGATGGTGCGCTCGTCTCCGCGGTTGAAGACGCCCGCATACAGGAGGTCCTTCCCGAAGAAGGCCTTCTCGTTCACCTTGGTGACGCGGTATTTTCCGTCCCGGCCGATCACGATAATCTCGCTCAGGTCCGAGCATTCTCCCATGAATTCGCCGCCGTCGTCCCGTTTTAGGCCGATGCCCACGAAGCCCTCGGCCAGGTTGGCGTAAAGCTTGGCGTTATTGGACACTACCTTGGTGACGGTGATGTTCTCCAGGGAGGAGATTTCCGTGAGGCGGGGCCACTGCTTGCCGTATTTCTTCTTGAGGTTCCTGAACCAGTCAATGGTGTACTCCGTGATGTGCTCCAGGTGGTCCTTCACCTCTTTCATCTGGTCTTCCAGGGCGTAAATCTTCTCGTCCAGGGCCTTGGTGTCGAACTTGGAAATCTTGCGCACGGGCTTCTCCACCAGGCGCAGGATGTCTTCCATCTGGATTTCCCGGCGCAGGAGGTCCTGGTACTGCTTCATCTGGGACATGATGTCTTCCAGCTGCTCTTCCCAGGTCTTCTGGTTCATCTCCAGCACCTTGTAGATGCGGTTCTCGAAGAAGATGCGCTCCAGGGAGCTGTAGTGCCACTCGTTCTCCAACTCGCCCAACTTCACCTCCAGTTCCGCCTGCAGGATGTCCCGGGTGTGGAAGGTGTCGTATTCCAGAATCTCGTTCACCGTGAGGAAGGCGGGCTTGTTCTCCCGGATCACGCAGGCGTTGGGCGCGATCTTGGTCTCGCACTCGGTGAAGGCGTAGAGGGCGTCGATGGTCTTGTCCGGAGAGACATCGGCCGGAAGATGGATGATAATCTCCACCTTGTCGGTGGTCATGTCGTCTATCTTCTTGATGTTGATTTTCTTCTTCTCCTTGGCCTTGATGATGCTGTCGATGATGGCCTGGGAGGTTTTTCCGAAGGGGATTTCCGTGATGGTGATGGTGTTCTTGTCCACCTTGTTGATGCGGGCGCGCACCTTCACCATGCCGCCGCGCTTGCCCTGGTTGTACTTGGAGCAGTCCGCAATGCCTCCGGTGGGGAAGTCCGGCAGCAGGGTGTAGGGCTCTCCCTTCAGGATGGCCACGGAAGCGTCCAGCAGCTCGTTGAAGTTGTGGGGCAGAATCTTGGAGGACAGACCGGCGGCGATGCCTTCGGTGCCCTGGGCCAGCAGCAGCGGGAAGCGTACGGGCAGTTCCGTGGGCTCCTGGTTGCGGCCGTCGTAGGAAGTCATCCAGGGGGTCACCTTGGGGTCGAAGACCACTTCCTTGGCAAATTTGGACAGGCGGGCCTCGATGTAACGGGGGGCGGCGTTGGAGTCTCCGGTGAGGATGTTACCCCAGTTTCCCTGGCAGTCTATCAGCAGGCCTTTCTGGCCCAGCGTCACCAGGGCGCCCAGGATGGAGGCGTCTCCGTGCGGATGGTACTGCATGGCCTGGCCCACGATGTTGGCCACCTTGGTGTATCGGCCGTCATCCATGGTGAACATGGTGTGCAGCACGCGCCGCTGAACGGGCTTGAACCCGTCCACGATGTGGGGGACGGCGCGGTCCAGGATGGTATAGGAGGCATAGTCCAGATACCATTCCTTGAACATGCCGGAGAGCTTGTACTTCCGGCTGTCGCTTCCCAGCAGCTTGTCAAACTTTCCGGAGGCAACGGCGTCTTCGCCCAGTTCCTCTTCGGGTTCTTCTGCAGGGTTCTGCTTCTCAATGTCGTCCCATTCGTCGGCCATATCGTTCCTTACAATTTAAAATTCATAACCAAAGCGGCGGAGTTCCTTGCGGTTTTCCCGCCAGTCCGGATCCACCTTCACGAAGGTGCTCAGGAACACCTTCTTCTGGAAGAAATCTTCCATGTCCAAGCGGGCTTCCGTGCCGATTTTCTTGAGCATGGAGCCACGTTTTCCGATGAGGATGCCCTTCTGGGAATCCCGCATCACGTAGATGACGGCGGAAATCTCGTAGCGGTCTTCCCCTTCGTGGAAGGCCTCGATCTCCACCTGGCAGGAGTAGGGGATTTCCTCGGAACAGTTGAGGAAAATCTTCTCCCGGATAATCTCGGAGGCGAAGAAGCGCAGGTTCTTGTCCGTGAACTGGTCTTTGTCAAACCAGGCCGGGGCTTCCGGCAGGCGGGAGGAAACAGCCTCCAGGATGCTCTCCAGATTGAATTTCTCCTGGGCCGATGCCGGAATGATCTCCGCCTTGGGGAGCCGCTCCTTCCACCAGCCCATGAGCTCCACCACCTTTTCCTGGGTGGAGATGTCAATCTTGTTGATGACCACCACCACGGGGCAGTCCACGTTCTGGAGTTTCTGGATATAGGCTTCGTTCTTGTCTCCCTTCTCCACGGTGTCCGTCACGTAGAGGATGATGTCGGCATCGCCGATGGCGGTGTCCACGAAGGCCAGCATGTTCTCCTGGAGTCGATAGTTGGGCTTCAGGATGCCGGGCGTGTCGGAATAGACAATCTGGTAATCCTCTCCGCTCACGATACCCATGATGCGGTGCCGGGTGGTCTGGGCCTTGGCCGTCACGATGGACAGCTTTTCCCCCACCAGAGCGTTCATCAGCGTGGATTTCCCCACGTTGGGGTTGCCGATGATATTGACAAAACCTGCTCTGTGTGCCATTATACGTATGCTCCCATCTTGAGGATGTTCACTTCACCTTCCGTGAGATAGCGCCAGTCGCTCTTCTTGAGGCCTTTCTTGGTAAGGCCGGCGAAGTACACGCGGTCCAGCGCCCTTACCTCATAGCCCAGGCTCTCGAAGATGCGGCGCACGATGCGGTTCTTGCCGGAGTGGATTTCGATGCCCAGCTGACGGTGGTCGTGGGCGTCGATGTATTCCAGTTCATCGGCCTGGACCACGCCGTCACTGAGTTCGATGCCTTCCAGGATTTTCTTCTGGTCTTCCTCGGAGAGTGGGGAGTCCAGCACCACCTGGTAAATCTTCTTCTTGTTGTAGGACGGGTGGGTGAGGCGCTCGGCCATTTCTCCGTCGTTGGTGAACATGAGCACGCCGGTGGTGTTCTTGTCCAGGCGGCCCACCGGGAACACGCGGGTGGGGCAGCCCTTCAGCAGGTCCATGACGGTCTTTTCCGCATGGGGGTCGCTGGCGGTGGTCACATAGCCCTTGGGCTTGTTCATCACGATGTACACCTTCTCTTCACCCTTCAGCCGCTGGCCGTTGAAGCGGATGTCGTCCGTGAGCACGTTCACTTTCACGCCCAGTTCCGTCACCACCTCTCCGTTCACGGTCACCACGCCGCTCTGGATGAGGGTGTCGGCCTCCCTGCGGGAGCACATGCCGGAATTGGCGATGAACTTGTTCAGGCGCACCACCTCCTGAATCTCGGTGGGGGCGGTGTCGTCGTCGCTGTAGCGGCCGTTCACCTGGGGCTTGCGGGAAAGCATGGCTTTCATGCCCTCGTCGGCCTGGCTGCGCTTGGCAAAGGGCTTGCGGGCGCCGGGCTTGGTGCCGTAAGCGGGCTTGGAGCCGAAGGACGGCTTGCCGTAACCGCTGCGGCGGGGTCTCTCGGAATCTCCTTCCTGGCGGGGTCCGCGTTTGGGGCCGAAGGAGGAGCGGCGCTCGCCATAGGCCGGGCGGTCTCCGTGCGCCGGACGGTCTCCATAGGCCGGGCGCTCGTTGCGGTTGGAGCGCTCTCCGCGGGACGGACGGTCTCCGTAGGAGGGACGCTCGCTGTGGTAGCGGCGGGCGGGGCGCTCGTCGCTGTCAAAACTGCGGCTGGTGCTGTAATCTACTTTTTCTGCTTGGCCTTCTGCGGGCCTGCGTACGATGCGTTGTCTCGTACCTCTTTTTTTGTCTTCCATAAATACACTACTATTAAAGCCGACTCACGTCGGGTTATTTCAGTTTAAAGATATACGTTATGGTTCCGGTCTGCAGGGCCGGAGCGCCTGCGCTCTGGTTGAAGTGCGCCTTGAGGGCTGCGCTGCGGGCTGCGTTCCACAGTGTCTTGTCCGTTACCGTGGTGCCTTCCGCGCCCGGGATGGCCTCCGTCACGGTGCCATACTGGTCCACCTTCACCTGCACCACCACAATGCCTTCCGTCTGGCTGTTGTAGCTGGGCTTGGGAAGGGTTCCCACCACATTGCGGCCTTTCACGTGCGCGTTGGCCGTGCCTTCGGTCTTGCCCTGCGGGGTGTTGCCGTCGGCCTGGCCGGCCTTGAAGCCTTCCGAAGCCTCGGAGGCGCTGTGCGGCGTGGTGGCCTTGTCCTCCTTCTTGGACATGCCGGGGAAGGAGGCGCGGGGGTCCAGCTTGGGCTCCTCGGGTTCCGGGGCGGGCACTTCCACGTCTCCGTGGGCGTCCGGCTTTGTTTCCGGCGTGGTGTTTGGGCGGTCGTTCACATGGGGGGATTCGGCCTTCTGCACCAGTTCCACGGGCTTGGTGCGGTCCACCGTCTCCGCCTGGGGCTGGCGGCCCGTCCGGGTGGGGGCGCGTTTCTCCTGCACCTGTTCCACCTCGAACTCGATGAGCAGCGGCGTGCGCTCCGGCGGCGGGGGATCCAGGTAGGTGAGCCCGCCGGTGAGGAGCACTCCCAGGCCCAGGGCATGGAAAAGCAGCGTAGCCACGATGCCGGTTACGTTGGAGCTTTTTTCCCGCTGGATTCTGGAGCGCTGGTAGGGCCGCATGTTCTTATTCGGGTTGGGTGGCCAGAATCACCTTGTAGTGATTCCGTTTGGCAATGTTCATGATCTGTACCACTTCACCCACCGGGACGCTCTGGTCACTGTAGATGGAGAAGGTGGGGTCTTCCTCGGAAGAGAGAAGGCCGATGAGCTCTTCTTCCACCACCTCGTAGGTGACGGGATTCTTTTCCCCGTTCACGTGGTAGGTGTAGGTGTTGTCTCCCCAGTCCTTGATGCTCACGCTCACCGTGGCCTTGGCGCTCACCTGGCCCGTGGATTTGGGCAGCAGGAGCTTCAGGGCGTTGGGGTTGATGAGCGTGGAGGTTACCAGGAAGAAGATCAGCAGCAGGAACACGATGTCCGTCATGCTGGACACCGAGAACTGCGCATCCACTTTGGTATTGCGTTTCAGGGCCATACGCTTACTCGTCTTCGCCGGGTTCGTTCAGGATGATGTCGATGAACTCCAGGGTGGAGCTTTCCATCTTGTACACCAGGTCGCTTACCTGGGAGGTGAGCCAGTTGTAGCCGAAGTAGGCGATGATACCCACGATGAGGCCGCCCACGGTGGTGAGCATGGCGGTGTAGATACCGTCGCTCAGCAGGGTGATGTCAATGTTGTTGCCGGCCTTGGACATGTTGAAGAAGGCCTTCACCATACCCAGCACGGTGCCCAGGAAACCGATCATGGGCGCGCCGCCGGCGATGGTGGCCAGCAGGGGCAGGCCCTTCTCCAGGCGGGCCACCTCTACGTTGCCGATGTTTTCAATGGCGCTCTGGATATCGGCCATGGGACGTCCCATCCGATGGATGCCGGTCTCGATCATGCGGGCCACGGGGTTGTCGTACTTGCCGCAGAGGGTGATGGCGCTCTGGGTCTTGCCTTCGTTCATGTAGTCACGGATGTCCTGCATGAAATGAGGGTCGATCTTGGAGGCGTTCTTGATCATCCACCACTTGCGGCCGATCAGGTAGATGGCCAGGAAACTGAGGGCCAGGAGCACCCACATCAGGGGGCCGCCCATGTTGAACATGGACCAGAGGCTGGTGCTCATCTGCGTGGGCTGGGTAGCCCCCGTGGAGAGCTGCTGTGCGGCAGCTTCCAGGGTGTCTGCTTGAAGGAGTTGGAATAACATATATCTTTGTTTTTTACAATTTTCCTATTAACCCGCAAAGATACAAAAAAAGTCCCTCTTTCACAAAGGGACCTTTTTCTTTCGGCCAATCGGGAGTGCCGCCAGAATGTGGGGAACTCAAGAGTATGCCCTAAGGTTGCCGAAGCCAAAGTCCCATAACAGGGTCGGCCAAAAAAGTTTTCCCTGCTTCCACGGAAAGAAGGCCCTTTTCCAGCAACGACTTCCTTGTAGCCACAGAAGATGCGGATGACCCCAGTTTGTATTTGCTGATGACCTCGGATGTAGAGAATCCGTCGTGAATGCCATTGGCCACAGCCATGAGAAATCGCATTTGTACCGGAGTAAGCGTCTCTGTCCTGCTCTCGAAAAGGGCCGTGTTCTGGACAATCAATTCTTCGATTCCGCTATTGACATCTTCATCCGTCACCTGCTCTCCGGAAAAGAGGAAAACATACCAACAAAGTTGTTGTACATAGGAAGAGTGAAAATCGACTGTCTGGCAAATCCGCTCTATCTGTTCCTCTGAAATGGACTTGCCGGCCGATGAAAATTTTTCCGAAATAAAGACTTTCCAATATGGAAGCGGGATTCGTTTTAGATAGATAATATCACCAAATTTATAGAAGGGCTTGGACTCCTCATCAAACAAGCCCTCCATCATGTGCTTCTTGCTGCCAAAAAGACAATAAGTAACCCTTCGCTGATTTTGCCATATACCTCTGAGCATCTTCTGAAAGGTCAGGGAATCGTCGAACAGTGCAATCTGCTGAAATTCATCTATACACACTACAATCTCTGCATTCTTTTTCTCCGCTATTCGCTGGGGAAGAGAGAGGATTGATTCCATTGGAGCCATCTCTTTGGATAGCCCAAAGTCCAGGTCCAGTTTGCTCTGCTGGTCCGGTGCCAAACGGATTCCTACATTGATCCGCTCCAGAAAAGATTTTACGTTTTCCCAGATATCCTCCACTGCAGAAGCGGTTTGCTTCAGAACCGCATTGGCCAGGATTCCACAAAAATCGGCCGGAGTCTTGGCCTTGAAGACATCCAGAAAGACAAACAGTTTCCCATCTTCTCTACTCTCGGCAATGACTTTTTTTACAAGCGAAGTCTTCCCCCACCTCCTGGGAGAGATGATAAAAGTATTGATTCCTGCGGCAAAATTGGCCGACAATCTGGCCGACTCCATTTCCCTGTCCGTGAAGGACAAACCTTCCACAGGCTTACCAAAAACAAATAATTGCTCCATTTCACATCCGTTTCTGCAAAAGTAAACAATTATTTAGTAAATTGCAACTTAGTAAATGGTTTTTTACTAATCTTCCGGTTACTCCTGGATACAATCCAATAAAAGACCGGCATGCAGAGCAATGAGATTAACAAAAGTATGGTTGATATCTTTCCCGGCAGCTATCGCACTTGCCGAATACCCCAAAGGACGTTTACTACTTTACTATTCTTCGGGAGCAAAAAGGTGGTTCATCGTTACATTGGCAGAGACGAGGCCTGAATGAGAATTCTGTTTCACTCCAAAGGTGGTTATCATCACCAGTTGAACGGCACTCTTGGTATTCGTTGCAGCTTTGAATATAGATAACTTGTTGCGGAGTCGTCCTTCGTATTCCTTGTCAATGACAAACTCGTCAATCGAGTACTTGGCTTCACAAATATCTACAACCCTGTCTCTCCTTTCAATAACCAAGTCTATCTGAGCGCCGTTTCCTTCATACTGCCCTTTCCATGAAGATGTGCTGGTAAGTACTCCGTTGATGCCGAGAGCCCGGCGGATTTGCCAAAGGTGGTCTTTGCAAACCTGCTCGAAAGAATATCCGGTCCACGCCGCTCTGGAGGGATTGTCCAGTGTCAGAGTCCAATAATGCTCGTCCGGGTTCATCTGCTCCTTGATAAATCTAAAATAAAACAGGGTGTAGTAGTCGCTCAACTGGTAAGTTATATCACTGTTTTTTTTGCCGAAACTGTTATATGCCCGGACAAACTCACAACGGACCAGATCTTTCAGTGCTTTTGTGAAGGCCCCGTTTTGGGGAACTTTCGCTTCGGCGCTGATTTCGTTCTGGGTCAATCCTGATTTCTTGCTTGCCAGTGCATTTATAATCTTTAAGTAAAGTTCAGACCTTCCGAACAGCGTTTCATAAAGTACCGAAAACTCATTCCAAAGCGGCCCCTTCTTTTTGAAAAAGATGTTGTCTATATTTGTTGAAAGGGGGATGGTTCCATCGAGTAATTTCAGGTAATAGGGGATTCCTCCCATTATCATGTATGTTTGGATGATATCGTACCGACTCCACTGGAATCCCCTCGATTCAAGGTATCTTTCGGTCTCATTGAGAGAAAAAGGCGTCAGGTATAAGCGCCTTGCAGCTCTGTTGAAAAGGCCACCCACGTCTTCAAGAAGATTTTTTGCAATCCAGGTTGTGGCTGAACCGCAAACAACCAGCATGAGGTTGTCCTGCTGGGCGCCCCACCCATTCCAAAAAGATTCGAATGCGGCGAGAAAATCACTCTTAGCAGTGTCCAACCACGGCAGTTCATCAATGAAGACTACTTTCTTCCTGCCCCTTGCATCGATGCCGATTAAAAGCTGTTTCAGCGCAGAGAAAGCTTCCAGCCAATCTTGTGGCGTTTTTTTCAACTGGAGTCCGTATTCTTGCAGAGCTAGTGAGAAGTTTTTCAGCTGAACTTTTTTGGGCTTTTTATATAACCCCGTAACCTTGAAGTCATACTTGTCGTCAAAAAATTCTTTGACGAGGAAAGTTTTTCCCACTCTGCGTCGTCCATAAATGATCACAAACTCAGATTCTTTTGAGTCGTAGTACTTCTGAAGGTTGGAAACTTCTTTCTCTCTGCCAATGAAAATGGATCTGTTCATATTGATTTTCTTTGATGCAAAGATAGCGATGTTAATTGAGAAAGCAAGGATTTTTTGTCTAAACGTCTGGTTTTTCCTTTTAATTTAGACTAAAAATCGCTTGGTTTGTTATATTTAATGTCTAAGACAGTGTGCCGACTGTCTGTTTTAGACAAAAAATCCGTTATATTTCTGGCGTATTCGGCCATCTTACAAGAACTGGTCTTATTATGAACTACGGGAATTCTACTGGAATCTAAATTATTCCAAGGACAAAAAAGTCCCTCTTTCACAAAGGGACTCACTCTTTGCCCGAACCGGGAAAGAAGAAAAATCAATCTGTTTTCTTTCTTTTGAACAAGTTGCCAACCTTCTTCCAGGAATTCCAGCCTTTGTCATCCAGATAGCAGCCAACGCCGAATAATAATCCGAATATGATGGCGCTGGTGACATACTCCCGAACGGAATGAACGTTCTTGAAAATCAAATCAAGCAGGAGATAGATAGCGGTGTATGAAACGGCCGCCACAACGGCTCTGATAAAATAGTTCTTCATATTGGCTCTCATTTTATCGGCATAAAGGTAAAACAAAAATACTCCTTTTCCAAATGGGCCAGGTGGGATTTCATGTGTACCACCTGGCCCGCCAAATAACGACTCTGAGCCTTGTATGGCATTATTTGCGGGCGCGGTGGGTAGTATAAAAACCCACCTGGCCCAAAACGCGCATTTTTTCGTACCTTTGCATGTATGAAAGTAGGCTTGTTCATTGACACCTGGTATCCGATGGTGGATGGTGTCATCAAGGTGGTGGACAATTATGCCCGCCGGCTGATGAAGTATTGTGACGTGGTGGTTTTCTGTCCGGATAGCGGTACATCGGAAAAGGCTCTGCCGTATCCGGTGGAGCAGTGTTTCTCCTTCCCTTTTTTCAATACGGATTACGCCGTTCCCGTATCGGCCCTGGATCCGGTGTTCGACACCAAACTGTTCGGAAGCGGAATAGACCTGGTGCATATCCATTCGCCTTTTACCGTAGGCATGGCCGGCTTGGCGTTTGCCAAACTCCATCAGCTGCCGGTGGTTGCCACCTTGCACAGCCAGTATCGGCAGGACTTTGAGCAGAACCTTCATTTAAAGCTGAGCACGTCCATTGCCATGGACGGCATCATGAAGGTGTTCAATGCCTGTGACGAGTGCTGGGCGGTGAACGGCGGCATCAAGGACCTGTATGAAAAAGAATACGGTCTCACGGCGCCCTGCAAGGTGCGTCTCAACGCCACGGACCACGTTCCGGTACCGGACCCTGCGGCGGCCGCCAGGGAGGTGAATGAGAAGTATGGAATTCCGGCCGATGCCACCGTCTTCCTCTTTGTGGGACGCATCAATTTCATCAAGAATATCGACTTCACCGTGCGCTCCCTTGCCCGGGCCAAGGAGTTGGGCCTGAAGAACTTCCGCATGCTCTTTGCCGGAAAGGGACAGGATGAGGACAAACTGGCCGCCCTGGTGCAGGAATTTGGCCTTACGCAGGAAGTGGTCATGTGCGGCCTCACGGACAAGCCCATGCTGGAGAAGTTGTACTCCCGCGCCTCGCTCTTCCTTTTCCCTTCCCTCTACGACGCCAATTCGCTGGTGCAGATAGAAGCCGCCTGCCAGGGCACGCCCGCCGTCTTCCTGAAAGGCGCCCGCACCGCCGCCACCGTCAAGCCCGGCGTCAACGGTTATCTGTCTGAAGCCTCGGAGGAAGCCTATGCCCGTACCATCCTGGACATCCTGGCCGATAAGGAAGGCTATGAGCGCGTGTCGGCCGCCGCCCGGAAGGAACTCTACCTGAACTGGGACGATGTGGTTCGCGATGTCTATGCGGATTATCTCCGCCTTCTGGGGCAGAAGCAGGATTAAATCACCTCAATGTCACCCGCCGGAATCCAGCCCTGGCGGCCGTCTCCCAGCTCGATGTTGGTGTAGGAGCCCACGTTGTCCAGAATCTTGACGCGGGTGCCTTCGTGCAGGATGAAGAGGTCTTTGGCCCCATCGGCCGATGGCGAACTCTTGACGCTGGAAACGGGCCGCATCACGATGGCGCGGTCCTGCGCGAGGGCCTCCTGCCGCTGCCATCGGGCGAAGTCCCAGCCCAGGAAGGCGAGGATGAGGCAGGCGATGCCGGCAAAGAAGCCCAGCCTACGCCGTCCGGAGGTGCTGCCCAGCAGGTACAGCAGCGTACAGGCCACCGCAAGGGCCAAAAATACCAGCGAAAGGGCCGCCCAGGTATTGGAGGGCAGCAGGTAGCACAGGGCATGTCCCCACTGCTCGAAGAAAATCTCCGGCACCTCCTCTATCTTGTCCTGGGTAAGGCTGCGGGCATATTCCAGGTTGTAGCGTACATCTGCGTCGGACGGGTCCAGCTTGAGGGCGCGCTCATACCAGAGGATGGCCCGGGCCATTTCCTGGTTCTTGAAATACGCATTGCCCAGGTTGTAGTACAGTTCCTTGGACATGAGCCCGGTGGCTTGCACACCCTCCCAGTCTTTCAGGGCCTGGGGGTAGTCTCCGGCCGTATAGGCTTCCACGCCCGCCTTCCACAGGGAATCCGGGTAGTTCATGGGAGCGGCCTGCACGCCCATGGGCAGGGCCATCAGGAGCACAAGGGCCAGCACGGCGCCTTTGAGGGGTGTCTTTTTCATGGAAGAGTCGATGGCGGTAATGGTGGAGACGGCCTTCCCGTAATGTTCGTTCATGGCGTCGTGGCCGGCGTCGGGGGAGTAGCGGGCCTCTTCACAGGCATCCAGCAGGGCCACGAAGTCCGTCACGGTGCTTTCCGGAACGCCGCCGGCGCCAAGGGCGGCCGATATGTTCTCCTTGTTCTGGTCGGCCATGTCCATGGAGAGCTTGTCTCCCACGAAGCCCACCAGGGAGCGGTGCAGCTCCTCGTAGAAGGCCGTGTAGAGGTTCTTGTCCAGGAAATCCTTGGCCTGGGCCAGCCGTTTGAGCGCCTGGCGGGTGGCTTTGCGGTTGCGCGTCCCGGCCACATCGGCCCTTCTCTCCGCCACCTTGCGGAAGCCCAACCAGAAGCCCAGGCCTGTGAGGAGGATGAGGCCGATGCCCGCGAACCAGCCCTTGGAATATACCAGGAAGCCCTTGTCCGGGCTCAGGGAAGTCTTGGTGCGGATGAAGCGGATGTCCTGTCCCAGGTTCTTGACGCCCTTGCGGTCCACCACCAGGGTGTTGCTGGGGTCGGCGCTGCTGCCGCCCTGCGAAGAGGCGGATCGGGCCACGGCCAGGGGAAGGGCCGCCGTGGAGAGGGTCTGATACTTACGCTTGTTCACGTCATAGTAGCTGTAATGCACGGGGCCTATCTCGAAGGCACCCGGACTGCGCGGAATGAAGGGATACTCGAAGGTCTTGGACCCGGAGGTGCCGCTCTTGTCCGTATTCACGCTGGTCTTGACGTCATACACCTCGAAGTCCGGCGGGAAACTGAGCTTGGGCGCTTCCAGCAGGGCCACGTTGCCCTTTCCGGACACCGTTACCACCAGGGAGGCCGCGTCGTGCGTCTTCAGGGAATCCTTGCTCAGATGGGCCGATACCTTGAAATCTCCCACGCCGCCCCCAAAGGATGCCGGAGCGCCGGCGGGCAGGGCTTCCACATGCACCTTGGCCGCCTTGGTGGTCACGCGCTGGCGGATGGTCACATAGTCGGAGCCGAAGAAATCGTCAAAGACGGAGCCGGTGGAGCGGCGCTGCTGGATGTTCACCAGGCACACCACTTCGGCCGCCTCGATGGTCTGGTCTCCGGCCTTCTGCGGGATGATGACCCAGCGGCGGAGCACGGCGGAATTGTACATGGTTCCGTCCACCTGCTCCCGCTGGAACTCAATGTTGGAAGGGGATTCCACTTCCTGGCTCCAAAAGCCGTTAAAAGAGGGGAAACGGGCATTCTCAAAGCCCTGCAGGTTGGCGCGGTGATAAATCTTGAGGGTGGCGGTGACGGGTTCTCCCACTACCACGGAGTTGCGGCTCAGGCTAAGACGCATAAAGATATCGGCATTGGAAGAGGCCTGCGGACGGGCCTGCGAACCCTCGCTGCCGGAGGAGGTACCGGAGCTGCCTGCCGCGGCGGAAGAAGAGGAGGAACCGTCGTCCACTACCTGCACGGTGGTGGAGCGGGAGCGGATTTCATCGCCCTTTATCTTGGCTGTGGCGGCCGGAATGGTGAGGGTGCCGGTCTTGCGGGCCTGCAGGATGTAGGTGTAGGAGGTCTGGGAAGAACGGGTGGTTTTTCCGTTGATCATCTGGATGCTGGTGGAGGAGCCTTTCTGCGGGCCCCACACTACGGTGACGTCTTCCGGAGCGTCCCAGCGGAAATCCGAGGGGGCGTGCTCGCCTTCCACCACGAACACCAGGTTGAAACGCTCGGAGAGCTCCACGATGTTGTGAACCTCTACCCGGATGCTGCCCTGGGCCCATGCGGTCAGGCCCGTGAGGAGGGCGGCTATGATTGTAAACAGTCTTTTCATCTTCACTACCAATTCTTTTCCTTCCGGCGGGACTTGAGGGCATCGGCCTTCTTCTCCTCCACCTTTTCCTGGGTCTTCTTTTCCTTGTCCTGGATGGCCTGCAACAGCTGCTGGGCCTGCTGGGGACTCAACTGAGGCTGCTGCCCCGGCTGTTGCTGTTGCTGCTGATCCTGGTTCTGGTTTTGATCCTTATCCTTATCCTTATCCTGAACTTTATCCTGATCTTTGTTCTGATCCTTATTCTGGTCCTGGTCCTGATTCCGGTCCTGCTGCTGATCTTGGTTCTGATCCTGATTCTGGTTTTGGTCCTGGTTCTGCTGCTGTTCCTGCAACTTGTTGCGGGCATAGAGGTAGTTCTCTTTGGCATCCAGGTCCTCCGGGGTGCGGCGCAGGCATTCCTTGAACATGTTCACGGCCGTCTGCCAGTCCTCTTTCTGGATGGCCACGTCCCCGCGGTTGAAGTAATAGTCCGGGGCGAAGGGCGTTTCCGAAGCGCTCATGGAAACGGCATCCAGCTGTTTGGCCGCCTCGTCAAAGTTTTCCTGCCGGTACAGGTTATTGGCCAGGTTATAGTAGCCGGCCACCAGCGAGGTGTCCTGCATAATGGCCTTGCGGTAGCTGATATCGGCCTTGGCATATTCCTTTTTCCGGAATTCCCGGTTGCCCCTTCTGAGATCCGCCTTTTGGGCGAAGGCGCTGCCCACGGAAACGAGGGTGAGCAGGATACAGAGCCACTTTCTCATACTTCAAACAGTTTGCGGCGGGGTTTTCGCTCGCCGATGAGCATTTCAATCACAAACAGCAGGAGGGCGATGCCCAGGAAGTACATGAACTGCTCGTCATACTCTTCGAAGACAATGCTGCCGAACTCCTCGTCCTCCATCTTGCGGATGTCGTCCACAATGGGATTCAGGCCGAATTCCTCCCCTCCGGCATGGATGTAGGCGCCGCCGCCGGCCTTGGCGATGGCCCGCAGGGTGTCCTCGTCCAGGCGCGTGACCACAATCTCTCCGTCCTTGTCCCGCATGAGGCCTCCTTCCACGGGGATGGGCTGGCCTTCGGCCGATCCCACGCCGATGGAGTACACCTTGATGCCCAGCTCGGCGGCTTGTTTGGCGGCGGCCACGGGGTCGTCCTCGTGGTTTTCACCGTCGGAGATGACCACAATCACGCGGCTCTTCTCGCTCTGGGCGCTGAAGCTCTTGATACTCAGGTTGATGGCGTCTCAGATAGCCGTTCCCTGCACGGGAATGGAACCGGTGTCTATGCTGCTCAGGAACATCTTGGCGCTCACATAGTCCGTGGTTACGGGCAGCTGCACGAAGGAAGTTCCGGCAAAGATGACCAGGCCGATACGGTCCTCCTGCAGGCGGTCTGTGAGACGGGAAATGGCCAGCTTGGCGCGCTCCAGGCGGTTGGGGGAGTAGTCCTGCGCCAGCATGGAGTTAGAAACATCCAAGGCCACGATAATCTCCGCGCCCTTGGCGGTATGCTCGGACAGGCGGGCGCCCGTGCGGGGACGCGCCAGGCCCACGACGAAAAAGGCGAAGGCCAGGCACCAGAGGGAAATGCGCACCCATCCCTTGGACCGGGAGCGGGAAGGCATCAGGGCCTCCGTGAGGGCCGGGTCTCCGAAGGCTTTCACCCGCCGCCCCCGCAATTGCCTCAAAACGGCGTAACCCAGCAGCACCACGGGGATGAGGAGCAGCAGGTACAGGAATCTGGAATCGGCAAACATCAACATTACGGGAGCCTCCTTAAAAATGCGCTCAGAAGCAGTTCCAGCAGGAGGCACACGAGCGCTGCCAGGGCGTAGCTTTTGAACAGTTCTTTGTAAACGGGGAAGGAATCCACGGACGTGCGGGTCTTTTCCATCTGGCCGATTTCCGCATAAATCTCCGACAGCTTGGTGTTGTCCGTGGCGCGGAAATAGCGGCCTCCGGTGCCGTCGGCGATGGTTTTCAGCAGGCCCTCGTCAATCTCTACCGGCATGTTGCGCAGTTCGATGCCCCAGGGGGTCTGCACCGGGTAGGGGGCCGTTCCGTTGGCGCCCACGCCGATGGTGTACACGCGGATGCCGTAAGTCTTGGCAATCTCCGCGGCCATGGAAGGATCTATCTCTCCCATGTTGTTCACGCCGTCCGTGAGCAGGATGACCACGCGGCTCTTGGCGTCGGAATCTTTCATGCGGGCCACGGCGGTGGCCAGGCCGTTTCCAATGGCCGTGCCGTCCTCGATAAGGTCTGTCTGCACGTCCTTCATCAGGTTGATAAGGGTGGCGCGGTCTGTGGTGAGAGGGCACTGGGTGTAGCTCTCACCGGCAAACACCACGATACCCATGCGGTCGGAGGGCCGCTGGGCGATGAATTCGATGGCGATGTCCTTAGCGGCGGACAGGCGGTCGGGGTTGAAGTCCCGGGCCAGCATGGAGGTACTCACGTCCATGGCAAAGACAATGTCGATGCCCTCCGTGTCCACTTTTTCCACTTGGGAGGAGGAACGGGGCCGGGCGATGGCAATCACCAGCAGCACCAGGGCGGCGGTGCGAAGGACGAAGGGGATGTGCCGCACTATCTCCATGACGGAGCGTCCGCCGGCCGTCCAGGCGTCCAGCTTGGACACCCGCATGTGCGGTCTGCGGTCTTTCCATTCAATGTAGAGGTATCTCAGGACCAGGAGGACCGGGACGGCGAGCAGCCAAAGGAGTTCAGGATATTCGAAATACATTACTGTTCCTCCTCTTGTTTGACTTGATTGGCAATCTCCTGTTCATACGTTGTCGTCACAAAGCGGACGGCCTGCGGCAGCACCTGCGCGTTTTCCTCGTCGGTGGCGGTGAACTTGGCGAATTTTACGAAATCGGCCCTTTCGAAGAGCGTTTTCATCTCCTCGTAGAGCTCCTGGGGAATATCGGCCCCCTTGAGGTCTTCGAAAATCTCAGCAGTGGTCATTTCCAGGGCGCCCACACCGTAGCGGGCGGCCATGTATTCCCGCAGCGCATCCGTGACGCCGGAATAGAAGGCTTTCTGGTTCTCCGGCTTCCAGAACTTGTCTCCGCGGTACTTGTCCAACTTGCGGAGGGCGCGGACGTGGGCCGGTTCCTTCACTTCGTTTTCCTTGGTTTTCCTTTCCCGGTAGCGGAGCCAGAGGATGAGGGCGGCAACGGCCATGAGCAGCATCACCGTACCGTAAATCCAGGGGAAGAGCTCTGCCAGGGTGTAGGGAAACTTCACCTGCGGCTTGATGTCGTGGGGTTGGAAGGTCTCCATGTCGATGGGCAGTTCCTTCACCTCCAGGGGCTCTTCGGGGGCGCGGAACACCAGGGTGTCGGCATCCACCAGAACGGGGATGTCCGGCAGGGTGTAGCTGCCGCCCATGAAGGTGGTGATAACAAGCGAGGCCTTGATGTCATAGCGGGCGGGCTTCTCCTTGCGTTTGCTTACGCGGGAGGAATCCAGCTGCCAGCCGCCCAGGATTTCCAGCGGGCTGTCTTTTTCGGGCTTCATCTCCGGCAGGGCCAGGGGTGTGCCCTCCGTCACGTTCTCCAGCACGAAGCCGTAGCGGAATTGGTCGGCCACCAGCACGGAATCCCGCTTCTGAAGGGGCTGGAGGAAGGTTTCTCCGCCTTCCTTCCGGATTCCCTCCGCGCTTAGGAGCGTGGAAATGAACAGGGCCGATATAATGAGTACTTTTCCCTTCATACTATCTTCTGTGGAATAAGGAGAGGAGGCTGCGGACATAGTCCTCCGAGGTGGGAATGTCCACATGGTCCACCTGGTAGCGGAGCATCAGGCGGTCCGCCGCGGCGGTGGTGGTGCGGAACCACTGCTCGTAGGACTGGCGCACAGAGGCCGATGCCGTGTTGATCCAACGGGAGGCCCCGGTCTCCGCATCCTTGGCATTCACCAGGCCCACGTTGGGGAGGGTGCGTTCGCGGGGGTCCGTCACGCGGATGACGGAGACGTCGTGCCGGTTCACGGCCACCTTGAGGGCGTCCTCGTAGCGGGGGCTGCCATCGGCCTGTACATCCAGCATGTCGCTCAGGACAAAGGCCGTGCATTTTTTCTTGATGGCGCCGGTGAGGAAGTGAAGGGCTTCGCCGATGTCCGTTCCCTCTTGCCGGGGCTCGTACTCCAGGATTTCCCGCACGATGTGGAGGAAATGGGTACGGCCCTTTGCCGGGGGGATGAACTTCTCCACGCGGTCGCTGAACAGGATGCAGCCCACTTTGTCGTTGTTGAGGATGGCGCTGAAGGAGAGCGTGGCGGCAATTTCCGCAATCTGCTCCCGCTTGGTTTTCACCTGCGTGCCAAAGAGCCCGGAACGGGAAATGTCCACCAGCAGCACCACGGTGAGTTCGCGCTCTTCCTCGAACACCTTCACGTACGGAGCGCGCATACGGGCCGTCACGTTCCAGTCCATGTTGCGCACGTCGTCTCCCCACTGATACTCGCGCACCTCGCTGAAGGCCATGCCGCGTCCCTTGAACGCGGAATGGTATTCTCCGGCGAAAACCTGGTGGCTCAGCGCCTTGGTGCGGATCTCAATCTTCCGTACTTTCTTTATTAACTCTTCGGGTGTCATGATTCGTCATGCCCGGCTTGACCGGGCATCTGCTTACGGAACAATAACCGTGTTAAGAATCTTTTCGATAATCTGCTCCGGCGTCACGTTCTCCGCCTCGGCCTCATATGTAAGGCCGATACGATGCCGCAGAACCTCGTTGCAGACGGCTCTCACGTCTTCCGGAATCACGTAGCCGCGGCGCTTGATGAAGGCGTAGGCCTTGGCGGCCATGGACAGCGAGATGCTGGCACGCGGGGATCCGCCGTAGGAAATGAAGTTCCCCAGCTCCTTGAGCCCGTATTCTTCCGGGGTGCGGGTGGCATAGACGATATCCACGATGTATCGCTCGATCTTCTCGTCCATATACACGTCCTTCACCACCTCGCGGGCGCGGACAATGTCTTCCGGCTTCACCACGGCCTGGGCCTTGGGGAAGCTGCCGCTGTTGTTCATGCGGATAATCTGGCGCTCCTCGTCTTTCTTGGGGTAGGAGACCACCACCTTGAGCATGAAACGGTCCACCTGGGCCTCCGGCAGGGGATAGGTGCCCTCCTGCTCGATGGGGTTCTGGGTGGCCATCACCAGGAAGGGTTCCGGGAGTTTGTAGGTGTTGTCTCCAATGGTGACCTGGTGCTCCTGCATGGCTTCCAGCAGGGCGCTCTGCACCTTGGCCGGGGAACGGTTGATTTCATCGGCCAGGATGAAGTTGGCGAAGACGGGGCCCTTGTGCACCTCGAAGCTTTCGTTCTTCTGGGAATAGACCAGGGTACCCACCACATCGGCCGGGAGGAGGTCCGGGGTGAACTGGATGCGGCTGAACTTGGCGTCAACGGCCTGTGACAGGGTGTTGATGGCCAGGGTTTTGGCCAGGCCCGGGAGGCCTTCCAGCAGGATGTGACCGCCGCTCAGCAGGCCAATCAGGAGGTTGTCCACCAGGTGTTTCTGCCCCACAATCACTTTACCCATTTCCAGGGAAAGGAGGTCTACGAAAGAACTCTCCTTTTGAATGCGCTCGTTTAATTCACGGATGTTTACGCTTTCCATATATTTTCTTACATTTGCATATGCGTTATTTCCTTTGCCTCTCATACGACGGTTCCGCGTTCTCGGGCTGGCAGATCCAGCGGGGCGTCCCCTCCGTTCAGGCCTGCCTGGAAGCGGCTCTTGCCCGGCTTCTGGGCCGCGGGGTGGCCGTTACAGGCGCCGGCCGTACCGATGCGGCCGTGAATGCTTCCGGCTACGTGGCCCATTTTGACTGGGAGGGTGAGCTGCCCTTCGAGGCATCCGATTTTACCTACAAATTAAATGCCATTTTGCCCCGGGAAATGGCGGTTCATTCGGTGGCGCCGGTGGCCGATGACCTGCATGCCCGGTTCAGCGCCCGCCGCCGGGAATATACCTATTTCATTCACAGGCAAAAAGACCCTTTTGTCCGGAATTTTTCCTGGCATTGCGGCTATCCGGAAATGGACTTCGAAGCCATGAACAAGGCCTGTCAGTATCTGCTGGGCACACATGATTTCACCTGCTTCGAAAAAAGCGGCTCCGACAACAAAACCTCCATCTGCACCGTCTGCGAGGCCTTCTGGAAGCCCTACGTCCCGTCCCATCTGCAAGTGATGGGCGCTCCGGAGGGTGGAGGGATACTCCCTTCCTCCGGAGCGTACTGGTACTTCCGAATATCGGCCGACCGCTTCCTGCGGAATATGGTTCGGGCCACGGTGGGGTCGCTCATTGAGGTGGGCCGGGGCAAACGCTCTCCCGAGTGGATTGCTCAGCTGGTGGCCGGCGGCACCCGCAGCGATGCGGGCGAATCCGTCCCCGGACACGCCCTTTTTCTGAACAGAGTCTCTTACTGAATCGGCCCACGGGCTGGCACTCTTTTGCAAGTGCTTGTCTTATAATCTGTTATAAAACGTCTCCAGCCCGAAGGGTCCTTTTTATCGGCCTACGGGCTGGAAGTATTTTTACAATCGTCTATGGATTAAGCACTTACGCCTTGCGCCAAAGCCCGGCGTAAGCGGGGAGATGCAAAGCGGGCGGGCAAAAGCCTAATACCGGTTCAGCGGGCGGCCGGAGGTCATCATGTGCACTTTGCGCTTGACTTCTTCCAGGACCTGCTTGTGGGCTTCGAGCTCTGCTTTCTGCGCTTCGGTGGGTTCCTTGGCGGTAATGGCCTCGAAATGCTCATTGGCCGATGACAGCACCGTCTCAATCAGATCCACGATAACGGTCATGTCTTTCTCCTCAAAACCGCGGGAAGTGATGGCCGGCGTGCCGATACGGAGGCCGCTGGTGGCAAAGGCGCTGCGGCTGTCGAAAGGAACCATGTTCTTGTTCACCGTGATATCGGCCCTCACCAGTTCCTTCTCTGCCACGCGTCCCGTCAAAGCCGGGAATTTGGTGCGGAGGTCTATGAGCATGAGGTGGTTGTCCGTTCCTCCGGAGATAATCTTGTAGCCCAGGTTGACAAAGGCCTGGCACATGGCGGCGGCGTTGGCCACCACCTGCTGCTGGTACTCCTTGAATTCCGGCTGGGAGGCCTCGTAGAAAGCTACGGCCTTGGCGGCGATCACGTGCTCCAGCGGACCGCCCTGGATGCCCGGGAAGACGCTGGAATTGAGGATGGCGCTCATCTTCTTAATTTCTCCCTTGGGCGTGGTGAGGCCCCAGGGGTTGTCGAAGTCCTTGCCCATGAGGATGATGCCGCCGCGGGGACCGCGGAGCGTCTTGTGGGTGGTGGACGTGACGATATGGGCGTATTTTACGGGGTTCTTGAGGAGCCCGGCGGCAATGAGGCCTGCCGTGTGGGCCATGTCTATCCAGAGGATGGCGCCCACCTTGTCTGCGATGGCACGCATGCGCTCATAATCCCATTCGCGGGAATAGGCCGATGCTCCGCCGATGATGAGCTTGGGTTTGCACTCAAGGGCCTTGCGCTCCATCTCGTCATAATCCACCATGCCGGTGTCCGGGTTCAGGCCATAGGCCACCGGATGATACAGCAGGCCGGAGGCGTTGACGGGGGAACCGTGGGTAAGATGACCTCCCATGGAAAGGTCCAGTCCCATGAAGGTATCTCCGGGCTTGAGGATGGCCATGGTGACGGCCATGTTGGCCTGGGCGCCGGAGTGGGGCTGCACATTGGCATACTCCGCTTCAAACAGGGCGCAGAGACGGTCAATGGCCAGCTGCTCAATCTGGTCCACCACCTCGCAGCCGCCGTAATAGCGCTTGCCGGGGTAGCCTTCCGCATACTTGTTGGTACAGACGGAGCCCATGGCGGCGAGCACCTGGTCCGATACATAGTTCTCGGAAGCGATGAGTTCCAGGCCGGAAGACTGGCGTTCCTGCTCTTTCTTGATGAGATCGAAAATTTGAAGGTCTTGTTTCATATGTGGCTTAGTATTCTTTCTATCCTACAAAGATAAGATTTTTACTTGGAAAAGCATTAACTTTGCAAACATGAAAGACCGAAAACTCCTCAATATCGAACTGGGCCGCCTGACGGCCGATGAGTACAGGGACAAACGCCCGGAAAGCGGCCTGGTGCTGGTGCTGGACAACGTACGCAGCGCCCACAATGTGGGCAGCGCCTTCCGTACCTCCGACGCCTTCGGGGTGGACAGGCTGTTCCTGGGAGGGATCTGCCCCGTACCGCCCTCTCCGGAGCTTCGGAAAGTGGCCCTGGGAGCGGAGGAAGTGGTTCCTTTCGAGCATGTGGAAGATGTGCTTGCCCTGGTGAACCGCCTGAAGGCCGATGGCTACACCGTGGCGGCCGTGGAGCAGACGGTCCATTCCGTGAAGCTGGACCGGTTCCGGCGGGAGAGCGGAAAGAAGTACGCCCTCGTCTTCGGCAATGAAGTGGAGGGCGTACAGCAGTCTGTGGTGGATGCCTGCGATTTCTCGCTGGAGATACCCCAACAGGGCACCAAGCACTCGCTCAACGTCTCGGTTTCCGTGGGCGTGGTGCTGTGGGGGCTTATTTCAAAGTAGCAGCCAGGGCGTCACGGAACGCGATGGCAGACTTCTCTATATCATACTTTTCCATGGACTTGGCGTGGCGAAGGCCCATCTCCCAGCGCTCCTGGGGGTGGTCCAGCCAGTAGTCAATGCGATTGGCCAGCGCCTCGGGGTTCTGGGCCGGGAAGGTGCAGCGACGGTCCAGGGCAAATTGGGACGTTCCGCTGTAGCGGCTCACGGCAATGATGGGGCAGGCGCCCTGCTGCATGGCTTCCATGATGGAAAGACCTTCCACCTCCAGGGGCGCGCAGTGCGGGCAGAGATCGGCCGTGGCTGCCAGTTGCCGAAGCTCGTCACGGGTGTTGAAACTGAAAACGGGCTCGTAGCCGAAAACGCCCTCCTTGTACATCTTGGCGGCCTTTTTCTTATAGCGCTTGCTCTGAGGACCGTTCCCGGCAAAATGAAGGCGGATACGCTTGGCATACTTGCTGTAACGCATGGCTTCCATGAGCGTGGGCTGGTCTTTCTCATGGGAAAGCCGGCCGATATACAGAATCTCGAAGGGACGCTCCGGGTCCAGGTAATTCTCCGGAGGGGTCTGCGGCCGGCGGCATTCATCCGGAATGATGCCGTTGGAGATGACGCCCAGCTTGGCCTTGAAGTGGTAACGGCGAAGGCGGTCCAGCACCGTTTCGGTGGGGCACTGCACAAAGGCGCACTCATTATAGATATGCTTTCTCCAGGCCTTGAGCAGCGTCTGGTTAATCCACTTCCAATTGCGGAGCGGGCCTATCCCCAGCGAGTAAATCAGGTTCTCCGGGAACATGTGGAAGGTGGCCGTAAGGGGCTTGCCATACTTCTTTGCCGCCTTGATGGCCTTCCACTGCAGCACGAAGGTTTCCTCCAGATGGACCACATCGGCCCAACGCACCGCTTCCTCAATCACCTTGACATCGCCGTCGGCATAGGAGAAGCCGCTGGACTCGATGATGGGCTGGAAGATGGGGAATATGAATTCCTTCAGCGGAAAGTCCGGCTGGGGACCGTTGGGGTCCGGATTGGGACCTGCCAGGATGCGCACATCCTCTCCGATGGCCTTGAGGGCCGCCACCGTCCGGCGGGCCGATGCCGAAATCCCGTTTCCCGGGATATAGTAGTTGTTGATTACGAACAGTATTTTCATAGCGGGTGCAAAGATACGAATAATTACTGACATAACCCTCTCCCCGCTTGCGCCAAAGCCCGGCGCAAGCGGGGAGAGTAAGCAAGCAGGCTTTAATCCAGGCTGTGGATGGCCAGGCCGCTGCGCAGCTTGGGCTCGAACCAGGTGGTCTTGGGAGGCATGATGTTGCCGGTGTCGGCAATGCGGATGAGCTGTGCCATGGAGACGGGGTAGAGGGCAAAGGCCACTTTCATCTCTCCGGAATCCACGCGGCGCGAAAGTTCTCCCAGGCCGCGGATGCCACCCACGAAGTCTATGCGCTTGTCTGTACGGAGATCCTTGATTCCCAGTATCTTGTCCAGTACCAGGTTGCTAAGGATGGTTACATCCAGTACGCCGATAGGGTCCGTGTCGTCGTAGCGGCCGGGCTTGGCGGTGAGGCTGTACCACTTGTCTCCCAGGTACATGGAGAAGTTGTGCAGACCCGTGGGACTGTACGGTTTGGCGGGACGGCCGCAGCGCGGCTTGGTGGCCACAGCCACGTCGAAGTCCTCTTCCAGGGCTCTCAGCAGTCCTTCTTCCGTGAGACCGTTCAGGTCCTTGACCACGCGGTTGTAGTCTATGATGGCCAGTTCGCTCTCCGGGAAGCACACGGCCATGAAGAAGTTGTATTCCTCATTACCGGTGTGGTGCGGATTCTGGGCCTTCTTCTCCGCGCCCACGCGGGCGGCAGCGGCCGTGCGGTGGTGGCCGTCGGCCACATAGAAAGCGTCCACCTGGGTGGTGAAGATTTCCGTGATGCGGGCAATGACCGCGTCGTCATCTATAACCCAGAAGGTGTGGGTGAACTTGTTCTCGTCCACGAATTTATACTCCGGTTTCCCGGCGGCGGCCGCCGCCATGATGGCCTGGAGCTCCGCATTGTCCTTGTAGGCGAAGAATACTGGCTCAATGTTGGCGTTCTGGATGCGGACGTGTACCATGCGGTCGTCCTCCTTGTCCTTGCGGGTGAGTTCGTGCTTCTTGATGACGCCGGAAGCGTAGTCGTCCGTGTGGGCGCAGAGGACCAGGCCGTACTGGGTACGCTTGCCCATGGTCTGGGCATAGACATAGTACTTTTCCTTCTCGTCCTGCACCAGCCAGCCTCTCTGCTTCCAGAGCTTGAAATTCTCCACGGCCTTGTCATAGGTGCGTTGCTCGTGCTCACCTGCGATGGGCTGGAAGTCAATCTCCGGCTTGGTGATGTGCAGGAGGCTCTTTTCACCGGCCATGGCCAGGGCTTCCTCGGAGTTGAGGACATCATACGGGGGAGCCGCCACTTCGGTGACCAGGTTCTTGGGAGGGCGGATCGCTGCAAAGGGTTTTACGCGTACCATACTATTTGTTTACTTGGAATTTACGGTTTCCGGTGGCGAAGAAATCCACAATCTGGCGGGCGGCGGCCAGGCCGGCGTTCACATTGGCTTCGGCCGTCTGGGCACCCATCTTCTTGGGCGTGGCAAAGACACGGTGGCCAAAATGTTTGGTGAGCTCGTCATAGATGTCGGGCATCACATCGGCCACGTACTTGAGGTCCGGACGGTCTTCCAGGGCTCTGAACAAGCCGTCTTCGTCTATCACTTCCTTGCGGGCGGTATTCACCAGCGTGGCTCCCTTGGGCATCTTGGTGATGAGGTCGTAGCCGATGCTCTTGATGGTGGAGGGAAGGGCGGGGATGTGGATGGAAAGGTAGTCTGAGTTGGCATACAGCTCTTCCAGGGAATGGACGGGCCTGGCTCCTCCGGCCACAATCTGCTCATCCGTGAGGAAGGGGTCCAGGGCCGATATCTCCATGCCCAGGGCGCTGGCCTTCTGCCCCACCAGGCGGCCGACGTTGCCATAGGCCTGTACGCCCAGGCGCTTGCCCTGGAGCTCGGAACCCGTGGCGGGCGTGAACTGGGTGCGGGCCATGAAAATCATCAGGCCCAGGGCCAGTTCGGCCACGGCGTTGGAGTTCTGGCCGGGGGTGTTCATGACCACGATGTTCCGGGCCGTGGCGGCAGCGAGATCCACGTTGTCAAAGCCGGCACCGGCACGCACCACAATCTTGAGCTTGGGGGCGGCGGACATCACCTCCCCGGTGACTTTGTCGGAGCGGATGATGAGGGCTTCGGCGTCGGAGACGGCGGCTGTGAGGGCCTCCTGGCTGGTATAGTTTTCCAATTTTTCTACCGTGTGACCGGCCTCGGTGAGGATGGATACGATGCCTTCCACCGCCTTGGCGGCAAAGGGCTTCTGGGTGGCGAGCAGTACTTTCATTACTTCTTCAGTTTTTCAAATTCTTGCATGCAGTCTACCAGGGCCTGGACGTCTTCCAAGGTGCAGGCGTTGTACAGGGAGGCACGGAAACCGCCCACGGAGCGGTGGCCCTTGATGCCCACCATGCCGCGCTCCTTGGCGAAGGCCATGAATTCATCCTGCAGGGTCTCGTAGCCGGGTGCCATCACGAAGCACACGTTCATGAGGGAGCGGTCTTCCACAGCGGCTGTACCCACGAAGAGGCTGTTGCGGTCAATTTCTCCGTAGAGGAGAGCGGCCTTCTGTTGGTTCACTTTCTGGATGGCGGTCACACCGCCCACGCTCTTGATCCACTTGAGGGTCTCGTTCATCACGAAGATGTTGAACACCGGCGGGGTGTTGAACATGGACAGTTTGTCAATGTGGGTGCGGTAGTCCAGCATGGTGGGGATGTGACGGGAAACGCGGCCCAGGGACTCCTTGCGGATGATGGCGAAGATGACACCGGCCGGGCCCACGTTCTTCTGGGCGCCGCCGTAGATGAGGTCGTACTTGCTCACGTCCACCGGGCGGGACATGATGTCGGAGGACATATCGGCAATCAGGGGGCAGGGGCAGTCCATGTCTTCCTTGATTTCCGTACCATAGATGGTGTTGTTGGTGGTGATATGGAGGTAGTCCAGATCGGAGGGAATCTCAAAGCCCTTGGGGATATAGCTGTAGTTCTTGTCCTGGGAGCAGGCGATGGCATAGGCTTCGCCGATTCCCTGGGCCTCCACCAGGGCCTTGTGGGCCCAGACGCCGGTATCCAGGTAGGCGGCCTTCTTCTCCAGGTAATTCATGGCCACATAGAGGAACTGAAGGGAGGCGCCTCCGCCCAGGAACACCACCTCGTGGGTGTCCGGAATGTTCAGGAGTTCTTTCCACAGGGCGCGGCACTCGTCCATCACGGCATCCCACTCTTTGGTGCGGTGGCTGATGGAAAGGACGGAGATACCGGTGCCGCTGAAATCCTTGAGAGCGGCGATGGCATTGTCAATGGCTACCTGCGGAAGGAGGCAGGGGCCTGCATTGAAGACATGAACTTTTTTGGACATAATCGGATATTTGTTAAAATTTTTTAGCGTTATGGTTTCGAAAGTTACGGATTTTTATTGAAAAAAGCTATAATTCTTCCAAATTTACTTTATCGGCCAGCCTGTCCCTGAAATCTTCCACGGCGGAAAGGCGGACCCGGACTTCCAATGAGCAGGTTTCTCCGAACTCCTGGGCACTCTGGGGCAGGTCCATGTCCTTGAGCACCTTCATGACGGCGTTCATGGAAAGGTAGTCAAAGCGCAGGCGGAAGCGCCTGGCGGCCGTCTTCTGGATGAGGGTGGCCTGGGAGAGGGCATCGGCCGATGAGATTTTGTACGCCCGGATGAGGCCGGGGATGCCCAGCTTGATGCCGCCGAACCAGCGCACCACCACCACCAGCACGTCGCTCAGGCCCAGAGAGTCAATCTGCCCCAGGATGGGACGGCCGGCGCTGCCGGAGGGTTCTCCGTCGTCGGAGGCACGCCAGACATCCCCCTGACAGCCCAGCCGATAGGCAAAACAGTGATGGCGGGCATCGTGGTACTGCTTTTTGAGGCCGGCCACGATGTCCTTCACCTGCTCCGGGGTTTCCACGGGGTAGGCCAGCGCCAGAAAGCGCGACCCGTTGTCCTTGAAAAGGCCCTCGGAGGGGGCTGCGATGCTCTTGTATCGGTCGGAGGTTTCCATCTTCCGCGAAAGTAGTGTTTTTTAAGATAATTTGCAACGGAACCGGAAAAAAGCAGTATCTTTGAGTTCCTAAAAACGAGAAGGAAACTATGGTATTTTCGCTGCGTGTCACCCTTTCGGGTATAAAAGGGTTTTACAGAGTCTATCAGGTAAACGGCGCCACTACGCTGTATACGCTTCATAAGCAGCTCCGTTCAGATTTGGAATTCCCCCAGGACCAGCTCATCATGTTCAAGGGCCTGGACGTGACGGGAGGCGTCGTGGGCCGATGGGGCCTCTTCGACCTGGGAGCCGGAACCGTGGACCAAATGCCCCTGGAGAAAGCCGTGAAAGCCGGGGTGGACACCTTCGTGTACTTCTACGACGTCACCAACAAAAAGAGCGTGAACATCGTGGTGGAAGGAGAAGCCGATGTCAAAGTGAATCCGGATTTCCCCGTCCTGGCCGATTCCAAGGGCCCTAATCCCATCGAATTCGAGAATGGCTATGTGGCCTTCGAAGACCTTCCCGAGCGGCAGCGTCATCTTCCTGGGGAAGAGGATGATGAGGATTTGGATGACGAAGACATGGACGAGGAAGAGGGGGACGAAGAGGACGAGGACGGAAAGGAAATCTTTGACGAAGGCGAGGAGTAGTGCATGCCCCGGCGCCTTGAGATCATACTGGGTCCCACCGCTGTCGGAAAAACCGGCTATGCCATCCAGCGTGCGCTGGAAGTAGGGTCTCCTGTCATCTCCTGCGATTCCCGCCAGATTTACAAGGAACTGAGAATTGGGACGGCCGTTCCCTCCAGAAGGGAGCTTCAGGCCGTCAAGCATTATTTTATCCGCACCGTCCCGGTAACCAGGGCCTACAATGCCGGCCTGTATGAGGCCGATGCCCTGAACCTGGTGAACCAGCTTTTTGCGGGGGGGCATGAGACCCTGGTGATGTGCGGCGGCTCCATGCTGTATATTGACGCGTTCTGCTATGGCCTGGACGATTTCCCGGAGGTGCCCCTCCAACTGCGGGAGCACCTGATGGAATGTCTCAAGGACGAAGGGGTGGAGAGCCTGGCGGAGCAGCTGAAGGAACTGGATCCCGTTTCCTATGAGGAACTGGACCTATCCAACGGACAGCGGGTGGTCCGTGCCTTGGAAGTGAGCATGTATACCGGGAAACCTTTCTCCTCCTTCAAGACCCGCCGTTTCAAGACGCGGGATTTTGAGATTGTGAAAATCGGCCTGGACCGGCCGCGGGAAGAGCTGTATGAACGCATCAACGCCCGGGTGCTCAAGATGATGGGACAGGGGCTGGAGGAGGAGGCGCGCCGCATGCTGCCCTACCGGGACCTGCCGGCCCTGCAGACGGTGGGATACAAGGAACTCTTTGAGTACTTTGACGGAAAATGTGACCTGGATACGGCTGTACGCCACATCCAGGCCAATACTCGACATTATGCGAAACGGCAGCTCACCTGGTGGAGGAGAGACGAGGAAATCCAGTGGGTCCGGTTTTAGCTACAACGCCTTTTTCCGGAACAGTTTGCGGAAAAAACTCAGGATGGAGTTTTTTCCGTCTTTTTTACCCTCTTCCATCATGTCATGACGGATTTGGTCCTGGTTCATCTGTTCCAGGAAGTGAAGGCCTCCGTCTTCGGAGGTTTTTTTAATTTCTTCTTCCATAAGGTTATCCAATTTGTGCACCGTTGGTAACGGCTTCCTGCGGCGTGACAAAACGCATCTTTCCGTCTCCCTGCTTGGCCATCAGAATCATGCCCTTGGACTCGATTCCGCGGATGGTGCGGGGCTGCAAGTTGGCGAGGATGCAGATTTGTTTGCCCAGCATGTCTTCCGGGCTGTAATACTCTGCAATGCCGGAAACAATGGTGCGCCGGTCTATTCCGGTGTCGATGGTGAGCTTGAGGAGCTTGTCCGTCTTGGGGACGCGCTCGGCAGCCAGCACCGTGGCGGTGCGGATGTCCATGGCTCCGAAATCGTCGAAGCTCACCTCGGGCTTCTGGGGCTCCACCCTGGCGGCGGCCTCCTGGGCGGCTTTGGTGGCCTCGGCGGCTTCCCGTTCGGCCTTGATGGCCTGCAGGCGGGCCACCTGGGCGTCAATCACGCTGTCCTCTATTTTCTGGAACAGGAGCACGGCCTCTCCCAGCTGATGCCCGGCAGGAAGCAGTTCGGCCTCTCCCAGCATGTCCCAGTTCAGGACAATTCCGGCTGGAGAAGACTCCTGCTCCGCGTCGCTTCGCGACCCTGTACGGGCAAATGCTCCGCAGGAGTCTTCTCCTGCCGGAACCGTATGCAGGGCCTTGCCCTCATCGGCCTTGTAGAAGTTCACCGTGGGGGTGCCTTCTCCGGCCCGGTGGTCCCATCCGGCGTTGATGCCCACGCGGAGGATGTCGCGCAGCTTCTGGGCGCTGAAGGGCGTGAAGGGCTCGAAGGCGATGGCCAGGTCGGCACAGATTTGCAGGCAGGTGTAGAGGATGCTGGCGGTGCGGTCCATATCCTCCTTGGCCACCTTCCAGGGCTCCATGTCGGAGATGTATTTGTTGCCGATGCGGGCCATGTTCATGGCTTCCTTCATGGCCTCGCGGAAGTGGTACGTCTCCACATATTTCTCCAGGGCTTCCTTGCAGGGCTTGATGGAGGCAAGCGTCTCGGCGTCAATGGCTTCCGGCTTCAGATTGGCCGGCACGGCGCCACCGAAGTATTTGTGGGTGAGCACCACCGCACGGTTCACGAAGTTGCCGAAGATGGCCACCAGTTCGCTGTTGTTGCGGCTCTGGAAATCCTTCCAGGTGAAGTCGTTGTCCTTGGTCTCGGGGGCGTTGGCGGTGAGAACGTACCTGAGCACATCCTCCTGGCCGGGGAACTGCTCCTCATACTCGTGCACCCACACGGCCCAGTTCCGGGAGGTGGAAATCTTGTCTCCCTCCAGGTTCAGGAACTCGTTGGACGGCACGTTGTCCGGCAGGATGTAGTCTCCGTAGGCCTTGAGCATGGAAGGGAATACGATGCAGTGGAACACAATGTTGTCCTTGCCGATAAAGTGTACCAGGCGGGTCTCAGGGTCTTTCCACCACTTCTCCCAGCTCTGGGGCAGCAGTTCCTTGGTGTTGGAAATATAGCCGATGGGGGCGTCAAACCAGACGTAGAGCACCTTCCCCTCAGCCCCTTCCACAGGAACGGGTACGCCCCAGTCCAGGTCTCGGGTGACGGCGCGGGGCTGCAGGCCGCCGTCCAGCCAGCTTTTGCACTGGCCGTACACGTTGGTCTTCCACTCCTTGTGCTGTTCCAGGATCCAGTCCCGGAGCCAGGGCTCGTACTTGTCCAAGGGGAGGTACCAGTGCTTGGTCTTTTTCTTCACGGGGGCACTTCCGCTCAGGCGGGACTTGGGCTCCAGGAGCTCTTCCGGGCTTAGGGTGCTGCCGCACTTCTCGCACTGGTCTCCGTAGGCGTGCGGGTTGCCGCACTTGGGGCAGATGCCCTCGATGAGGCGGTCCGTGAGGAACATGCGGGCCTGCTCGTCGTAAAGCTGCTCGCTCTCCTTGGTGATGAAATCATCCTGGTCGTAGAGCTTGCGGAAAAACTCGGAAGCGTTCTGCTCATGCACCTGCGAGGAAGTGCGGGAATAGATGTCAAAGTTGATGCCCAGGCCCGTGAAGGCGTCTTTCATCACCTTGTGGTACTGGTCTACGATGTCCTGGGGCGTGACGCCCTTCTCGCGGGCTTTGATGGTGATGGGCACACCATGCTCATCGCTTCCGCATACAAACACAACATCCTCTCCCCTCATGCGGAGGTACCGCACGAAGATGTCTCCGGGGATGTAGGCGCCGGCCAGATGGCCGATATGGACGGGACCGTTGGCATACGGGAGTGCGCAGGTCACCAGGGTTCTCTTGTAGCTCATTTGCTTAATCTTCCAAGTTTTATATTGATGTTCTTTTTTATCGTATACAGGCTGGTCAGGCGGGTCATCAGCTCCAGCGTTTCCTCGGGGCTGGCCCCGGCCTTCAGTTTCTGCGAAATCCGGGCCTCGCGGGCTTCGATGCGCTTGGCGTGATACACCAGGATGGCTTTGGGCACAAAACTCACCAGCCAGGAATCCGTAGTGGTAAGGGCGTCCGAGAAGTTGTGGACGGAGAGCTCATACTTCTCCGTGGACAGTTCGGCCACTACGCCCGCCACTGTCCGGTCTTCTCCGTTCAGGAGGTCCAGGATGATGGTGTCCTGCTCTTCTCCTTTGTCGTAGAGCTGGAAATAGGCCTGATAGGTGGCTTCCAGGGGAGCGTTGGCAAAGTGGATGTCATCGGCCCCCAGGGCGGAGTCTATGAATTCCGCTACGCTTTGGGCACCTTCGGGGTCGTAGAATTCGGAATCCGTCTCGAACTGCAGAGGCGTGCGTCCGTACCGGAGAATGAAGCGCAGCAGTTCCTTCTCTGATGGCTCCAGAATGCTTTCTTCCGTGCGGATGGCGCGGGCTACGGGTTCCTGTTGTTGCGTTTGTGCGGCTGCCGGAGCCTCCTCTCTTCTGGCGGGTTCCCGGCGGCCCCGGGACTCTTCCAGCTTGTTTTTCTCCCGGGTTTTTCGCACGCGCTCCTGGATGATGTCCGACTCTATCTCAAATTGCTTTGCCACCGTGTCCACATAGACCTGGCGCTTGATGGGGTCCGGGATATCGGCCACCGTATCCGCTATCTCATTGATGAGGTTGGCTTTCTTGAGGGGGTCGTTTCCGGCTTCTCCCAGCAGGAGGTCGGTCTTGAAGGCGATGCCGTCCTGCTCATGCTCCCGGATATAGTCCTGAACCTCCTCCAGGGTGTGTTTGCGGGAGAAGGAGTCGGGGTCGTCTCCGTCGGGAAGGAAGACCACGCGCGGATTCATCCCCTCCTTGAGAATAAGGCCGATGGCACGGATGGCCGCATGCAGGCCGGCCTTGTCCCCATCGTACATGATGGTGACGTTCTGGGTGAACTTGCCAATCAGGCGGGTCTGCTCCTGAGTGAGCGAGGTGCCGCAGGAAGCCACCACGTTGGTGATGCCCATCTGGTGCATCATCACCACGTCCACGTTGCCTTCCACCAGGATGCAGCGGTTCTGCCGGGCTATCTCGCTCTTGGCGAACCAGATGCCCAGAAGGTTCCGGCTCTTGATGTAGATTTCCGTTTCCGGAGAGTTCACGTATTTGGCCGGGTTGTCGGCCTTGAGGGTTCGGCCGCTGTAGGCTATCACGCGCCCGCTCACGGAGTGGATGGGGAACATCACCCGTTCGCGGAACTTGTCTATGAGCGTGCCGTCTTCCTGCTGGATGGCCAGGCCGGCCCCCACCAGGTATTCGTCTTTGTAACCGGCCGCGCGGGCGGCTTCCACCAGGGTGGTTTTCCCAGAAGGGGCCCAGCCCAGGCTCCACTGCTCAATGGTGGCGTCCTCGATGCCGCGGCTGCGGTAGTACTGGTAGCCCACGGCGCGGCCTTCCCCGCCCTTTAGCTGGTCCAGGAAGAAGCCCCGGGCAAATTCGCTCACGGCCATGAGGCTCTCGCTGCGCTGGCGGGCGGCAATCTGCTCGGCCGTTTCCTCCTCTTCCTTCAGCTCGATATGATATTTGCGGGCCAGGTAGCGCAAGGCCTCCGGGTAGGTCATGTGTTCATATTCCATTACGAAGCCCACGGCGCTGCCGGCCTTGCCGCAGCCGAAGCACTTGTAGATGCCTTTGGAGGGCGTTACATGGAAGGAGGGCGTCTTCTCGTTGTGGAAGGGACAGCAGGCCACATAGCTGGAGCCGCGGCGCTTCAGCGTCACGAAGTCTCCCACCACCTCTTCGATGCGGGCGGTGTCCAGGATCTGGTCTACTGTCTCCCGAGGAATCATGGGTTATTCCTTTGTGTATTCGGCCTCTTTGGCGTCATTGCTCAGCGTGATTTTTCCATCTTGCGGCTGAGTCTGGGTGGTGGGCCCCTCCTGTTCCTGGCGGGGCGGGGCCTTGTAGGTCTTCTCCTGCCACAGGGCCTTGGCCTGGTAATAGGCGTCACGGCCATACCAATACAGGCCTGCTGCGCCCACCAGGACGGTCAGGAGTCCTTTGCGGGTAAAGAGCCAGCAGCAGACGGCGGCAAAAACGACGTCCTTGATGAGCCTTATCCAGCGGTTGTTGTATCCAAAATTTGTCATAGCCTACAAATATACAAAAAACCTTCGGCATTACCGAAGGTCTTTCATATTCTTAAAACGGAAGGTCGTCTTCGGGACTGTCTCCCGGCATGTCCTCCAGCGTGGGGGCCGGAGCCTGGGGGGCCGGAGCGGGATTCCCGGTCGGAGCCGGGAATGACGATGAGGTCTGGGCCGGGAATGACGGGGCCGATGCGGCGGCGGGCTGCTGGGCTGCGCCGGCGGGGGAGAGGCGCCAGATTTGGAGGTCGTTGTACCATCGGCCGTTGTATTCACGGCTCTTGAGGTTGAAGGAAACCTTGATGCGGTCTCCCACCTGGTACTTGTCCAGCTCGGCCACCTTGTCCTGTCCCCAGGCCGTGAAACAGGCTTGGGAGGTGAAGTTGCCGTCGGGGAATTCCAGGATGAACTCCTGCTTGGCCCAGGCGCCCCGGGCCGATGTCCCGGACTGTACGCCCATCTTCTGGCGAAGGGTGCCTTCCAGTTCCAGTGCCATACTTATTTCTTCTTGGGTTTGGCGGGAGTGGCGGCCACCTCTTTCTCTACGTAGGGATGTACCTCCAGGAGGTCTACGTCGAAGATGAGGGTGGAGTTGGTTCCAATCTCACGGGGTCCGCGCTCACCATAGGCCAGGTTGGCAGGGATCACGAGGGTGATCTTGCCACCTTCGCCCACGAGCTTCATGCCCTCGGTCCAGCCGCGGATCACGCGATTCAGGGGGAACTCGATGCCTTCGTTCTTGTCAAACTCCTTGCCGTCGATGAGGGTGCCGCGGTAGTTCACCTTCACGGTGTCGCGGTCATCGGTGGCGCGCACGTCGGAGCCGGAATCCTGGATCAGGTAGACGATACCGGAAGCGGTGGAATCGGCGCTGTTCTTCACGAAGAAGTCCTTGCGGAAGTTGTCACCCTTCTCCTTGTTCAGGGCACCTTCGTAGGCGGTGCGCTTCTGGAGGAAGCTGCTGATGATCATGTTCATGTCGGAGGGGTCGATCTTGAACTGCTTCACGAAAGCGGAGTCCATGGGCTGGCCTTCCTTGGCGTTGAGGGCGTCTTTCATACCCTTTTCCACCTGGGCCATGTTGAGGTCTCCGAAACCGTTCTGGGTCATGACCAGGCCGAAGTTGACACCCAGCAGATAAGAAGTGGTGTCAATCTGACCCTTGCTGGGAAGGAGGTCACGGACCTGTTTGGAACCCTCCACCTTGGGAGAGCCGCAAGCCACCACCATGACGGCGGCGGAAGCTGCGAGAAGAATGTTGGTAAGTTTCATATTCGTTTGTTTTAATATTAAAATTCTTTCAAAAGAGCTTTCGGGCGCTCAATCTGCAAATATACACATAATTTCCGGATAATTGTTCGTTTTTGCCTTGAATGGAGGATTTTAGCCTGCGAGGCAGGAAAAAATTTGGTTTTCCCTTTTTCTTTTGTTAAATTTATACCCGGACACTGAAACGCCCGGTCCTTTCATGGCTGTAGATCCCGTCATATTGCATGAAAAACTGAAGACTTTCTTCGGTTACGATGGTTTCAAGGGAGACCAGGAAGCCATCATCCGTCACCTCACGGAAGGAAACAACGCCTTTGTGCTCATGCCCACCGGCGGCGGCAAGTCGCTCTGCTACCAGCTGCCCGCCCTGGTCATGGAAGGAACGGCCATCGTGATTTCTCCCCTCATCGCCCTCATGAAGAACCAGGTGGATGCCATCCGGGGCTTCGAGGCGGGGGACTCCGGGATAGCCCACTTCCTGAATTCCTCCCTGAGCCGTCAGCAGCTCCAAGAGGTCCAGGAAGATTTGCTGCGGGGTGTCACCAAACTGCTGTATGTGGCTCCGGAATCCCTTACGAAAGAAGAGAACATTGCCCTTCTGAGGGAAGTCAAGATATCTTTCTACGCTGTGGACGAAGCCCACTGTATCTCCGAGTGGGGCCACGATTTCCGTCCGGAGTATCGGAAAATCCGCTCCATCGTGGAGGAAATCCAGCTGGCTCCCATCATCGCCCTCACGGCTACGGCCACGCCCAAGGTGCAGAGTGACATCCTCAAGAACCTCCGCATCCAGGATGCCAAGGTGTTCAAGTCTTCCTTCAATCGGCCCAACCTCTATTATGAAGTAAGGGACAAGGTGGAGCCGGAGAAAGACATCATCCGCTTCCTCCGCCAGAATGCCGGCAAGTCCGGCATCATCTACTGCCTCAGCCGCAAGAAGGTGGAGGAGATGGCCCAGCTGCTGTCCATCAACGGCATCAAGGCGCTCCCTTACCACGCCGGCCTGGACGCCAAAACCCGGGCGGAGAACCAGGATCTGTTCCTGATGGAAGAGGTGGACGTGATTGTGGCCACCATTGCCTTCGGCATGGGCATTGACAAGCCGGACGTGCGCTTCGTCATCCATTACGACATTCCCAAGAGCATAGAAGGCTATTACCAGGAAACCGGCCGGGCGGGCCGTGACGGGCAGGAAGGCCGATGCATCACCTATTACAGCTACAAGGACATCCAGAAGCTGGAGAAGTTCATGCAGGGGAAGCCCGTGTCGGAGCAGGAGATCGGCAAGCAGCTCCTGAACGAGACGGTGGCCTATGCGGAGTCCAGTCAGTGCCGACGCAAGCTGTTGCTCAACTATTTCGGAGAGGATTATCTCCAGGACAATTGCGGAGCCTGTGACAATTGCCTGAATCCCAAAGTCCGCTTCAATGGTCAGGAGGAACTCTGCCTGGTCATAGAGCTCATCCAGTCCCTGCCGGAGCGCTTCAAACTGGAGCATCTGGCTTCCATCCTTTCCGGGGTCACGACGGCCATGATCAAGTCCTACAAACACGACGAGCTCCCGCTGTTCGGCGCCGGAAAAGACCACGACGTCCGTTTCTGGGCCGCTGTCATCCATCAGGGGCTCATCCTGCATTATCTGGACAAGGACATTGAAAACTACGGACTCATCTTCGCCACGCCTGCGGGCCTGGAATTCCTGGAGCATCCCCATGAGGTGCTGCTGGTGGAAGACCGCACATTCTCCGAGGGAGAGGATGATGAGGAAGAGGATCTGGCGGCGGCCGCCCGCGGCGGCGGCGGGGGAGACCCCGTCCTGCTCTCCATGCTCAAGGACCTTAGAAAAGATGTGGCCCGCGGCCTGCATCTGCAGCCTTGGATCGTATTCTCCGATCCGGCCCTGGAAGACATGACCATCGTGTACCCGCTCACGCTCAAGGAACTCTCGGAAAAGTGCCAGGGCGTGGGAGAGGGAAAGGCCCACAAGTTTGGCAAACCCTTCGTGGATCTCATTGCCAAATATGTGGAAGAGAACGAGATAGAACGCCCGGACGATTTCGTGCTCCGCTCGGTGGCCCCCAAATCCGGCAACAAGGTGTACATTATCCAGGCCATCGACCGCAAACTGGACCTGGAGGACATTGCATCGGCCCGCGGGCTGGAGATGGGAGAGCTCCTGACGGAGATTGAGGCCATCGTTTCTTCCGGAACCCGGGTGAACCTCAATTATTACATTGGCGAGCAGCTGGACCCGGAGGTGGTGGAAGAGATTTACGACTGGTTCAAGGAAGAGGCTACGTCCGATTCCCTCCAGGAGGCCATCGCCGCCCTGGAAGACGAGTACGAGGAAATGGAGATCCGGCTGGTCCGAATAAAATTCCTCTGCGAGGTCGCGAACTAAACCTTAAAGGTAAATGAGACTGGACAGGGTTTCGGGGGCGAAGAGCCTCCGGGCCATGGCTTGCAGTTCCTGAGGGCCGATGGCCTCGAGGGCAGCCTTGGTCTGCTCCGGTGACATGACGGAGCCCCAGGCAAGCATGCTTTTTCCCATGGACAGGCACTGGGCCTCGCCGGCCTCGGAACTGATGGCCAGCTGCCCCAGGAGCTGTTTGCGGTAGGCGTTCACCTGCCTTTGCGTGAAGGGAACTTCCCGCAGGCGTTCCAGGATTTTGTCAATGGCCTCCAGGCAGGCGTCCAGGTTGGGTTTGTCGCAGCCGAAGCTGATGGCCAGGATTCCGGTATCGGCATACTGGGTGTAGGAACATTCAATCCCATAAACCCATCCGTTTTTCTCCCGTAGCTGGGCATTCAGGAGGGAGTTGGAGGCCGGCCCGCCCAAGATATTGGCCAGCATGGCGCAGACCAGCCGGTCCGGCATCTCAAAGAGCGACGGCGCTTTGCAGCCCAGCACGGCATTCACCTCGTGGTGACGTTTATCTATGACTTTGTGAAAAGGCATTTTCCGTAAGTTTGAGAACCATTTTCTCCATGCGGGCTTCCGGCAGGTCGGCCACCATGGTGAAGACCATTTTCTCCGGGACGAACTTTTGGGCCACAAAGCTTCTGAGCATGTCGGGGGTGATTTTCTTTACCGAGGCGGCGGTCCCCAGGATGGGGGTCTCCAAGGGGCTTCCCTCGAAGAGAAGGCTCTCGAAGCGGTCGTACACATCTTCGGCCGGGTTGTCCTTGTAGGAGATGATTTCATCCAGCACTACGCCCCGCTCCGTCTCCACCTCCCGGTCCGGGAAAGTGGACTCCGTGGCCAGTTCGAAAAGCAGGCTGGCGGCCCTCTGGAGGTCTTCCTTGAGGACGGTGGCGTGCAGCACAATTTCCTCCTTGGTGGTGTAGGCGTTCAGTTCCCCTCCCAGTTTGTCCAGATAGCCGGAGATGACGGAAGCGCTTTTGCGCCGGGTCCCCCGAAAGAGGGTATGCTCCACAAAGTGGGCGATTCCGGCCGTGTAGGGGGCTTCGTCACGGGTGCCGGCGCCAATAGTGAGGGCGCAATAGGCCACCGCGCGGCCGCTTTGGCGCACGGCGTAACGGAGTCCTTCAGGCGTTGTTCCGGTAATCATTATCCTAGTCCGGCCAGGTCGGAGAACAAAAATCCCTCTCCCTTCTTTTCCGTAATCTTTTCTTTATCGATGCGGCACAGACGGTGGGTATCGGCCTCAAAAAGGAGCTTGTAGCACAGCTGTCCGGCTTCCGGCAGGGCGGGGGCGATGACATAACCCACCAGTGCATCAGAGGTGAATTCCTGGTAGCGGGCATCGGCCTGCTCTTCCGGCACGATGTGCAGGGCGCTGTTCTTCGCCAGCTTCTGGAGGTCTTTTTCCTTTAGGGCCGATGAAAGGTCTTCCTGCGCAACATACACTTCCTTCCCTTTGAACTTGGCGCGCGTGTTGAACCAGCCGCTCATCATATAGGCTGTCTTTTCGGATTCCATGGCCGCCAGGGTGAAATCCTGGATGGCCTGGACGATGCCGCCCAGGTAGACCAAATCCCGCGAAGAGGTTCCCAAGGCCGATGAAATGGGCAGGGTGATGACTTCGTGCATGTCCGAGATGCCTTTGAGGGCCTGCGGGCCGCCTTTGACCAGGGTAAGGAGCATGAGCCCCTCGCTTTCCACGGGGATAAGAAAGTAATAATCCTCGCTGGTCTTGAGCTTTTCGAACTGTTCCAGGGAACAGAACTCGAAGGTGGTGGAGGTCCAGACGTTCACCACCTCCTGTTTCAGGGCGCTGCACAGGACTTCGTCTCCGCTCATGACCACCTTGGTCATTTTGTCCAGGAAGTCGGAGAGGCGGTATTTTCGGGTGCTCACCTGTCCCTGGGCCATCAGGCTGAGGCTCATCAGGAGGGCGAGGAAGATGCTGGCTGTTCTTTTCATCATTGGGCGATAAAGGCGTATGTTATGGTTCCCATCTGCCGGGCGGGGGCTGTGGTGGAAGAGGAGAACTTGGACAGGCGGGCGGCCCGCACGGCAAAGGTCCTGAGGCAGCTGTCCGATGTGGAAAGCCCGTCGTCCACCTTGGCGTTGACCACGTCTCCCCGGTTGTTCACCGTAATGATCACCGTCACCTCTCCGGCTCCGTAGCAGCGGTAGGCCGGGATGGGAAGGCGGGAGGCCTTTCTTCCGTCCAGGCTCCAGGAAAGGACCGAGGGGCCGCTGTAGGCCTGTATCTGCTGTTTTTCCTGGGGCCGATGCTCCGGCTGGGCGGTGCTGATGAAGGACTCGGGGTCTTCCTGTCGGCTCTGACCATCCTTCAACTCTTGTGCCAGGCGCTCCGCTTCCTTGTAGAGTTCGTCGGCATTGATGCCCTTGTCATCCTTGAGGGCGCTGCGGTCCACCGTCACGTTGCGGATGGGGACGCCCTGCGCCGCGGCTATAAGGCGCTCAAGCTGCTGAGCCGTGGCTTCCTCAAACTTTTGCTGCGCTTCAATGCGTTCTTTCTCCTCTTGCCGGGTAAAGTCCAGCACAAAGCTGTTTTCCCGCGTGAGTTCCTGGCCGATCCGGACTGCGAGCAGTACAATAATCACCGCGAGATGAACACTCACGGTGATATACAGGCCTGCTTTCCGGTCCGGGGTCAGTTTCATTTCTTGCGCCTCCCTTTCTTCTTCTGGCTCAGGGCTTTTTCTACCGTATTGGTGATGATGTCAATGGCAACCTTGTTGTGACCGCCCTGCGGCACAATCACGTCTGCATACCGCTTGGACGGTTCGATGAACTGCAGGTGCATGGGTTTCACCGTGTCGCAGTAGTGCTCGATGGCCGTTTCGATGGTGCGCCCGCGCTCCGCGATGTCCCGCACGATGATGCGCATGAGGCGGTCGTCGTCATCGGCATCCACGAAAATCTTGATGTTCATCTGGTCCCGGAGCTCCTTGCAGGTGAAGATGAGGATGCCTTCCACGATGATGACCTCGTCCGGCTCCACCGTTACGGTTTCCGTGGTGGAACGGGAGCAGGTGATGTAGGAGTATACCGGCTGCTCAATGGTTTTTCCGCTCTTGAGCTCCCGCACCTGCTGGCACATCAGTTTCCAGTCTATGGCGTCGGGGTGGTCAAAGTTGATGTTCTTGCGTTCCGCCTCGGGAACGTGGCTGGAGTCTTTGTAGTAGGAATCCTGGGGAATCACTACCACTCTGCCTTGCAGCTGGTTCACGATGGCCTTGACCACGGTGGTCTTTCCGGAGCCGGAACCTCCGGCGATGCCGATAACTAACATGGGTATAGAGGTTTAGAATTCAGCGTTTTTGGGGGTCCTGGGGAAGGGAATGACGTCACGGATGTTGGCCATACCGGTGACGAACAGGAGCAGGCGCTCGAAGCCCAGGCCGAAGCCGCTGTGCGGAACACTGCCATAGCGGCGGGTGTCTATGTACCATTCCAGGTTCTTGCGGGACATGCCCAGCTCCTCAATCCTGGCTTCCAGTTTCTCCAGGGACGCCTCACGCTCGCTTCCGCCGATGATTTCTCCAATCTTGGGGAAGAGCACGTCCATGCCGCGGACGGTGCGGCCGTCCTCGTTCTGCTTCATGTAGAAGGCCTTGATGTCCTTGGGGAAGTCTATGAGGATGACGGGCTTGCAGAAGTGCTTCTCTACCAGATAACGCTCGTGCTCGCTCTGGAAGTCCGTTCCCCAGTGCACCGGGTACTCGAACTTCACGCCGTCTGCGACGGCTTTTTCCAGAATCTCCACGGCTTCGGTATAGGTGACGCGCTGGAAGGGAATGCCCAGTACGCTCTGCATCCTTTCGATGAGTCCCTCGTCGTACTTGTCGTTGAGGAACTTCAGGTCTTCCATGCAGTGGTCCAGGGCCCATTGAACCAGGAATTTCACGAATTCTTCGGCCAGCTCCATATTGTCATTGATGTCGTAGAAGGCCATTTCGGGCTCAATCATCCAGAACTCCGCCAGGTGGCGCGGGGTGTTGGAGTTTTCTGCCCGGAAGGTGGGGCCGAAGGTGTAGATTTCACCTACCGCCGTGGCGCCCAACTCGCCTTCCAGCTGACCGGAAACCGTGAGGGAGGTCTTCTTGCCGAAGAAGTCTTTGCTGAAGTCTACGTTGCCCTTCTTGTCCAGCGGGATGTTCTTCAGGTCCAGGGTGGTTACCTGGAACATGTCTCCGGCGCCCTCGGCATCGCTTTCCGTGATAAGGGGGGTGTGGAGATAGACAAAGCCCTTCTGGTTAAAGAAGGTGTGGATGGCGAAGGCCATCTGGTTGCGGATTCTCAGGACGGCGCCGAAGGTGTTGGTCCTCAGGCGCATGTGGGCCACGCTGCGGAGGTATTCCAGGGTGGTGTCCTTTTTCTGGAGGGGGAAGCGCATAGGGTCGCACTCTCCCAGCACCTGGATGTCCGTAGCCTGGATTTCAACGGCCTGGCCGCTGCCCATGGATTCTACCAGTTTTCCCCGGACGGCCAGGGAGGCGCCCGTGGTTATCTTCTTGAAGAGCTCTTCGTCAAAGAGTTCCGTGTTAGCGACTATCTGAATATTGGCAATGGTGGAGCCGTCGTTGAGGGCGATGAACTTTACCTGTTTGTTGCCTCTTTTGGTGCGGACCCAGCCTTTGGCCAAGACCTCAATGCCCGGCTTTTCGCTGAGGAGAGCCTTGATTTTGGTTCTTTTTAGAGTTTCCATAGAATGCTTTGCTACTATCTTGCAAAGATAGCATTTCTTTACCAATTCGGCAACCTTTCTTGGGCAGGAGTGCCAGGTACTCGTCCTTTCTTTTTGAGTGCCGGCGGATGATTTTGTAGCGCAGCCGGGTGCGGATCACGCTCACGGAATTCTTGCAGGAAACGCCGATGAGGCGGAACGTGATGTCGTTGTTGAATCCCACGGCCGTGTAACTGAAAACCAGGAGTTCCTCCATGCGGATGGTGGGGAAGTCTTCCCGGAGCGAGGTGATGAGTCCGCCGGTCTTGGCATCCACCAGGTCCTGGAGGAGCCCGGTTCCGTCCGGTCCGCCCAAAATGAGCCGGAGCAGTTCATTCATTCTTTTTTCCCGGCTTTCTACATTTTCATAATGCAGGTCTTTAACATAAATCCATTCCGTGAGCCAGACATTCAGAAATAGTAACTGGTCATGCAACTCCTTCTTTGTTTCAAAGAGCTTTTTCGTTTCGTCCTTTTTCATAATTTGTGTGGTTTGAATCAGGACGTAAAAATAATTGACCAATAAAGGATTAAGAAAAAAATGACCGGAAAAGAAATTTCACGTTAATTGTTTGGTTTATAATTATTTAGGCCGATTTTCGAAAAGCAGGATCCGGTAGAATCGGCCCCTGAGGCATGCTGGCTGCGGTTTCAGTTGAAATTTATTTCTACGAAAAAGAGCAGCCCCTGACGGAACTGCTCTTTCACAATGCTATTCGATGTCCGATTAGTCCTGCGCAGGTTTTCTGGCAGCGTACATAATCTTAAGGGCGGAGCAGCGACGCAGCTCCTGCTTGACATCGGAAACGATACCCATGCGGACGTCCTGGTCTACGCGGAGGTTCACGGTCATCAGGGACCGCTCGGCCTCGGACATGGCGTCACGCTCGGCAGCGATGAAGTCGCGGATGTCGGCCACGCTCTTGAAAGAATCGTTGAGCTGGATACGGGCGTCAGTACCGAATTTAGCCTGATACTGGAGAGTAGGGCTACCGATATTGATGTTGGCGCTGAGGTCCTTGCGCTCCAGTTTGGCAACCTCGGATGCGACGGGCATGGTCACTTTGACCTTCTGCTCGGTTTCACGCATCTGGGTGGTCACCATGAAGAAGAACAGGAGCATGAACACGATATCGGACAGGGAGTTGGATGATGCCTGCGGGACTTCCTTCTTATTGCTGGAATTTCCAAATTTTGACATAATGCTTATCTCCTATTATTTTTTACCGGTATCCTTAGGCTCGGCCTCGGAAATGTTCTGAGGAACGGCCTTCTTCACAATATCCTGCTCCTCCTCGGAGAGGCGGGAGAACTTCTTGCCGTAGTTGGCTCTGGAGAATTCGTCTCGGAGTTCGTTCACGGCCTTCACCAATTCGTTCTGCACTGCAATGTAGGCCTGGTAGGAAGTACCACGGTCGTTCTGCAGGGAGATAACGCCCTTGGAGACCATATAGGTTTTGCCTTCAATCTCCTTGGCTTCCTTTTCGGGAAGGTTGGGGTCGTTGGTGGGGTTGGTGAGGAACTCTTTGATTTTATCTTTCAAGAGAGAGATGTCCATGGCTTCGCTACCGGCAAACAGCTTATCGGCAGAGTTGATTCTGACGATGATGATGTTACGGCGGTTCACCTTCTGGTCCTGCACCTGATTGGAGTCAGGGATAGGGGGAAGGCGGCGCTGCAGACCCGACTGGTCTCCCATGGTAGTAGTCATGAGGAAGTAGCACAGGAGCAGGAATGCAATGTCAGCCGTGGAACCGATTGCTTGGAAATTTCTTCTTGCCATGGTTCAAATTACTTTTTATTGCGGATGGTCATGAGAACTTCACCTACGATGATGGACAGGATGGCTGCGCCACCAACGATGTAGGCCATGTTCAGGATGGTGTCGGTCATCTTAAGCTCGGTAGCGGTAGGGAGCTTGGCGCCGGAGAAGCCCACAGCGGGGGCTCCGGAGGCCAGCAGGTAGCAGATGCCGAAGAGGACGGCTGCGCCCACTACTGCGATTCCGATCTTGATGAGGCCTTTGGGATTTGTGGTGGCCGTTACATACAGGCCCAAGCAAATCACAGCAGCAAGAGCGATGCCCAGAACAATGTATGCCCAGTAGAGCAGGACATTGGTTGCGGCGCCGTCGTTGGCCTCAAATCCCGTGAAGAAACCCCAGACCAGCACGCAGATGCTCAGGATCATCAGGACCCAAAGAACAATCTTGAAAATTTTAGCGTATTTCTGGTTTTCCATTGTATAAGGAATTAAAGGGGTTTACTTACTTCTTGTTGTTGAATTTGACCATGGTGTCCACGAAGCGGATGGAAGAGTCTTCCATGTCGATGGACAGAGCGTCGATCTTGGCAATGATATAGTTGTAGAAGATCTGGAGAATCATAGCGACGATGAGACCGCCCACAGTGGTGATGAGGGCCACCTTCATACCGCCGGCCACAACGTTCGGGGAAATGTCACCGGCAGCCTGGATGGCGTCGAAGGCCTGGATCATACCGATAACGGTACCGAGGAATCCGAGGGACGGGGCGATGGAGATGAACAGACCAATCCAGCTGAGGCCGTTCTCCATGAGGCTCATCTGAACGCCGCCATAGGAGACGATGGTCTTTTCTACCACGTCAACACCCTGGTCTGCACGGAGGAGACCCTGATAGAAGATGCTGGCAACGGGACCGCGGGTTTCACGGCAAACTTTCTTGGCTTCTTCGATGCCACCCTTGGCCAGAGCAGCCTCGACATCCTCGAGGAGCTTGGTGGTGTTGGTCTTGGAGAAGGCCAGATAGAGGATGCGCTCAATAGCGAGGGCCATACCGATGATCAGGCAGATGATGATCAGGGACATGAAGCCGGCGCCACCTTCGATGAACTTGGTCTTGAGGGCCTGGTGGAGCGGAACTTCCTCACCGGAACCGGCGAAAAGGTCCACAACCTCATCGGCTTCCTGCTCCTGGGCGGCGGGTGCGGCACCCTCTTCCTGAGCGAAAGCAATGTTTGCAGTGAAGGTCATGAGACCGGCTACTGCCAAAAACATGAAAAGCTTTTTCATAATGGTTTTTGTGTTGTTAGTTAAATAGAATTAGTTAGTAATAAATTATTGTCAAATTCAATTTGTCGTGCAATTTAGGAATAAAATCGGGAAATTCCAAAGATTATTTGCTTATTTCGCCACAAAGGTCCTTTTCCAGCATGGTTTTAACCCATTTGTCCTGGTCGCTCCGGCCCATCAGGCAGAAGAGTTTTCCCAGGGCGGCCTCGGTGGTGATATCGGCCCCGGACAACACTCCGGCCCGTTTGAGGGCGGCTCCGGTGGCATACAGGTCCATGTTCACGGTGCCGGCTTTGCACTGGGTCACATTCAGCAGGATCTTGCCGGACGCGCAGGCTTCGGCGATAATCCGGAGGAACCAGTCTTTGGACAGGGCGTTTCCGGAGCCGTAGGTTTCCAGGATGACGGCCCGGGTTCCCGGATCGGCCACCACCGAGTGCATTACCTGCGGTGTCATGCCCGGGTGAACCTTCAGGATGGACACCCGCGTGTCCAGGTGGGTCTGCACCCGCAGCTGGGCGTCCCAGTACACGGGTTTCCGGATCAGTTCCGTGTTGTAGCGGATGTTGATGCCGGCCTCCGCCAGGGGAGGGCAGTTGGGCGAGGCGAAGGCGTTGAAGGCCTCGGCGCTGTATTTGGTGGAACGGTTGCCCCTGAGGAGCTTGGAGTCGAAGAAGATGCACACTTCCGGTACGCGGGCGTGGCCCTCGGCATCCTTGGCGGCGGCAATCTCCACGGCCCCTATCAGGTTCTCCTTGCCGTCCGTGCGGGGTACGCCGATGGGCAGCTGGCTTCCGGTGAACACCACCGGTTTGGTGAGCCCTTCCAGCATGAAACTGAGGGTGGAGGCACTGTAGGCCATGGTATCCGTTCCGTGAAGGATCACGAATCCGTCATAGTCTTCATGGCGTTCCGCGATGAGTTCTCCCAGGGCGGTCCAAAGCGAGGGCTCTACGTCTGAAGAGTCTATCAGCGGGTCAAAGGTGTAGGAGTCCAGCCGGACGTCGAATTTGTTCAGCTCCGGGACTTCCTCCTTGATCTGGCTGAAGTCGAAGGGCTTGAGCGTACCGTCGGAAGGGTCTTCCTTCATGCCGATGGTACCGCCTGTGTAAATAATAAGGATGGATGAGCTCATATTCCGAACAGCGATTCAGCGTTATGTGTGGTGATGGTTTCGATTTCCCGGAGCGGGAGGCCCTTGATATCGGCCACCTTCCGGCCGATAAGGGGAAGATAGGCGCTCTCGTTGCGCTTCCCCCGGTAGGGGACGGGCGCCAGGTAAGGGGCGTCGGTCTCCAGGAGGATTTTCTCCAGGGGAATCCTTTCCACCGCCTTGGCCACGGAGGCGTTCTTGAAGGTGACCACCCCGCCGATTCCCACCGAGAAATCCCCGTAACGGTTAGCCCGCTCATAAATCTCGTAGCTGGAGGTGAAGCAGTGCAGGTTTCCCCTCAGATGCAGGTGCACGCAGTCCGAAAGCACGGCAAAAAAGTCCTCCCAGGCATCCCTGAGGTGGATATTGACCGGAAGGTTCAGGGCCGATGCCAGCTCCAGCTGCAGCCGCAGCACTTCCTTCTGCTCTTCCACAAACTCCAGCCCCTCATGATAATCCAGGCCGATTTCACCTATCGCGACGAACCCCGTCATGCCCGGCTCAGACCGGGCATCTCCTGCCGCGATGGCGAAGACTTGGTCCAACTCTTCCCGCCAGTCGGCCCCCACGGAACCGGGGTACAGGCCCAGCATCTGGAAGAGGACGCCGGGATGCCGCTCCCCGATTTCCCACATGGCCGGCCGCTCGCGGGAGTCCACATCGGCCTGGATCATCTTGCCCACGCCGGCATCCAGGGCCCTCCCCACCGCCTCCTCGGCATCCGGCAGCAGCCATTCGTCGTAGAAATGCGTATGCGTGTCCACAAACATGCCACAAAGATACGAAAAAAAGCTCCGCTAAATGTGCGCCTCGCGGAAAACTTCCTGGATGGAGGGATAGGTGTTTTTCAGGAAGGGAGGAAGGGAGGATTTGGCCACCCAGGCCGCCTTGGTAATGTCTTCTTCCCGCTGCGGGGTCAGGTTGGTGGGGTCTGTGTACAGCATGTCGTACCACCAGGTGTGCTTGAGGTGCCACAGGTTGTTGCGGAAATAGACGTGGTCCGTGATGCAGATCAGGCGCCTCAGGTCCAGCTGGTCCACCCCGGTCTCCTCCTGCACCTCCCGCATGGCACAGACCTCTATGTCTTCTCCGGCTTCCTGATGGCCCTTGGGGAGGTCCCACAGGCCATTTCGGGAGATGAGGAGAAAGTCTCCGCGGCGGTTACTCACCAGCCCTCCGGCCGCGTTCACCTCCTTGAACTCTGCACAAATGCGCCGGTAGCTCTGCTCAATGTCCGTGGAGGGGATATAGATGCGGGAAAGGGTATCCTGCACCTCGAACATCCTCACCAGGGCGCCCACGTCCACCCGCTCTCCCATGTGGAACTCCACGGAATTGGGATCGGCCAGGGCTTCCTCCCCCGGAGAACAAATAATGATACAGCGCTTCTCGAAATAGATTTTGTGCATGGTTTTTGCTATATTTGCAACTTACAAAGATAAAAAATTATGACCAATATAGAAAGCAAACACGGCATCGTGTCCCGCCAGCCCGCGGAAATGTACATGTCTTTCACGGACCTGAGCAACTTCGTGAAGATGCTCCCGGAAGACAAGAAAGAGATGATCCAGGCCGATATGGACACCCTCACCGCCACGGTGCAGGGCTTCAACATCGGCGTCAAGGTGCATGAGAGAGTACCCTATTCCCGCATCGAGCTGGTGGATTACGGCGCTCCCTTCGCCTTCCACATCGTGGTTCATTTTGACCCCGCCGCCGAGGATCCGTACAAGACGGACTTCTGGATTTCCGTAGAGGCAGACCTTAATCTTATGATGAAGATGATGCTCTCCGGCAAACTCAAGGAAGCCCTGGACAAGGTGGTGGACGGCCTGGTGGACGCCTCCAACGGAAAGATGCCCGAAGGCTTTGACCCCGCACAGTGGACGAAATGACCGCTTTCCCGGAAGGATTCGAGACGCTGCTCGCCGCCTCGGTGGGTGAAATGGAGGCCCGTACCGTGCTGGAGGCCCTCCAGGCCCCGCCTTCCGTTTCCCTGCGCCTGAATCCCGCCAAACTGAAAGAATGCCCGTTCCCGGATGCGGAGCCCGTTCCCTGGAGCCCCTATGGCTATCTTTTGAAGGAGCGTCCCGTCTTCACCCTGGACCCGCTCTTCCACGCCGGCTGCTATTATGTGCAGGACTCATCGGCCATGTTTGTGGGGCATATCTTCCGACAAATCCTTCCTGAGCTGGCCCCCGGCGCCGCCGTACTGGACCTGTGCGCCGCCCCGGGCGGAAAGAGCACGGACCTGGCCGCCTCCCTCCGGGAAAGCTTCGGGGACAACTTTTCCCTCCTCTGCAACGAGGTGATGCGGGGGCGCTTCGGAACCCTGCGCTCCAACCTGGACAGCTGGGGAGACACGCGGACGGGTTGCGTGTCCCGGGACCCGTCGGCCTTCGGGGATGAACCCCTTTTCGACGTCATCGTGGCCGATGTCCCTTGCTCCGGCGAGGGCATGTTCCGGAAAGACGCGCAGGCCGTCGCCGAATGGTCTCCCGAGACCGTGGAATTCTGCGCCGCCCGCAGCCGCCGCATCCTCAGGGACATCTGGCCCACCCTCCGGCCGGGTGGATACCTTATTTTTTCCACCTGTACCTTCAACGCGAAGGAGAACGACGAAAACGCCCTCTGGGCCGCCTCCGAGCTGGGGGCCGATATCCTCCCGCCGCCTTCCTTCCCGCCCGTAAAGACCACCCGTTGCGGCAACATCCTGCTGCCGGGCTTCGTCCCCGGTGAAGGCCAGTGGGTGGCCACCCTCAAAAAGCATGGGGCGCCCGGCGGAATGCGCACGGCAGACGTCCTGGGCCTTTTCCGGGCCCAGCGCCCTGCCGCTCCCGAAGCCGGAGGTTCCCGGGTGGAAGTGGACCTCCAGACTGCCCTCCGCTACCTCCACGGTGATGCTGTGGTGCTGCCGGCGGATGCTCCCCTGGGGCCGGTCCTTCTTTGTTTCCAGGGGCAGCCCCTGGGCCCCGGCAAGAACCTGGGCAAGCGCTGCAACAACCTCTATCCCAAAGCCAAACGAATTAAAATGGATATCCGATGAAAAGACTGCTGATCATCCTTCTGTCGCTGGCGGCGGCCCTCAGCGCCTCCGCCCAGGAAACGCTCTCGGAGCAGGAATACCTGCGCCGCTACAACAATCTGGTAGCCCGCGTGGGGCCGGCCGGACTGGGCGTGGAAACCCTCCTGAACAAATGGGAGGCCGACTATCCGGACGACGCGTCGCAGATGGTGGCCCGTTTCTCCTTCTACTTCACCCGCTGCCAGACCTCCCGGGTGGTCCAACTGCCCCAGGACCGCTATTTGGGCCGGGAGCCCCTCCTGCCCATGACGGATTCCCTGGGCAAGAAGGCCAATTTCTTCGAAGTGACGGATTATGACGACGAGCTGTACGCGCAGGCCAACCTGGCCATCGACAAGGCCATCGCCGCCCTGCCGGACCGCCTGGACCTCCGCCTGGCCAAGATAGACGCCATGATGGCCTTTGAGCAGGGGCAGCCGGACATGACCCTCCAACAGCTCAAGGCGCTTGCCGATGTCCATTTCAAACAGCATCCCGCTTGGCAGTATGAGGGACTGGGAAGCGTGGACACGGAGCAGTTCAAGGCCTTCATGCAGGACTACTGTGCCGCCCTCTTCCGCCTGGGTACGGAAGGCGGTTCCAAGGCTTTCGTATCCCTATCCGAGTACCTGCTCACCTACAGCAAAGACGATCCCCTGTATGTGAACAACCTGGGCAGCTACTACCTCTCCAAGAAGGACTACAAGAAGGCCCAGAAGTACTTTGACCAGGTACTCAAGAAAGACCCTTCCAACCTGACGGCCATCCGGAACGGCATCCTGCTGGGCCGGGCCAGGAAAGACGTCAAGCTGGAGAAGAAATACCTTGCCCTGATGGCCCAGTACGGGGAAAGCGAAACGGACCGGGCCGGCGCCCAAGTCCGGCTGAGCGCTCTCGAGGGAAAGAAGTGAAACTTTTTCCGGATAAGTTCCGTATTATATAGGTATCACTTATACGGCGCGTACATGAAACTCTCACAATTCAACTTTGAACTTCCTGCCGACCGCATTGCGCAGGAACCTACCCGCTGGCGCGACGAAGCCCGCCTGATGGTCCTTCACAAAGGCAGCGGAGAAATTGAACACCGTCTGTTCAAAGATATCATCGACTATTTCGGCAAGGGAGACACCTTCGTCCTCAACGACACCAAGGTTTTCCCCGCCCGCCTGTACGGCAAGAAGGAAAAGACCGGGGCCGATATCATGGTCCTCCTGCTGAGGGAACTCAACCGGGAACAGCGCCTGTGGGACGTGATTGTGGATCCCGCCCGCAAAATCCGTATCGGCAACAAACTGTACTTCGGAGAAGACGAGTCCCTGGTGGCGGAAGTGATTGACAACACCACCTCCCGCGGCCGTACCCTCCGTTTCCTCTTCGACGGCAGCTATGAGGATTTCAAGGAGACCCTCTTCGGCCTGGGAGAGCCTTATGTGCCCGATTGGGTGAAGGAAAAGACCACCCCCGAAGACGTGGAGAACTACCAGACCATCTTTGCCGCCAACGAAGGGGCCGTGAGCGCCCCCGCCGCCGGTCTCCACTTCAGCCGGGAGCTCTTCAACCGGATGATTCTCAAGGATATAGAGAAGACTTTCATTACCGTACACATGGGCATCGGCCATTTCCGTACCGTAGATGTGGAGGACCTCTCCAAGCACCGGATGGATTCCGAGCGCCTGATCATCAGCCCCGAAGCCGCCGCCGCCATCAACAAGGCCAAGCGCAGCGGAAAGAAGGTGGTGGCCATCGGCGCCACGGTGATGCGCGGCCTGGAAACCTATGTCACCACCACGCACGAGGTGAACGCCTATGACGGATGGACCAACAAGTTCATCTTCCCGCCGTACCAGTATTCCGTTCCGGACGCCATCGTTTCCAACTTCCACCTTCCCCAAAGCACCATGCTCATGAGCGTGGCCGCCTTCGGAGGATACAAAGGTGTGATGGCCGCCTACGAGGAAGCCCTCAAGGAAGGCTACCGTTTCGGCCCCTACGGAGATGCACTTTTGATTGTGTAAATCGTAAGAAACACACAAAAAGCATGTAAAACAACACAATTTTTTTTACGATTGTGTTGTTTTTCGTTTTCCTGCCGTATCTTGCGGCATGAGTACTTTTGACGAAACCCTGGCGCTGTGCGCCCTGAACAGAATTTTTGGCTATCATCCCACCCTGGCGCTGCAATTGATGGCGAAGGCCGGCAGCGCCCTTACCCTTTTTGACGGTTCCTTCACGGAGGGAGAACCGCACCCCGAGCTCCTGAGCCGCCTGGTCCCTTCGGAACTGGAATGGGCGCAGGAGGAACTGGAGCGGGTTCGGGAAGGCGGCTTCCGTTTCCTCTCCCTGGCCGATGAAGACTATCCCTCCGCCTTGAAGGAGTGCCCGGACCCGCCTTTGGGCCTGTACCTGAACGGAACCTCCAGCCCGGCGGAAATCTTTGAGTTGAGGCCCATGGTGGCCTTTGTGGGCACCCGGGACCTGAGCCCTTACGGGAAAGCCTGGTGCGAAAAACTGGTGAAAGCCCTGTCCGAAACCCGGGCGCAGCCGGCCATCGTGAGCGGACTGGCCCTGGGGGCCGACGGCGTGGCCCACCGGACCGCCCTGGAGTGCGGGCTCCCCACCATCGGCGTCATGGCTACCGGTATCGAGACGGTGTATCCCTACCAGCACGAAAGGCTGGCCATGGACATGGTCCGGAGCCCTTCCGGGGCCCTGGTCACGGATTATCCCATGGACACGGCCCCCGTAGCCCTCAACTTTGTGCGCCGCAACCGGATTATCGCCGGCCTTTCGCAGGCCGTAGTGGTGGTGGAATCCAAGAGCAAAGGCGGTTCGCTGATGACGGCCAGATATGCCGTAGAATACAACAGGGAGGTGTTTGCCGTGCCCGGCCGCCTGGACGACAGCCGCAGCGCGGGCTGCAACTCCCTCATCCGCACCCAGATGGCCCAGATTGTCACTTCCCCGGAAGACCTGGTGGACGCCCTGGGGATGGGCGGCGCAAGGCGGCATCGCGCCGCCGGCGGCTCCTGGGTTACCAACCAGCCCGGCGACAGCCCGGAAGAAATGCTCCGGCATGCCCTTGTGCGGAAGTATTCGGCCTCATCGGCCCTCATTCCGGTGGCGCTGGCCATCTTCCGGCAGCGCGGAATCGGGGTGGAAGAACTGGTCCGGAGCCTTCAGCGGCCCTATGGGGAGGTCCTTGCCGCCGTGGGCACCCTGGAGGCCGACGGCGTGGTTTCCTCCGACCTCCTTCGCCGCTGCTCCCTTACCCCGGCGTGGGAATAGCGTTTTGGGCGCGGTGGGATTTTAAGCCACCCACCACGCCCACACAAAATGCCCTACAAGTCTTGAAAGGCCATAATATCGGGCCAGGTAGTACATGTAAAATCCCACCTGGCCCAAAACCGCAACATTATGAAAAGAATTGTTACCCGAATCCTTCCTTCCGGAGATTACAGGCCTGTCCACCCTTTCCATGTTTGCATCAAAGGAGCAGAGACTGCCGTTCATTGCCGTGACAATGAAGACTATGATGTCTATGTGAAATACATCGCGTTGTGTGCCCGCAGAAAAAATGTGCTTGTCATCATCTACGCCGTAGTATCCAACCACTCCCACGTAGCGGTATTGGCTGCCAAGCAAGCCGATGCGGATGCATTTGCCCAGGAACTGAAGAAAATGTATTCCCAATGGTTCCAGGCCAAGTATCATGAGTCCAAAATACTGCATCGGGTAGAGGCTCAAGCCATTCTCCTGGATAATGACTGGTATGTCAGAAATGCGCTGGCATACATCCCCCGTAATGCCCTGGACAACAAATGTTCCGTCCAAGATTACCCCTGGAGTGGTTTTCAAGCCATGTTTCGCAGAGGCCCGGCTCCGGAGGGGAGAAAGGTTGCAACTCTTACCAAGAGAGAAACCGGCAACCTGCTGCACACCCGGGATAGTCTGAAAAATGTGGCGTGGCAGCTGGATGAAATCAGCAGGCTGATTCCGGACAGTTTCTGCGATACCGCTTATTTGGAACAAGCCTTCAACGACGACCCCGCTTTCTGGTTCAAGACCATAGGCTCGGTAAATCCTGCCGAAATGGAGGAAAAACTGGTAGAAGGCCCCCGTCGGATGCTGCCCGACTCCGACTTCCAAAAAATAGTGGTCGATACCGTTCAGCGGTGGTTTTCCCAGGAACTGGCCACACTGCCAAGAGAAAAGAAGATCAGAATCATTCCTTACCTTTGGCGCACGCGGAAAACAAGCGTGAGCCAGCTGGCAAGAGTGATGGGGATGAGCAAGGAGGAAATAGGAAAGATTCTTAGAATCCAGGCAGACTGATATTTCCGGTCATCTTTAGTCTCAGACAACCGAATAACAAATTCTGAAAAGTAATCTTTGGGCCAGGTGGTTCTTTACGTGTACTACCTGGCCCACTATTTCTGCAACACAAGGTCGGGAGGGCAATAATCATGGGCGCGGTGGGTAGCATGAAATCCCACCTGGCCCAGAGTCGCAATTATTCGCAAGCTTTTTCTTTCCGGTACAGTTCCCAGGAATTGTAGAGGTTCTGCCAGATGGCATACAGACCGCCGGCCACGGAGGTGACGGGCGTCATGTAGTTGTAGCCCAGCCAGATGAGGAAGCCGGTGTTCTTCTGCCCCAGGGCCTGTCCGGCGGTGAGGTTGTCCACCGGGTCTTTCTGCATGCGGTGTCCGGCGAAGAACTGAAGGGCGCAGGATAGGACGGAAACCACCACGATGCCGCCTATGGCCCAGGGCCCCAGATGACTCAGGAGCAGGGCCCGGGTGGCCAGCACCATGGCCAAGGTGAGCCCCACGCCCCAGACATAGAAGGAATTGCCGGCCCAACGCATCAGGCGCCGTTGCAGCCGGGGGAGGGTATAGCGGATGAGCCAGGCCACCAGGCCGGGCAGGATGAGTACGGGGAACACCTTGAGGGCAATGTGCCCCGCATAGGCCCAGAAGCCCATTTGGACCGACGGGTTCACCAGCGGAATCACCAGCGGGATAAGGAAGGTGCCGGCCAGGTTGATGGCCACCAGGTAGGTGACGGTAGCCGCCAGCCGGCCGCCCAGCCGGTCTGTGATAACGCCTGCGGCCGATGCGGTGGGGCAGATGAAGCACAGCATGGCGCATTCCAGCAGCATACGGAAGGTGCCTGGCTCCATGAGCAGAACCCCCAGGGCAAAGAGCAGGAACAGCCCCACCTGGAGGGCCAGTGCTTTCAGATGCCAGGAGGTGGGCTTGAGGTCGTGCGGGGAAATCTTCACAAACTGGAAAAACAGCAGGATGGCAATCACCAGCCGCTGCCCTTCAGAGGCCAGCGGATGCAGCCAGACGCCGTAAGGGTGCAGGGCCGGCGTGAAGTGGTAGAGGAGATAGAGGCTGATTCCCAGGACGATGGCACCGGGCAGCATCCATTCCCGCAGGAGCCGGCCCCATTTATTCATCGGCCTTTTTCCTTTGGAATATCTTTTCCATGACGGGGTCCGTGAAACGCATGCAGATGCCTGTGAGGAAGGCCAGGATAAGGGTTCCTTCGCGGATGACCACCGTGCTGCCGTTGCCGGTGAGAAAGCCGAAGCAGATGTAGGAGAACACCACCGTGAACAGGACCATGAATACGTCAAAGAGAACCTTCATGGTGCCGTACTTCAGGCGGAAGACATCGGCCAGGACGGCCACCATCTTGTCTCCGGCCAGGATCCAGCCGTCCCCGATCACTTCCATCTTGATGCCGATGGCATTGAGCAGCACCGTGGCCAGGCACAGGAGAATCTGCACCAGGTAGTTGGTGGAAGGGGAGGCGATGGCGTCGAACATCCAGATGAAGACGTCGCAGAGATAGCCGAACACGAAGGCGGCGGGAATCTGCATCAGGTAGCGCAGCTTGAAATCCTTCCTGAGGATAAGGGCCTGCAGGCCGATGAACAGCAGGTGCATGATCCAGGTGAAGGTGCCCACACTGATATGGCCCCACTGGAGGTTGAGAATGGTGGGAGGGCAGGAAGGGGGCGCTACGCCCAGGTTGGATTTGATGGAAAGGCCCACGCCCATGGCAATCAGGACCAGTCCGGCGGTGGAAATGCCGTAGCGTGTGGCGATATCTTTGAAATTCATAAAAAGTTCTGTTTTGGGGTGCAAATATCCGCATTATTGTGTAATTTTGCAAATCGTATTCTTACATTTTATGTTATGAAAAAGTCATTGATTATCATGATTTCACTGCTTTCCTTTGCAGCCTGCGCCCCCAAGAGCGGTGCTCCGGCATTGGACCTTACGGACCTTGACACCACCGCCAGTCCCAAGGCGGACTTCTACCAGTATGCCACCGGCGGCTGGCAGGTCAAGAATCCCCTTCGTCCTGAATTTCCCCGTTATGGCAGTTTCGATGCCATCCGTGAGCGTACCCAGGAGAACCTGAACGCACTCTTTGAGAGCATGACCACCCTGGAGGCGGCCAAGGGAAGCGTGGATCAGAAAATATCCGACCTTTATAAGATGGCCCTGGATTCCACCACCCGCAATGCCCTGGGTGCCCAGCCCATCCAGCCTTACATCGCCGAAATTCAAGCCGTGGAAACCCGCGACCAGCTTGCTACCCTTCTGGGTAAGATGAACCTCTACGGAGAAGGCGGCTTCCTGGGTGCCGGCGTTGAGGCAGACCTCGTCAACAGCGACATCCAGGTCCTGTACCTGGGTCAGGGCGGCCTGGGCATGGGAGACCGTGACTATTACCTCAAACCCGAGAACCAGGCCCTCTACGACGGCTACCAGGCCTACCTGGTGAAGGTCCTCAATCTGGCCGGTATTGAAGACGCAGAAAACATAGCCCAAAAAGACCTGGTTGTAGAAACCGCCATGGCCAAAATTTTCTGGTCCCGCGAGCAAAACCGCGATATGCAGGCCATCTACAACCCTATGTCCAGCCGGGAAATCTACCAGCGCTGGCCCGGTCTCCGCTTTGACAAACTCTGCGCTGCCGCCGGCATCCCCGACCAGGAGAAAATCATTGTCCAGCAGCCTTCTTACTTCGACGGCCTTTCCAGCATGCTGGAGAAATGCGACCTGGAAACCCTGAAGGCGTACCTGCTGTGCCAGTTCGTGAGCGAGCAGGCCGGTTCCCTGAGCGACGAATTCTATACCGCCTCCTGGGAGTTCTTCTCCCACCAGATGGCGGGCGCCCAGGAGCAGCAGCCCCGTTGGAAACGCGCCATGAGCGTGCCGAACGGCCTGCTGGGAGAAGCCGTGGGAGAGATGTACGTAAGCCGTTTCTTCCCGGAGAGTTCCAAGCAGAAAATGGTGACCCTGGTGGAGAACCTGCGCACCGCCCTGGGCCAGCACATCGATGCCCTGGAGTGGATGAGCGACACCACCAAGGTGCGCGCCCGTGAAAAACTGGCCGCCTTCACCGTCAAAATCGGCTATCCGGACAAGTGGAAAGACTACAGCACCCTGGACATTGACCCGTCCAAGACTTACTACGAGAACCTGCGTGGCGCCAGCGCCTGGTATGTGCAGGACAACCTGCAAAAGCTGGGCAAGCCCACGGACAAGACCGAATGGGGCATGACGCCTCAGACGGTGAACGCCTACTACAACCCCACCACCAACGAGATTTGCTTCCCGGCCGCCATCCTTCAGAAGCCCTTCTTCGACCCGGATGCCGACGATCCCGTGAACTACGGCGGTATTGGCGTGGTCATCGGGCACGAAATGTCCCACGGCTTTGACGACCAGGGCTCCATGTTCGACGCTTCCGGCAACATGGTGAACTGGTGGACCGATTTCGACAAAGCCAAGTTCGACGAGCTGGGCAGCAAGCTGGCCGCCCAGTTTGACGCAGTGGAAGTGCTGCCCGGCGTCCATGCCAACGGCCGCTACACCCTGGGTGAGAACATCGGAGACCATGGCGGCCTGTCCATCGCCTTTACGGCCATGGAGAACGCCACCGCCGGCAAGAAGGACCCCATGATTGACGGCTTCACCCGCGCCCAGCGTTTCTACCTGAGCTACGGCGCCATCTGGGCCCAGAACATCACGGACCAGGAAAAGGCCCGTCTCACCAACCTGGATCCCCATTCCCTGGCCGTGAACCGCGTGAACGTGTCGGTGCGCAACTTCCAGACCTTCTTCGATGCCTTCGACATCCATGAGGGCGATCCGATGTTCCGTCCGGAGGAGGAACGCGTGCACATTTGGTAGCGGAGCGCTTCATATCCCGGAAACTCAAGTTCCAAGGAAACGTGGCGGCGATAGCTATCGCCGTCAGTTTCTTTGTCATTATCGTGGCTGTGGCCGTCAGCTCCGGATTTCGTTCCGCCATCCGGGAAGGCGTGGCGGCCATGACCGGCGATATTTCCATCGCCCCTTTCCCATCGGCCGATAACGAGCCTGTCTCCATGCCTGCCGTCATCCCCGAGACGGAGGCCATCCTTTCCCTTCCGGGCGTGAAAAGCATTACGCCGGTGGCCGTGCGGGCGGGAATCGTCAAAAACGGGGAGACGGTGCACGGGGTTTTGGTCAAGGGACTCCCCGGCCAGCAGGATAGCGCTCTCCGGGTATCCATTCCCCATCGGCTTGCCGAAATCATGCAGCTGGGAGAAGGGGACGACCTCACCACTTATTTCATAGGGGAGAAGCTCCGGGCGCGCAAATTCAAAATTGCCCGGGTGCACCGGGATCTGGTGGAACTGGACGACAATCTGCTGGTCTATGCTTCTTTGGAGGATATCCAGCGCCTGAACGGCTGGGATTCCACCCGCGTCTCCTCCCTGGAAGTGCGGCTTTCCGAAGGCGCAGACCTCGGGCGCCTGACCCTGGCCATCGGCACCCTGGCGGAGGACTATTATGTCACTTCTTCCCGCCAGGCCTATCCGCAGGTCTTCGACTGGCTGAATCTGCTGGACTACAACGTGCTCATCATCCTGATTCTGATGACGGTGGTGGCCGGCTTCAATATGGTGAGCGGCCTTCTGATCATGCTTCTTAGGAACATCTCCACCATAGGCACGCTCAAGACCCTGGGGATGGACAACCGCTCCGTGGGAAGGCTTTTTGTGCGCATTGGGGCCGAGGCTGTCCTCAAAGGCATGCTGGTGGGCAATGCCGCCGCCCTCCTTTTCTGCCTCATTCAGGGAACCACCCATCTCATCCCCCTGGATCCGGTCAATTACTTCGTTTCCTGGGTTCCGATAAAGGTGAATCTGCTTTGGATTCTGCCGGCCGATGCCGCCGCTTTCGCCGGCATCCTGTTGCTTTTGTGGCTGCCTTCCCGCGTGGTGGCCCGGATAGACCCCGCCCAGACGGTCAAGGCCGATTAACGGGGATACACCTTGCTGTAATAGGCGTAGGTGTTGAGGACATTGTCCACGTAGGAGCGGGTGTGGTGCCCTTCCGGCAGATAGTTCTTGACGCTTTCCCAGCGGCTGTCGTCCGTGCCTTCTTCCCGGGCTTTTTCCAATAATTGGATTAGTTTCCCTTCTCCCATGTTGTAGGCCGCCAGGGCAAAGGAGGTGGCTTCCTGGGGGTCTGCCGCTGTGGGAGTGAACATCTTTTCCATCCTTTTCAGGTAACGGGCACCCACGGAAATGTTGACGGCCGGGTTCAGCAGCATCTCTTCCGAATAGCGGTCGCTCAGGATTTGCATGAGCCCTATGGCGCCTTTGGAGGAGTTGGCGTCGTTGTGGAAGCGGGACTCATGGTAGGCCACGGCAGCCAGCAGCCTCCAGTCCCAGCCTATGCTGTCTGCGCTGGCGCGCAGGAGGTTGTCGTACTGGCTGATGGATTTCAGGTTCACCGTCTTCCCGGAGAAATAGCGTTTCTGCATCCGGTTGAAGCGGGCCGATGCCGTGAGTTCCGTTATCCACTGGTTGATGTGCCTGAGGGCTTCCACTTCGTCTTCGCGTACGGCCCAGACGCTTCCGTCGGCGAAGGAACGGGAGGTGACCAGCCCCCTCAAGGCAGTGTCCGGAGGGTCGTTCACTACGGCCAGGTCCAGGCTTCCGTGCCTCAGGGAGTCCAGAATGAAACTACTCCGGGCCAGGACGATGCTCACTTGGAGGTTCTTGTCCTCTGCATACTTCTTGACAAGGGACCGGTGGAACTCGGCATCCTGGACGGGGATGGCACAGCGGATGGCCTCCTGAGGCGGAGCGCTCCAAGGGGAGTTGTTGCTGCTGATGGGAATCAGGAGCATCGTGAGGGCGCAGGCGGCCGAATATCCCAGCGATCTCAAATTCATGTCAGCGTCTGCCTGTTTGTCTTATGGACTCACCGCTCCCGCCTCCGGCGCCTCCCAGGCCGGAACTGGCACGGGCAGAGAGGGTTTTGGCTGCTCCCAGCCGGGGATAGAAGGGCCAGCTGATGCCCACTTTGATCATGCCGGGCGGCTGGATATAGTGATGGGCGGTAAAGTAGTCCCGGTTTTTCATGGGCCAGCCCCGGCCGGCATTTTCCATCTTGATGAAGATGCAGCACTTCTTCCACTGCATGTTCACAAAGACGTCGAAAATGACGGTGTTACCATACTTTTCCTCTTTCTGCAGGTGGAAGACACCGGCCACCGGATTGAAGGCGGGTGCATACCACAGGGTATTGTAGCGGGCGTTCAAGCCCAGTTGCAGTTGCAGCGTCTTGGGGCTCACGATATTGAACTGCGCATACCACCTCAAGTTCAGCGCCAGAAGCGGCAGCGGCAGCACGTCCGGCTGGGAAGAGAACTGCAGCAGGGCCTCGTTGTCCAGGTGGATGGGGCCGAAGGCGAAGTCCTTGCGGAGGGTGGCGGAAATCACGCTCATGGGGGTGGTGTTCTGCCGGGCTACGCCCAGGGTGTCGTAGTAGACGTTTCCGGACAGGAGGGCATATCCTACCCCGGCCCTCAGTTTCCAGTGGGGAATGTCCAGTTTGGCTTCTATCCGGGTGGTGGATGCCTTGGAGAAGTTGTTCTCCCACTGGTAGTGGTTGGTATAGAAGTGCTGCTGGAAGAAATCCGGCTGTTCCAGCCGCGTCTCAAATTTGGCCGACAGGGAGATGGGGCTGTCCGGCTGCCGTCGGAAGGGGTAGAAATTCACCTTGGCGTCGGCCTTGACGAAGAAATCTCCCACCTCGGTTCCGGCGAAGTTGAAAAGGCCGGTGGCGTTCCACTGGAAATATCGGCCTGCGCGGCCTTCTGCGCCGGCATAGGCATAGAAACTGTTCCAGCGGTGGTTGGAAGGTTTGTACAGGGTTTCGTTGGGGGACTGGAGGTAGAAGGTCTGGAAGCGGTTGCCCACGCCGCCTTCCACTTTGGAGACGATGGCGTCTTCCTTCCAGGGCTGCAAGCGCACATACAGGCGGTTTTCCAGGCGCATGTTCCTCAGGGAGTCCGAACTCTGGGAAGGGTTGATGTTGAACTGCTCGTTGAAAAAGAGGCTCTGCCACTCGTCGGTTTTGTCCACATACCGCCGGCTATAGGTGCTGAATTCCGTGGAGGTGCCGATGAAGCCGGTGGTGATATTGGTGTTCAGGGTATCGGCCTTCACCCACGCCGTGTCTTTCCGGTGGCGGAGCTTCTCGATGAAATCGAAGGGGATTCGGAAACTCTGGTCATAGAAGGCCGTGAGTTTCTTGTAGCGGTAGGAGGCTGCGGCCAGGTTCACGTCGATTTCCCGCACGTCCAGCAGGGTGTCCCGGATCATGGCGTTGTCCCGCACACCGCCGCTTTCCGTACGGTTGCCGTGGTTGTAGATGAATCCGGCATGGGCCAGGTAACGCTTGCCCAGGTAGTTTGCATTCACAAAATAGTTGCGGTTGTCCGTATGCTCGTTCTTGAGGATACCGGCGCCGCCGTAGCGCTTCATCTCGGCCGCCACGTTGAGGGAGGGGAGGATGTTCTGCGTGGTGAACACGCGGAAATCGTCGGTGGACAAGGTGCTGTTGTTGAACAGGTTGCCGGCATATTCCAGCTCCGTATAAGGCGTCTTGGTGTTGAAGGAGGGGAGGTTGTCCGCCGTGTAGCTCCAGGTTTCCAGCGTCTGGTAGAAGGAGGCCGATTTCTCCTGATTCCGGCGGAACCAGTTCAGCTGCTCCGCGGCCGATCCGGGCATGCCCAGCCAGGAGGCCCCCACGTCTTCCCGCATGAAGGGGAGGTCGTAGAAGTGGTAATTGGCGGTGGTGTCCCACTCAAATACCTCCATCTGGTTGTTCAGGCGGTTGTGCCGCCAGGTGACCAGACGCTTGAACTGCAGGGAATCCGGCAGGAAGGCGGTTTCCAGCACGCGGGGCGTGTTCTGGACAATGCTGTCCTTGATGCGCTGGAGGCTGTCCTTGCGGTGCAGGATGGAATCCTGGCGGTGGCGGATGGCCGGGTAGGTGACGTTCTCGTAGGTCCAGCGCTTGCGCTCGGCCTTGCTCATGGAGGCCCATTTCTTTTCCCATGCGGCCTTGGCGGCGGCGGTGGAATCGGCCAGGAAGAGGGAATCTATCCGGGGCCAGAGGAGGGAGTCTCCTTCGGCCTTGAGGGAGTCCACCACCAGTTTGTGGGTATAGCTGTCCTTGGTGGCCACGTACCACTCGTAGAGGAAGGGGTTGGTGTATTGGAGGCTGTCCGGAACCTTCATGGTGTCCCGGGCGAAGACCTTGGGCACGGTGTCCTTCTGGTCGACGAAGAGGTCGAAGTATTCCTCTTCCAGGGTGTCGGGCCGATTATAGGGCACAAGGGTGGCCCGTGCACGTCCGCTGCGGGCCACATCAATGCCCAGCGTCTGTGCCAGAACCGCCCCTGTGATGGCTGCGGGTAAGAGGATTTTGGACCACATCTTTGCCATATCCTGCAAAGATACGAATTTAGCCTTAACTCACCAAATCCCCCCGGAGCCGCCCCGGAACTAGATAAACATGTCAGTGGAGATGGCTCCGGCAGCCAGCAACACGGCCAGCACCACCAGGTCTATGAGCCAGAGCACGAAGATGACCAGGCCGGGTTTCCAGGAGGGGGACTTGAAGCCGAAGATGAGCTGGATGCCCCCATACAGGAGCCCTACGAAGGGGAGGATGACGGCCAGGGCAACGAGCACCACGCCCCAGGTCTGAGAAAGCAGGTCGGTAATGAAGGGCGCTTCCTCGGCAATCTCCTGCAGCCATTCGTTCCAGGGAATATGGAAAAGCTGGGGTCCGTGGAAGGTGAGCAGGGACATGGAGGCCAGGCCGGAGGTGCCTCCGATCAGGAGGATAATGCCCACGGCCACCAGGAAGATGCGGCCAAACTGTTTGAAGAAGTCCGAGTGGGCCACTTCACGGGCGGCGTCGCCCATCTCGTGGATGCCGGCCTGCACGTTGCGTTTGATTTCATCGGCCGTACCGCTGTCTCCTTTCATGGCCCAGCGGTCCTGTGCCGTTCGGGCTGCCGGCATGGCCACCCAGAGGAGGCAGTACAAAACGGGAATGGAGAGGCTCCAGGCCCCGTGCTGCGCTCCGCCGAAGAAGGTGATCAGGGTGAGCGCGGCAAAGCCCAGCCGCAGCCAGGTTACGTCAATGCCAAAGAAGGAGGCCAGGCCGCTGCAGACGCCGCCCAGGCGCTTGTTATCCAGGTCCCGGAATAGCTTTTTCTTCCCCTTGGGCGTTTCGTTTTCCGCCTGGGGGTCTTCGGCCTCGATGCGCTCCGGTCGGCCAATCACCTCAATGACGCCCTGGATGTCCACTGCCGCCACCACGCGGCCCCGGCAACGCTCTCCCAGGAGCTCCGCGATGCGCTCTTCGATTCCGTCCATGATTTCCCGGCCGCCTTCCTGGGGAAGGTAGTGGTTCTCCAGCTCCCGGATGTATCGGCCCAGGGCCTCGGCGGCGTCCTTTTCCAGGGTGAAGGCGTATCCGCCAATGCTGTATTGTTCTGTCTGCGTCATGGCTATTTGTTTTTCAGGGTTTCAATGCTTTGGACCATCTCCTGCCAGGCGGCGTCCATTTCTGCGAGCTGGCTGCGTCCCTTTTCCGTAATCACGTAATACTTGCGGGGCGGGCCCTGGGTGGACTCTTCCCAGCGGTAGCTCAGGAGGCCCTGGTTCTTCTGGCGGATGAGGAGGGGATAGAGCGTCCCTTCCACCACCAGCATGCCCACGGCTTTCAGTTCTTCGAGGATGCTGGAAGCATAGGCTTCCTTGCGGCTCAGGATACTGAGAATGCAGTATTCCAGCACGCCTTTCCGCATTTGGGAGCGGACATTTTCACTTGCAGTATCCATAATCTATTTCTTATAGGTTGAGAAACGGGACATGTTTTCCGCCGTGGCCGGGAGACCGCGCAGTTCGCACTTCTGGGCGGGCGTTTCGGCCACCGGCACGACGATCCAGAGGATGACGTAGATCCAGAATCCGGCGCTGCCGCAGATGAGGGCGGCCAGCATGAATACCCGAATCAGGGTAACATCCACGTCCAGATACAGGGCCAGGCCGCTGCAGACGCCGGCAATCCGTTTCCCGTCCGGGTCCCGGTACAGTTTGCGGGGCATCTTTCCGCTGTCGGAAGTGAAGGTGCTGCCGTTTTCGGCCGATCCGTCCGGCATGCCCAGGGTACTCACCACCCGTTCCACCACTTCCAGTGTAACCACCCGCTCTCCGCTCACTTCCTGGGCAAAGAGTTCTCCTATGCGGCTTTCAATCTCTTCCATCACTTCCGTCTTCTGCCCTTCGGGTACGCTGAGCCGGGCGCGGAAGTGGCTCAGGTACACGGTGAGGCGGTCGTAGGCGTCTTCATTCATGGTGAAGGGCCGTCCGCCAAGCGATACATTGATGACTTTCTTCATGGTTTTATGAATTTCATAAGTATTTTCCGATGCAAAGATATAAATTATTTTTGGTACTTTGCAATACAAAGTAGTAAATTTTTCAAGTTTCTTTGTTGCGTGGTGTGGATGTGATTGATAATAAGTTGTTTAAGAAAATCCTCCTCAGAAAATTTCCGAGGAGGATTTGCGTAAGTGTTTGTGAGTTAGGAACTTCTGTTCCACGGATGGGTTAAAGGCCGATTTTCTTGAAGAAGTCGTTCCCCTTGTCATCCACCAGGATGAAGGCGGGGAAGTCCTCTACGGTAATCTTCCAGATGGCTTCCATGCCCAGCTCCGGGTACTCCACGCACTCGATGCTGCGGATGCTGCTCTGGGACAGGACGGCCGCCACGCCGCCGATGGTGCCCAGGTAGAACCCGCCGTGCTTGTTGCAGGCGTCCGTGACCACCTGGGAGCGGTTGCCCTTGGCAATCATCACCAGGGAAGCGCCGTGGTCCTGGAATTCATCCACGTACGGGTCCATGCGGTTGGCCGTGGTGGGGCCCATGGAGCCGCAAGGGTAGCCGGCGGGTGTTTTGGCCGGTCCGGCGTACAGGATGGGATGGTCCTTGAAGTAGGCGGGCATGTCCTCGCCGGCGTCCAGACGGGCCTTGAGCTTGGCGTGGGCAATGTCTCGGGCCACGATGATGGTTCCCTTCAGGTTCACGCGGGTGCCCACGGTGTATTTGGTAAGCTCTGCACGCACGGCGTCAATGCCCTTGTCCAGGTCTATCTCAATGCCCTTGGGGCCTTCTCCGGGACGGCGGAGTTCTTCCGGAATGAGTTCCGAAGGATTGGAGTCCATCTTCTCGATCCAGACGCCGTCGGCATTGATCTTTGACTTGATGTTGCGGTCTGCGCTGCAGCTCACGCCCATGCCGATAGGGCAGCTGGCACCGTGGCGGGGCAGACGGATTACGCGGATGTCGTGGGCCAGGTACTTGCCGCCGAACTGGGCGCCCAGGCCAATCTTCTGCGCTTCTTTGAGGAGTTTTTCCTCCAGGTCGATGTCCCGGAAGGCGCGGCCGGTCTCGTCACCGGTGGTGGGCAGGGCATCGTAAAACTTGATGCTGGCCAGCTTTACGGTGAGGAGGTTCTTTTCGGCCGATGTGCCGCCAATCACGAAGGCGATGTGATAGGGAGGGCAGGCCGCCGTGCCCAGGGAACGCATCTTCTCCACCAGGAAGGGGATGAGGGTGCCTTCGTTCTGGATAGTGGCTTTGGTCATGGGGTAGAAGTAGGTCTTGTTGGCGCTGCCGCCGCCCTTGGCCACCATGATGAAGCGGTATTCGTCCCCCTGCGTGGCCTCGATGTCAATCTGGGCGGGCAGGTTGCACTTGGTGTTCACCTCGTTGTACATGTCCAGGGGGGCGTTCTGGCTGTAGCGGAGGTTCTCCTGGGTGTAGCAGTCGAACACACCCTTGGAAAGGGCTTCCTCGTCCTCGAAGTCCGTCCATACCCGCTGGCCTTTCTCTCCGTGGATGATGGCGGTTCCGGTGTCCTGGCAGAAGGGGAGCACTCCCTTGACGGAAGTCTCCGCATTGCGCAGGAACTGCAGGGCCACGTATTTGTCATTGTCGGAGGCCTCCGGGTCTTTCAGGATGGCCGCCACCTGCTGGTTGTGGGCGCGGCGCAGCATGAACTGACAGTCGTGGAAAGACTGCCGGGCCACCAGGGTGAGGGCCTCCGGAGATACTTCCAGAATGGTTTTGTCTCCGAACTTGCCGGTTTTCACCAGTTTCTCGGAGCCGGGAATCTTGTAGTATTCAGTGGTATCCTTACCAAGCTGAAACATGGGTGCGTATTTGAATTCTGCCATATAGTTTTGTGTTTGTCGCGATTCTACAAAGATAAGCTTTTTTGCCGGATTCTTACTCGGGATAAACACCTTCGCCGATAATTTCCAACTGTCCGTTCTGGTACTGGAGGGAGAGGATGCTTACTTTGGAAACAATCTCTCCGTCCTCACAGGCTCCGGCCACGAGGATGTATGACCATCCCTCGATGAGCCGGTCCTCGGAGAAATCGTAGCTTTCTTCACCCAGGGAATGCACCTTGTTCACGAAGCCGTATTGGTCATACATGTCAATAAGGTCGTAGAAGAAACCGTAGGGCAAGCCGTACGAGTCATAAATGCGGCTGGCACTGTCATAATCCCAGTAGTACGGGCAGTCAGGGTTGGAAGGGGTGATGGTGAGCACGTTGTCCTCCATGCTGTAGGTGAAGGAGAGATCCTTCATCTCAAGGGGTTGGGTATGGAAGCTTTGGGAGAAGGCATCACCGAGGAGTTTATGCGTGGTGGGATTTACCTGGTATACCAGCAGGCGGTAGTCCGTATCCGGTTTCAGGATGGTGGACCGGTAGGTGCGGCTTCCCCGGTAGCACCACATGTCCGTAAAGGAGCCCCTGAAGTCGGCCTCCTTTGTCCGAATCTCATAGGACTGCCCGGCCAGGGAAAGGAGGTACTCCGCTATCTCATTGTCCGGCTTGTCGTATTCCTGGTAGCCCATGGGAAGGGCGTCGAAGGCGTAGCAGGCGTCTTCGCTCCCCGGCGTAATGCTGAAGACTATCTTGGACCCTTTCACCTGCTCTATCTTTACATCCAGGCTCACAGGCTCCGTGACCAGGATTTCTTTGGCGGTGCAGCCTCCCAGGATCAGGAGGGCCGCTGCAAGGAAACTCTTTCTCATGGCAGGTCTTTGTAAGCGGTGAGGATAAAGCGGACGGCGCCCATGGAATGGATTCCGTAATCTCCGAAGTCGTAGCGGATGTCGTTCCCCTTGAAATACTGTTCGGCCTTCAGGGCATTGATGAAGGGTACCGTCTGGTCTTGCCGGCTGTGGAAAAGGTAGATGGGGCTGTAGGGACGGAAATTCAGGGTGGAGTTCTTCAGAAGGGCCGTGTATAGGCGGGCGGTGCCCCGGCTGTTCTTGTCCCGGCCTTCGTCCGTCATGATATCGTGGAGGTCCTTGCTCTGGATGTTCTTGTTGATCTGGCTCACCGTGTAGCGTTTGGAGTTGATCCAGTCCTTGTAGTTTTCCAGCAGGCGGGGTTTGAAGAAGTCGGCCATGTTGAGGCCCAGATTCTCTCCTTCGTTCACCCCCTGTACAATCATGGGAATGGCGCAGGGAATGCCGGTGACGCCGGTTTCCATGGAGACGTCGAAGGTGGCTGCCAGGTCGTAGGGGCCGCCTCCGGCATAGACCATCTTGATAGGCATCTCATCAAAATATTCGTCCTGGAGCATATCCATCACGGCCAGGGTGGTGGAGCCTCCCTGGGAGTAACCGAAGAGGATGACCTCGCTATTTTCCGGCGCCCGGCCGATATGCTCAAGATAGGGAATGACCGCCAGGCCCATGTCCACGACGCTGCGGGCGGTGCTCTCCGTGTGCATATAAGGGTGGACCCTGTCTGCAGTGATGCCGAAGCCGATATAATCGGCCACGGCCACGGCGTAGCCCTTGGCGGCAAAGAGGGCCTCCATGGGGAAGGTCTCGGAGGGGCATTCGAAATTGGCGCCGATGGTGTAGTGGCTCACCAGGATGAGGTTCTTGATGGGGCCGGAAGCCGGGACAATCAGTTTTCCGGACAGTTTGAGGGGGCTTCCGTCCACATCGTGTCCCTCATAGACACCGGAGATATGGATGAGTTTGTTGCTGTTCACCACGCCCAGGATGTCCCTGACCAGGGTGGCGGCTTCCGTGCGGGCCACCTTGGTGTCTTCTTCCAGCTCGGTGTTGCCCATCACGGCCACGTCCGGGTTCATGCTTCCGTCTTCCATGAAGAAGGGGGCCGACTGCACGGACAGCACCTGGAAGGTGTCGAAGTCCACATATTCAACCTCGGGATGATGGCAGGAAAGAACCAGCCCGAGGGTTACAATAAAAAGAAAAGGGGAATGTTTCATTCGTTTTACCAGCGATAGTTTACGCTAAGGGAAAAGATACGGGAGCCCAGCATGTAGACCTTGTTGGCACCGTTGAGGGCGGTGAGGGGAGAGAGCTCCACAGACCCGGTCCAGGCGCCCTTTCCGAACTGGACGCCGAAGGGGTTCAGGCAGATGACGGGAGCGGCCTCCCAATGGCGGGCGTTGTCAAACGCCAGCAAAAGGCCGATGGCTGCGCCGGAATAGAGTTCCACCCACTCGGAGCGGAAATAGGTGAAACGGATGGTGGGGAGGATGCTAAGGTCGTAGTTGTTGGAAGGAGCGGTGCCCTCTTTCCAGAAGATGCCCTGAAAGTCCGTCTGGACGCCCAGGCTTATCAATTTGTTCAGGCTGTAGCGGTAATCGGCAAAGATGTGGCCGGTGTAGCGGTAGTCCCGGGTCTGGGAGGTGGCGCTGCTGCGGGACCCTCCGGCATGGAAAGCCAGGGTTTCAAAGAGCATGTCACCCCAGCCTATGCGTACCTGATGGCGTTTGAGGGAAGTGTTTTGTGCCGCCGCCTGGCACAGCAGGACTGTGCCAAGCAGCAGCGTTATAAAAAGTCTTTTCATTTACTTCAGGAGTTCGTGGGAGGCGGTCATGGCCTTGGGATCCAGGGCTTCGTCCAGTTTCTCCTTGGTCATGAGGCCGTGCTCCAGCACCAGGTCGTACACGCTGCGGCCGGTCTGGAGGGCTTCCTTGGCCACCTTGGTGGAGGCTTTGTAGCCAATGTACGGGTTCAGGGCCGTAACAATGCCGATGGAGTTCTTCACCATGTCGTAGCAGTGCTCCGCATTCACGGTGATGCCGTCCACGCACTTGGTGCGGAGGGTGTTCATGGCGTTGATGAGCCAGGTCTGGCTTTCCAGGATGCACTCTGCAATCACGGGCTCCATCACGTTGAGCTGGAGCTGGCCGGCCTCGGCGGCGAAGCACACGGCGGTGTCGTTGCCGATGACCTTGAAGCATACCTGGTTGGTGACCTCGGGAATCACGGGGTTCACCTTGCCGGGCATGATGGAAGAACCGGGAGCCATGGCGGGAAGGTTGATCTCATGCAGGCCGCAGCGGGGACCGGAGGCCATCAGGCGGAGGTCGTTGCAGGTCTTGGAGAGTTTCACGGCCAGGCGCTTGAGGGCGGCGGAGTAGCTCACGTAGGCGCCGGTATCCGGGGTGGCTTCCACCAGGTCCGGGGCTTTCTCAAAGCTGTCTCCGGTGAATTCGCTCATGCGCTTGGTGCATAGCTCCGCAAAGCCGGGAACGGCGTTGAGGCCGGTGCCGATGGCGGTGCCGCCCATGTTGATTTCCTTCAGGAGCACGGCGTTGCGTTCCAGGTTGGCCAGCTCTTCCTCCAGGTTGTTGGCGAATGCGTTGAATTCCTGGCCGGAGGTCATGGGAACGGCGTCCTGCAACTGCGTACGGCCCATTTTGATGATGTCCTTGAATTCCTCACCCTTGGCGCGGAAGGCCGCGATGAGCTCCTTCAGGGCTTTCTCCAGGTGTTTGTTCATGCGCACAAAGGTGTAACGGAAGGCCGTGGGATAGGCGTCGTTGGTGCTCTGGGCGCAGTTCACATGGTCGTTGGGAGAGCAGAACTGGTATTCTCCCTTCCGGTGTCCCATGAGTTCCAGGGCCCGGTTGGCGATGACTTCGTTGGCGTTCATGTTCACGGAGGTGCCGGCGCCGCCCTGCATCATGTCCACCGGGAACTGGTCCCAAAGTTTTCCGCCCACAATCTCCTTGCAGGCTGCCACGATGGCGTCTCCAATCTTCTTGTCCAGCACGCCCAGCTCCGTATTGGCGGCCGCGGCGGCCATCTTCACATAGGCCATGGCGATGATGTACTCCGGATAGTCGCACATCTTGGTGTTGGAAATCTTGTAATTGTTGATGGCCCTTTGGGTCTGTACGCCGTAGTAGGCGTCGGCGGGAACCTGAAGTTCACCGATGAGGTCGCTCTCGACCCGGAATTTTTGTTCAGACATAGTAAAAGTTAATCACTTTATGATTCTTCACAAAGATAAGCATTATTTCCCAAAAAAGTCGTAACTTGGTCCCTTGTAAAAACCGATTTGTAATTTATGAAGCGCCATTTTCCCCTTTTCGTCACGTTGGCAGCCCTCTGCCTCCTTTCCGCATGCAAGACCGGTAACAACAAGACAGCCCTCCCCAAGGCCGATGAAGATGCCGTCCGGGCACAGCTCTCTTCCATGACCCTCCGGGAAAAGGTGGGCCAGCTCTTCTGTGTGCGTCCGGAATCCCTGGACCCTGTTTTCCGGAACTCTTCGGAAGGCATGATGGCCTATCAGATGCAGGCCGTGAATGAGGAGACGAAGGCTTTCGCCGCGCAGTATCCCGTGGGCGGCGTAACGCTTTTCTCCCACAATATAGACAATCCCGAGCAGTTGAAGGCCTTCACTCAGGCCCTCCATGCCCTTCCCGGCGCCCCGCTGGTAAGCGTGGACGAGGAAGGCGGCCGTGTGGCCCGCGTGGGCGGCAACCTGAATTTCGATGTGCCCCGCATCCCGGCCATGGGCAAGGTGGGCGCCACCGGAGATCCGGCGCAGGCCTATGAGGCGGGCAAAGCCATCGGCCATTATCTGAAAGAGTACGGATTCGACATTGATTTCGCCCCGGTGGCCGATGTCAATACCAATCCCCAGAACATCGTCATCGGAGACCGCGCCTTTTCCTCCGACCCCAAGATAGCCGCTCCCATGGTGGTGAATTACATGAAGGGCCTGCACGAGGAGGGCGTCGCCGCCTGCATCAAGCATTTCCCCGGTCACGGAGACACCTCCGGAGACTCCCACAAGGGTTATGTGGAAACCTCCAAGACCTGGGAAGAACTGCTTAATTGCGAGATGGTTACCTTCAAAGCGGCCATCAAGGCCGGGGCTCCGCTCATCATGACGGCGCACGTCTCCCTTCCCAACGTCATCGGAGACAAGACCCCCGGAACCCTCTCTTCCCTCATCCTGACGGACAAACTCCGGAAGGAACTGGGCTACAAGGGTATCATCATCACGGACGCCATGGGGATGGGCGCCATCAGTCAGCATTACGACAAGGCCCAGTCGGCCGTCATGTGCCTGAAGGCAGGGGCCGATATCGTCCTCATGCCGGAAGACCTTCCCCTTGCCTTCGAGGCGGTGGTGAAAGCCGTGGAAGACGGGACCCTCAGTGAGGAGAGGATTGACGAGAGCGTGCGTCGCGTACTGGCCCTCAAGCAGTCTTTGGGCCGATAGGTATCCGCCTTTATTTTTCGTCGTCCTTGATCAGGTGGATGTCGCACTGCGGGAACGGGATGGTGATGCCGTTGGCGTTCAGGGCCTCATAAATCACTCCCACGGCGCGGTCTACATAGGAAATCCTTTCGGGAACCAGCACATACTGCTTGACCAGGATCACCACGCCGCTGTCCGCCATCTTTGCCACGAACACCTTGATTCCGTATTTGGGTTCCACGATATCCCGGCCGTAACGGTCTTTGGTCTGAAGCGGCTTCATGGCCTCCGTGATGGCTTCGCGCACCTTTTCCACCTTGGTGCCGTAGGCCACGCTGGCCGTGAGTTTGGTGAGCTCGTAGGAGTTGTTCCGGGTGAGGTTGTTGAAGTTTTTGCCGAAGAGGGAAGTGTTGAGGAAGGACATCTCCGTACCGTCAGTGGTTTCAACCTGTACGCACTGGTAGTTGATGCCCACCACCCGGCCGCGCACGCCGTCGCACTCGATCCAGTCGCCCACCCTCAGACGGCCTCCCAGGAGCTGGATGCCGTAAATGAAGTTGTTGATGATGTCCTTGAGGGCCAGACCGATACCGGCACTGAGTCCGCCGGCTATCAGGGTGAGTGAGCCCATGGGGATTTTCAGGACGGAAACCACCACCGTCACATACGTCATCCACACCAGCACATTGAGGATGCTGTTGCCCAGCGACAGGTTGATTTCGTTGGGACGGATGGAGGTGCGGTTGTGTTTGCGCATGAAGGAGGTGTACCTGACAAAGCGCCAGATGGTGTGTATGGCCCGGTTGAGGTAACGGAGGACCAGGAACAGGATAATGAGGCCGAAGATGTTCTGCCCCGACAGGCACAGCGTCTCAAAGCCGTCCTTGTCATAGAGCTGGACGAAAGGCTTGTAGAAGAGGGTGTCAAACAGGTCGTTGAAGTCAAATACGTTCAGGGATTGGCGTACGCAGATGGGCAGGGAAACCAGCAGCAGGGTGGGAAGGGCCACGTCCTTGATGAAGTCGTAGAACCAGGTGGCTCCGAAGAGCAGGGACTCCCGGTCTTCACCTCCGACATAGGTAATGTGTCTGCGCAGGGCCTCTACGCGCCTGTCCAGCCAGCGCTCTTTATATCGGCCTGCGAGGTCTTCAATGCAGAAGATGGAGAGCAGGGCGGCCAGCTGGAAATACCACCATACCAGGATGAGCAGGGCCAGGAAAGTGTAGCCAAAGAAGGAGAACGCCAGGGAGATGACATAGATAATCAGCGAAGTCCAGCCCAGGGCGCTGTCCACGGGGGTGGCTTTGGCGCTTTCCCGGATGCTGAAGAACAGTTGTCGGGCCACGGCGATGGCCAGGATGGGCGGAAGCAGGAAAACCAGGAAGGAGTCCGGTACAAAGCTGATGCGGCACACGATGATGAACAGGGCGAGGAGGAAGGTGGGAATATAGAGCCGCAGGCAGTGGCGGATCTGCTCCGTTTCCACACGCAGCAGCAGGGAGCCGCTGATGGCGATGAGCAGCCACAGGAAGGTGTTGATGTGCCCAGCGCTCAGCTCAATGTACTCGCTCCCGTGCAGGCCGAAGCCCAGCAGGAGGAAGTAGACGAAGGTCCCGATGAGTATGGAGAGCAGGGAGCGCCGGCCTTTGGGAAGATAGGGTTTGAGCCTTTTCCATTTGCTCAGAATCCACAGGAGAAGGAAGGTCATACCCCAGAAAAAGCCCAGGATGAGCAGCTGTGCCACGCTGAAACCGAGCAAGATGGCATTGAGCTCCTTGGAGGAAATGGTAGACATGGATTGTTTTTCCTCCTCATCTCCGGGGCCTATCGGAATAGTCAGGGAGATGCTGTCAGCTTCCTCGGCGGCGTCTAGGATATTATACTGCCTGTTCAGGTCCGTCTTAACCCTTTCCCAATAATAACTGGGTGTGGCCAGGATGTCCAGATAGGAGGTCTGGCCGTCCATGAATACATATTTCTCCAGATCCTCATAGCGGGACTGGGCATAGTCGTAGGCCTCTTTCATGCGCCAGAACGCCGCCCGGTAGTGCGTGCTGTCCGCCATCAGGGTGGCACGGTTGTCCGCGTGCATCTTGAGCAGCTCCGAGGCATAGCGGATACAGGAATCCCGGTAAATCTCTCCTCTGGCATCCAGGACAAAAGGAGAGGCAAGGGAATCTTTGATAGCAATCCGGATCACTTCCTTTTCCAGGGTAGAGGCCATTTCGGAGATGTGCCAGTCCAGGGAATCGTTGTGATACTGAAGGCTGTCCGGAACAAGCTTCAGCTCAATTTCCGTGAGCACCGGAGGGAGCCGGCGGAGCGCCTCGATCAGGCGGGCGTAGCGGTCCACCTCCACATTCAGTTCATGGACGCTGCGGTCGTACGGCCGGCTGTCTTTGCTGAAATCCTTATAGGCCGATGTCACCTTGTGCAAGGCATAGGCCAGGTCGAAAGTCTTGTCCTGCTCCTGGGTGTACAGGAGGAGGGAAAGTTCGTTGGACGCAGTGATGATGTCCACCATCCGTTTATGCTCGCGCTCGTAATCCTTGTCAAACTGTTTTTGCGCCTCTGCACGTTGCAAAAAGGATGTTTTCAGCTCTGAGCCCAGGTCCTTCAGGACACTGCTGATGGACTGGCCGTTCACCACCGACAACAGCGGAATGGAGAACACCAGGATGGCGAAGACAATGGTCAGGAGTTTCTTTTTCATATGGCGGACAGGCTTTCAGCCTTCAAAGATAATACTTTTCATGCGTTTTTCCCAAGCGCACGGGCTCGGCGTTTGGAGAAGCGGCCCTTTTTCGCTAATTTTGCGCCGCGAATAAATATCATGAAACGACTTAAAAAACTTCTGCCGTTATTGCTGATTGTTTCAGCCACGGCCCTGTCCTGCAGCAAGATTGACACGGACACCACCCCGAAGCAGTATTTCACCCAGTGGAACTCCTGCGAAGCGCTTACGGCCCTGCAGGTGTATGTCCAGGATGTGACGAACCCCTCTTCCGGGAATTACATTGTGCCGGAAGACCGGATTGCCACCTTCGACATGGACGGAACCTTCGTGGGTGAACTCTATCCCACCTACTTCGAATACAACTTGCTGGAGTACCGGGTGCTGGACGATCCGGACTATAAGGATCAGGCTCCGGCCGATGTGAAGGAAACCGCCCAGGAAATCCGGGACTTCGTGCGCAAGGGAGCCAAGCTTCCGGACCACTTTGACATGAAACACGCCCAGGCGGCGGCTACTGCCTATGCCGGCATGACGCTTTCCGAGTTTGACGCCTATGTGAAGGCCTATGCGGCCAAGCCCGCGAACGGCTTTACCGGAATGACGTATGGCCAGAGCTTCTACAAGCCCATGCTCGAGGTGTTCAAGTATTTGGAAGACAATGGTTTCACCTATTACGTGGTCTCCGGATCGGACCGCTTCATCTGCCGGGCGCTGGTGGAGGCTATCGGCATTGCGCCCAACCGCGTTATCGGCATGGATGTGAAGCTGGAATCTACCGGGCAGGGCGACGAAGAGGGTGTCAATCACACCTTCGGCAGGGAGGAAGACCTTGTCCGTACAGACCAGCTCATCATCAAGAACCTCAAGACCAACAAGGTGCTGCAAATCACCCAGGAGATTGGCAAGGTGCCGGTGCTCTCGTTCGGAAACAGCGGCGGTGACAGCGCCATGCACAACTTCTGCCTGAGCAACACCGGGCACAGGACCGCCGCCTTCATGCTCATTGCCGATGACCCGGAACGGGACCACGCCAATCGGGAAAAAGCCCTGAAACTGGGAGAGCAGTGGCGCGATGCGGGATACTACGTCATCTCCATGCGGGACGACTTCAAGACCATTTACGGCGACCATGTAAAGATGGTCCCGTTCACTTTCGAGGATTAATTATAATTCGGCCCTCAAGCACGCGAAAGCCTGGCCATGTGGCCGGGCGAATTCGCGTGCGGGCAATGGGACAATTATCGAACCATTTTTGAAGATTTTGAAGTAGTATATCTGTTTGGTTTACAGATGCCTCTGATAATCCATCTTTTCGTGCAGAACGCGGTCTACCCAGACTGAACCATCGTCATGCTTTTTGAAGAAG
>JAFVAU010000011.1 GCA_017480345.1 Bacteroidales bacterium
AGGTAGGAAGTAATGAAGGAAGTCTTCGTAAATCTTTAACTGTAAATCGCTGGACATAGGCATCGAGGGTATATCTTTGCAAAGATACCTCTGTTACCCTATTCCTACAAATATTTATACCCGGAAGTTTTCAGGTGTCCCACTAAGCTACACCATTGCAAAACAGGGCATCCCGATAGAACAACCGGAGCCCCTGAAAGGAGTTCCGGTTGTTTTCTTATTACCTCCCGACTTGGCGGTGGGTCTATGCTTTTTAATTCTTGACGGGGCGAATAGAGTACCGGTAGCTAAGGTTGCTGCTGGACGTGAGGATGATGCCGTCGCCGTCGACAGTCGTGAAGGCAAGGTTGTTGGCGTTGCTGGGTTCGTTAGGTTTAGATGACCAGTAGTAACCGACGTTACCTGCATCGGAGCACATACTATTGGAGTAGCTGCCTGCTGCCGCAAAGAACAAGGAAATATCGTTTACATTGCTAGTGAAGAAATAGCCACCATTACTATTTCCAATAGATGTCCAATCAGATACCCACGCTCTATCAGTGTTGGTACTGTTGATGAGATCGTCGAACTGAGCCTTGGTGGGAATACGCCCGGTATTGTTTACTTGATAAGCAACATCCTGAGCTTTCGGCAGCAGACCTTCTTCATATGTAGTTCCTGTCCACTGGTCGTTGTGAGTGCTTGTATTGTAGACAACCGTGGCAAAAAAACGTTCCTTTTTTTGGACACTTTTCTCCTCTCCAATATATACAATGTACCCCTGGACACGCCCAGGCGCCGGTTAGGAAACGTTCTGTCACAGGTCAGGGAGAGTTCCGTCGCGAGTCCCTGAAAATCGGCCGGCCAGCGACGGGAATCGGCCCCAGACGGCAAAAACCGTCGCAGGCCAGCGAATAAATGAGGACTCGCGACGCAAAGTCCTCCCACCTGCAACGCAAAACCACATCACCTGCGACGTAACCCAGTCTCACCGGCAACACCACGCCCCCACACCAGCCACACCTGGCAGGCAGAGCGCCTCCTCGGGTGCGAAACCGGCCTCATGTGCATTCCACATAGATGGGCGGCAAAAGGGGAATAGGGTGGCCCCGGAGGAAATTGACATATTTGTCTGCTGACCGAAGGGGTCACCCTATTCCCTTTGCCGCAAAACTTGTTCATTTGTTAGGCAAGGCGCAAAAAGGTTTGGTTTTGTCTGACAAAAGCAGTATTTTTATAGAATCCAAACGAAGAGCAACTGAATAATTACAATACGCTTATGAGAACCGAACTGGACATCATCGCCATCACCGAATATGCCCGCAAGGAAGGACGGGAAGAAGGACGGGAAGAAAAGACCCGGGAAACAGCCCGGAACTTCCTGCACCTGGGCGTAGCTGTAGATATCATCTCCAAGGCCACCGGTCTTAGCGAGCAGGAGATATTGGCCCTATGACCAAACTGACGTTTCTGGGAACCGGAACCTCGCAGGGAGTTCCCATTATAGGCTGCCAGTGCGAGGTATGCAAATCGGCCGACAGCAAGGACAAGCGCTACCGCTCGTCGGCCCTGGTGGAATACGAGGGCATGACCATCCTGGTGGACGCCGGGCCGGATTTCCGCTCGCAGATGCTCTCCCACGATGTGCGGCACCTGGACGCCATCCTCCTTACACACAACCACAAAGACCATACGGGCGGCCTGGACGATGTCCGCTCCTTCAACTACATAGACCGCCAGGCGGCGGAGATTTACTGCGAGGAAAGGGTGCTGAAGACCCTCCGGAACGACTATGCCTACGCCTTTGCGGAGCACAAATACCCCGGCGCGCCCGAGTGGCACATCCACCTGATTGACGAGCGTCCCTTCCGTGTGGAGGCCCTCCACGGCAAGGGAGAGCTGGAATGGGTGCACGACATTGGCTATTTCTACCGGCAGCCCGACGGCAGCCTCAAGCCCTCCGACAACGCCGTGCAGGAGGCCTCCCATGAGCAGCCCAACATCATCCCCATCCGGGGCATGCACGGCCAGATGCCGGTGCTGGGCTTCCGCTTCGGAAACATTGCCTACATCACGGACATGAGCGAACTGCCGGAGGCCGAACTGGAGATACTCCAAGGCCTGGAGCACGTGACGCTGAACACCGTGAGCTATCACCCGCACCACTCCCACTTCTCCCTGGACGAAGCCCTGGCCCTGGCAGAGCGCATTGGCGCCCGCCACACCTGGCTCACCCACCTCTCCCACGCCTTTCCCCGTCACGAAAAATTCTGCGCAGAACTCAAGGAGATCTGCGCAGAACGTAAGATAAAATCCATTGTACAGCCCGCCTATGACGGGCTCACCGTTACAGCTTAGGACCGGCTTTCACCAAGGCCTTACCGGCACGGTTGCTCTCGTACTTGTGGAAGTTCTTGATGAAGCGGGCGGCGAGGTCCTTGGCCTTCTCTTCCCACTCGGCGGCGTTCTTGTAGGTGTCGCGAGGATCCAGGATACCGGTGTCTACACCTTCCAGTTTGGTGGGAACGGTGAAGTTGAAGTAAGGGATCACCTTGGTAGGGGCCTTGTCGATGGCGCCGCTCAGGATGGCGTCGATGATGCCGCGGGTGTCACGGATGGAGATACGCTTGCCGGTACCGTTCCAGCCGGTGTTCACGAGGTAGGCCTTGGCGCCGCTCTTCTTCATCTTCTTCACCAGCTCCTCTGCATACTTGGTAGGATGCAGCTCCAGGAAGGCCTGGCCGAAGCAGGCGCTGAAGGTAGGAGTGGGCTCGGTGATACCACGCTCCGTACCGGCGAGCTTGGCGGTGAAGCCGGAGAGGAAGTAGTACTTGGTCTGCTCGGGGGAAAGGATGGAAACCGGAGGCAGCACGCCGAAGGCGTCGGCGCTAAGGAAAATAACCTGCTTGGCTGCCGGTCCGTGGCTTTCCGGACGCACGATCTTCTCGATGTGGTAGATAGGATAGCTCACGCGGGTGTTCTCGGTGACGGACTTGTCGTTGAAGTCAATCTTGCCGTTCTTGTCCACGGTCACATTCTCCAGGAGAGCGTCCCTGCGGATGGCGTTGTAGATATCGGGCTCGGACTCCTTGTCCAGCTTGATAACCTTGGCGTAGCAGCCGCCTTCGAAGTTGAACACACCCTTGTTGTCCCAGCCGTGCTCATCGTCGCCGATCAGCAGACGCTTCGGATCCGTGGAGAGGGTGGTCTTGCCGGTGCCGGAGAGGCCGAAGAAGATGGCGGTGTTCTCACCGTTCATGTCCGTGTTGGCGGAGCAGTGCATGGCAGCGATGCCCTTGAGCGGGAGGTAGTAGTTCATCATGGAGAACATACCCTTCTTCATCTCACCACCGTACCAGGTGTTCAGGATAACCTGTTCCTTGGAGGTGACGTTGAAGGCCACGCAGGTTTCGGAGCGGAGACCCAGCTCCTTGTAGTTCTCCACCTTGGCCTTGGCGGCGCAGTACACCACGAAATCGGGCTCCTGGTCAAATTCCTTCTGGTTCTTGGGACGGATGAACATGTTGGTCACGAAGTGAGCCTGCCATGCCACCTCCATGATGAAGCGGACCTTCATGCGGGTGTCTGCGTGGGTGCCGCAGAAACCGTCCACCACAAAGAGGCGCTTGCCGCTGAGCTGCTGCTGGGCCAGTTTCTTCACAGCCTTCCAAGTGGCCACGGACATCTTGTGGTTGTCGTTGGGGTAGCCCTCGGTAGTCCACCAGATTTCTCCCTTCTTGCCTTCCTTGGTGGTGTTGTCGTACACGATGTACTTGTCTTTGGGGGAACGGCCGGTGTAGACGCCCGTCATCACGTTGATGGCGCCCAGTTCCGTCACCTGACCCTTGTCAAAACCCTCGAGACCGGGTTTGGTCTCTTCATTGTAAAGAACCTCGTACGTAGGGTTGTAAAGGACTTCCTTCACACCCTTGATGCCGTACTTTCTGAGATCGATGTTTGCCATAAAAGTATTTGTGTTTAATAATAAATTCTATCTTGCAAATTTACTCTTTTCCCCTTACTTTTCCAAATGGGAAGCCAGCCTTTTTCGAAGAAGCGGAGCCTGCGAAACGCTCTCCAGTTTTTCGGCCTCGTCCAACCAGCGGGCACTCAGCTGATAATCCCCCAGAAGGTAAAATACCTGGGCCAGGTTGAAGCAGGCGCAGGAGCGTTTAAGATTGCTCCCGCTTTTGACAAGGAGGGAGTAACCGTCCACGGCGGCGGAAAACTTTCCGTCGGCCACATCCTGGAGCGGCGTAAACCAGGCCTCGGAGCTATAGTCGTCAAAATAGTAAAAAGGGAAATCGTCCGTCTTCCAGTGGGATAGGAAGCGGCGGGCGATGCGCTCTCCCACCACCTCGGCCTCGGGAGAAAGCGAATGAAGGGCCAGCGTGCGCAGGCCGTCCTCCGTCACGATGCCGCTGTTGTACACCTGGGAGCGGAGAACCGCATTGCCCTTGTACTTGAGCACCTCGTCCTTTCCCATGCTGTCATACACGTAGAGGTTGCTCTGGACGGGGACATCGGCCTGGAATACATAGGCCGAATCCGGCGAAGCGGCATGGCTCACGGTCTGGTTGGCTCCCAAAGACGGATTGCCCAGCGAGGAAGACAGGAGAAAGACCACATCTCCACCGGTTTCCATCACCAGCGTGTGCATCAAGTCCACCCCAATGCTGTCGGGAGTGGCGATATGGCTCAGGGGAATCACCTCCGCCCCGTCGTAATAGCTGTCTTCCAGGCTGCGGGCCAGGGCCGATGCCACATGGCGGTCAAAGAGGGAATCCGTGGCAGTGGTCCCGTCCATGTATACGATGGAGGCGTTTTTCCCTACCAGCGTAAGGCCGGAGGTGGAGGGCTGACGCACCACCATCTGAAGGGGATACACCTGAGGAGAACAGGCAGCTGCGGCCAGTGCAGCGGCAAGGATCCAACTTAATTTGTGTCTCATATCACTTCTGCTTGAAGATCGTACTCGTCGGCCCCGGTAATGCGGACGGTAAGAAATTCTCCCACAAAGGATTGAGGGGTTCTTCCGTCTTTTGTCAGGGCCTGGAAGGGGACCAGGATTTCGCCGTCCACCTCGGGGCTTTCGAACTCGCTCCTGCAGATGAGCATATCCTCCGAAAAACCGTCTACCAGCACGCGTTCCACGGTGCCCAACCGGGATTCATTGTATGCAAGAGATATGCCACGCTGCACCTCCATAAGTTCTTTCAGGCGCTTTTGTTTCACCGAAGGACGGATGCTGTCCTTGAAGTGCTGCGCGCCATAAGTTCCCTCTTCCTCGGAATAGGTAAAAGCACCCATCCGCTGGAAGCGGGCTTCCTTCACAAAGTCCACCAGTTCGCGGAAATGGGCCTCTGTCTCTCCGGGATGCCCCACGATGAGGGTGGTGCGGAGGGCTACGCCGGGCACCTTCTCCCGCATGCGGCGGATGAGTTCCCGTGTCCAGGCGCCGTCCACCCCACGGTGCATCTTGTCCAGGACCTCGTCGGCCACATGCTGAAGCGGAATGTCCATGTAGCGGCACACCTTGGGATTGGAGGCCATCTGGTCCAGGACGTCCTCCGGGAAGGAGGCGGGATAGGAGTAATGGATGCGGAGCCACTCGATACCCTCCACCTGGGACAGGCGCTCCAGCAACTGGGCCAGGCAGCGTTTTCCGTAAAGGTCCAGTCCGTAGTAGGTGGTATCCTGAGCAATGATAATCAGTTCTTTGACTCCCCTTCCGGCCAGTGAACGGGCCTCCTCCACCAGCTTTTCCATGGGAACGGACTTGTGGGCGCCCCGGATGAAGGGAATGGCGCAGTAGGAGCAGCGGCGGTCGCAGCCTTCAGAGATTTTGAGGTACGCATAGGGCTTGGCCGATCCTGTCAGGTGGCGGCCTTCCATGGACTTGGGCTCACAGCCCAGGGCCCGGATGAGGGGGTCCTGTTCCCGCGCGCCGAACCAGCCGTCCACCTCCGGGATAAGCCCCGGGAGTTCCTCCGGATAGCGCTGGGACAGGCAGCCGAACACCAGCAGGCGCCCCACCTGCCCGTCGGCCTTGCGCTTAGCCGCCTCCAGGATGGTGTTCACGGACTCCTCCTTGGCATCTCCGATGAAGCCGCAGGTGTTGATAAGGAGCACGTCCACCGGGCCGCCCTCCCCTTCCGGCACAAGCTCGTAACGGTCTTGCACCTGATACAGGAGATGCTCGGTGTCAACGGTGTTCTTGGAGCAGCCCAGGGTTATGACCTGGAGCCTAAGCATTCTGCTGGGCCTCGCGCTCCTCGTCGGTGAGGAATTCCAGGGATGCGTAGTTCCTCAGGGCATTGTACCACTCGGTCACCTTCTTCATGTGAGACACATAGAAGCGGTCCTGGTCGTAAGTGGGCAGGGCTTTCTCGAAGAGGGCCTTGAGTTCCTTGGGATCGGCCTTGGCGCCGGGGGCGTCCTTCTCTCCCAGCACTTCGTGCATCTTGGTGAAGACGTCCTTGAGCTTCACCTCGCCCTCGGCAGTGTAGATGGAGATGTCCTCCAGGGTGGTGATGCCGGCATTGGCGCTGAAGTTATAGCGCTTCTTGTCTTCGAAGGCTTCCACGATGGCGCCGGTGCGGGACTGGGCGATATAGTTGAAAAGTCCGTGCTGTCCACGGATGGAAAGGGTTTTGGCTAAATCTGTTTTCATACTTGCGAAATTAGTTTGCTAATATAGCTATTTTTATGGAAAAATACACGTTCTACGGCTTCGGAAAGCGCTTGCGGAGTTCCATCGTTGAGGATAATGACATCCGCCTTTTCACGGGGAACCTCCTGTGAACGGATGCGGCTGATGACCGCCTCCCGCCCAAGTCCGTCCCGACGCATCACCCGCGCCATCCTCACCTCCTCGGGGGCATCCACCAGCACCACACCGTCCGCCACGCCGTCAAAGACGGGTTTGGAAAGGATAATGGCCGATTCCAGTACTCCCCAGGGGGCCGTCTGGCGCTGCTGCCAGCGGCGGATATCCTGAAGCAGGATGGGATAGACGATGCCTTCCAGCGTTTCCCGAGCGTGAGGGTTGGAAAAGATGAGCGCAGCCAGCCGGGCCTTGTCCAGACGGCCATCGGCCCCTTTCAAAGGTGCGCCCAGGGCCATCTCCAATCGGGAGACAAGCGAAGGACGGCGGCTGTAGAGCCCCTTGGCCTTGGAATCGCAGTCGTACACGGGAACGCCCCGCTTTTTCAGGCAGGCACAGACGGCCGATTTGCCGCTTCCTATTCCGCCGGTGACAATGACGGTTTTCATCCCCTCACCTCGATGCAGTCAAACACCTCCGGCTCTACGCGGTATTCCAGCACGCCGGCGGGAAGATGCCGCACACGTGGGGTGCATCGGCCATTGAGCGAAGAACTGAAATCCTTCCAGTCAATATACAGCTTGAAAGAGGCTACAGGGTCTTTGGCCAGCGGAAAGGCGCAGCGCAGCACCACCTCCGCCTGCGGAGGATACACCTGGAGGGAATTCCCCGCCGGAGCGCCCGACACTTCCACCGGAACGGTGGTACGGAGCTCCACATAACGGGAGACGGGCAGCTGGTAGCTCACCTCATCGGCCGAAAAACGCACGCTTTGGATGGGATTGAGCTTGAGGACGCCGTGACGGGATTCATGGACATCGCTCAGGACCAGGCGGCCGCAAGTGACGCGCTCCACCGCATCCAGCCTTTCCTGGCTGCCGTACACAGTGACGGAATCCGGAGAAGTGCGGAAGGGCCCGCTCTGCATGTACTGCGAGCGGCAACTGATGCTCAGAGGCACCTCCACAGGCACTTTTTTGTGATTTTCCCGGGGGAAGACGAAACGGAGGGTGTCCGTAATGAAGGCCTCCACCTGGGTATCCTCCCCGAAGAACTGGTTCACATAGGAATTCTTGGTTCCTCCAATGACGCTGTACTCTCCGGGGCCGGTGCGGCGCATGTCGGCGCGATTGAACTTCACCTTCACCACCCTGCGTTCCCGACGGCTCTGCTCCCGGAGCAGACGGTAGCCGTCCGTACGGCAGCGGGCGCTCACCACCACGGTGTTGGAAGACTCCGTGCCGTATCCTTCAATATTGCACTGGGCCACCACCGGCACGCTCACCGTACCGGCATAAGGCTGGGTCAACGCCAGCAGAAGCCAGACCACGGCCGCCAGGACCAGGGACATCAGGAAAATGATCCACTCCCTGCTCCAGGCTCCGGATGGCAGTTTAAGGCGCTCCAGCAGGCCCATCGCTTACTTCTGGGCCGTCTCGGAATAGTCCTTGACCAGACCCTGCTTGTCTACGCGGAGCTTCACGTCGCCGTCCACCTTGATGAGGGCGGTCTTCTCGTTCACCTCCACGATTTCACCGTAGATGCCGCCAACGGTAACCACCTTGTCGCCCTTCTTGAGGCCGCTGCGGAACTCGTTGAGCTCTTTCTGCTGCTTTCTCTGGGGACGGATCATGAACAGGTACATCACCAGGAAGATGGCACCGAACATCAGGATGGTCATGAGACCGCCGTTGCCCTGCTGAGGGGCCTGGGCAGCCTGGAGAAGAAAAGTATTGATAAGCATATCCATAGGGTTTTACAATAATCCTTTTTCTTTGGTGAGGCGGTCCAGCAGACCGTTCACGAAACCCCGGCTCTTGGGGGTGGAATAGTATTTGGAGATTTCCACGTACTCGTTGATGCTCACTTTGGTGGGAATCTCGGGGAAGGTTTCCGCTTCCGCCAGGCCCAGTGCGATGAGGACGTTGTCCGTGGTGTAGAGGCGCTCCCGGTCCCACTGGGACACGGAAGAAGCCACCAGGGCGCTGTACTCCTGGTATTTTCCGAAGGCGGCGGTGACCAGTTTGTGCACGAAGTCACGGTCGCTGTCTGCGGGCTTTCCCTGGGCGGCCAGGATCTCGCTCTGGTACAGCGGAGGGAGGTTCCAGCGGCCGCTCCGGCCCAGCTGCTCCAGCGAGCGGATGCAGGTGCCCAGCACGTAAGGGAGTTCATCGGCCCAGAAGATGGAATTGTCTTCCAGGATGGAGAGCAGTTCCGCATTATCCTCGAACTCTTCCTCGTAGATGCGCTGCCAAAGGCGGGCGTCCTCCTTGAGGGAAGAGGACTCCGCTTCCATGTATTCCTGGAAATAGGGACGGGTCTTGAGGGTTTGGACAAGGGAGAAGAGGAGGGCGTCGTTGCCGGCCCAGGAGATTTTCTTCTTCTCCAGCAGTTTGTTGAAATCCGGGTCTTCCTGAAGAAGGGCCGATATGCCGTTCTGAACGAACTTCATGCGGGGGTGGAGTTCCTCCTCGGTGGGATTGAATTTGGTGCGGGCTGCCTCGGTAAGGCGGGCGGCTTCCCCGGTAATGGCGGGGATGGCGGCCATCATGTAAAGATACAGATCCCGCGTGGCTTCACAAGAAGCATCCAGGCCGGAAAGGGCCTCCTTCAGGGTTAGCTGAGGGTTCTCTGCATAGGCATACAGAACCTTGAAAGCTTTAACGCGTAATATGCGCCTGTTGAGCATACGATGTAAAGAACAAATTTATTTGTGCAAAGTTAGTGTTTTTTTCAAATATATTGTCTATATTTGTCCTTATAAACTAAAAAACGGACTAGTGTATGTACAGTGAAGATTATGAAAGACCCCACGGTCAGGAGCGCAATTCCGACGACGTGTATTCCAAACCCGTCCGCGCCGGAAAACGTACTTACTTTTTCGATGTAAAATCCACCAAAGGTAACAACGACTATTACCTCACCATCACCGAAAGCAAGCGCCGTCAGGAAAGGGACGGTTCCTTTACCTACGACAAACATAAGATTTTCCTCTACAAGGAAGACTTTGAGAAATTCCAGGAAGGGCTGCAGGAAGCCGTCCGCTACATCATGCATGACCTCCTGCACGACGAGCCCATCCGCCAATACACCCCCAGGGAGGAAAACTCCGAAGAGTTTTAAACCACGAACCGGCACACGAATGCGCCGGTTTTTTCAAACTTGAACCTATGATTCTGCTACAGAACATCCTGCACAAGGGCAGCCCGGCGCACATCCTCATCGACGGCGGCCGCATTGCCCGTATCAGCACCACGCCCCTTGACGTCCCTGATGCAGAAAAGGTGGACTGCAGCGGAAAGGCCGTGATTCCGGGTTTCGTGAACATGCACACCCACGCGGCCATGGTGATGCTGAGGGGCATTCACGAAGACCTCATCCTCTACGACTGGCTCAACCGCATCTGGAAGATAGAGGCCAAACTGGACCGGGACTTCATCTACTGGGGCACCAAGCTGGCCTGCCTGGAGATGATTAAAAGCGGCACCACCACGTTCAACGACCAGTACTGGCATTGTCCGCACGCCCGCCAGGCGGCCATGGAGATGGGCCTGAGGCCGGTGATTTCCTTCATCTTCCTGGACTCCTACAACCATGACCTGATGATGCGGCAGCGGGAAGCCTGCGAGCGCCTGTACCGCCGTACGCTGGACTGGGAAGGAGACTTCCGGTTTGCCATCTCCATCCACTCGCTCTATACGGTATCGGAAGAGAACATCCTCTGGGCCGCAGGTTTTGCCCGGGAGCACGGGCTCAAGATCCACCTCCACCTGGCAGAGACCAAGATGGAGTATGACGACTGCCTGAAGGCCCACCACGGGCTCACCCCCACGGAGTATTTCAACTCCCTGGGCATCTGGGGGCCGGATGTTATTGCCGCCCACTGCCTGTATCTGAACCCCACGGACATCCGCATCCTGGGAGAGCACCGGGTAAACTGCGTGCACTGCATCAATTCCAACCTCAAACTCTCCTCCGGCTACCGTTTCCGCTACAATGAGCTCCGGGATGCCGGCGCCAACGTATGCATAGGAACCGACGGCGCCTCCTCTTCCAACAATCTGGACATGCTGGAGCACATGAAAAACTCCGCCATGCTGCAGAAGGCCTGGAGGGAGGACCCCCGGCAGATGCCGCTGGATGAGCTCTTTGCCTGCGCCACCGTGAACGGCGCCCGTGCCCTGGGCCTGGACAGCGGAGAAATCCGGGAAGGCGCCCTGGCAGACCTCTCCCTCGTAGACATTGACAACTCCTATTTCATCTCCCCTGCACCCGTAGAGGCCAATTTGGTGTATGCCGCCCACTCGGACGTGATTACGGACGTGATGGTGGCCGGCAAATGGGTGATGCGCTCCCGCCAGGTTCCCGGAGAGGAGGAAATCCTTGCACAGGCCCGCAAGATGGTGGCCCAAATCTGCTAACTTAAACTGCTATGAATCCTAAATTTATCAGCATTCGTGGGGCTGCTGACGCCCTGAGCCTCCGGCTGGAAGGCATGAAACCCCAGATAGGCATTGTGCTGGGAAGCGGCCTGGGCAGTCTGGCCGATTCCATCCGGAATCCCATTACCGTCCCCTACCGGGAACTCCCCGGTTTCCCCGTCTCCACCGCCCTGGGTCACAAGGGCGTGTTCATAGCGGGAGAATTAGGCGGCAAGAAGGTGCTGGCCATGCAAGGGCGCATCCACTATTATGAAGGCTACGGAATGGACCAGGTGGTCCTTCCCATCCGGGTGATGCTGGCCATGGGCATTCAGGCGCTCATCGTCTCCAACGCCGCCGGCGGGGTGGGCTTCCAGCTACACCTGGGAGACCTCATGATTATCAAAGACCATATCAACCTGCTGCCCAATCCCCTCATCGGCCCCAATATCGATGAATTCGGGCCCCGCTTCCCGGACATGACCCGTCCGTACGATCCGGCCCTCATCCGCCTGGCCAAGGAACTGGGACAGGAACTGGGCATCGAGCTCCAGGAAGGCGTCTATGTGGGTGGTACCGGCCCCAGCTATGAGACGCCGGCAGAGTACAAGTACTTCCGCATCATCGGCGGAGACGCCGTGGGCATGAGCACCATTCCGGAGGTGATTGTGGCCCGTCATGCCGGAGTGCCGGTGTTCGGCATCTCCGTGATTACCAACGAGGCCCACGACGATTATGCGGAGGACTTCCAGAACGACGGGGACGACGTAGTGGTGGCCGCCAACGCGGCTGCCGGCAAAATGACCCGCCTGATAGAGAAAATGATTGAAAAAATGTAAGTTATGCAAAACAAATATACCATCATACAAGCCGCGGCCGACAGTCTGAGGAGCAAGATCCAGGGACGGCAGCCCTCTGCGGGCATCGTGCTGGGCAGCGGCCTGGGAAAACTGGCCGATGAGATTGAGAATCCCATCACCGTAGCCTATCGGGACCTCCCGGGCTTCCCGGTGTCCACCGCCATCGGCCATAAAGGGAATTTCATTGTGGGTGAACTGGGCGGCCGGTGCGTCATTGCCATGCAGGGCCGCATCCATTATTATGAAGGCTACGGCATGAACGAAGTGGTGTTGCCCATCCGCGTGATGATCCTGCTGGGCATCCGCCAGCTCTTTGTCTCCAACGCCGCCGGCGGCACCAATCCGGACTTCAAGGTGGGAGACCTCATGATTATCCGGGACCACATCAACCTGCTGCCCAATCCCCTCATCGGCCCCAATATGGAGGAGTTCGGCCCGCGTTTCCCGGACATGACCCGCCCGTACGACCCCGCCCTCATCCGCCTGGCTAAGGAGGAGGCCACCCAAGAAGGGATTTCCCTGCAGGAAGGCGTGTATGTAGCCTGCTCCGGCCCCAGCTACGAGACCCCGGCGGAGTATCGTTACTTCCGCACCATCGGGGCCGATGCCGTGGGCATGAGCACCACTCCGGAGGTAATTGTGGCCCGCCATGCCGGCGTGCCCGTGTTCGGCCTTTCCGTGATAACGGACGTGGCCCATGCCACGGAAGATGAAGACTATGTGACGGACGGTGAGGCCATCGTGAAGGCCGCGGATGCCGCCGCCAGCAAGATGACAACCCTCATTAAACGAATGTTAAAGAAGCTGTAGAATATGTTTGAGAATCTGAGCGAGAGACTGGAGCGGTCTTTCAAAATCCTGAAGGGAGAAGGAAAGATTACCGAAATCAACGTGGCGGAAACCGTCAAGGACATCCGCAAAGCCCTCCTGGACGCCGACGTAAGTTACAAGGTGGCCAAGGATTTCTGCAACCAGGTGAAGGACAAGGCCATAGGCACAGGTGTGCTCACCGCCGTGAAGCCCCAGCAGATGATGGTGAAGATCACCCACGACGAGCTGGCCGCCTTCATGGGTTCCACCGCGCAGGACATCAACATCAAAGGCAATCCCGGCATCGTGCTGGTGGCGGGCCTCAACGGTTCCGGTAAGACAACCTTCAGCGCCAAGCTGGCCCTCAATATCAAGTCCAAACGGGGCATGAAGGTTTTGCTGGCCGCCTGCGACACCTTCCGTCCGGCCGCCATCGAGCAGCTCAAGGTGCTGGGAGAAAGCATCGAGGTGCCCGTCTTTACCATCGAAGGAGAGAAAGACCCGGTGAAGATTGCCCAGGGCGCCATTGCCAAGGCCAAGGCCGAGGGCTTCAGCGTGGTCATCGTGGATACCGCCGGCCGCCTGGCCGTGGACGAGGAGCTGATGAATGAGATATCGGCCCTTCACCAGGCCGTCAAGCCCACGGAGACGCTCTTCGTGGTGGATGCCATGACGGGCCAGGATGCCGTGGAGACAGCCAAGGCCTTCAACGACCGCCTGGACTTTGACGGCGTGGTGCTCACCAAGATGGACGGTGACACCCGTGGCGGTGCGGCCCTTTCCATCAAGGCCGTGGTGGGAAAACCCATCAAGTTCGTGAGCTCCGGAGAAAAGCTGGAGGCGCTGGACGTGTTCCACCCGGAGCGCATCGCAGACCGCATCCTGGGCATGGGAGACGTGGTTTCCCTGGTAGAGAAGGCCCAGGAGCAGTTTGACGAGAAGCAGGCCCGGGAACTCAAGAAGAAACTGGCCAAGGACCAGTTCACCCTCTGGGACTTCTACCAGCAGATCCAGCAGGTGAAGAAGATGGGCAATATCAAAGACCTGGCCGGCATGCTGCCGGGCGTAGGAAAGGCCATCAAGGACATGGACATCCCGGACGACGCCTTCAAGAGCACCGAAGCCATCATCCTCTCCATGACCGCCTACGAGCGCGAGCACCCGGAGGCCATCAACGGCTCCCGCCGCAAGCGCATCGCCGACGGCTCCGGCACCTCCCTCCCGGAGGTGAACAAACTTCTGAAGCAGTTCGAAGGCACCCGGAAGCTGATGAAGGGCGCCGTCACCGGCAACCTCCTGCAGCAGATGCGGGGCATGAAACGCTAAAACACACCAAACCGATATGAAATTCCGTACCATCTTCTGCGTCATGGGCATCGCGCTGATGACCATGGCCTGCGGCCGCCGTCTCAAGGACGGGGACTACACCCTTACCGTGCTCTCCACCAACGACGTGCACAGCACCTGGTTTGACTCCAGCTATGTGGACGGCTCCCTCAAGAAGTCGCTGTTCGCCATGAACTACTACATTGACAGCGTCCGCACGGCCGACGGAGCACAGAACGTGCTGCTGGTGGACGCCGGAGACTGTCTGCAGGGAGACAACGCCGCCTACTACTTCAATTATGTGGACACCCTCTCCCCCCACCTCTTTCCCCGGCTGATGGAATACATGAAGTATGACGCCATCGCCATGGGCAACCACGACATCGAAACCGGCCATCCGGTGTACGACCGCGTGCAGAAGGAGCTGGTTGCGGCGGGATCCCCCTTCCTGGCGGGCAACGCCATCCGCAACGACAACGGCAAGCCCTACTTCCCTCTATATAAAGTGGTGAACAAGGCCGGCCTCAAGATTGCCGTAATCGGTTATAACAACGCCAACATCAAGGCCTGGCTGGCCGAGGAAATCTGGAGCGGCATGCACTTCGAGAGCATCAAGGCCAACATCCAGCGCGACGTGGACATGGTGAAGGCCAAGGAGAAGCCCGACGTGATGGTGGTGGCCATGCACTCCGGCTGCGGCCAGGGAGACGGCACCATCCTGGAATGTGAGGCCCTGGATGCCTTCAACGCCGTGGAGGGCGTGGACTGGCTCATCTGCGGCCACGACCACAAGCCCTATGTGGAGACGCGGGAGCAATCGGCCCTGCTGAACTCCGGCAGCCACAGCCGCTTCGTAGCCCATGGAAAAATGCACCTGAAGGTGGAAGGCGGGGTGGTTGTGAGCAAGTCCTTCGAAACGGACCTGATTCCGGTAAAGGCGGAAAAAGCCGATCCGGTGATGCGCGAGACCTTCCGGAAAGAGTTCGAGGCCGTGCGGGAATTCACCCTGCGGGAAGTGGGCGTGCTCAACGTGCCCCTGAGAACCCGTGACGCCTATGCCGGCATGTCGGATTACATCAACCTTATCCACACCATCTCCATTTCCTGCGAGCCGGCCCAGCTTTCCATCGCCGCTCCCCTCACCTACAACGGCTCCGTGGACGAAGGCACCCTGGTGTTCAACGACCTCTTCACCCTCTATCCCTTCGAGAACCAACTCTATGTCATCACCCTCAGCGGTTCCGAAATCAAGGACTACCTGGAAGCCTCCTATGACCGCTGGATCAATACCGTCTCCAAGCCCGGAGACCATGTCCTGAAGATCATTCCCCGGGACAACCTCCGTTCCCAGCAGAAGGGCTGGTCTTTCGACGGCCTGCCGTACAACTTCGACTCCGTGGCCGGCCTCAACTACACCGTGGACGTGACCAAGCCCCGCGGAGAGCGTATCACCATCTCCTCCCTGGCCGACGGCAGCGCCTTCACGGCCGACGCCACGTACAACGTAGCCGTCACGTCCTACCGTGCCAGCGGCGGCGGCGGACTGCTGGATGAGATTGGCGTTGACACCGACCTCATTGACGAGCGTGTGGTGGCCCGGTATCCGGAAATCCGCAACCTCATCTACGAGCGTCTGCAGAAAGACCCCAGCATTGACAAAGAGGAAATCTCCAATCCGGCCCTCCTGGGCACATGGAAATTCGTCCCCGAGCCGCTTGCTTCCAAGCGCATCGAGGACGACATGAATCTCCTGTTCGGAAAGAAGAAATAGGCGCTATTTAGCGTACGCCACTGATCTCGTTTCCCGGATAACGGTAATCTTTACCTGTCCGGGATACGTCATTTCATTCTGTATCTTCATGGCAATCTCTCCGGAGAGGACCTCGGCCTGGTGGTCGCTCACTTCTTCTGCGCCCACGATGACGCGGAGTTCGCGACCGGCCTGGATGGCGTAGGCCTTGGTAACGCCGGGATAGGAACCGGCCAGGTTCTCCATACCCTTCAGGCGCTTGATATAGCTTTCAATCACCTCGCGGCGGGCACCCGGGCGGGCACCGGAAATGGCATCTCCCACCAGCACCAGCGGGGCATAGAGGGAAGTCATCTCGGTTTCCTCGTGGTGGGCACCGATGGCGTTGCAAATCTCCGGTTTCTCCTTGTACTGCTCGGCCAGTTTCATACCCAGCAGGGCGTGCGGAAGGTCCGGATCTTCCTCGGAGACCTTGCCGATATCGTGCAGGAGGCCGGCGCGCTTGGCAATCTTGGGATTCAGGCCCAGCTCGGAGGCCAGGATGGCGCAGATGTTGGCCACCTCGCGGGAGTGCTGCAACAGGTTCTGGCCATAAGAGGAACGGTATTTCATGCGGCCGATCAGACGGACCAGCTCCATGGACAGGCCGTGGATACCCAGATCTATGCAGGTGCGCTTGCCGGTTTCCAGAATCTCTTCTTCCAGCTGTTTCTGCACCTTGCCCACCACCTCTTCAATGCGGGCGGGATGGATGCGGCCGTCCACCACCAGCTGATGCAGGGCCAGACGGGCCACCTCGCGGCGGACAGGGTCGAAGGCGCTCAAAAGGATGGCGTCGGGGGTGTCGTCCACCACAATCTCAACGCCCGTAGCGGCCTCCAAGGCACGGATGTTACGGCCTTCCCGGCCGATGATACGGCCCTTGATTTCGTCGCTATCGATGGGGAAAGTGGTGACGGCGTTCTCGATGGCCGTTTCCGTTGCCGTACGCTGGATGGTATTGATGACAATGCGCTTGGCTTCCTTGGCGGCGTTCAGGCGGGCCTCATCCATGCAGTCGTTGATGTAGGCCTGGGCCTCGGTGCGGGCCTCGGCCTTCATGGATTCCACCAGCTGGGCCTTGGCCTCGGCGGCGCTCATGCCGGCGATAGTCTCAATCTGGCGGATGGCCTGGGAACGGAGGGTTTCATACTCCTCCTCCTTTACCTTCAGCTGCTCCTCATGGGCCTGGACGGCATTTTTCTGGTTCTCCAGCTCCTTGCTTTTGCGGTCCGCCTCGGAGAGCTTCTGGTTCAGGGTGTTCTCCTTCTGGCGCACGCGGTTCTCCGCATCGCGGATCTGGGCGTTCTTCTCGTTCACGGTCTTCTCATGCTCGCTCTTGAGGGAGAGATACTTCTCCTTGGCCTGAAGGATGCGCTCGTTCTTGATTTTCTCCCCTTCAATCTCCGCCTTTTCCAGAATCTCGTTCCTCTTTCCCTTAAGCACGGAGCGGCTTATGAGTATGTAGGCGGCCAGGGCAAGCACGGCCCCGACCAACAATCCGATAAGTAAACTTATAATATCCATAAAGTATATAGTGTTAAAAAACTGTCTGTTTTCCTTTGGGAGAAAACAGACAGGATAAGTAAAAAAGCCGTCAGCATCTAGTCAGAAAATCTTATGGGAATAAGATTTGGGAGCCGTCCGCTTGCTGGTATCCCCTCGCCTGCCGGAGCAGGACTCCCCCAAGGGAGCGGGGCCCGCCATCTGCGGTCCGAGTCAACCCGGCGCGTTGAAACGTGTTGATTTCAGCTTTCGATGGTTGACGGCTATTCGGTATGGTCTTTCAGATAGTTCTCCAGATCTTTCTCCAGCTGCTTTTCCGCGTTCTTGTATTGGTCGATATCCCTTTGCATGCCCAGACGGATGACCGTCTCGTTCAGGGCCACCAGCGAGAGGATGTCCAGTGCTGAGCGGCCGGGGTGGCTGCGGGAGAAGGCGGCGAAACGGGCGTTGATGGCATCGGCCGCCCTGCGGTACAGCTCTTCCATTTCCGGGGAGCTGGCCGTAAGGTTGAAGACGCGTCCGGCAATCTTGATGCTTATCTTCTGGTCCATCAGGCTTCCTCCAAATAGGAGATGCACTTATCGATCTCCTTGATTAATTTATCAACCTTGGCTCTCACTTCGGGGGCTTCACTACCACCGGAAAAAGCTTCGGTGAGTTTCCGGGTTTCTATCTCGGACTCTAACTGCGCAATCTGTTTTCTCAAGGCGGCCCCGGTTTCCTCGCACTCCTGTAGCTCCGCGCGGAGACGCGTGTTCTCCGCTTTCTCAGCCTCATAGAGTGCAATCAGCTTTTCAATATGTTTGCGTACATCTTCCAGCATAGCCGGTTCAAGCCTATTTTTGCAAATTTACAAAAAATCTTTCAAATAAGGGATGTTTGTGCATCTTTTTTTGAAAATCAGGCAGTTCGGAAACCCATCGTTAAAAACTTGACAAGGTTTTGCATTTTCGATAAAAAAAGTGGGCGAAAATATTTCTGTTTGCCACCCATGAGTCTGGAAAAAGCTCTTTATCTTGGCGGCATGAAAAAATTCAGATGGATGGCGCTGCTACCCCTGCTTGCTGCCGTAGCAAGCGCCTGCGACGATTTCGGACTGGCACCCGACTCCCCGCAGCAAGGGAAACTCACATGGACTTTGGACGGCAACGCCCTCACCAAGGCCGATGCGGAGCTTCCGGACACCAACGATTTCCTTCTCACCATCCGGGACGCCGAGGGCTCCGTCCTCTATGACGGAACCTATGGAGACTCCCCGGAATTCCTGCAGGTGGAACCGGGCAACTACACGCTCAGTATCCGCTCCATCTCCTTCTCCGCTCCCGCCTTCTCCCGGCCCCAGTACGGGGACGACCAGGTGGTCCTGATTCCGGCGGGCGAAACGGTGAACGTCACGCTCCGCTGCACACTTCTGAACGCCGGCATCCGCCTGAGAATCTCGCCGGACTTCCTCACCGCCTTCCCGGACGGGGTACTGTACCTCAAACAGGAACAGACCAGCCTCAAGTATCTCTACAACGAAAAGAGGATAGCCTATCTGAAGCCGGAGAGCGCCTCCCTGATCCTGTATAACGAAGGGAAGGATCAGACGCTCCTCACCCGCCGCCTCCAGGCCCGGGAAATCCTGAACCTGGGGGTACAGGTGGCCCGGAGCGGCGGACAGGGCCGGCTGGAGGTGGCGGTGGACACCAGCAAGGTATGGACGCAGGACAATTTCGTGATTGGCGGAGACAACTCCTCCGGCGGCGGAGAGGACCGGAACGAGCCAGACGCCATCTCCGTCTCCGACGTCACCAATCACATCGGCGAAAAAGGCGTCTGGGTCTATGGCTATATCGTGGGAGGAGACCTCACATCGGCCGGGAACAGCGTCAAGACATCCGGGATTACCAAGGCCACGCACCTGGCCCTGGCCGACCGTTCCTCCATCACCTCCAAGGCTTCCTGCTTAGCGGTGGAACTGCCCAAGGGAGCCGTACGGGATGCCCTGAACCTGGTGGAACACCCGGGGCTCATCGGCCAACGCGTGTATGTGAAGGGGGATCTGGTGGCCGGTTACTTTGGCACAAGGGGGATGAAAAGCACCAGCGACTATGTGCTAAAGCAAGGCATGGAATAGGCGCATGAAGCCGGAGGCAAACTTCTGGTACAGGCTGCGGGAAGCCTTCCACTTTTCCAGCTGCAGTTCACGTCCTTTTGTGCAGCCCGTCAGGAAGGTTTCCTTGCAGTCCTGCGCCACCTGGGCGTCATAGATGAAGGTATCCATCTCGCTGTTCACCTTCAGGCTCCGGGCATCCAGGTTGGAGGCGCCGATAATGGTGAAGCCATCGTCGGCCACCAGGGTCTTGGAATGGTTGAAGACCCCGAAGCGCTCGATGATGCGGATGCCAGCCTCGATACACTCCGGATAATAGGAACGGTTGGCCGGACCCACCAGCGGCGTATCAATCCAGCCGGGCAGCAGGAGCCTTACGTCCACCCCGCGGCCGGCAGCGTCCTTGAGCGCCTGCAAGACGGATTTTGGGGGTACAAAATAGGGTGTCTGGATGTAGATATACTTCCGGGCATGCTCCAGCACCCACTCATACGCCACCTGGGCCGTAGGTTGGGGAAACTCCGGGGCGGATGTCACCACCTGCATGAGTTTGTTTCCGTAGGGAGCATCCTGCACGGGAAAGCCGGAATCAAAGTAGTGGTTCACAGGCCCGTCTATAGCCCCGCGGGAAGAGAGCCAGGAATCCAGGAAGGACGCCTGCAGCCGGGCAAGGACAGGGCCGGTAATCCGCATGTGGGTGTCTCCCCAGCGGAAGAAATAATTGTCGTTCAGGTTCATTCCCCCGGTATAGGCCACCTTCCCGTCCACAATCACCAGTTTCCGGTGGTTCTGGGAGTTGACGTGCATGAACCACTGACGCACGCCCGTACGCAGATGCGTATAGGCCAGCACCCGGATGCCGGCCCTCTCCATCTCCCGGAAGTATTTCCGGGGAACATTGGTCCGCATCATGTTGTTGAAAAGGAAGAGCACCTCAACGCCTTCCCGGGCCTTCTGCATCAGAATATCCCGCACTTCCCGGCCGGCGCGGTCTCCCCCGAACTTGAAGTATTCGATATGGATATAATGCCTGGCCTCCTTAAGGTCCTTGAGGAGAAGTTCCCGCTTTCGGAGCCCGCTGGTGATGATTTCCAGGGAATTGCCACCATAGACCATGTTTCCCTCCCCGCACTCCAACATGAGCTGCGCCAAAGGCCGATAATCCTCCGGCACCCGGGCCAGGTCCTCTTCCCCGAAGTACTGCTCTTTCTGCCGGGGGGTCATCCCCTCCTCCAGTCTTTTGCGGGAAGCGGAATGCAGCCGTCTGAACACCGAGGGCCGGCGATAATTGAGGCCTGCCTGGCAGACGTAGAAAAGTACCAGAAAGGCAGCAATACCCGATATGGCCCAAAGAAACGGCATATTCCCTATCGGCCTATCAACTGAAGGAATTCGTTGCGGGTTTTGTCACTCCTGAGGAAAATGCCGGAGAAGGCCGATGTGGTGGTGATGGCATTGGACTTCTGCACCCCGCGCATGGACATGCAGGTGTGCATGGCCTCGATGACCACGGCCACGCCCAGCGGATGGAGGGATTCCTGCAGGCAGTCCCGGATCTGCTCCGTGAGGCGCTCCTGCACCTGGAGACGGCGGGCATAGGTTTCCACCACGCGGGCCACCTTGCTCAGACCCGTAATCTCCCCTTTGGGGATATAGGCCACATGGGCCTTGCCGATAAAGGGAAGCATGTGATGCTCGCAAAGGGAGAAGAGTTCGATGTCCTTCACGATGACCATGTGGTTGTACGGTTCCTGGAACAGGGCGCTTTTCACGATGGTTTCACCATCCTGAAAATAGCCCTGGGTGAGGAACTGCATGGCCTTGGCCACCCGCTCGGGGGTCTTGATAAGGCCTTCCCGGGAAGGATCCTCTCCCAGCAGCTCCAGGATAGCCTTGATGTGCCCGGAAATCTCCCGGGTGGTATTTTCATCGAATTCTTCTATCTTCCTATATGCCATGGTCTGTTCTTTGTAGCAAGCTTATGTAAAAAAAGGGTTACAAAATTACACAAAAAAATCCATTATATCATTTTTTTGCCTATCTTTGCATCCCTTTTCCGGCACAGGCCGGCTAAAAGACTGATAATTAACAAACAAAACCATTATACGCTATGTTTTGGACACTTGAACTGGCCAGCTCCCTGGACGACGCTCCCTGGCCCGCAACCAAAGAGGAACTGATTGACTACGCCACCCGCACCTGCGCCCCCGACGAGGTGATCGAAAACCTGGAGGAACTGGACGACGACACCGAAATCTACGAATCCATCGAAGACATCTGGCCGGACTACCCCACCAAGGAAGACTTCATGTGGAACGAGGAAGAGTATTAGGGCGCTAAACTCTTGAAAATCAAACATTTAACTATTTACTTAAGCCTGTTCGCCTGCGGACAGGCTCTTTTTTTGGTCGCTTTTGACCGCCTGTAACTACTCAGGTGCCCCTGACCTGTAAATAAGCTGAGGTTGGTGCGAGGCTTTCACCACCCGGAAATAACTTTTTTCAAAAATTTTTCTCATGCTGCGAGGTGCGTTTTCAAGCCGCTAAAAACCAGTCGATTTGCGG
>JAFVAU010000012.1 GCA_017480345.1 Bacteroidales bacterium
ACCAATGCGGCGGCGGAGTCGCTTAACTCCAAACTCAAAGGCTTTCGAGCTCAGCTACGAGGAGTATCAGATCTACCATTCTTCATGTACAGAGTCTGTCACATCTTTGGGTAGTCATACCCGGAACTTTGCCGGTGAGCCGTCTTGTTTCATAAGCATATAGGTTAATAATGAAAGATTCTTCACTGCGTTCAGAATGACAGATACCCGGTCAGGCCGGGTATGACGGAAGGCCCGCCGGGTATAACAACCCCCGCGAAGATCCCGAAGGCCTCGCGTTCGCAACTGAGAAAATATCGGCTAAATAGTGATTCTCACCCCCCCCAGAAACCGGGAGGACGTGTCGGAAACAAGCTTATATGCAGCAAACCCTGCCATTCCGAACAATTCAAGTCGTAAAAATAGCATTTTCCCCGCAATTCTCCAAATTTTGGCAAGGCAACACGACTGTTTCTAAAATGGAAACTGTCGCACGGATGGGATTCTGCAGTCTTCGATAATAACTGTCTTATGCCGGAATGCCGTATTCCAAGATGGTATCGGAGGGGAGATCAACGCGCTCTGTCCAATACACATAGGTACGGGACGAGTCCAAACGGACATTACGGAACAGGCCATACTCCGTTTCCAGCACACGGAAATCGGCCAAGGTCTTTATATCGTCCTTGACATCATAGGCCACTTTCTTCCCGTTATCAAATTCTACGAGAAGAATGAAATTATCCAAAGGCTGTATGCTCTTTATTCTGGGTATCATTATTTCAGCGGTTCCAGCTTGGTAATAATCTGCGTGTTCCACATTTCAAGAAGGGCTTTATAATTGGTTTCCAGCCACTCCTTTACCATGTTCTGTGCCTTCACAGGAAGGTCACCATCCGTCATTTGAAACGTGTGAATATCAAAGATGCCAACGTATTCGTTATAAATTGCATGGATATGCGCTGGTTCATGTTCTTTGGGCTTGAAGAACATTTTGATAATAATCCCGTAAAATCTACAAATCTCCGGCATGGTTTATAACTTCCTGCATATTAGATGCAAGAACTATGGCAAATGTAACAAATAATCCTGACAAGACAAAATATTGAGTGGGGTAGCCGCTAAAACGCGTAAATAATGATGTAAAACAGCATCACGGCGCTGGAAATGAGCTTGATGCCGGTGCCGAACATAAAGCCCAGGAAGGCACCAATGGCCGATTTCACGGAGGTCATGGTGTCTTTCCGCGCAAACAGGAGTTCGGCCACGAAGGCGCCCGCCACGGAGCCCAGAATCATGCCCACGGGGGGATAGATGAGGCCGATGAACAGGCCGATGACGGCCCCCCAGCCGCCGTATTTGGAGCCGCCGGTGACCTTGGTGAACCAGGCCGGCACAAAATAGTCCAGGATGCTCACCGCAATCACGATGCCCAGCCAGACCAGGAGGAAGGTGGTGCTCATGGGCTCTCCGGCGCCGTTGGTTCCGCCGCCCCAGATATACAGGCACAGCAGGCCCACCCAGCTCAGGGGAGGCCCGGGCAGGGCCGGCGCCACGGAGCCGATAATGCCCAGTACGCCCAATATGATGGCGGCAACAGCCACAAAAGTTTCCATGCTATGAAAATATTTTTTATCTTTGAGGAAACAAAAGCCATACCAAAAATGTTCGCTAAAGAAGTATATATCCGCCGTCGCCAGACCTTGCTGGCCAAGATGAGAGAAGCCGGGCAGTCCGGCCTCATTCTTTTTGTGGGAAATGCCGAGGCCCCGGCCCAGTATAAAGACAACTGTTACAAATGGCGTCAGGACAGCTCCTGGCTTTACTTCATGGGCCTGGATGAACCCCTGATGGCCGCCGTCCTGGACATTGATTCCGGCAACGAGACCCTTTTTGCCGATGATGTGGAGATAGACGACATCATCTGGATGGGCCCCCAGCCGTCGGTCCGCTCCAAGGCCGATGCCGTGGGCCTTGCCCACACGGCTCCCTACGGAGCACTGGGGCAGGCGATAGCGCTGGCCCGGAAATCGGCCCGGAATATCCATTTCCTGCCGCCGTCCCGTTATTACAACACCCTCAAGCTCATGGAACTGCTGGGTTGCCAGCACATAGAGAAGAAAGTGTCCGAAGAGCTTGTGAAGGCCGTCATTTCCATGCGGCTTGTGAAGGAAGACATTGAGATAGAGGCCCTTGACGCCGCCTGCGCCCTGGGATACGAGATGCACTCCGTGGCCCGGGACGCCATTGTGCCCGGCATTGTGGAGCAGGAGATTGTGGGCAAGATGGAGAGCGTGGCCCTGGCCAAGGGCTGGGGCGTCTCCTTCCCCACCATCCTCACCCAGCACGGGGAAACGCTTCATAATCACGGACATGCCGCGGTGGTGGAGCCCGGCAAACTGATGGTGATAGACGCAGGCGTGGAAAGCAATGAGCACTATGCATCGGATTTCACCCGCACCTATCCCACCGGCGGCAAGTTCACTGCCAAGCAGCGGGAGATTTACCAGATTGTCTATGACTGCAATGAGCTGGCCTTCAGCCTCACGCGTCCCGGCATCACCTACCGGGAGGTGCATCTGGCCACGGCCCGGAGGATGCTGGAGGGGTTATCGGCCCTGGGCATTGTGAAGGGAGATTTGGACGAGATGGTGGCTTGGGGCATTGCCGGCCTGTTCCAGCCGCACGGCCTGGGCCACAACATGGGCCTGGACGTGCACGACATGGAAGACCTGGGAGAAAACCTGGTGGGTTACGACCCCGACCAGACCCGCGCCAAACAGCTGGGCCTGGGCTCCCTGCGCATGGCCCGCCGCCTGGTCCCCGGCCACGTGATAACGGACGAGCCCGGCATCTACTTCATCCCCGCCCTCATAGAGAAATTCAAGAAGGAAGGCCTGGGCTACGACTTCGTGAACTACGCCAAGCTGGAAAGCTACTACGACTTCGGCGGCATCCGCATAGAGGATGACGTGCTGGTAACGGCCGATGGCGCCCGCCGCCTGGGCCCTCGCCGCCTCCCCGGCAGCCCCGACGACGTAGAGGCCGCCATGGCTCGTTAGCCTCCCTAAAATTGGTGACAGCTAACTTCCTAATTCTCATAGACTTGCAGTACATTTCTCGTTCAAATTTTGAACGAGAAATGTTGTATAAGTGACTATGGGACAATAAGTTAGCTGTCACCAAAAATAAGGGTATCATGCGCCATTAGGGAATGTGGCGGGTTTTTGTTACCTTTGCAGACTATAATCTTATGCACTATGGCCAGTCATATTAAAGACATAAGCCTGTGGGAAAACGGAGAACTCAAGCTGGGCTGGGTGCGCTCCCACATGCCCCTTCTGGACGGCATTCAGAAGGAATTTGAGAAAACGCAGCCTTTCAAGGGCCTCAAGGTGGCCCTGAGCGTGCATCTGGAGGCCAAGACGGCCCACCTCTGCGAGGTGCTCAAAGCCGGCGGGGCCACCATGTATATCACCGGCTCCAACCCGCTGAGCACCCAGGACGATGTGGCCGCCGCCCTGGTGCACGAGGGCCTCAATGTTTTTGCCATCCACGGCTGCAACGAGCAGGAATACTTTGATGATATCAGAAAGGTGCTGGAAGTGGGTCCCAACATCATCATCGACGACGGGGGAGACCTGGTAACCACCCTTCACAAGGAGTTCCCTCAGCTCATTCCCGGCGTCATTGGCGGCTGTGAGGAAACCACCACCGGCATCCTGCGCCTGAAGGCCATGGACGCCGCGGGCGCCCTGCAGTTCCCCATGATGCTGGTGAACGACGCAGACTGCAAGCACCTCTTTGACAACCGCTACGGCACGGGCCAGAGCGTGTGGGACGGTATTAACCGCACCACCAACCTCATAGTGGCCGGCAAGAACGTGGTGGTGGCCGGCTATGGCTGGTGCGGCAAGGGCGTGGCCATGCGGGCCAAAGGGCTGGGTGCAGCGGTGATTGTGACGGAGGTGGACCCCATCAAGGCCATGGAGGCCGTGATGGACGGCTTCAAGGTGATGACCATGGAGCAGGCCGCCCCGGTAGGAGATTTCTTCGTGACGGTGACGGGCTGCGAGGACGTGATCGGCCCTTCCCATTTCCTCAAGATGAAGGACGGGGCCATCTGCTGCAACGCCGGACACTTTGACGTGGAAGTGGCCGTGGCCAAGCTCAAGGCCATGGCGGTGTCCCATCGGCCCGCCCGCGCCAATATTGAGGCCTATACCCTGGAGAACGGAAATAGCGTCTACATCCTTGCAGAAGGCCGATTGGTGAACCTGGCCGCCGGAGACGGCCATCCCGCAGAGATTATGGACATGTCCTTCGCCATCCAGGCGCTCAGCGCCAAGTACCTGGTGGACAACAAGGGTAAGCTGACGCAGAGACTCAACAATGTGCCTGTGGCCGTGGACCGGGAGGTGGCCCGCCGGAAACTTGCCCACTGGGGCATCCGGATAGACACCCTCACCCCGGAGCAGGAAAAATACATTTACGGATAATGGCATTGATTCCCATTTACTGGTGGAACAAAGAGGTCCACAATTTCAAGATTTCCCAGGACAGCTTCCGCAAGCAGCCCTGGGCCAACGGCGTCATCCTGCTGGGCTGCGTGGCCATTGCCATGCTGCTGGCCAACCTGCCGTTTACCAAAGATATCTACCACAATTTCCTGCATACAGAGTTCACCATGCACATTGCGTCTCCGGACGGCCTGGTGGACTGGGTGTTCCCCAAGGACATGACCATGGAGAAGTTCATCAACGACATCCTCATGGTGATTTTCTTCTTTACCGTGGGCCTGGAAATCAAGCGCGAAATGGTGTGTGGGGAGCTTTCTTCCTTCAAGAAAGCCATCCTGCCAGTGATTGCCGCCTTTGGCGGCGTGGTGATGCCGGCCCTCATCTATACCGTGGTTAACCACGGCACGCTGGCTTCTTCCGGCTGGGGCATTCCCACGGCCACGGACATTGCCTTTGCGGTGGGCATCCTCTCCATCCTGGGAGACAAGGTGCCCGTATCCCTGAAGGTGTTCCTCACGGCCCTGGCCATCGCGGACGACCTCATCGCCATCCTGGTGGTGGCTCTCTTCTATGGCGGCACCATCAACCTGCCCCTGCTGGGGATAGCTCTGGTGGTAATTCTGTTCGTGGCCATGATGAAGCACCTGGGAGAGAAGCGGATAGGTTTCTACATGATACCGGCCATCCTGGTGTGGTTCCTCTTCTACTACAGCGGCATCCACGCCACCATGACGGGTGTGGTGATGGCCCTCCTCATCCCCATGGAGGCCCGCTACAACAAGGCCAAGTTCCACCGTCGTGCCAAAATCCTCTACGACGGCCTGATAGAGGCCGAACAGGTCCAGACCAATGAAGACTTTCCCAACGGTCCGGAGCGCCATCACCTGCGCCGCCTGAGCAGCCTCACCAAGAAGACCATTCCGCCGTCCTACCGGCTGGAGCACAAGCTCAACCCCATCGTGAACTTTGCCATCATGCCCATCTTCGCCCTGGCCAACGCCGGCGTGGAGATTACGGACCCGTCCTATTTCAATGTGTTCAAGGGCATAGACCCGGTGCTGGGCAGCGTGGGGCTGGGTATCTTCCTGGGCCTGCTCCTGGGCAAACCCATCGGCATCACCCTGGCCTCCTGGCTGGCCATCAAGTTCAAGGTGGGCGCCATGCCCTCCAAGGCCAGCTGGCCCATGCTCTTTGCCGTGGCCTGCCTGGGCGGTATCGGCTTTACCATGAGCATCTTCGTGGATACGCTTTCCTTCGCCGGGGAGGGGATTGACCCGGCCGTTACGCAGCACCTCAGAGATGCCGGCAAGATTGCCATCCTGCTGGGCTCCCTGGCCTCCGGCGTACTGGGTTCGCTGCTTATTACCATCGTTGCAAAATTGAAAAAGAAATAATGGGACTTTTAGACGGAAAAGCCGCCCTCATCACGGGCGCTGCGCGTGGAATCGGCAAGGCCATCGCGCTTAAATTTGCCTCCGAAGGGGCCGATGTGGCCTTTACGGACCTGGAAATCAACGAGGCTGCCCTCCAGACCATCCGGGAGTTGGAAGCCTTCGGCCACAAGGTGAAGGGATATGCCTCCAACGCGGCCGATTTTGAAGCCACCCAGCAGGTGGTGGCCCAGGTGGAGAAGGATTTCGGCCGCATTGACATCCTGGTGAACAACGCCGGCATCACCAAGGACGGCCTGGTGATGCGCATGAGCGAGCAGCAGTGGGATGCCGTCATTGCCGTGAACATGAAATCGGCCTTTAACTTCCTGCATGCCGTGGTGCCTGTGATGGCCCGCCAGCGCAGCGGAAGCATCATCAACATGGCTTCCATTGCCGGCCAGACGGGCAACCCCGGGCAGGTGAACTATGCGGCATCCAAGGCCGGCCTCATTGCCATGGCCAAGTCCGTGGCCAAGGAGATGGGCCCCCGCGGCATCCGCGCCAACGCCATCGCCCCCGGCTACGTTCTCACGGAGATGACGGAAGTGCTGCCGCAGGCCGTGAAGGACGAATTCATCAAACTGATCCCGCTCAAACGCGGCGCCACCGTGGAGGAGATTGCCAATACGGCCCTGTACCTGGGCTCGGACCTCTCTTCCTATGTTTCCGGCCAGGTGATTGCCGTAAACGGCGGAATGTATTGCTAAGTTATGCGTAAACTGCTATTCCTTCTCCTCTTGCTGGGTTTCCTGAGCCCCCTGAAGGCCCAGGAGACGCATCTTTTTGCCCATAGAGACACCTGCGACCTGTATTTGGACATCTTCCGTCCGGCCGATGGCGCCCCCACCACCCTCCAGGGCATTCAGAAGCCGGTGATCCTGCATGTCTTCGGCGGCGGCTTCGTGCAGGGGGAGCGTTCCGGCTCCTTTATCCGCTCGTGGATAGACATTCTGAACAAGGACGGCTATACGGTGGTCACCGTAGATTACCGCCTGGGCATGAAAGGCTATAAGGTAAAGCGCGGCCTCTCCGGCCTCATGAAGGCTTCGGAGCGCTTCGAACTTTCGCAGGAGGTGGGTAAGGAGGACGTCTTTGCCGCCATCCGTTTCCTGGCCGATAATCCCTCTCTGGGCGTACCAGTGGACAACCTGGTGCTGGCGGGAAGCTCCGCCGGAGCCATCATCACGCTGGCATCGGCCTTTTCCCTGGCCAACGGGACGGCGGAAGGCCTCCCCGAAGGCTTTGCCCTCAAGGGTGCCATGTCCTTCGCCGGAGCCATCATCAGCAATTCGGGCTCCCCGCAGTTCAAGGCGGCCCCCTGCCCGCTGCTGCTCATGCACGGAACGGCCGACGGCGCCGTGGCCTACAACAAGCTGGCCGTCTTCGGGAAGGGCCTCTGGGGCAGTGACTACCTGGCCCGCCAGCTCAAGCGCAAAGGCTTTGACAACTACTGCATCTACCGTTTCAAAGACCGTACGCACGACGTGGCGGCCTATCACCATGTTCTCTGGCCCTTGGAGAAGCAGTTCCTGGAAGAGAATGTGATTTTGGGCCACAAGCGCACCGTGGATGCCGTGGTGGATGACGAGTCCCTTCCCACCTGGGGCGGCATATCCCTGAAGGATATTTATTAGAAATTGTTATCTTTGTGATATGGAAAACGTAGATCTTGAAATCTGGTGGTCCTCCCTTCCCATCAGCGAGAAGGAACGCATTGCCCTCAAAGGCATCCGCAAAGCCGGCGGGGCCGACGAATCCCAGGCGCAGTACCCGGCCTGCACGGCCTGGTGGAACGCCCTGGAAGCAGAGCGCAAACTCTTCATTTACAAGCACTGCGTGCTGGCCCACGGTGACGAAATGAAGGAGTGGCGGGAAGAAAACCCCTACGGAGATTAGTTCCTTCCCATGTGGAAGGAGCTCACAGACCTCCTGATGCCGCGCACCTGCCTGGTGTGCGGCGCTCCCTTGGGTGCGCAGGAAGCGCACCTTTGTCTTTCCTGTGAAGCCCATCTGCCGCTCACTTACTACTGGGAGCGGCCCCACAATCCCATGGCCGACGAATTCAACGCCGTACTGGAGCGGCACCGGCTGCCCGGCGAGGCGCTGCCGTATTCTTATGCCACGGGCCTGCTCTTCTATCACCACCAGAACCCCTACAAACGCATTCCCCAGGCCTTGAAGTATGGCCGGGACGCGGCTGCCGGCCGCCATTTCGGCGCCCTTCTGGGCCGATACCTGGCCACCGCCCCCCATTTTGCCGATGTGGATGCCGTGATTCCCGTCCCCCTGCACTGGCTCCGGCGCCTGAGGCGGGGGTACAACCAGGCGGCGGTGCTTTCCGAAGCCATCGCCGGTGTGCTGGGCGTGCCCGTGCTGGAGGACGTGCTGGTGCGCGCCCGCCGCACCCGTTCGCAGACCTCGCTGTCGGCCGAAGACCGCCTGAAGAACGTCTCGGGCGTGTTTTCCGTCCGGCGGGCGCCCCAGGCCCGCCACATCCTCCTGGTGGACGACACCTTCACCACCGGCGCCACCCTGGCCGCCTGTCACCAGGCCTTGCGACGGGTTTTGGATGCATCGGCCCGCATTTCCATTGCCACCCTGGCCGTGGTGGATACGTAAATTATTCTTATCTTTACAGCGTTAAACGAGAGACGATGGAACTGTTTTATTCAAACGATATCGATGCTTCCCGCTGCCGCTTGGACGCCGAGGAAAGCGCCCACTGCGTGCGGGTGCTGCGGCACCGCGTGGGGGACACCATCCATGTGATTGACGGGAAGGGAACGCTGCTCACTTGCCGCCTAACGGATGACAATCCCCGCGGCGCAGAGGCCGCCATCCTGGAAAGGCAGGCCCACTGGGGCGCGCATCCCTACCGGCTCACCATCGGCTGCTGCCCCACCAAGAACAACGACCGCTTCGAGTGGTTTGTGGAAAAGGCCACCGAGGTGGGTGTAGACCGCATTGTCCCGCTCATCGGCGAGCGCTCGGAGCGGAAAGTCTACAAGCCGGAGCGGGCGCAGCGGATTGCCCTGTCGGCCACCAAACAGTCCCTGAAGGCGCGCATCCCGGAGATTACCGACCCCGTAAGCGTGAAGGAGTTTATCGCGCGGGAGACCCCCGGTCAAGCCTGGGGTGACGTAAAACTCATCGCCTACTGCTTCGAGGACGCGGAGCACCCCCGCACCAGCATCAGGGAGGCGCTTTCTGCCTTCCGGGGCACGGACGTGACGGTGCTCATCGGCCCGGAAGGGGATTTCTCCCCGGAGGAGGCGGCTCTGGCCCTGCAGAACGGGTATATCCCCGTGCACCTGGGCCCCTCGCGCCTCCGCACCGAAACCGCCGCCGTCACCGCCGCCGTAGCCGTCTATCTGGCCTTTTTAGGTGACAACTAAGTAATTGACTATTATGTACTTATAATACATTTCTCGTTCAAGAAACGAACGAGAAATGTATAGGAAGTCTATGACTATCAATAGATTAGTTGTCACGCCTTCAAGGCGCGCATGGCGTTGAGGACGGCCAGGACGGTGACGCCCACGTCGGCAAAGACGGCCATCCACATGGTGGCAAGGCCCAGGGCGGCCAGCACCAGTACCAGCACCTTGATGCCGATGGCGAAGATGATGTTCTCCTTGGCAATGCGGATGGTCTTGCGCGCGGTGCGGATGGCCTGGGCAATCTTGGAGGGCTTGTCGTCCATCAGGACCACGTCGGCCGCTTCGATGGCGGCGTCGGAGCCCAGGGCGCCCATGGCGATGCCCACATCGGCCCTTGTCAGGACGGGCGCGTCGTTGATGCCGTCTCCCACGAAGGCCAGGGTGCCCTCCTTCAGGAGATTCTCCACCTGGGACACCTTGTCGGCCGGGAGCAGCTGGGCATGGAATTCGTCCATCTTAAGGGCCGATGCCACCGCTGCGGCCACGCTCTGCTGGTCTCCGGTGAGCATGACGGTCTTCCGGACGCCTTCCTTATGGAGGGCTTCGATGGCCTGGGCGGAATCTTCCTTGATGCGGTCGGAGATGACCACATGGCCGGCGTAAGTGCCGTCGATGGCCACATGGATGATGGTGCCTTCCTGCTCGCAGGGATGCCAGGCGGCGCCCACCTTTTCCATCAGCTTGGAATTGCCCACGGCCACCTTCTTCCCGTTCACCGTGGCGATGATGCCGTGGCCGGCGGTTTCCTGGATGTCCTCCACGGAGCAGTCATCGGCCTCATTCGGGTAAGCGTTCCTAAGGGCCATGGCGATGGGATGGGTGGAATGGCGTTCCACATGGGCGGCCAGGTGCAGAAGCTCCTTCTGGTCAATTACTTCCGGATGCACGGCCGTTACTTCAAACACGCCCTCGGTAAGGGTGCCGGTCTTGTCAAAGACCACGGTATTCACCTTGGCCAGGGTGTCCAGCAGGTTGGAGCCCTTGATAAGGATGCCTTTTTTGGAGGCACCGCCCAGGCCGCCGAAGAACGTGAGCGGCACGGAAATGACCAGGGCGCAGGGGCAAGAGACCACCAGGAACATGAGGCCGCGGTAAATCCACGTGGCCCATTCTCCGGTGATGAGGCCCGGCACAACGGCCACCAGCACGGCCAGAGCCACCACGATGGGGGTATAGATGCGGGCGAATTTGGTGATGAAGCTCTCGCTCTTGGATTTGGCCGATGCGGCGTTCTCCACCAGGTCCAGGATCTTGGCGGCGGTGGATTCGCCGAAGGCCTTGGTGGTTTTCACCTTGAGCACGCCGCTCAGGTTCACGCAGCCGGAGAGGATTTCGTCGCCCTCATGGATGCTGCGGGGAACGCTTTCGCCGGTGAGGGCCACGGTGTCCAAACTGGAGCTGCCCTCCAGTACAATGCCGTCCATGGGCACTTTCTCGCCGGGCTGGACCAGGATGGTCTCTCCGGTTTTCACCTCTTCCGGATGCACGGTCTCCAGCTTGCCGTCCCGCTCCACGTGGGCGGTGTCGGGCCTTATGTCCATCAGGTGCGAGATGGATTTGCGGCTGTTTCCTTCGGCCTTTTCCTCAAACCATTCTCCCACCTGGAAGAACAGCATCACAAAGACGGCCTCCGGGAACTGGGTTTCCGCTCCGGGCATGAAGCCGATCCCCAGCGCGCCCAGCGTGGCAATGCTCATGAGGAAGTCTTCACTGAGGGCCTCGCCTTTGATGAGCCCTTCGCCCGCTTCCTTGAGGGTGTCCCAGCCCACGACCAAATAGGGGATGAGGTACAGCAGAAGGTACTGCCAGGTGGCCCAGTCGGTCTTTTTTTCGATGATGACGGCCACCACAAGCAGCGCGGCTGCCACCAGAATCTTCACGCCCCGGTTCTCACCCTCCTCATGATGGTGGTGATGCTCGTGGCCGTGGTGGTGTTCGTGCTCATGCTCATGATGGTGTTCATGATGATGGTGCTCATGGCACTCACATTCATGCTCGTGTTTATGTTCTTTTTCCATGGTTGCAGGGTTTTAACTGATGCAAAGGTAGTGCATCTTCCGTGCAACCCGGTTGCAAACCTGATTTTGCCCGTATCCGTATGAGTTTTATTGTGAAATATGGCTTTTTTTGGTACTTTTGCATACTAAAGAATTGAATTATGGCCAATCTGTTCAACTTTGGTTTTTTCGGCAACCAGCCGCACCGCGTATTCAACTATAAGCCCCGCTACTACGACCCAGAGGAGGAAAAGCGGCGCCAGATGTTCGGAGACGTGGACGGAACCAACGAGAAGGCCCGTGAAAGCGGAGAGTATGTGCCTGGCAGCAGCCTGCGGGGTGCTTTCCGTAACGGTAACTACCAGAAAACCCGCTCGGATATGAAAGCGGCCCACACCATTATCACCATCGTAACCCTGGTGCTCATCGTGGTGGTCCTCATATTCATGGCCAAATTCTTTGAACTGCTGTAATTTTTTGGAAGGGCCTATACCCTCTGAAACCTGTGGCCACCCTCGGCCGCATTAGAGGGAGGGGCCCGTCGCGAAGCGATGGGAAGGACGGAGGGGCGAAGCCCCGGAGGGTTTCAGAGGGTATAGGCCCTGGAAAAAAGGATATGGAACTGAAGATTCTACCGAAGAATATTGCAGACATGATTGCTGCGGGAGAGGTGGTCCAGAGACCGGCTTCCGTGGTGAAGGAACTCATGGAGAATGCGGTGGATGCCGGTGCCACGGACGTGAAAGTGGTGGTGGCCGATGCCGGCCGCACCCTTGTCCAGGTTATCGACAACGGCTGCGGCATGACGCCGGACGACGCCGTGCTGTGCTTCGAGCGGCATGCCACCTCCAAACTGGCATCGGCCGAAGACCTGCATCACATCCTCACCTTCGGCTTCCGCGGAGAGGCCCTGGCCTCCATCGCCGCCGTGGCGGAGGTGACCCTCCGTACCCGCATGGCCGGCGAGGAGCTGGGCGTGGAAGTGACCATGGCCGCCTCCGAGAACAAGGGCACCCGGGAGGTTTCCTGCCCCGTGGGCACCAACCTCTCCGTGCGGAACCTCTTTTACAACATCCCCGCCCGCCGCAAGTTCCTCAAAAGCGACAACGTAGAGCTCCGCCATATCGTGGAGGAGTTCCAGCGGGTGGCCCTCACCCGCCCGGACGTGGCCTTCACCCTTACCCACAACGGCAAGGACATCCATGTGGTGAAGCCCGCCCAAAGCTTCAAATTCCGCATCCAGGACCTCCTGGGGCCCGCCCTCATCGGCGAGCTCATGGACATATCGGCCGATACCACCATCGCCTCGCTGCAGGGGTATATCGGCAAGCCCGAAAGCGCCCGCAAAACCCTTGGAAACCAGTTTTTCTTTGTCAACGGCCGCTATTTCCGCAGCCCGCTGCTGCACAAGGCCGTGATGAAGGCCTATGAGAACCAGGTGCCGGAGGGGAGTACCCCGTCGTATTTCATCTACCTGGACGTGGACCCCGCCACCGTGGATGTGAACATCCATCCCACCAAGGCGGAAATCAAGTTTGAGGAGGATCAAATTCTCTTCCAGACGGTATTTGCCGCCGTGAAGGAGGCCCTGGGTAAGCTGGGGGTGGCCGGCTCCATCGAGTTCGACAACCCCGAGGCTCGGGAGATTCCCGTGATGGGCTCGCGCTTTGAGGAGTATCGGCCCACATCCGTGCCCTCCGCCGGGGTGGACTGGAATTACAATCCTTTTGACCAGATGCCCGGTCAGGCCGGGCATGACGGAATGGGACTGGCCGGGCATGACGCCGCGCCCGACTTTGGCTCCGGTGCGCCCGTCACCCCCGACCCGGTCGGGGGGCTCCACACCCGCCGCTATACAGACCCCAATCCCAATTACGGGGCCCTGTTCGAAGACCGGACGCTGCCCACGCAGCAGATTCTGGTGGTGAAGGGGAAGTACATCCTTACCCAGAGCGCCGGCGGGCTCATGGTGGTGAACATCCGCCGGGCGCAGGAGCGGCTCCTGAACGACCGCTTCCTGAAGGCCCTCACGGCCAATGCGCACGTGTCGCAGACGGCCCTTTTCCCCGTGCAGGTGACGGTGGGCGTGGATGCCTGCCTGCTGCTGCAGGAGCATTCGGAGACGTTGAAGAGCCTGGGCTTTGACATCGTCCCCTTCGGCACGGATACCGTGGTGGTGTCCGGCGTGCCGGAAGGCTACAGCGCCCAGCAGGGGAAAGTGGAAACCCTCATCGGAGACATCCTTCTCATCCTTCAGGACGAGCACGGCGGCCTGCCGGGCGTGATGGAGCAGGCGCTGGCCCAGAAATTCGCCTTCCTGGGGGCTTCCGGCGGGGATCCTGTCACTTCGCCCTTAGAGGCCCAGCGGCTGGTGGATGCCCTGCTCCAGTGCCAGAATCCGGAGTTTACATCGGCCGGAAAACGTATCATTTCCATTGTTCCGCTGGAGGAACTGGACAAGAAATTTTAGACTATGGCTTCGCAGAACGGCTTTTTGCAGAATCTTCCTCCGGTAACCCGGAACCTCCTTTATGTGAACGTAATCATGTTCATAGCCACCCTCATCAACCCCGTGTTCATGAAGGGAACCTTCTCCATGGCTTTTCCGCTGTCCACGGAGTTCCGCTGGTGGCAGCCCGTCACCCACATGTTCATGCATGACGGCTTCATGCACATCTTCTTCAACATGTATTCGCTGGTGATGTTCGGCATGGTGGTGGAAAGGGTGCTGGGAACCCAAAAGTTCATCTGGTTCTACCTCATTACCGGTTTCGGGGCCGTGCTTCTGCACATGGGCGTGGAGTTTTGGCAGGCGCAGCAGTTGGTGGCCCATAACCCCGGCGTCCCGGCGCAGGTCATCTACAACCACATGCCCGGCGTGCTGGGTGCCTCCGGCGCCGTTTACGGTGTGCTGGTGGCCTTTGCCATGCTGTATCCGGAGGCCCGGCTCACCCTCATCTTCCCGCCCGTCACGCTGGATGCCAAGTGGTGGGTGATTATCTTTATCGGCATTGAACTGGTGACGGGCATTACCGGCACCCAGATGGGTGTGGCGCACTTCGCGCACCTGGGCGGCGCGCTGTTTGGCTGGCTGCTCATCCGTTACTGGCGCAAGACCGGCAAACTGTACAGATAAATGGCCGAGCGTAAAAAACGGCACTGGCTTTCCCGGCTTTCCTTCGGCTCCGTCTGCCTGCTGGCTTCGGCGTTGCTGGTGCTGGCCTATGTGTCCGTGATTGTGGATCCGGCCAAAGCCTGGTTCTTTACGTTCTTCGGCCTGCTGTATCCGCCGGTGCTGGTGTTCACGTTTGGCCTGTTTGTGTGGGCCCTCATCCGCCGTTCCTCCATGCGCGGCCTCCTTCTGACGGTGCTCCTTCCCTCCTTTTTCTTTGTAGGCCGATATTACCAGCCCCACTGGAAGACCCTGGAAGGGGAGTCTTCCCTGAAGGTGGTGAGCTACAATGTGGGCCTCTTCGCCCACTCCGACGGCGCTCAGGACCGTTTGGCCCTGGCCGATTCCGTCTGCGCCTTCCTGCTGAAACAGGATGCGGACATCATCTGCCTGCAGGAATTCTATCTGCCTTCCGGCGAGAACCCAGACCGCTGGCTGCGGCGGCATTTCCCCGGCTATAAGGCGGAATACTACCTCCTTACCGGCAAGAGCGGCCGGGCTGGGAACCTTACCCTGAGCCGCCGGGGCGTCCATGACCGCGGAAAGGAAGTCTTTGAGAAATCCACCAACATGGCGGTGTGGACGGACGTGAAGCTGGACAGCAGCACCGTACGCATCTACAATTGCCATTTCGAGAGCTACAACATCTCCCTGAGCGGTCTGGTGAAGGGCCTCCGCAACGATGCCTTCCTGGAAGAGACCGGCCTCAAGATGCGCCGTTCCATTACCAGCCGCCCCAAGCAGGTGGCCCACGTGCTGCAGAGCATGGAGAAGGCTCCGGTGCGTTCCCTTGCGGTGGGAGACTTCAACGACAGCCCGCTCTCCTACACCTATTTCCGCCTCCAGCGTGGCCGCAAAGACTCCTTCGTGAAGGCCGGCAAGGGCTTCGGCGCCACCTACCGTGCCCTCTGGCCCCTCCTGCGGATAGACTACATCCTCTATCCCAAGAACCTGGAGGCCATATCCTTCGAGGTGCTTTCCGCCCCCTACTCTGACCACAATCCCATCGTGGCCACCTACTTCGAAACCTCCCGTGGGGAATAAGTGCGAGTAACGTCCCAAAAACCGGGACGTCACTGCCAAAATCGGCCTTTTTTGCGAGTAACGTCCCATTTTCAGGGACGTCACTAACGCCCGAGGCCGTTCACCATTATGTCTGCGGCAAGGAAGGAGGACAAAAAGGTAGCGATTTTATGGAAAAATGCCTACTTTTGTACTATGAAACCCGAAGAGATTCTAAATGAAGCGCTCCGCACGCTCAAAGAAGGCGGAACCATCCTCTATCCCACGGACACCGTATGGGGTCTGGGCTGCGATGCCACCAACCCCGACGCCGTGTCCCGCATCTTTGAAATCAAGCACCGGGCCGATTCCAAGTCCCTGGTGCTCCTGGCCAGTGACCTGGACATGGTAGCCAAGTATGTGCGGGAGATTCCGTCCATCGCCATCGACCTGGTGGAGGTGAACGACGCGCCCATGACCATCATCTATCCGGAGGCCCTCGCCGGCGTGGCCGGAGAGCCCGGAGACCGCTGGCACCTAGCCCACAACACCGTGGCGGAAGATGGCTCCGTGGGTATCCGCATCCCGCTCATGGACTGGTGCAAGCAGCTGGTATACAAGCTGGGACGGCCCATCGTGAGCACATCGGCCAATATCTCCGGAGAGCCCACGCCGCAGCGTTTCTCCGACATTCCGCAGGAGATCAAGGACGCCGTGGACTTTGTGGTGCCGCCGTCCGTGGACACCCAGAGCACCGGCAAGGCTTCGCAGATTCTCAAGGTGGGCCTGAAGGGAGAAATTGAAATTATCAGAAAGTAGTATGGATATCAGAATAGGTAACGGATACGACGTGCACGCCCTGGCCCCGGACCTTCCCATGTGGCTGGGCGGCATTCAGATACCCTCCGCCACGGGTTTCGTAGCCCATTCGGACGGAGACGTGGCCATCCATGCGCTGTGTGACGCCCTGCTGGGCTGCCTGGCGCTGGGGGATATCGGGCATCTTTTCCCGGATACGTCCGACGAGTGGAAGGGCGTGGACAGCAAGATTCTGCTGCGGAAGGTGATGACCATTATCCGGGAAAAAGGCTACAGTGTGGGGAATGTGGACATCACCATCGCCCTGCAAAAACCCAAGCTGGCACCGCACATTGCCGCCATGCGTGCCACCCTGGCCCCCCTACTGGGCGTGGCCGAAGACTGCGTCTCCATCAAAGCCACCACCACCGAGCGGCTGGGCTTCGTGGGCCGCTGCGAGGGCTGCGAGGTCTGGGCCACGGCGCTTATCCTCCGAAAATAACGGCCGGGTGCGTAAGGTGTCCCTGAGAATGGGACGTTACTCGCAAAAAAGGCCGATTTTGGCAGTGACGTCCCGGTTTTTGGGACGTTACTCGCACTTATTCGGTTTTTCCGCAGAAAATTCGTAAGTTTGCAGTACTATGGCAAGTGCAAAGACAAAGACGCTGTGGTTCTGCAGCAACTGCGGCAATGAATACTCCAAATGGATGGGCCGATGCCCGGCCTGCGGGGAGTGGAACACCATGGTGGAAAGGGAAGTGGTGACGGGGAGCTCCAAGGCGGCGCCCATGACATCAGCCCCCGGGAACGCCCGGAAGCCCATGCGGCTGAAGGACGTATCCACCACCGTGGAGGACCGCGTGTCCCTGGGCAGCGCAGAGGTGGACCGGCTCCTGGGAGGCGGCATCGTGAAAGGTTCGCTGGTGCTCATGGGCGGAGAGCCTGGCATTGGCAAGAGTACGCTTTCGTTGCAGCTGCCCCTGCATTCCCCGGCCCTCAAGACCCTCTATGTGACGGGTGAGGAAAGCGTGAAGCAGGTGAAGATGCGGGCGGACCGCCTGGGCGGGCAGGACGACAACTGCCTCATCCTGAGCGAGACGGACATGTCCACCATCCTGAAGGAGGCGGAGGAAGCCGCTCCGGACCTGATGATTGTGGATTCCGTGCAGACGATGTACTGCCAGCACATCGATTCCACCGCCGGTTCCGTGAGCCAGATCAAGGAGGTGGCGGCCCAGTTGCTGCGCTTTGCCAAGAGCACGGGAGTGCCGGTAATTCTGATTGGCCATATTACCAAGGAGGGCACCATTGCGGGGCCCAAGATCCTGGAGCACATTGTGGACGTGGTGTTGCAGTTTGAAGGGGAGAACCGCGGGGCGTACAGGGTTCTGAGGAGTATCAAGAACCGCTTTGGGTCCACTTCCGAGCTGGCGGTGTTCGAGATGACGGGCACCGGCCTCAGGGAGGTGGCCAACCCTTCCGAGATGCTCATCCCCATGCACGAAACGGGCCTCAGCGGAACGGCCATATCGGCCATGCTGGACGGCAACCGTCCCTTCCTCTTCGAGGTGCAGGCGCTGGTGTCAAGCGCGGTCTATGGAACAGCGCAGCGCAGCGCCACGGGTTTTGATGTGCGGCGGCTGAACATGCTGCTGGCGGTGCTGGAGCGCCGGGCGGGCTTCAAGCTTGGCCAGAAGGACGTGTTCCTGAACATGGCCGGCGGCCTGCGCATCACGGACCCCGCCTGCGACTTGGCCGTCATCTGCGCCGTGCTTTCCTCCACCTTCGACTATCCCATATCGGCCGATATCTGCTTTGCCGGCGAAGTGGGCCTCAGCGGGGAAATCCGCCCCGTGTCACAGGCCGCCCGCCGCGCGGTGGAAGCCGCCCGCGTGGGTTTCAAACGCATTTTCGTGAGTTCCTACACCCACTTCGACCAGAAGCCGGAAGGCATAGAAGTGGTGAAAGTGGCCGATATCCCCGCCCTGGTAAGGGCTTTATTCAAATAAGGTTATGAAACGCAGACTTTTCACATTGATGGCCGCCCTGCTTGCGGGTGCCTTCACCCTCGGGGCCCAGGACCTGGACGCCCAGTATGCCGCCAACCTCATCAAGAGCGGTCCCGCCCCGGAGTTTTCCATCCAGGGCACTGACGGCAAAACCTATACGCTCAAGGATTTCAAGGGAAAGACCGTTATCCTGGACTTCTGGGCCACCTGGTGCCCGGACTGCCGGGAGGAAACCCCGCAGCTCAAGGCCCTTCAGAAGAAGCTCAAAGGCCGAAAGGACGTGGTGCTGGTGGGCGTCTCCTTTGACACGGACCCCGCCGCCCTGGCCTCCTATGTGAAGGAGCAGGGCATCACCTGGCTCCAGCTCTCGGAGTTCAAGAAGCGCAAGGACAGCGCCATCGCCGCCGCCTATCACATCCAGTGGATCCCCACCAAATACGTGATCGGCCCGGACGGCCGAATCCTCCTGGCCACCGTGATGCAGGACAAGGTGGAAGCGCTGTTGGCCGAGTGAAGGACCTCAAGGTCAGCCCGGTCTCCAGGCGAGTATCGGCCCATTGCATCATTATTCAAGAAAAATCACTATCTTTGCAGCGACAAATTTGCAAAAGATATGAATCTCAGAGACATCAAGAAAGACATTCAGTATGTGATTGGCGCATTCATCGACGACTGCACCCTGTTCCTGAACATCAATCCCGGCAAGAACGCCGACGAAATAGCCGGCCTTATTGACAAGGCTGTAGATTTGTACAATGACCTCCGGGACAAGGTGGTGAAGAGCGCCGGCGCCGAGAAGCCCAAGCAGTGCTACACCAGCATCCGCAAGGAGCTCTTTGAAAAGACGGATGCCCTGTACGACGAGCTGAGCGCCGCCGCCAAGAAGGGCCTGGGCAAGTAGCCTGCCGCCCCACACATAAAAACCGCCAGAGACTGAAACCGGTCCCTGGCGGCTTTGTATTGCACCCCGGACGGCTACAGTCCCAGCCGGGCCTCGGCCACGTTGAGGACGTAGTCTCCCACCTTTTCGTACTCGTTCACCAGGTCCATGAAGACGGTGCCGTTGTCGTAGGTGTACACCTGGTTGTCCAGGTCTTGGATGTTCTGCTGCTTGAGGTTGCCGCGAAGCTCGTTGATGCTCTGCTCGTAGGAGGAGGACAGGCCAATGTCGAAGTCTTCCTTGCGACCGTCCAGTATCTGGTTCATGCGGGTCATGGCGGCGTCCACCAGATTGTACATCTCGATGATGCCCTTGGTCTGGGATTCGGAGAACTCAATCTTGTTGTCCTGTTTGCGCTGCAGGATGCGGCCCAGGTTGAAGCCGCTGTCTCCGATGGATTCCAGCTCCCCGATCTGGCGGAGCATGCCGCTGAGTTTGGCCTTGGAATCGTCGGAGAGGTGGGCCTGGCCCACTTCCTCCAAGTATCGGCCTATCTCATTCTCCATCTGGTCGGAGAAGTCTTCATACTTGCGGATGCGCTCGAAGAGTTTGCCGAAGGCGTCGGCCTCCGTGGTTTGGGCCAGCTCCTTCACCAGACCTATCATCTGCTGCATGTGCTGCCCGAACATGGAAATTTCTTTCTGGGCCTGCAGGAGGGAGATTTCCGGGGTCTTCATGATACCGCCACGGATATACTTGAGGCTGAAGCTGTCTTCCCGCTCTTCCTTGGAAGGCTGGATGAGGAAGCACACCAGCTTCTCAATCTGGGGAATGAACCAGATGAGCACGGCGGTGTTGATGACGTTGAAGGCCGAATGGAAGGCCGCCAGAGCGAAGGAAAGCTGCACCGGACTCTGGGTTTCGGCCGACGGGTCCAGCCCCACCAGGCTGCACACGAAGGTGACGAAGGGGAAGAAGAGGATGAGCACCCAGATGACGCCGAACACGTTGAACACCAAGTGGGCCAAAGCCGTGCGGCGGGCCTGCACATTGGCGCTGAGGGCCGCCAGGTTGGCCGTAACGGTGGTGCCTATGTTCTCACCCATCACCAGCGCGATACCCTGGTAGATGGAGATGGCACCGGTGGAACAGAGCACCATGGTGATGGCCATGAGGGCGGCCGATGACTGCACCAGGGCGGTGAGCACGGAGCCAATCAGGAGGAACAGCAGGATGGTGCCATAGTTGGTGGAGAAGCTGGAGAAGAAGTTCATCACCGCCGGGTTGTTGGCCAGATCCATCTCCGTTCCCGTCTGCTTGAGCATGCCCAGGGCGAAGAGCAGGAAGGACAGGCCGAAGAGGAAGTCTCCCACGTAGCGGTGTTTTCCTGTCTGGATGAGGATGATGCCCACCAGGAAGACGGGCCACACCACGTCCATCACGTTGAAGGAGAAGCCGGCGCTCATGATCCAGGCGCTCATGGTGGTTCCTATGTTGGCACCCATGATGATGGAAATGGCCTGCGAGAGGGTGAGGAGGGCGGCATTCACGAAGGACACCGTCATGACGGTGGTGGCGGCCGATGACTGGACGGCGACGGTGACCAGCGCACCCGTGGCAACTCCGGTGAAACGGTTGGTGGTCATGGCTCCCAGCATGTGCCGCAGCTGCGGGCCTGCCATTTTCTGCAGGGCCTCGCTCATGACCTTCATTCCGTAAATCAGGAGGGCGATGGAGCCCAGGAGTTTCAGAATTATTAGCATAGGTGTATTTTTTCGCATACAAAGATAATCAGAAATGCGCAAATCTGAAAACCCTCCGTTTCCATCGGCCCCGATTCGCTGAAAAAAAGGCGGCGTTGGCTGAAAAACGCACTTTACGGCCGGGATTTTGATATAAATGCAGCTGACGTGTATTTTAAAACCTTAACGCCATGAAGACGGTTCATTATTTTTTCCTGGCCACGGCCGTGCTTGCCCTGGCAGGATGTGGGAAAGAGTCTCTCCCCTGGAGTGACAATGGTAGCAACAATAACAATGGTGAAGGCGGCAGTTCCGGTGTAACGGGCGCCACCACCATGGCCGTAACGACGGACGAGGAAGACCTCATTGCCAATACCAAATTCGCCCGTACGATATCCATTGTTTTCTCTGACAGCGGCAGCGCCACTGTTACCGGAGATGAGAACGGCATAGTGACGGTGGTGGGCAACCAGGTCACCATTGACAATACCTCCACCTCCGAAAAAGTGAAGTATGAACTTTCCGGAACCACTTCCAACGGTTTCCTGAAGATTTATTCCAAGAACAAGCAGGCGCTGGTGCTCAATGGCGTCTCCATCACCAACCCCAACGGCGCCGCCATCAACAACCAGGGCAAGAAGCGCTGTTTCGTGGTGGTGAGCGGCAAGAATTATCTGGCCGATGGCCCTTCCTACACCGCCACCCCTGACGATGAAGATGAGAAAGCCGCCTTCTTCTCCGAAGGCCAGCTCCTGTTCAGCGGCGACGGCACCCTGACGGTGAAAGCCAGCGGCAAGGCCGGCATCACCTCAGACGACTACATCCATTTCCTGGACGCCCCCGCGGTGGAGGTGAGCTCGTCGGCCGGACATGCCATCCGCGGCAAGGATGCCGTGATTGTGTCCGGTGGCACTGTTGACGCCCTCTCCAGCGCCGATATGAAAAAGGCCATGTGCTCGGATTCCCTGGTGCTCCTGAACGGCGGCGTCACCACCGTGAAAGTGACCGGCGGAACGGCCTACGACAGCGAAGACAAGGATTACAAGGCCGCTGCGGGCGTTAAGGCCGACCAGCTCTTTGTCATGAACAAGGGCAGCCTCACCGCCACCAGCACGGGTGCCGGCGGCAAGGGCATCAGCGGCGACGGTCCGGCCTACTTCCAGGGCGGCACGGTGAAAGTGAGCGTGACGGGCTCCAACTACGGCAGCTCTTCTTCCAAGAACTCCACCAGCGCCAAGGGCATCAAGTTTGACGGCAATATTTATATCTCCGACGGCACCATCGAAGCCACCGCCACCAACCATGAGGCCATCGAGTCCAAGGGCAAGATAGAGATTGCCGGCGGCACGGTGTACGCCCAGTCCCGGGACGACGCCATCAATTCGGCCGGCATGATGGCCATCATCGGCGGCCAGGTGTGCGCCTATTCCACGGGCAACGACGGCCTGGACGCCAACGGCAACATGTATATCGAAGGCGGCGTGGTGTATGCCGTGGGTTCCGGCGGGGCCGAGGTGGCCCTGGATGCCAACACCGAAGGCGGCTACAAACTCTATGTGAACGGCGGCACGCTCTTCGCCATCGGTGGGCTGGAAAACGGCGCTTCCCTGAGCCAGGCCTGCTATCAGGCATCCTCCTGGAGCAAGAACACCTGGTACGGCATGACGGTGGGAGATACCACCTACGCCTTCAAGACGCCCTCATCCGGCGGCACCGGCCTGGTGGTTTCCGGCTCTTCGCAGCCCAGCCTGCTCTCCGGCGTGAGCGTGAGCGGCGGCACCCAGGCCTTCAACGGCATGGCGGCCTTTGGCGCCAGCGTTTCCGGCGGCTCCTCCGTGAGCCTGAGCGCTTACAGCGGCGGTTCCGGCATGGGCGGCCCCGGTGGCGGTGGTTTCCCCGGCGGCGGTGGTCCCGGTCACTGATAATTTTGTATCTTTGCATTTATCATGAAACGCATACTTATACTTATGGCCTCGGCCCTGCTGCTTCTCCCCTTGGCGGCAGGGGCCCAGGAGGCCGCCAAGATCAACAAGAAGAACTTGGTCATCAAGGAGTGGAACACAGACCCAAAAGGCAACAACAAGGTCCTGGACCATGTAACCACCTACAATCCGGAAGGAAAAAAGATTGAGGAGATTGAGTACAACAGTGATGGCCAGAAATGGCGCAAACGCTATGAGTACGGGGCCGACGGAAAGCTTTCCAAGGAATTGGTCTATGATGGCCGCAACCGCCTTCAGACCTACAAAAAGTTCGAATTCAACGAGTTCGGCCGGAAGAAAATCCAGTACACCTACAATGCCAAGGGAAAACTGATCAGCATAAAGCAGTACGAATATCTTGCGCAAGATGGCGGAAAGTAGCCATATATCCTTTTCCCGGGAGCTGGATGCCTTTCAGCCCATCACGCTGGAGGAGATGAACTCCGTGAAGCTGATGAACCGCGTGGACGCCAAGTTCCTCACCAATGAAGCCACGCTACGCAGCGTCCTCCGGGACGCCGCTGCAGCCGGCTACCGAGTGCTGGTGACGGAAGGGGAGCGGCAGAGCCCGTACGATTCGGTGTATTTTGACACACCTCAGATGCGGATGTTCTACGACCACCACAACCGCCGCCTGGTGCGCCAGAAGGTGCGCACCCGCTGCTATGTGCATTCCCACCAGGCTTTTCTGGAAATCAAGCGCAAGAACAACCACGGGCGCACCAGCAAGAAAAGGATTGCCATTGAGCCCATTGAAACTATGGAGTTTGCCGGGAACCGGGACGCCTGCGCTTACCTGGCCAAACACTCCTGGTTCACGGTGGGGGACATTTCCCCGGTGCTGGAAACCCTTTTTACCCGCATCACCCTGGTGAATCCGGGCCTCACGGAAAGGCTCACCATAGACACCTGTCTGGCTTTCAAGAACTTCCGGACAGGGGAGTGTGCAGATTTGCAGGATGCGGTGATCATTGAACTCAAGCAGGACGGGCGCGCTCAAAGCCGGATGCGCAGCATTTTTCTGGAGCACCGTATCAAGCCCGCCCGGGTGAGCAAATACTGCATAGCCGTCACCCTCACGGATCCTCAGGCCAAGAGCGGCCGCTTCAAGGTGAAGGTGCGGACCATTGAAAAAACCATAGGAAAAAAGCTTAAGACAATATGATAGACAAGTTATTCCGCTTTGTCCAGGAAGATCTCTCCTCCTTCGGGAACGTAGATGCCGCAGACGACATGCTCCTGGACGTGCAGACCATCACAGATGCCATGATGACCACCTCCCAGAAGGTGGCGGAACTGGGCATCCGCTTTGCCCTGAACCTGTTGGTATGCTGGATTCTGGTGCATTTCTTCTATTACCGGAAGAGCCGCCGCAGGGACTATTATTTCACCTTCATGGTGTTCTCGTCGGCCATGCTGGTGCTGCTTTATATCATGGGCAATGTGGAGGTGGGCGTGGGCCTTACCCTGGGCCTGTTTGCCATCTTCGGGGTTATCCGTTACCGCACGGAGACGGTGCCCATCCGGGAGATGACCTATCTGTTTGTGATCATTGCCCTGGCGGCCGCCAACGGCCTGGCTCCCGTGTACCACGCGGTGGGCCTGGATACGCCGGCTCCGCACTATGCCCTCAGTTGGGGCAGCGTGGGCGTGATGGCCTTGGTGAACGCCCTTATCGTATGCCTGGTGGCCGTTCTGGAAAGCGAGCGCCTGGTGGCCCACACCGCCACCAAGTTGGTACTCTATGACAAGATAGACCTCATTGTGCCGGAAAAACGTGAGGAACTCAAGGCCGATTTGGAAAAGCGCCTGGGCTTCCCCATCCAGAATCTGGAGGTGGGCCATGTGGACTTTCTCAAGGATGCGGCCTTCATCAAAGTGTATTATCACCTGCCCAAGGGGGAATCCAATTCCGTGAATATGGTTACCCGGGCCAAAGACTACGTGGAATGATGAAAAAGTTAGTATATCTTCTGGCCCTGCTGCTCCCGATAGGGGCTGCGGCACAGACGCAGAGCGGCGCCCGCGCTTCCATAGGGGCCGATTGGAAAATGGCCAAGGGTATCCACCTCACCGTGGAAGAGGAAATCCGCATGGACGGCGTGTTCAGCTCCCTGGGCAGGCTCCAGACCACCATCGGCCTGGATTACAAGGTTTCCAATTATTTCAAGCTGGGAGCGGGGTACGTGCTCATCAACCCCTATAGCGCCAATAACCTGCTTTTCAAAGAACCCCGCCACCGTTTCTATGTGGATGGAAAGCTTCATTACAACCTCAGCGGCTTTGACTTTTCCCTGAAGGAGCGGGTGCAGCTTACGCACCGCACCGGAGACTTCAACGCTTTCCAGAGCACGCCCAATCTGGTGGGCCTGAAAACCCGTCTGGGTGTGTCCTACAAGGGTTGGACGTACTTTGAGCCGGGAGTGTTCTTTGAGATGAGAACCCAGCTCAATGCCCCCTGGGGCAGCACTTCGGGTTCCCTCCAGACCAAGAGTGACGGCACCACCTACTATGCCTACACCCCTGCCGGTTACACCCACACGTACAACGACCGCTACCGCGGCATCATCCGCACGGACATCAAGTTTAACAAACACCATGTCCTTCGGCCGTACGTCCTGCTGGACTATGTTTCCGAGTACGACATAGACACCAACTCCGAGGGTACGCGCCTTTTCAGCGCCGCCTACAACAATTACTTCAAGGTTAGCATCGGCGTCGGTTATACCTTCAAGTTCTAAAATAATCCATAGTTGTTTTACTCCTCAGGATGACAGTGGTTCATTCTGAGGAGTATTTTTCTTATCTTTGCAGGGATGGACGCTTTGCGAAAGAAGGAAATGGGCCTGTATGCGGGCGTATGGATGGTGCTTTTTGCGCTGTCCTTCGTGTCTGGTTTTCCGTCCTGGAAGTCGCTCCTGCCTTACTTTGTCCTCTTTGCCCTTCACGAGATTCTCGCCGTTCCTTTCCTTACACGGAAGCAAGTTCTGCCCTATCTGGCGCTTACCCTCACCTTTGTGGCGGCCTTCGCGGTGTATTGCTTTTTCGGGGAGGCGCATTCGCTGCCTCCGCACGGATTTGACGGGCCTTTCCCTCCGGGAGGAGAGGAGGACTTCCGTCCGGAGGATGATTTCCGGCCCATGAAGCCGGAGGTGATGCGCGTGATTGTGGGCGTGCTCATGCTGCTGGTGAATCTGGGCGTGCGGGCCATGTTCAAGAGTAAGAAATCGGCTCAGGAAACGGTTCCTGTCCCGCTTCCTGCCCCGGCCCCGGAGGAACCCCGGGAGGAGGTACTGCACTTCAAGTCGGACTACAGGACGGTGCCGGTGAGGCCGGAAGAGATTGTGTATGTGGAGAGCATGAGCGAATACATCAAGATTCACCGGGAGGGGGACGCCGCGCCCCTGGTGGTGCTGTACAGCCTCAAGCACCTGATGGAGCAGCTTCCGGCGCAGCAATTCATGCGCATCCACCGCTCCTATATCATCTCCCTGGCCCATATCCGGGAAGCGTCCCGCACGTCTGTCACCCTCTCCGACGGCACTTCTTTGCCTGTGGGAGAGATGTATCGGCCCGCATTCCGGGAATATTTGCAAGATTTTTCTGCATAAACCTTGCAGATTCAGAAAAAAGTCGTACATTTGCAGTCCCGTTTTGCGGGACTCATTGAGATATGGTGTAATGGTAGCACTACAGATTCTGGCTCTGTCAGTGAGGGTTCGAGTCCTTCTATCTCAACACACTTTCATGTCGCCTGCAGGCGACCGGCCGGGCCGGGACTTTCGAAGAAAGTTGGAAAGGTGAAAGGCCGCAGGGGTGTATGAGGGGGCGGCGCCCCCTGTATTAATGGCGGGGTAGCTCAGCTGGTTAGAGCGTCGGATTCATAATCCGGAGGTCGTGGGATCGTGACCCACTCCCGCTACCCGACAATCAACATATGCGTGCAGTCCAGTACGTCCCCTGCAAGCAAACTTCAGATACACCCGGCGCTTTGCACAGCGGCGGTTTTTTGTTATCTTTGTACCTTGGTTAGTCAGAATTGTATATGTCTAAAAAGTCTTTCATCATCGGAGTGGCTGCGGCGGTGGCGGTGGTGGCCATCGGCAGCGTGGCGGTGAACGGCATCGCCGGAAAAAAGCTTCGCTCGGCCCTGGCCGATATCCCCGGCGCCCGGGTGGATTTCAAAAAGGCGAGCGTTTCCCTGATTGGGGGCAATGTGGAGCTGCGGGAGGTGGATTTTGCACTTGCGGACTCCACCGGCGTGTCTCCGGAGGTGAAGGGGCATGTGAAGGCCCTTCGGCTGGAGCGTGTTCGTTGGTTCCGCCTGCTGAAGGGAGAGGCCGATGCGGGTCGCCTGCTCATCCGGGAACCCGATGTGCAGCTGGTCCTGAAGGGCGGCGAGGCTCCTGAGAAGGAGGACACGGCATCGGCCCAAAAACCTTTCCTGAAGAAGGTTTCCCTGGGGGAACTGCGGATAGAGAAGGGCGCGGTGGGTCTTCGAAGCCTGAAGGATTCCACCAAGGTTTCCGCGCAGGGGCTTGATTTCTCCGCGCGGGAAATCGGGCTGGCGTTTCCGGAAGGGGTGCTTTCCTACAATGACAGCACCTACAGCGTGGCCCTGGACAGCCTGGATTATATTGACGCCCAAGGACTTTCGCGCTTCCTGGTTGGACATATGGAGACGGCCGATGCAGGCCCTGTCACGGCGCAGGCCATGCGTCTTTACAGCTGCGTGGGGCAGGAAGAGCTGGCGGTGCGGCTGGGGAAGGTATCGGCCATGTGGTACGATGTGCAGCTGGACAGCCTGTACGTGAGCCCGCTTAACATCCCTCGTCTGATTGGCTCGGAGCAGGTGGTGGTGGACAGCATCAGCCTGTCCGGTCCCCGTGCCGTGATCCTGCAGGACGACCGCTATGCCCCGGCCGTTCCCTATGCCACCATTCAGGAGGGCTTGAACTCCGTTTCCTGGCCACTGCAGATTCGGAAAATGGACGCCCGCCTGGAAGATTTCACCTTCCTTTGGGAGGTCACGCGTAAGAACCGGGGCGTTTACCCTATGAAGAACGTCCGTCTGGCCGTGAATTCCGTGAGCAATGCGCCGGGCAATGTGATGAAGGCAGACCTTAAATCCGGGCACAAGGGCCACAGCCGGCTGGACATGACCCTGAACATCCGCAACGACAAGTCGGAAAGCACCTGGGGCAGGATACAGGTTTACAACCTGGACGCCTCCAAGATGGACGGCTTCCTGCGGCCGCTCTTCGGCGCCACGGCCCAGGCTAAAATCCACAAGATAGACTGCAACTTCAAGGGAGACAAGCACAAGATGACGGAAGACTTCTGCATGGAGTATAACAAGCTGAAAGTCAAGGTCTGGAAGGATGAGTACGCCCCTTACCGGGTAGTGGCCAAAAACAGCGGCGCCATCACCTTCCTGGCCAACCTGGCCTTGCCCAATGCCAATCCCCTCGCTGCCGGCCGGGAGCCCAAACGGGTGGCCGTGGAATTCTCGCGGGACCCCATGCTGCCCTATCCCTCCTACCTTATCCAGAACATCACCATGGGCGCTCTGCGCACCGTCCTTCCCGGCGGCCGCATCCACAAGGTGCACGAAAAGTAGATTATGCTGCGCCCCAAGTGCGAGTGACGTCCCAAAAACAGGGACGACACTGTCAAAATCGGCCTTTTTTGCGAGTGACGTCCCAAATTCCGGGACGTTACTAACAGGCGGCGCACCTACCAGACCATATTCCAGGCGGCCTGCTGGGCACGGCGGCTGTGGGCGGCGTTCATCTTGCCGAAGTTCCACTTAACGCCCAGGAGGATGTATCGGCCCATAATGAGGCGGTAGGTGTCTTCCATGTAGTTGGCCGTAACCGTGTGGGTGAGGTTCCGGGTCTGGTTCAGGATGTCGTGCACTTTGAGGCTCAGGTTGAAGGCGCCGATATTCTTGGAGATTTCCGCGTTCCACTGCCACTCGGGCTGGCCGTAACCGGCCTGGTAGCCTTTATAGAAGACGTAGGAGATGTCTGTGAGGAACTCGAATTCGTGCTTGGTGGTGTAGGAGCCGCGGGCGGTGAGGCGGGTGTCCAGCGTGTTCATGTTGGCCCGGGGATCCAGCGAATAGCGGGCAATCCGGCCCTGGGTGCTGGCTCCCAGGCTAAAGGAATAGCGGTCCGGATTGAATTTCACGCTGAAAGTCACATACGGGGAGAACACATTTGTCTTGCTCTCCTCAAAGCCGCTTTCCCCGCCGTAGAAGCGCTCTCCGGAAGTGCCCCAGAAATGGGCCATGAAGGCGGAGTAGTCAAAGCTGTCCTTGTCCAGGCCGGCCAGGGTCTGGCGCGTCTGGTAGCTGGTGGCGGTATTGAAGGAGGCGCTTCCGCCCAGGGTGAGGGACCAGAGTTTCTTGCTGTCCAGCGGCGTGGTGTAATTGGCCACCAGGTTGGCCGTCAGGCTGGGCTTCTTGGCATTCACCGGCACGCTGTACAGGATACCGTCCGCGTCGTACCACTGCGCGTTGATGATGGGAGAGGACGACACATAGCCGTAGAAATAGACCATGAGGGTAGAGAATCGCTCCCGGTCATTCAGGGTCCAGTCTGCGTTGAGGTAGGTTTGCGTATAGGGCTTCAAGTACACGTTACCCACGCTCAGGCGTGAAGGGTCCGTGATATTGAGCACCGGCTGCATCCGGGCCGATGAAGGCTGCTGGGCGTTGCCGGACACATAGACGGAAAGGTGGTGGTTCCCCTTGCCGTAAATGAAGCGGACTTGGGGCGTCACATGCCAGAGCCACTCGCCCTTCCCGGTGGTGTTCTCAATGCCGAAACTCTTGGAGAAGGTCTCGTTCAGGGTGCCCAGCACATTGGCTCCCAGGGTAATGTAGCTCCTTTGAGCAAACTGATACTGCGCCGTGATGCCGTATGTCTGCTCCAGATAATTGTTGCGGCTCACCGAACTGTAGTAGTCGTTCTTCCCGGCAGCGTCAAAGGCGTCGCGGGCACTGTTCCGGCCCGACCAACGCAGCCCGGCCCGCACTCCTATCGTCCATTTCTCTCCTAGCGGCTCCGTGTAGCTTAGGTTGCCTCTTGCACCGCCATTCCGTCCGTCGGAAACATAATTCATGGAACGGGTGCTGGTTTCCGTATTCAGGGTGAGCAGGGAGGTCTCGTCACTCTTTCCATTGCTATCCCCATAGCTTCCGGACAGGTCCAGGGTCAGTGACCGCTTGGCTTTCCCGCCTATTTCCCGGAAGGTGACATCCCCGCTCAGATAGGCATTCCTGCTGGCCGTCAGACTGTGATTCGTATTCTCTGCGCTGTTGAGGAAAATCCCGTTCTGAAGGGTCTGGGAGCTGCCATTGCTGTACGCGTCCGTTTTGGAATAGCGGAAGTCCGGTCGCAGGTGGAACCACACTTTTCCTTTCTCTTTCTTGAGCTCCACATTGGCCGATACGGAGTTGTTGTAGGAACGTCCGCTATTTTGGGAGGAGGCGTTCAGGTTACCATCGTCCTTGAATGTGGTGCGCTCCGTCTTGTTTCCGGAGCGGGTGTCCGCGTACTTGTAATTGGCGCTCACCGCCGTTTCCGTATCCTTGATGCGGGAGGTGTTGGCGTTTACGCCCAGCTGGGCCGCCGTGGACAGCCCCTGGTTCAGGGAACTCTGCTCCCCGTCCCCGTCAATCATGATAAAGACGGCGTTGGAGTCATTGATATTCTGCGCATTGCCTATCACCGTCACCTGGTCCTTCTCTCCATAGGCCGATACCAGCGCATTCCCGCTCCAGAGGAAGCCCCGGCCGTCCCGGAGCTCCTTGTCATCGGCCTTGGGGGTAAGGGTGGAACCTCCCTTGACGCCGGCATTGCCGAACCAGCCCTTCTCGTATTCCTTCTTCAGGGCCACGTCCAGCACTTTCTCGCGGGAGCCGTCCTGCAGGCCGGAAGCCCGCGTGGCCTCCGAGTCGCGGTCTATCACGCGGATTTTGTCCACCACGGCCGCCGGCAGGTTGTTCAGGGCCGTACTCTGGTCGTTGAAGAAAAAGGTGCGCCCGCCGATGGTGAGCTTGTCAATTTCCTCGCCGTTGAACTTCACCTTGCCGTCTTCCGTGATTTCCATGCCGGGCATGCGCTGCAGCAGGTCCTTGAGCATGGCGTTGGCGCCCACCCGGAAGGAGGAGGCGTTGAACTCCACGGTGTCTTTCTTCACCACAATGGGATTGCCCACGTCGGAGACCACGGCCGCCTCCAGGTAGTGCTCGTCCACTTGCAGGCGGATGGTACCCATGTCCACCCTCCGCTCCCGGAAGTACTTTTCCCTGACGAAGGGCTTGTAGCCCATCATCTCCACATGGAAGACGTAACTGCCGTAGGGGACCTCGTCCAACTTGGCCTCTCCCTTGGCGTCCGAGAGCGTGAAGTTGGTGATGGTAGTGTCCTTGGACGGAATCACATACACGGAGGCAAAGCCCACGGGCTCGTTGGTGAGGGAGTCCAGTACGGTGGCCTTGATCTCGCTCAATCGGCCCGTCATCATGTTGTCGTTGATGATGAACACCTGTCCCCGGGCCGACAGCCCCAGCAGCAGGCAAAATGCAAACAGCAGAAACTTCTTCATATAGCGGAGGCTTGCTACAAATACTATTCCTTCCCCTTTTTTGGTAGTTAAAGATAGACGCAAAAACCGGAAAAAGTTAAGCCGGAATCCAGAAAAACGTGTGAGGTGTCCCAAAAACAGGGACGACACTACCAAAATCGGCCTTTTTTGCGAGTGACGTCCCAAATTTCGGGACGTTACTAACACCTGCCGTTTATTAACACCTGCCGTTTATTTTAGAGAGAAAAGGCGGCGGTATGCATCGGCCTTTTTCTCCAGAGGGAGCGGATAGGCGCGGGATGTGGAAGGCATGCGCCAGAAGCGGAGCGTCCGCGGGCCGATGCGCACCTCAACGCTTCCGCCAAGCGGGGGCATCTCGCACTGAAAGGTCTCTGAGAGCACCTCGGTGGCCTTCTGGCCCGTGGTTACCACCGTGTCGCAGAGCGGCAGGCGCGCCAGAAGTCCCGGCACATCCGTGGGCGTAACCACTTCCAGGAACGCATCCGAAGCATTGTCTTTCAGGCGACGGACCTCGCAGGCAGTGTCGTAGAACGCCAGTCCGTGGGAGGAACAGAAGGCGCGGACGGCCGTTTCGTCAAAGCGCTTTTCCCCGGGAACACAAAAAAAATTTCGCTCTCCGAAATGGATGAGTCCCATGACCCGCCAGAAGTCATTTATCCAATTGGGGTAGTAGAAAGGCATACTCCAGCGGTGCGGCTGGGGTGGAAAACTGCCCAGAAAGAGTATTTTTGCCCCGTCCGGCAAGAAGGGTTCGAAAGGATGTTTTTCTGTTAACATATTCGTTCTCAGGCAAATATAGTGAAATTATTTAATGGTTCAAAAAATTGGAGGAAAGCGAGCAGACAATTATCTTTGCCCGCATGAGAAAAGTGTATCTGCTTTCCACGGCCCATCTGGAGGACCGTCTCTGGTTCCGGGAAGAAGAAGACTTCCGGGTGGGAATGAATTACGTGGCTCTTGAATCGGCCTGCCGGAAAGAGGTGGGCGTGCTGGCTTTTGTGCTCATGTCCAACCATTTGCACTTTGTGCTGAAAGGCTACCCGGAAGATGTTTTGCTGTTTGTGAACCGGCTCAAGCACCGATATGCGCTCTACTACAGACGAAAGTACGGCGTCAAGGAATTCCTGCGCGGAAACGAGGTGGATGTCCGGGAGGTGCCGTACGAGGACGAAGCGGTGGAAAGGGCGGTGGCGTACGTCCAGATGAATCCGGTGGCCGCCAACATCTGCTCCCACCCCAGCCAGTATCCCTGGGGCAGCGGAAACTGCTTTTTCTGCGTATCTCCGCCCGGCGGCCGGCCGGTCCATGACTTCTCCGTGCGCTCTTTGGAACGCATGATGCACAGTTTCCGCCCCGTCCTTCCCCCAAAGTGGGTATTGAGTCCGGAGGGTTATATTCTCCCGTCCTCCTATGTGGACGCAGAGGACGTGGAAGCTTGTTTCCGCACGCCCAAGCGGATGAATTTCTTCCTGTCCAACTCCTCCAAGGCACGCAAAAGGATGGAAAGTGCCGACGCCAACCTGCCGGCCTTCCGCGACCAAACCATCCTGACGGCCCTCCCGGAACTATGCCGCAGCCTCTTCGGAAAAGAAACGTTCCGCACCCTCCAGGCCGATGAGCAGGCGGAACTGGCCCGCCAGCTCCGCCTCCGTTTCAGCGCCGACGCCAACCAGATTGCGCGTGTCTGCGGCCTCACTTATGCCGATGCTGCCCGCCTCCTGGACCGGCTTTGAGCGTTCTTTCGCCGGTTAAGCGTGTGAGGTGTCCCGGAATTTGGGACGTCACTCGCAAAAAAGGCCGATTTTGACAGTGTCGTCCCTGTTTTTGGGACGTCACTCGCACCTGGGCCCGGGGGAAGTTCCCGGAAAAGTGTTAACTTTGTGGTATGCGCAAGGTGCTCATACTGATTCTGACATTCCTGCTGCCGCTGAAGGGGTACGGCCAGCTGCACTTCCCGGTGGAGTTCTGGCGGGCCCGGCCGCCCGCGGACACGCTCACCTTCTACGCGGTGGGAGACATCATGAGCCACGGCGCCGTCATCCGCGATGCCGCCAAAAACGGCTACGAGGGCTTCTTCAAATACATAGAGAAGGATATCCGGGGGGCCGATATCGCCATCGGCAACATGGAATTCCCCCTGGCCGGGAAGCCCTATTCCGGCTACCCCAACTTCTCAGGACCGGAGGCCTATGCGGAATACCTCTCGCAGGTGGGATTTGACGTGTTCCTCACCGCCAACAACCACATCCTGGACCGGGGAGATGCCGGTCTGGCACGCACCATCCGGGAGCTCGATGTCCGGGACCTGTGGTACACGGGCATAGCGGACACCCCCGGGAAAGACACGCTGCGGAACCCCCTCATCCTGCCCCTGAAGGGCATCCGCGTGGCCATCGTGAACTTCACCTACGGCACCAACCTGGGCTCCTCCAAGGCCTGGCCCAAGGTGCAGCGCATGGACACCCTGGCCCTGAAGCCGGTAATGGAGCGCGCCCGCAGCAAGGCCGACCTTGTTCTGGTGTTCCCGCACTGGGGCGTGGAATACGCCCAAAAACACAGCGTCCGTCAGGAAGAGGTGGCCCGCTGGCTCATCGCGCAGGGAGCCCATGCCATCGTGGGCGCCCATCCGCACGTGGTGCAGGACGTCCAGTGGATAGACGGCGTGCCGGTGTTCTACTCCCTGGGGAACGCCCTTTCCAACCAGAACGACCTTCCGGCCCGCCTGGAAGCCGCCCTCACGCTGCGGTTCGTAATCCGTCTGGGAGAGGCCCCACAGCTGCTGGAACACCGCCTGGACTACCTCTGGTGCACCAAGCCCGGCATGGTGGAAGACTCCTTCAGCGCCGTCCCCGTCATCCTTCCGGAAACATACTGGAAAGTCCCCTCGGATTACGGGCAGATGATTTCTACCCTGAAAGCCCGTTAGTCTGGCATTATTTATGCGGAAAAAGCTGTACTTTTGTAAAATGAAAAAGACCGTAAGCATCCTTCTGGGCCTGGCCCTCAGCATGAGCGCCGCCCTGGCGCAGAACGCCCAGCAATACGTGAACCAAGCCGCCGCACGGGAGCCCCTCAAGGGCTCTTCCTGGGCCATTTATGCCCAGGACGCCGCCGGCAACGTGCTGGCCAGCCACAACCCGGGCATGCGCCTGATGCCGGCCTCCAACCGCAAGCTGGTCACCACCGGCGTGGCGCTGCATGCCTTCGGCCCGGCCTACCGCTTCAGAACCGGCCTGGGCTATACCGGCACCGTTGAGGACGGCACCCTGAAAGGAGACCTTTACATCATTGGCGGGGGAGACCCCACCACGGGCACGCAGGACTCCATCGCCCTGAAGCCGGACGCCCTTTTCTGGAAGTGGAAGACCATCCTCAGGAGCAACGGCATCGAGCGCATCCACGGCCGCATCATCGGCGACGGAAGCGCCTACGAGGGCCACCTGGAGCACCCCTCCTGGGACTATGACGACACCGGCACCTACTACGGCACCGGCGGCAACGCCCTCTGCTTCTACGAAAACACCATAGACATGGACGTGCGGGCCACGGAGGTGGGAAAGCCCATCGGCCTCACCCAGACCTATCCTGAGACCCCCTGGCTGCAGGTGAGCAACTTGGGCATCACCGGTCCCAAGGGCAGCGGCAACAGCCTGTATCTCTTCACCACGGACCTGGCCCCCTACGCCCAGATGCGCGGCACCTTCGCCGTAGACCGCCGTCCCAAGACGGAGAACACCGCCAACAAATACGGAGACCTCACCTGCGCCTATTATTTCTGGAAAAACCTCAAGGACACCGGCTGGGAAGTCACCGGCGGTTATGCCCACGTGAGCCGCGCCGGATACATCCAGGGCTCGGACTTCGTGGAGCAGGAAAAGGCCGGCAAGCCCAAGGAGATAGGCTTTACGGAGAGCCCCACCCTGGCCGATATCGCCCGCATCACCAACGAGAGGAGCGACAATTTCTACGCGGAAAGCATGCTCCGGGCCATGGGAGAAAAAGCCTGCGGCGTGGCCGTTTACGACAGCTGCCTGGTGGCGGAAAGCGTGGTCCTCAGGGACCTGGGCCTCCAACTAGACCAGATAGAATTTGCCGACGGCAGCGGCCTCTCCCGCATGAATTACGTGACGGCGGAGTGGATGGTCTCCTTCCTGAAGGCCATGCAGGAGAGCCCGGCGTTCCCGGCCTTCCTCGCCTCCCTTCCCAAGCCCGGCGAGGGCACCCTCTCCATGATCCGCTTCCCCGGCTGTGAACGGGTGCGCATGAAGAGCGGCTCGCTTTCCGGCACCCTGTGCTATTCCGGCTACATCCTGGGCAGGGACGGGAAACCGGCGGTCACCTTTTCCATTCTCACCAACAATGCCCTCGTGGGCGCTTCCGAGGTGCGTCCCATCCTGATGGAAATGCTCAAAAAATTAGTATCTTTGCAAGATAGATGAAATGGAAAGCATACATAGGAGTTCTGGTTCTTGTGAGCCTGGCGTCCTGCAAGGCCGTGGGCCGGCTGCAGGAAACCACCAGTGAGCTCTTCGGAGGGGAAGTGGTGGCCAAGGTGGGCAACCAGCGCCTCTACCGCAGCCAGCTGGAAAGTTATATCCCTGCCGGCGCAAGCCCGGAAGACAGTTCCGCCCTGGCCCGCCAGTACATCCAGTCCTGGGCCCAGGACATCCTCCTGATGGATATGGCCGAAGAGCAGCTCTCCCCCCAGGAGAAAGACGTGAGCGCAGAGCTGGAAGAATACCGCAGGAACCTTATCAAGTACCGCTACGAGCAGCTTTACATCCGCCAGCGCCTGGACACCCTGGTCACCGCGGAGGAGATTGACCGCTACTACCAGGACAACCCGGAGCGCTTCCGCCTGGAGCGGCCGGTGCTCAAGGCCCGCTACTTGATTATCCCGGCCGATGCCCGCATCCTCAAGGTCCTGAAGGAGAAAATTTCCTCCGACGACGACATGGAGGTGATGGAAGTGGATTCCCTGGCTTCCTCCGTAGCCCTCAAATATGTAGACCAGGCCGATACCTGGGCCGACGCCCTCTCCCTGGCCCGCGACGCGGGGGTGGAATACCGGACGCTGGTGCAGGGAATCAAGGGCCTGTCGGCCAAAAATCCCTTTGTGGAAACGGAGGACGAGGCCGGCAACAAGCACGTGATTTATGTGGCGGAGGCGGTGCCCGAAGGCAAGACGGCCCCGCTGGAATACTGCCAGGAAAGAATCCGCGAGATTCTCCTGAGCGCCCGCAAGCATGCCCTGGAGGAAGGATTGGAAAAAAGCCTCATGGAGGATGCCTTGCGCAACAACAAGTTTGTGATTTATGAAAATGAGAAATAGCTTTGTATTGGCGGCGGCCGGGCTTCTTATGGCCTGCCTCCCCCTGAGCGCCCAGAAGTACAAGGGCGTGGCGGACAAGACGGTGGCCATTGTGGGTGGGGAAACCATCCTCCTCTCGGACATCGAGGCGGAAGTGCAGCAGCGTCGTGCCGGCGGCTCTTCCAGCGACAAGGACCTCCGCTGCGAAATCCTGCAGCAGATGATGGAAAGCAAGGTTTTCCTGATGCAGGCCCGCATAGACTCCCTTTCCGTGGGGGCCGATATGGTGGAAAGCAACCTGTCCCAGCGCATGGACTGGTTCCGCACCCAGCTGGGAGGAGACGAGGAGATGGAGAAGTACTTTGGCAAGCCCCTCTTCAAGCTCCGTCAGGAGTGGCGCAAGGCCCTGGAAGAGCAGAGCCTCACGGAGCAGGAGCGCTTCAACGTGGCCAGCAAAATCTCCGAGGTAACGCCCTTCGACGTACAGGAGTACATCAAGAAAACGGACCCTCAGGACCTTCCGGTGGTGCCTGTGAAGTATCAGTTGAGCCAGATTTGCATCTACCCCGACCGCGAGGCGGCCGCCGTGGTGGTGCGGGAAAAGCTCCTGAGCCTGCGTGAACGCATTATGAACGGAGAGAAGTTCTCCACCCTGGCCCGCATCTATTCCGAGGACCCTGGCAGCGCCCGTCGCGGCGGTGAGCTGGGCATGGCCTCCAAGTCCATCTTCTGGCCGGCCTTCTCGGATGCCGCCATGGCCCTCCGCCCCGGCATCATCTCCCAGATTGTGGAAACGCCCGACGGCTTCCACATCATCGAGGTGATAGAGAAGAAGGGAGACATGTTCAACGCCCGCCACATCCTGATTAAGCCGCAGTACACGGCTCAGGACCAGGAAAAGGCCTTCCACACCCTGGACAGCCTGAAAACCCAGATAGAGGCCGGTGAGATTGAATTCCCGCTGGCCGCCCGCTTCTTCTCCGAAGACCCGGCCACCCGCACCAACGGCGGCCAGATGGCAGACCCTTCCACCGGCTCCGCCTATTTTGAGATAGACCAGCTGAAGCCGGCCGATTACGCCGCCATCAAGGATCTCAAGGTGGGAGAAATCTCCAAGCCCGTGGAATCGGCCGACAATGAGGGCTACCTCCAGGGCCGGCAGGGCAACCTGGTATACAAGATTGTGAAGGTGGACAAGATCCTGCCCGCCCACACCGCCACCTTTGAGAACGACTACACCCAGATTCTGGAGAGCGTGACCGCCATCAAGCAGCAGGAGGCCGTGGACAAGTTCCTGGAAGGGAAAATCAAGGGAACCTACATTGTGATAGACCCTCTGTTCTCCCAGTGCGAATTCACCCGTGACGTCTGGAACGCCCATAAACAGTGATCCTGAGGGGCTCTCATAAATGGTTTATCCCCGTGCTGCTGCTGCCTTTCGCAGTGGCGGCATTGGCTTATGGCCCCCGTCCCCAGGACGGTCCGGACAAGCAGAAAGTCTATCTCCTGAGTTCCCAGAGCGCCCAGCTCATCGAGAAGGACGGAGAGAGCTACCGCAAGGTGGTGGGTCCCGCCAAATTCCTGCATAACAACACCTATCTCCTCTGCGACACGGCCCTCTGGAACGTCCAGACCAACATTATCGACGCCACGGGCCATGTGCGCATTATCCAGGAGAACACCCAGCTGTCTTCCAACACCCTGCAGTATGTAGTGGACGACAATATGGCCAAGTTTCGCGGAGACCTGGTGCAGCTGGAAGACGCCGACCACAACACCCTCCGCACCCGTTACCTGGACTACAACACCAAGGATTCCGTGGCCATTTTCTCCGGCGGCGGCGCCATGCGGGACAAGGACGGCCAGGTTATCGAGAGCATCTACGGCACCTACGACTCCAAGGCCCGCCTCTTCGTGTTCAACGACCAGGTGAACATGTACCTGGACACCACCTTCATCAAGACCTCCCGCCTGGAATACCGCTCCGACCTGTCCACCGCCTACTTTGGCTACGGCACGGACATGTTGCAGGACAAGGAGATGCTGAGCGCCAACGACGGCTGGTACGACCGTCCCCGCGAGCTGTTCTTCTTCCGCCGCAAGGTGCACGCCCTTACCCAGGACCAGGAAGTCTGGTGCGACTCCCTCTACTACTCCCGCGTTACCAAGGACGTGGTGATGCTGGGGAACGTGGAAATCATGGACACCACCCGCAACGTCTTCGGCCTGGCCGGAAAGATGGAATACACGGACTCCCTCTCCCAGATCCGGATGACCCGCGACCCCGCCATCATGAGCATCACGGAGGAGGAAGAAAACAGGGATTCCGTCTACATAGGGGCCGATGTCCTCCTTTCCCGCGCCATCCGCCGCTGTGATATCCCCGACGCCTGGGTGGCCGATGCCCAGACCCGCTTGAAGGACATTTCCGGAGACCCGGTGATGGAATACCGCAAGAAGGCCGCGGAAGCGGCCGCCCAGGCAGCGGCCGAAGCCGCCAAGAACAACCCTGAACTGGCCGCGGCGGAAGCCGCCCGCGCCATCCGCGAGCAGCGGCAGAAAGAGGCCGGAGGGAAGTCCGGCAAGATAGCGGAGCCGGAAACGAAGCCGGAGGAGCAGCCGGAGGAAGTATCGGCCGATACCACAGCGGCGGTAACGGCGCCGGTGGACACCCTTCCCCCGCCTCCGGATACCACCAAGATCAATTTTGTCTGGGGCTCCGGCAACGTGCGCATGTTCCGCCGCAACATGCAGATGGCCTCCGACTCCCTCTCTTACACGGACCTGGACTCCCTGGCCCGCCTGTACAAGAACCCCATTTTCTACAATGAGGGCAACCGCCAGTACGCCTCCGACAGCATGTACGTGGTTATCCGGGAGAAGCGCATGCAGCGGGCCCACCTGCTGTCCAACGCCTTCATCACCATTGAGGAGGCCCCCGGCGCCTACGACCAGATTCGCGGAACGGAGATGGTGGCCTATTTTGACAGCACCAACGCCCTCACGCGCTTCGACGCCCTGGGCGGCGCTTCCTCCCTCTTCTACCTGGAGGAGAACGGGGCCCTGGCCACGGTGAACAAGGTGGAATCCAAGATGATTTACGCCACCTTCTCGGGTGGGCAGATGGAGCGCATCTATTACTACGACAACCCCAAGAACGACGGTTATCCCACCGTGCAGCTTCCTCAGGAGGACAAGACCCTCAAGGGCTTCCGCTGGGACCCGGACCGTCGTCCTTCCTCTCCGCTGGACGTGACGGCCCTGGTGCCCCGCAAGAGTGAGCGAATGGCCTACCTGGCCCGCCCGCATGCGGCCTTTGTACAGACGGAGGATTATTTCCCCGGCCATATTGGCAAGGTGTACCGGGACATTGCCCTGCGGGATTCCCTGGCCATAGAGCAGGAGAGGGAGCACCAGCGCACGGAGGCCCTCCGGAAGGAGCTGGAAGCCTTCAAACAGGCCCAGGCCGATTCCCTCACCGCCCGTGCCGACAGCCTTGCCGTCCCTTCGGACACCCCTGTCATTTTGAGAGACACATCTGTCATTCTGAGCGAAGCGAAGAATCTCCCGGACACCACGGCCACCCAGAGGGACACTTCTGTCATTCTGAACGAATCGAAGAATCTGTCGGCCAAAGAGTTACGCAAGCAGGAAAAGGAGAAACAGCGTGCCCTCAAGGAGGCGGAGCGCAAAGCCCGCTGGGAAGAGAAAGACCGGCAGGATGCCCAGAGACGCGCCGCCAAGGAGGCCAAGCGCCTGGAGCGGGAGCGCGCCAAGAAACTGAAGGCCCTTCAGAAACTGGAGCGCAAGGCGCAGAAAGAGCGGGCCCGCTTTGAAAAATACTTGCAAAAAGAGAGGGAGAAAGCCCTCAAACGTGCACTGAAACAACAAAAACAGACAAAGAAATGAAAAAGACAGTACTTGTGTCCGGTGGCGCCGGTTTCATTGGCAGCCATGTGACGGTTGAACTCATTGAGGCAGGGTACGACGTGGTGGTGGCCGACAATTTCTCCAATTGCGACCGCACCTGCTTCGAAGGCGTGAAGAAGATTACCGGCCGGCAGGACATCCCGCTGGAAGTGGTGGATTTCTGCGACCAGAAGGCCACCCAGGCCCTCTTTGCCAAATACCCCATAGACGCTGTCATCCACTTTGCCGCCTTCAAGGCTGTGGGTGAGTCTGTGGCCCAGCCCGTCAAGTACTACAAGAACAACCTCACCAGCTTCCTGAATGTGCTGGAGGCTGCCCAGAACAAGGGAGGCTGCAACGTGCTCTTCTCTTCATCGGCCACCGTGTATGGAGAACCCGAGGCCGTGCCCGTGACGGAAAATACGCCCCGCCAGCCCGCTACATCCCCCTATGGCAATACCAAGACCATGTGCGAGGACATTCTGAGGGACACCGTGAAGGCTTCCGAGGGCAAGATCAAGGGCATCCTGCTGCGCTATTTCAACCCCATCGGCGCGCATCCCAGCGCCCTCATTGGCGAACTGCCCCGCGGTGTGCCCAACAACCTGGTGCCCTACATCACCCAGACGGCCATTGGCAAGCGGGAATGCCTGTCCATCTTCGGGAACGACTATCCCACCCCCGACGGCACCTGCCTCAGAGATTACATTGACATCGTGGACCTGGCCAAGGCCCATGTATTCGCCGTCACCCGCATGCTGGAAGGCAAGATGAAGCAGGACTGCGAGGTGTTCAACGTGGGCACCGGCCGCCCGGTGAGCGTGCTGGAACTGGTGAACGCCTTTGAGAAGGTGAACAACTTGAAGCTCAATTACAAGTTCGCCCCCCGCAGGGCCGGAGACGTTACCGCCATCTGGGCCGATCCCACCCTGGCCGAAACCGAAATGGGCTGGAAGGCCACCCGCACCGTGGAAGAGACCCTCAAGGCCGCCTGGGCCTGGGAGTGCCACCTGGCCGGCAAGTAATCATTACGCTTTATGGAAGAGAAAAAACAAGTCCAGCTTCCGGAGAATGCCCACCGGGAGCTCAAGCCGGGAGAAACGTACCAACCCATCCTGGACCCCGCGGGAAAGTACACGGAGGCAACGCCTTATTCCGTGGCCGTGGGCCTTCTGATGGTGATTCTGTTCAGTGCCGCGGCGGCCTATCTGGGCCTCAAGGTGGGCCAGGTGTTCGAGGCGGCCATCCCCATCGCCATCATCGCGGTGGGCCTTACGGGCGCCCTGGGCCTCAAGCAGGGGCTTAGCCAGAACGTGATTATCCAGAGTGTGGGCGGCTGCTCCGGCGCCGTGGTGGCGGGAGCCATCTTTACCCTGCCGGCCATCTACATCCTGGGTGTGGAGGTGAATTTCTGGCAGATGGTCCTGAGTTCCCTCCTCGGAGGCGTGCTGGGCATCCTCTTCCTCATTCCCTTCCGCAAATATTTCGTGAAGGAGATGCACGGGAAGTACCCCTTCCCGGAGGCCACCGCCACCACGCAGGTGCTCATCAGCGGCGAGGGCGGCGGCTCCAGCGCCAAGACGCTCATATCGGCCGGTCTCATCGGCGGCCTGTACGACTTTGCCGTGGCCACTTTCGGTACCTGGGCGGAGACGGTTTCCACCACGGTGACGGGCTGGGGCGCCGCCCTGGCCGACAAAGCCAAGCTGGTCCTGAAGATGAACACCGGCGCCGCCGTGCTGGGCCTGGGCTATATCATCGGCCTCAAATATTCCTTCATCATCTGCTGCGGCTCCCTGCTGGTGTGGCTGGTGATTATCCCCCTGATGAACCTCATTTGGGGGGCCGATGTCATCGACCTCATGGGAACGGGCGTGTCACAGACGATAGGCCAGATGGCACCTGAGCAGATTTTCAAGGACTATGCACGGCATATCGGCATCGGTGGCATCGCCACGGCCGGCATCATTGGCATCGTGAAGAGCTTCGGTGTTATCAAGAGCGCCGCGGGCCTGGCGGTGAGCGAATTCAAGCGCAAGCCGGGCACCCTGGACGAGAAAGCGCTCCGCACGGAGGAAGACCTGCCCATTAAGACCATCGTTTTTGGGGTGGTGGTAGCCCTGCTGTGCATCTTCGCCTTCTTTGCCTTCGGCGGCGTGGTGAACAACGTCTGGCAGGCCCTGGTGGGCCTTCTGGTGGTGGCCGTGGTGAGTTTTCTCTTTACCACCGTGGCGGCCAACGCCATTGCCATCGTGGGCTCCAACCCGGTGAGCGGCATGACGCTGATGACGCTTATTATTGCGTCTTTGATTCTGGTGGCCGTGGGCCTGAAAGGGAATGCCGGCATGGCTGCGGCGCTCATCATCGGCGGCGTGGTTTGCACGGCTCTCTCCGTGGCGGGCAGCTTTATCACAGACCTCAAGATTGGTTACTGGATTGGCTCCACGCCCAAGGTGCAGGAAGGCTGGAAATTCCTGGGCGTGGCGGTATCGGCCGTTACCGTATGCGGCGTGATGCTGGTGCTCAACAAGACGTACGGATTCACCGGAGACAACGCCCTGGTGGCCCCGCAGGCCAATGCCATGGCGGCCGTGATTCAGCCCATGTTCTCCGGCGGCGGCGCACCCTGGCTGCTGTACGGAATAGGTGCGGCCATTGCGCTGGTGCTCAATTTCTGCAAGGTGCCGGCCCTGCCCTTTGCCCTGGGTATGTTCATCCCTATCGACCTGAACCTGCCCCTGCTGGTTGGCGGCGCCATTTCCTGGTACGTGAGCACCCGCTCCAAGGACGCAGCCGTGAACACGGCCCGGCAGGAGAAAGGCACCCTCATCGCCTCCGGCTTCATCGCCGGTGGCGCCCTCATGGGCGTGGTGAGCGCCATCCTCAAGTTCGCTTCTGTGGACCTGTATCTGAGTGATTGGGCCGCCAGCTACGGCGAGGCCGTGGCCCTCCTTCCCTTCCTGGCCATCGTTGCTTATATGGAGTATGCTTCCTTACGCGTTGACGTACAGAGAGATGATGTTTAATATCACCTCTGTGGCCTTCTCCATGCTCTGAAGCGGCACAAATTCCATCTTCCCGTGGAAATTGAGGCCGCCGGCGAAGATGTTGGGGCAAGGGAGGCCCTTGAAAGAGAGGTTGGCGCCGTCCGTTCCGCCGCGGATGGGCTGGATCTTGGGCTTGATATCGGCCATTTCCATGGCCTTCACCGCCTTCTCTATAATATGGTAGTGGGGCTCCACCTGCTCACGCATATTATAATATTGGTCTTTTACCTCCAGGACAATGGTTCCTTCTCCGTATTTGGTGTTCAGGAAGGAGGCCACAAAGCCGATGAGCTTCTTCTTCTCCTCGAACTTGGCGTGATCGTGGTCCCGGATGATGTAAGAGAAATCCGCCTCCTCCACGCTTCCCTTGAAGGAGATGAGGTGGAAGAAGCCCTCGTAGCCTTCCGTGAATTCCGGGCGCTGGTCCACGGGCAGCAGGGAATTGAACTCCTGCCCAATGAGGAGGGCGTTTTTCATCTTGCCCTTGGCGCTGCCGGGATGCACGTTCCGGCCCTGGATATGGATTTTGGCCGATGCTGCGTTGAAGTTCTCAAACTCCAGCTCTCCAATCTCTCCGCCGTCCATGGTGTAGGCATAATGGGCCCTAAAACGCTTCACGTCGAATTTCACCACGCCCCGGCCAATCTCCTCGTCGGGGGTGAAGCCTATCTTGACGGGCCCGTGCTTCACCTCGGGATGCTCCATGAGGTACTGCACCGCCGTCATGATTTCCGCCACGCCGGCCTTGTCATCGGCCCCCAGGAGGGTGGTGCCGTCGGTGGTGATGAGGGTCTGGCCCACGTAATGCAGCATTTCCGGGAATTCCTCCGGCTTGAGTTGGAGGCCGGGAACGCCCTTGAGGTCGATGGCGCCGCCGTCATACTTCTCGATGATCTGCGGCTTCACGTCCTTGCCGCTGGCGTCCGGGGCCGTGTCCACATGGGCGATGAAGCCCACGGCGGGCACCTCGTAGTCCACGTTGGAAGGGATGGAGGCCATCACATAGCCATATTCGTCCAGAGTCACCTCCACGCCCATCTCCTGCAACTCGTCACGGAGCATTTTCAGCAGGTCCCACTCCTTGGCGGCGGAGGGCTGGGTCTGGGATTCCTCATTACTCTGTGTGTCCACCGACACGTAACGCAAAAAACGGTTCAGAATTTTTTCCATATAGATATAGTATCTTTTGTCTTTCTTGCGAAGTTACGATTTTTTGAAAAAAAGTGAAAAAAAATTTGCCAGGTTAAAAAAAGTTAGTACCTTTGCAGTCCCGTTTGAAACGGGGTAGTTCATTGACAATACTGAGAGAATAGATTAGAGGTAAAGCAAAAGATAGAGTTAGTCTGATAAAGAAGTTATCAAAAACGGAATTTTCGGACTACAATTTCAATAGGCAAGAGCAAAAAAATGATTCACAAATAATCAGAGAAAGAAGTTAAGAGCGAACGGAGGATGCCTAGGCTATCCGGAGGCGATGAAAGACGTGGTAAGCTGCGAAAAGCCGCGGGGATCTGCAAACAGGAATTGATCCGCGGATATCTGA
>JAFVAU010000013.1 GCA_017480345.1 Bacteroidales bacterium
AGCTCCCATCACCGAGCACAACATTTCGGTTTCCGGTGGTAATTCCATCGGCCGTTTCGCACTCTCGGCACAGTATCTGAAACAGGACGGTATCTATAAATTGCAGAAGGACAGTTTCGACCGCTTTACCGTGCGTGCGAATACTTCCGTCAACCTGACCGACAACATCCTGGTCTTTGTCGATACCTTCGTCGGCCGTTACACTCAGGTGACCCCGAACAGCAATATCTACAGCCTCATCTATTCGATGCCGGCCAACATCGTGGCGAAGTATCCCCGCAAGGAAGGTTTCGACACCGACTACCTCCACAAAAAACCGCAACAGAAGCAATTCTGCTGCGGTTTTTACTTTTAGTGCCCCGAATATTGCCCCAAAAATATTAAAACTTTTATGCAAAAACTCATCTGGAGTCTTATGGACTCATATGATTACCGCGATTAGGCGCAAAATTTGAAAGAAAATAGTTTGGCTTCAGCGCTTCGCTCCTGCGAAGTTATATCAACGGTTTCAAGACGCCCTCCCCGGCACGGGAGCAGGAGATTATGCGCTGCATAAAAAGCTTGGGAACGAGTACCTCTCCATTGCAAGTTAGCCGGAAAAATCGTATTTTTGCGAGTTGGTTAAAGCGACAGTAGTGTACATTAACGCTTCTCATATTCTTTTTGACGACACCCTCGCCGCATTTAGGGGGGGGGATAAACATCTCGTAATCAACCATATAAAAAATTTTATCGCGGACTTCAAGAGGAGTTCCGCAGTTTTCTGTGTGCCTGCACGTCACGCCCGGCCACAACCAGTCATCTTTACCCGAATCGAACAATAAATTCCAAGCGGTTAGTAACAGAATATTACACATAGCACACATGAAAGAAGAAGGAAATCCTGACACCGGTGAATACACAGGCGACAACAGCAAAAGCCCTGCCGGCCGCAGCATCACCCCGGAGCAGTTCCACAACCGCATGATACTCCGCCGCGCCATGCTCTCCCACGGCTTCAAGCCCCTGGATACCGAATGGTGGCACTTCACCCTCAAAGACGAGCCTTTCCCGGACACCTATTTCACTTTCCCGGTAAAATAGTGATGGAAAAATACGAACACATCAACCTGGAAGATTACTTCCAGACGGGAGAAGGCGGAACCGCCCTCTCTTACAACCACAAGGACGGAAAGACATTGGCAAAGCTCTTCATGCCCGGTGTTGGCGCCCAGACTGCCGAGCGAGAATTCCTGGTTAACAAGACAGTGTTTGAGATGGGGATTCCCACGCCGGAGCCCATTCGTCTTGTTACGGACGGCACCCGCTTCGGGGCGGAATATGAGCTTATTCCGAACAAGCGCTCTTTCACCAGGATTATCTCCCAGGAACCCGCGCAACTGGAACCGCTTTCCCTGCGCTTCGCCCAGCTGGCAAAGCAACTCCATAACACTCCCGCTGACACCACCCGGCTTCCGGCCATGAAAGATCTGGTGCGTACCCAAATTCTCCGTTACCAGAGGTTACCTGAAGACGTGCGCGAAAAAGCGCTGCAGCGCCTTGATACCATCCCGGACACCACCACCTGCCTGCACGGAGACCTCCATATCGGCAACATCATCACGGATGGGGAACGTACCCTCTGGATTGACGTGGGCGACTTTGCCTTTGGCGCCCCGGAGTGGGACCTCTGTATGCTCTTCTATTCGGCCAACTTCATGAACGAGCAGCGGGCCGACAACATTTTTCATCTTACTCCGGACGTGCTCAAGAAACACTGGGCGTTGTTTGCCAAGGCCTATTACGGGATTACTGACGAAGGGGAATTAATGGAAAAGGAACGGGCGTTGTACCCGTATTTTGCGCTGAAGCTTCTCTTTGTCATCGGCAAACTGCATGACGGCCTCGACGTTCCTTCCGATGCTGTCATCGGCCTTGTACGCCGCTATCTGTAGAATTATGAAAACAGCCTGTAAACTCCTGTTATTCTTGATAATGCTATCTTCTTGTGCTAAAAAGCCCATCGAAAGAACCCTCCCTTTTGAAGGGATCGAGAACGGCCGTGAACTGGGTGGTTTGGTGATGCCGGACGGGCGCAGTATCCGCCATGGAATGCTGGTCCGCTCCGGAAACCTCTCCAAGGCAAGCGACCAGGATGTGGCCATCCTCAAAGACCGTTTTCATCTTAGCGATGTGTATGATTTTCGTTTCGATGCCGAGGCCCAGGCCGACCCTGACCGAATCATCGAGGGCGTCACCATTACCCGCCTTTCCACGCTTCCGCAGGCTTTCATAGACGGATTTTCCTCCGGAAGAGCAGATACCACCCAGGTGAAAGCGGCGGATTTCGTGGAAGCGCTCACCCGATACGCCTTTGATTCCAGGGCGCAGCAGCTGGCAAAGAATCTTTATCCCGCCATCGTAACGGATACCCTCTCGCAGAAGCGCTATGGAGCATTCCTGAGGGGCGTTTTGAACTCCAAAGGAAGTGTCCTCTGGCACTGCTCACAGGGGAAAGACCGCGCCGGCTGGGGCACCGCTTTTGTCCTCGCGGCGCTGGGTGCCGACAGGAAGACCATCTTGGAAGATTTCAACCAGTCCAATATCTTTTACGCGCCTTATGTTGAGACTTTATCGGCCCGAATCAGGGAAATGGGCGGCTCCGAGGCGGAACTCGCCTTCATCCGCGCCATGGTGGGCGTGAGCGTAGAGAACTTTGAGCGCACCCTGGACCTGATTGATGCGCAGTATGGAAGCCTGAGTGCCTATCTGGAAAAAGCCTTGGGCTTCACTGCACGGGAGCAGGAGCAATTACGAAACAAGTATCTGAAATAATGGCAGAACAACAATATCTTCAAATTGACCTCTCCCAGTGGCAACAGGTGGGCGAAGGAGGCAATGGAAAAACCTATATCAATTCCACCCGGCCTGACGTTATCCTGAAAGTGAATAGCGCCCGCCTGAGTACGCTGGAAGCCGTAAGGAAAGAGTATGAAGTCTCCAAGGCTGTGGGCAGTCTGGGAATCCCGGTCCCGCGGATGCAGGATATGGTGCGCGTCGGAGATGCCTATGCTACGATCTCGGAGCGCATCGTGGGCAAGCAATCCCTGTCCCGTATATGCCACGACCATCCGGAGAATATAGAGGAAATGGCGCAGCTGCTGTGCGACAAAGGCAAGCAGCTTTTTGCAACGCCCTGCAAGACCGACTTTTTCCCCAGCCGCCGGCAGCAGATGATGCAGGCGCTGGACGGTGCCACCTTCATCAGTAAAAAAACACGCCTGAAAATCCGCGCCTTTGCCGAAACCATTCAGGACAGCGACCACTGCGTCCATGGCGACTTCCAGATGGGGAACCTGATTCAGGCGGGCGACAAATGCTATTGGATAGACCTGGACCGTTTTGCCCACGGAGACCCGATGTTCGACATCGGCCATCTGTACCTGGTATGCATGGTCTATTCGACCATGAAACAGGCACGTGAGCTCTTCCATATGGAGGAAGACCAGCTTCACCGCTTCTGGGATGCCTTTGCCGCTGCTTATACGGGGAAGAAAGACCACGCCGAGTTTGACCACCTGGCCGGGAAATATGCCGCGCTGGATATCATACTCCGCACCATATTCGTCAGGCCCACCTTCCTGGAGAAGCTATTTTTCAAGATGCACATCACCAGATTGGTAAAAAACTTCTACAACAGATGACAATGAAACACAGTAAATTATTACTTTTCGGGCTTATCCTGTCTTCTTTTACGGTAGCCTGTACCAAAGATGACCCCATCCCATCACCTGACAGCTCTGTTAAGTTGAGCTGTAAACAGCCTGACTTCCTCAAGGCGGGAGATAAGGTGGCCCTCATTTCCCCGTCCTATTTCACTCCGATGGAGAACGTAGAGAAAACGGCCGAGGTCCTGCGAGGCTGGGGGTTGGAGCCCGTCGTGGGTCCCAATGTGGGAAAGGTTGTTGACGGCCGTTATGCAGGGACTGTCGGCGAACGCGTCAGCGATATCCGCTGGGCACTGAACGACCCTTCCATCAAAGCCATCATCTGCAATCGGGGAGGATACGGCACCATCCAGCTGATAGATGAAATACAATTGTCTGAGCTTTCAGCGCATCCCAAATGGATTGTCGGCTTCAGCGATATCACAACGCTCCACGGCCTCTGGACGCGCGCCGGGGTGATGAGCATCCATGGCACCATGAGTTCCTTCCTGGCCGCCGGAGGAACGGACAAGACCAGTACGTTGATGCGGGATATCCTGCTTGGCAAAGTTCCCAAATACGAAGTCCCGGCCCATGCGCAGAACATCACGGGCAAAGCCAGCGGAATCCTCGTCGGCGGCAACATCTGTACCTTCGCTCCCAACCTCGGCACCCAAGCCGATGCTACCCTCGGCAAGGACATCATCCTCTTCATCGAAGAGGTGGAGGAATCCATGCACAACATCGACCGGCAGTTCAACATACTGGCGATGAACGGCGTCCTGGACCGCTGCAAAGGTGTTATTCTGGGAGAATTCACCGACTGCGGCACAGAATTCACCTTCAGCAGTTGTGAAGAAATGCTCCGCCAGTACCTCGTGAAATACAACATCCCCGTCCTCTGCGGTTTTCCGGCAGGTCACGGTGATGTCAACCTGCCGATGATAATGGGTGCCCCCGTCACCATCGATGTCCGCTCTGACGGCGCAACCCTCCAGTTCAACGTGGAAGGAGAGCAGCAGACAGTGAAGACCTCTGAAATCACGGCTCCCAAAACAAGCCTCGCCAAGCGGCTGATGCTTTCCGGAAAGAAAGAATTGTAAAGTAGATGATGACAGAAATGGAAGCAAAGCATATCAACCTGAATGAATGGGAGTCTTTCGGAGGCGGAGGATTCGGAGAGTCATTCTACAACAAAACGGACGACTCTGTAATACTCAAGCTCAACAAGACCAGTGTTTCGGCCCAGAAGGCGCAGGAAGAATTCCGGCGCTCCAAGGCCGTGTACGACATGGGCATTCCCTCTGCCGAGCCTTATGAGTTTGTCACCGACGGCGAGCGCTACGGCATGATTGTCCAGCGCATTCGGGGGAAGGAGTCCTTCGGCAGAATCCTTGCCGATCACCCCGAGCGGCTGGAAGAGCTCTCGGGAATTACGGCAGACTATGCCAAGACCTTGCATGCAACGCCCTGCAATACGGAAGTCTTTGACGATATGGCCCGGAGTACGCGGGCTATGATTGCCGCGAACAAAACCATCCCGGAGGATATCAAGGCAAGCGTGTTAGGCTACATCGATGAGCTGGAGCCGGCTACTACCTGTCTGCACGGGGACCTGAACCCCTGCAACATCATTACGGCTGAGGGTAAGGTGTATTGGATAGACTTGGGCGACTTTGGTTACGGAGACCCGCTGCTGGATTTCTGCATTATGGAGCATATGAGCCATCTGGGGCAAAATCCACTTCTCAGGCATGTTTTCCATGTAGATCGTAAGACGCTGCGCCGCTATTATGAGTCTTTTGAGAGACATTATTTCGGGGAGCGCTGGGGCTCAGCCGAACTGCGGGAGAAGATGGACCGTATCGCCCACATTCAGGCCGCAAAAGCCCTATGCATCTGGCCGTCGGCCTATCATGTGAATCTGCCCTTTCTACAGGGGAAGAGACTCAAGACGGCAATCAACCTCTTTATCGGAGACCACCTGAAAATGAAATAATTCTTAGCAATCAAGTTCTTTCGGGCCCTGAAAAGACAAAGCACAAACAAAACAAGTGATATCACAAGAATCACCGGCTCTGCGAGCATAAACACCGGCATCTTTCCGGATGTCAAAGTGACCAGGGTCGATGATAGGATGACCAGCGCAATGCCGGAGACAAGAAAGACTAGCCCGGTGCTAGCCAGTCTGCCAAATCCATCTTCTCATCCCCTGGCCCCTTAACCCTCTGCAGCAGATCACTGACTTTGATATTAGGATACCCAGCCAACTGTTCGCACCAGTAGTCATAGGCGTCCACGTCGGGATAAACAACCACCTTTCGGTAAGCAAGGCAGTCGAGTTTATTCCCCAGGCCGTTCTTTCCGCCAGTGGCTAGCCAAACGTATTCCGGCAAGAGCCCTGCGCAGATGACGGCTGTCTTTTCGGATTCCACCAGAGCGACGGCCTTCCACGGATAGCGTTGCAACAGGTGCTCTCCGAAAAGGCATTGGCTCAGGTCCCATTCTTCTGGAAGCAGCCCTTGCTTTTTCATCAGAACGTGTACCCACGTAATGCGGCAGGCGCTGCGGCCGTCCCTGATCCGGTGGCCGGTCACGGGGTCATACTTCATCACTTTCCCGGAGCGGCATCGGCCTTCCTCATCTATCTGGAAGAAGATGACGGAGCCGTCTTTGGTAACGCCAAGCCGGTATTCATCCACCAGTCCTTCAACGATGAGCGGGTCCAGGATGGTGCCAAGATACGCCGTGAACGAGCTGTCCCGATGAAAAGAAACAGAGCGGGTCACATATTCATCCGGAATGAAATCAATCTCCATCATGGCTTTCCTCCTCATGGTGTCCCACTGTCCCGGGGCGGGACGCTGGGACAGTGGGACACGATAGTTCCTTATATATGCGGCCAACCGTGGATTTACTCATGCCGAGTTCTGTAGCAGCATCCCTGACGCTCTTCCCGCTTTCCTTCATGGCCTGTACTCTCTGGCGGCGAAGTTCAACATCGTCAGGCCCAATCTCCTTCAAATGCTCGTACTCTTTCCCGAAGTCGATGAAAGAGAATTGGAGGAAGTCATCGGCCTTGGCAATCTCATAGACAAGGACGTTGGCGCTGCCGTACAGGATTTCCGTGCTGCGGGCTTTGAGCTGCTTTACGTAGCGGACGTTGGCGTCCCTTGCGCTCTGGCCGATGGCAAAGACACTGTCGAAGTAGTTGTACAGGCGTTTACTGCCGGCAAGGTCGTTTTGGGTGATGGGGCTGGAAAGGTTGCGCTTGGGCGTGTGGGCGATGACCAGGACAGACCAGCCCCTTCTCTTTTTCAGGGACATCAGCTTGACCATGAAGCTGCCGGCATCAACGCTTTTATCCGAGGCGTTGCACAGGTAGCCAATGTTGTCGATGATGAGAGCGCGACAGTTCTTCTTTTCGGCAATTTCCTCTATCTGGGAGAGGATTTGTTCCTCGTAATGCTCGGAATCAAAGGCGGCAGGGTTGATTTCCGCACGGAAGAGGCCCGCCGGGAAGCGGTGCTGCTTCCCGGTGACCTCGTTGGTGTAACGCAGCTGGAACTGCTTGTCGGAGAGCTCGCAGTCCACATAGAGGACGGGATCTTCTTTTGCCAGGTAGTCGGCAATCTGGACGGCGAAGATGGACTTGCCCAGGTTGGAATCGGCGAAGAGGCAGGCGGCCTCGCCTTCGTACCAGAGGCCCATGAAAAGGTCTCTGGGTACGGGGCGGAGGGCGGCATCGGACACCGTCTGGTTGGCGGTTTTCACGGTGAACATCCCTATCTCCTCGCCGTGGGTTCGGAGAGCGATGTCCGCGTGGATGGCTTGTATGGGGTCAAGGTTTCTTTGCATTGCTCTTTCCTCCTTTCGCCTCCATCTCCCGGAGTTTGAGATTCTGCTCCTGTTCGCGGATATACACCTTCATTTTTTCCTTCTCATCTCCTCCTTTATTGAAGTAGGCACGGACGAACTCGTAGGCGTCGCCCCGGTGGGAGATGTTCCCCTCGTTCTGTTGAAGGCGGTGATGACAGACGGCATAGTAGCGTTTGCCCCAGTGCTCGGCGCTATTGTAATTGACATGGATTACTATCCCAAAGGCGATAGCAAGCGGGATGAACAGCCATGCCGCCAGGTCCCGGAGCCAGATTCGCCAGGGGGCGATCTTGGTCTCGTCCAGCTTATCGACAGCCCATTCTAACGTATTCACAGCTTCGTTCAGTTTCCTTTCGTGCGCCGAATCCAGACGGTGGACGCAGTCCGTTTCTATGCGGATTTTGTATGTCTCAACAGCCTTCGCAAAGCCCATCGATGCAAACTGTTCGATTCTTTCTTTCAGCCCCGAGATGTCCGGTGCCGGAAGTTCGCAATCCTCTATTTGCTCCATCACCTGCGCGGCAATGGCATCAGCCACCGATTCCTGCATCTCCGGAGTAATTACCGCATAGATGGGTGCGGCGGCGCGGCGCTCCTGGTCTGTCATGCGCTCTTTCAGGTTCTTGATATCTACGTTGTGGTCGGTAAGGACTTCCTGTATGTCCTCATTATTAGAGTATTTAGTCATAAGTTTTTCATCTTTAATTGGTTAATAACTTCTTCCCCGGCCTTTCTTCTCGCCGATTTCTTCATCCTCCTCTTCTTGCTTTGAGCTGCTGCCTCCATCGGCAAAGATACCGGCAACAACAATCTCTCCCACGCCCACGGCAATATCCTGGAAGGACACAGAACTTCTCTCCTGAGGCGCATCCTTGATTTCCTCTGCAGGGAAGAACCGGCTTCCGGTATCGGCTTTCCCTGTGGAAACGTCATTCAGCATTCGATCTTGCCCCAATGACTTGAGGATGGATCCTGCACTGAGTTCACGGGCTAGCTTGGAGCCTTTGAAAACATGCTCCTTCCCTTCGGAGTCTTTGGTTGTAAAGGTGATGCCGATGACTTTTCCGGAGGATTGGCTCAGTTTCAGCGAGGTTTCTATGCCGTGTTTGGCGGTTTCCTGCTTGAACTGGGACAAATTGGATGACTTCTGCAGGCATCGGTAAACGGTTTTGGCCACATCGTAACGGAAGCGTTCCGACTTGTCGTTCACCTTGGCTTCTGAAATCACCTTGCTGTCACCCCAGGTGAGGCCCTCCCGCAAGGTAATGGCCCGGCATACATCCGTATTCCGGAGGAGTTCCTTACTGTCGCTTATACGCTTTCCGTCGTTGTCCACCCGGTTAAGGGTGATATGGACGTGGGGATTCCTGGTTTCCTCGTGCCGATGGATGACATATTGCGTGTTGGTGAACCCCATTTCCCGCATGTAATCCTTGGCCAGTTTCACCATATAGTCGTTGCTAAGGCGCGGTTTATCCTCCGGTTTGAAGGTGAGGGCAATGTGAACCACCGGCTTTGAGACCTTTGGGTTCAAGGCCGCTTGGATTTCGAAACTCCGTACAACAGCCTTCATGTCCGGGTCCGGCGTTCCGTCCGGCTTGTAGTTCATATCCACCCCGCAGCTGTCCAGGAAGGTGGCTATCTTCTGGTTCTGCTGGTCTTTGTCGCGGTCATAGTCCAGCGCTCCGCCGAACGATGCCCCTGTAGTGATTACCGCCATCATATCTTCTTCACTTTAATCTGGTAATACGTCTTGATGTCGGCAAAGTCCGTCATGAACTGCATGTAAGTCTGCAGGGCATCGGCATCTTCCTTCAAGCGGCCCTGGACGAAGAGCTGGTTCAGCCGCTGCCCCATCTTGTGAAGGTTGCGGATGACATAGAGGTCATCGTCCGACAATGCTTCGCTAAACGTTACTGACATCACCACCATTCGGCAGAACACCGATTCGGTAATCCTGTCAATGTCCTTGAGGAATGCATCATACTTTTTCCTGCCGATGTCGGCCCGCTCCAGCGCTTCCCGGCAGAAGACGGATGCTTCCTTTTTTGCCCGGCGCAGCTTGGAGTCAATCATCATTTTGTCATACTCATTCACGGCAAAGGAGATTCTACTTCCGCGTACGCGGGTGCGCTTCTCTATTCTTGGACGCCCACCCTTCCTGTCTTTTTTCACTTGGTCCATAATAATGAAAAGGTTTTCTTTTTCACCGCATCTTCCGGCCTGCGGCGTTGGCCACTTTCCAGCCTGCGACCATTCGGGAGCAGGCTGCGAGGAAGGTTTGCGTTTACGCAAACACAACCTCGCTACCCTCATTCTTCGGGCTGTCATAGTTCGGCCCTCCTTTGCTGCTGGTATTCATCGGCAAGTTGCCTTGCCAGCGGGGCGTTGAACACGATACGCTTGCCCACCTTGGAGACAATCGCCGCATCCAGTACGCCGCGCTTCTTAAGATCATAGATGGTACTGGCACAACAGCCGATGTATGCCGCCAGGTCTTGAATCCCGTAGACATACTTCGTCGCTTCCGTCGAAGTGCCATTCCCACCATTCTCCACTGTCGAGGCCATTCTGAAAATGGCCACGAGCTCCTCTCCCGTCATCTGGACGAGCATCTTCCCGAGGAGACTTTCGTTGTCATGTCTTTCCATGATCAAAAGTTTTAATTGTTAATATATAATGTCAGCCGGATAGAGACTGCGTGGCAGTGGCTCTATCCGGCTGCAAATATATACATTTATCATGCCAAAACAAAACTTAACAAATTGATTTACAATAAGTTAAGTTCTATCTCGGTTCTTGAAAATAAGGGTGGAATTAAATGGAACTCTGTTGGAACTCTACCTGGAAAAGTGCCACTTGATGCGCTCCCTGTCTCCCTTTGTCACCTTAGCTTTGCTAACGGCGCGGGCGGTGGTAAAAGAGAGCAATCCGGACGGGCCGTAATCCTTGATGATGAGACTTGACAGGCGGTTCAGGCTGACATCGGAGATGAGAAAGGCGGAATTCTTAAGGACATGTTCCAAAAGGGCATGGCATTCAACGGAACTCATCGGCATTTTGGCATCGTGCGCATGCGTAATGAAATTATCCACCTTATGGTAGAATGATTCATCCGTAAAGCATTCGGCAAAAGAGGCGACGGGCTGGAGTTCCCTCCGACCCGCCTTGCTCTTTCGAATCTGAACATTGTGCGACAGGGCGCTGAAAAGCATCAGGAGAAACAGGGTGAGTACCGGACCCGTTATCATCTTCCAGATGCTTGGGAAAGAAAAGACCACAGCCAAGAGCGCCAGAGCGCCGAAGATGCACCAAAAGACCGTGTTGTACAGCCTTGCATGCCTGACTTCTGCAGGCGCCATCTCCTCAATATCAACTTCAATGGGGTAGAGCAGGGACTTCCAGTCGCTGTCTATACGACCGAAAATGTCTTTATAAAGCTTGATGATGCTTTTGGATTCTTCCTTGCTCATGTTACTTCGTTAGTTACCTTAGTTACTTTAAACTACGACCTTGGTTACCTGCTTAGTTACCTTGGTTACTTATGCTACCCCAATACTTATAGACCTTTGATTCTTCTCGTAATGAGCCAATACCCCATTTTCTTCCCATCGACACGAATAAGAACACTCATTTTCTTTAATGCCGCAATATCTCGATTGATGGTTGCGATGGATTCAGTAAAATGTGATTTTATTTCTTCTGTTGTTATTCTATCATCCGTATTAATCAGTGAGAGAATAGCTAACTGTCTGTCAGTTAATATGATGTCTTCCTCGGCGTCGCCTTTTCTATCACCTTTTCTATCATTTATTGTATCATCTCGAGATATTTCTGTATCATTTACAGTGTCATTCAGAAATACTGGGTGAACCGGAACCGTGGCCATGAACCAGGAGTAGGAGTCGTCAAACTCGTATTTGACGGCCGGGGAACCATTTGCCTTCATGGCAGCGGTAATGGTGGGGATGCCTGTGGACTTCCCTTCGGTGATATCCAAATCCTTGAAGAAATCACCGATACGCCTGTTCCTGTATTGACGAGGCCGAACGATGCTCTTGGTAAAGTCATCGGGCTTTAGGGAGCGGTCCGGCCCACCGGGATTGCTGATATACATGCCATCTGGTTCAATCTCTATGGTAATAGGTTCCCGTTTCCGGTAATCATAGTGGAAAAGACAATTCCCGACTATCTCTTCCAGCGCGTGAATAGGATAATTGAAGGCCCGGTCAGCCTCTGGCTTATAATCGCGTTTCTGAACGTTCTCCTTAATGACATTGGTCTCCAGATAGGCCATTGTCTTGCGGTAGATGCTATCGATGGGCCCCTTGATAGGTGGGACTTCGATGAAATTGTCCGGGTCTCTCAACTTTCCTTTGGGGAAGACGGTGATATCCACCTGTAGGTATGGGAAGAACTTTTCCGGATGGTCGTTGAACATCATCAGTGCCACGTTCCGTGGGTATATGGCCTCACGAGGTCCTGCCAACAGTTCCATCGCTTCAAGGATATTGCGGAAAGGCTCCGTCTCAATCTGCTGGGCAAGTTTGCTGCCGGTCTTAACCAGGAAATCCCTCACAAGGGTTTGTGAAACATCGGAAATAGACGCTGAGGTATTTGCCCTGTCATCAAAAGGCGTATCATTGGCAAGATCCAACAACTCCCTGAGCAGTTGTCCCTTAGGAACGATTGATGAGGAGTTGTACCGGACTCTATAGTTGTATTTCTTTTCCTTAACGGTTACATCATCAGGCACCTCATACGGACGATCCTGCCCTGCGGGACACCAGATAACGAATACGGTCTTTCCATCAATCTCTTCTATGCTGGTCTTAGGATGATAGATGGGCCGGATAAGGTTATTGTATGTAATCATGTCCTTCCCCAAGGGTTCAATCTCCTCCAAAGGGATTCCTCTGACCGGCCTGATGGGAAGTCCGTTATCTTCATCAACGCCCACAACGATGTATCCGCCACCCTCGTTTGCAATGTCGTTGGCGAATGCGCAGATACTCCTGTAGATGGGAGCTGGATTCCATCCTCCCTTAAATTCTATGCGGTGTCCTTCTACTGTATGCCCGTCCAACAGGCGTTCTATGCTTATCGGCAGTGCCATAGGTCAATCATTTTTGCGAATTTAGCGATTCTTCTCCAATTCCTACAACAAATTGTTGAATTTGGTCATGGATTGGGCCTTGATGGAGTCCACGATGTCAATGTAGGGTTTCATGGCTTTGTAATCACTGTGCCCGGTCCATTTCATAACGATGTTGGGCGAGATGCCCATTGAAAGGGCCTGAACGATGAAGGTGCGGCGGCCGGTATGGGTGCCCACCATCTCCCATTTGGGGTGGACCGTGTCGGTTCTCACGTTTCCCTTGTAGGTGGTGATGCGGATGGGCTCGTTGATTTCGGCCAGCTGGCAGAGTTCTTTCAGGCTGCGATTCATGGCCTGGTTGGTGAAAGAGGGAAGGGCTTTGTTGTCCTTGAAAGGGACGTCCTTGTACTTTTCCAGAATGGCCTTGGTAATATCGTTCAGTTCGATGGACACGCTGTCACCTGTCTTGATGGTGGTCACGTCCATGTGATCCTCTTTGATGTCGCTGCGGCGGAGGTTATCGGCATCGGAATGCCGGAGGCTGGAGAAGCAGCAGAATAGGAAGATGTCTCTGACGGGTTCCAACTTGGACCCTGACAGGTCCATGTCCTTTACTCGTTGTAACTCTTCTTTTGTGAGGTAGATAATGGGCTTCTGTGTCTGCTTGAGGGTGGGCTTGAAGGTTTTGAACGCCGGATTCACTGGATACCCCACGTCTCGTGCCCAGCGCAGGAACCAGGTGAGATACTCCAGTTTCTTCTTGATGGTGGTATTGTTCAGCCCCACCTGCACGGCCTTTTCTTCCTCATCTTCCTCGGCGTCTTTTTTCTTTTTCGCCGGGAAAACCTTCTTCTCGTCACGGAGATAGCCGACAAATCTTGTGAGAGCGTCCTCATCCAGTTCGGAGAGTTTGACTTTGGGGCCGAAGTTCTGCAAATCGGCCCTGAGTGCCGACATCTTCTCGAAGGTGGCGATGGTCCAGGCATTCTTTTCACCGCACTTGCGGGTGAATTCGTCGAAAACAACGAACATGTCCGGCTCCTTGGGCTTCTGTTCCCGTTTCTTCTCGGGCTCCGGGCGTTTGGGTATCACTCCACTTAACCTCTCTTCGTATTTCTTTTGAATCTGTGACAGTGTGGGAATGACATCCATAGCCTCATAGTATTTGAACGCCGTGTCCATCTGGTCACGGAGATTCCGGAGACTGTTGTTGATGGATAGTGCCGTCTCTCCTTTGGGCCCTTTGTAATCGTCTTTGACAAGGCCGATGCTGTCGTCCCAATAATCCGGGTCCAGGATTGAATGCCCTGTTTTGAAGTCAATTCTCTGCGAATTGAATGATACTCTCATCCTGATTTGAAAGATGTTCTTATCTTTCCCGATGGCCCGTGTCTTAAAAGAAATCTTGCGTTTAATAACCATAACGAATGTCTCAATAATGCCCCAAAAGTGCCCCAAAAATGGGTGGAGTTATTTAACTCCGCCTGCAAAAATACGCAATAGAAATCATTTAAACAAGGGTTTCTGGAGGGGTTTGTAGTTTTGATTCGAATCCGACTACCTCCACTCAAAACCGCAACAGACATAGTTCTGCTGCGGTTTTTGCTTTTTATATCCCAAATCGTATCCCAAAAATCTATGATTTGAAGTATTATCTTTGTTGGTGAATCCATGTGGAGGTACTCCACGACCTTGATGCCTTCGTAGACCAGAAACTCAGGGGCATCGGGCTTTGAGGAGGAGCGGCCGTACCATCGGCCTGGACAACGGCGACAGGCTTTCTATGGACTTGGTCCATAATACACGATCCACTATTTTGAGTCCTATCTACGGCAATAGAGCCTAATTGGACGTGGTGGATGGCGTGGAAAAAAGAGTTATAGAAGCTTGATTCTATCCAAAAGCAAACAAGTTAAATCTTTTGACAACGCTCCACGTTCGAATAGTTGTCTAGTAATCTCAACATAACGGATATTCTTATCCATTAGGTTGCTAATCTGGGAACTAACTAGTTGTTTGTTATTAATATCTGGTGTATGTTTTGATAAATACTCGGAAAAATTAACTCCGTGTCCAGTTTCAGGGGACCATTATAGCCCTCGGATTCTTTCTTGCTCATGGAATCATTACTTCAAAACTTCCCACTCTCCACCGAAGCGTCCGCCCTTTCTACGGATATCACCCTCCTTGCGTAGATTGCGGATGATTTTTTCCACGCCACTATCAGAAATGTTCAACGTTTCGGCCATTTCTTTTATTGTTATTCGTTTGTTGCTCCGCATCAAATCTTTCACCTTTTCCGCATTGCTTTCCTTACCTGTTTCCTTACCTGTTTCCTCACTTTCCGCATTTTGTCCGGAAACAGAGCCAAGACGCAATGTCAATTCTACCCGGTCTGTATTGGGGCCGAAATGCTCTTTGAGTTCCGGTTCCGGCCATTTGTTCTCCTTCCAGCCCTGACGGATGATGTCCGCGCCGCTGCCAAGGCGTTCACCACGTCCGAAGACAATAAACATCTTCTGGAGGATGCGGTTGCGGCATATGGAGTGGCCACCCTCAAAGAATTCTTCTACCGTAATGAGCATTGTGCCGGGGTTGGAGAAGTAGAGGTGGTCCGGGTAACGTTCGATGACAACGCCTTCCAACATCCGCCATTGGCAATGAATCAAGCTATTGCAGACGGCTTCTCGCAGGGATTCGTGAGCGGGTGTCTCGTCAAGGCGGCCGTCGCCCTCCAGTTTGAATTTGACGGGAATGGCGTGGTAAAGCTTCTCCAGGACACGAGTGTAGAACTGGAAGAGGTTGGGAACCCAGGTGCCGTCGGGATAGAGCCTGTCGGTGTATCGGACCCGCGGGTCCGAGGACATCTTCTCGCGGTAATCAACAAAGTAGTTCGGGGCGGCATCGTGGATGGCTTCTTCGGTGCCAAACATCAGGATACCAGCCAGCGTGAAACCGCGATCTCCAGTCTCGCGGTCTTCCCGCCAGGCCTCAATCTTCCGGAGGAATTCCATATCGTCAAGGGCGTTCCAGGCGTGGCGGGGCTGGCGGAGTTTGAACAGCTGCCGGTACTGGTTGATGGTGGGCTGATCAAAGTCTTTTTCCAGCGAGTAGTTCTTTAGGATGGTAGAGTCCAGTGGATGGGCAAGAAGGTCGGCTTCGGCATACATCCGACTAATCTCGGACTGAGTGCAGAGATAATCGCCTTCATGGTTGCGACGGAAAGTGTATTTGGGATTGCCGTTGATATAGACGGGCTTAGCGTCAAAGGGAGCACGGGGAATCTTAAAGATGAGGATATAGGAGCCGTCTTCGTACTCATTCTCGATGACGTCGTCTTCTTTTAGCAGGCAGATGCTGACTTTCTGGGGATTGTGGGCTCCATCCCAGAAGGTCTTTTTATAACGCAAAATGGTGTTATGGTCAAGCCCGTCCGGGTAAAAGTTCTCGTCTTTCTGAATGATGCCCAGCACGATAATGCCGCCGGCTGTGTTGGCAAAGGCGGAGTAACTCTCCCAGAAACTACCGGGGAAGCCGCCCTTGGCTCCCTTAAACTCAACCTCGTATCCTTCTTTCTTGCCACAGAGAGCAAGAATATATGATCTAAAATCCTTCATAGGGACGAAGTTACCAAAATAATCTTGATTCTTACAACAAATTGTTGAATTTGGTCATGGACTGGTTGGTGAAAGATGGAAACACACAGCAGTTTACTCAAGGCACTGAAACTCTCTTGGGGCTTCGATGCTTGTTTACTGATAATCAAAGATTTCATGCAGCTCCGAGTCGGAAAGTTTTCCTATCCAGCTTTCTCCGGAAGTGACGGTGAGGTTGGCCAGCGCCTTCTTTTCGCTGATCATCCTGTCTATCTTTTCTTCAAATGTGCCAGCTGTGACAAAACGTGTAACCAGGACATTCTTGTGCTGCCCGATGCGGTAGGCACGGTCTGTTGCCTGGGCCTCTACGGCGGGATTCCACCAAAGGTCAAAATGGATGACATGCGATGCTGCGGTAAGGTTAAGTCCGGTCCCGGCAGCTTTGAGAGAGAGGATGAAAATACGTTCGCTTTTGACGTTCTGGAACCGGTCTATCATCTCGGTGCGCTGCTTAAGCGAGCATCCTCCATGATAGAATAGCGGGTCAACGTTGAGTTCGCGGCAGATTATATTTGACAACAAGTCCCCCATTTCCTTGAATTGGGTAAAAATGAGAACCTTTTCGCCGCTTTCCATAATGCTTCGGACAAGATCTATCAGCATTTCGCACTTGCCGGAAAGGCCGGTTTCTTCCTTTCCGTCTTTAAGGAAAAGCGACGGGTGGTTGCAGATTTGTTTGAGCGCAAGAATCATCTGGAGAACAATACCCTGCCGTTTGAAAAGGGACTCGTTTTGGGCGCCCTCCAGCGTGGACATGTATTCTTGTACCACCTGCTGGTATAAGGCTGCCTGAGACGGCGTAAGTGATGGCGTATAATTTCGGGTAACCTTGTCCGGGAGATCCGAAATGATGCTTTTGTCGGTTTTGAGCCGTCGTATTATGAATGGCGCCGTAACGCGGCGAAACCTTTCTACACAAGCCTTATCTCCCTCCTGCTCGATGGGTGCGGCATATTGCTCACGGAAACGCTTGGCTGTATCCAGATAACCTTTGTTTGCGAAATCCATGATGCTCCAGTACTCGCTTAAACGATTCTCGACAGGGGTTCCGCTCATGGCAATCTTCACTTCGGCTGGGATGGACTTCACGGCGCTGGTCTGTGCGGCGGTGGTGTTCTTGATGTTCTGTGCTTCATCGATAATTTCAACTTCCCACTTGAGTTTGCCGATAGTGTCGGCATCGCTTCTGAGTACACCGTAAGAGGTGAGGAGAATATCTGCATTAAAATCTTTGATGCTGCGTCCGATGCCGTGGTATCTTGCGTGTGAGAGGGACGGTGCGAATCGGTCCAGTTCCGCTTCCCAGTTTACCAGAAGGCCTGTTGGAACAATTATGAGAGCCTTCTTGCTCTCGAGTGCGCCTTCTTCCTTGAGTTTTTGCAGCAGGGTGATAACTTGAAGGGTTTTTCCAAGTCCCATGTCATCGGCAATGATGCTGCCAAAGCCGAGGCGGAAGTTTTTGTACATCCACGAATAACCGCGAATCTGGTAAGGCCGGAGCCGTGCATCAATACCCCTTGGTACATCAATGTCTTCTATGGTTGTAAGTTCCCGGATGAGTTCTCGCACGTCGCTTGAGAGGGAAACCTGTGCCCCCTCGAACTCCCCGGAAAGGGCAGCCTGCATAAGCCGCATCTTTCCAGGCCCTTTTGCCGATGAAAAAGCCTTGTTCAGCCGGACCAGATCGTCATCAACTACGCAGAAATAACTGGATTTGAAGCGGATAAGCCCATGTGCGTTTTGAAGGAGCTTTGTGAAATCCGCGTTGTCGATCATCTCATCGCCGATGGCAACAGCCCAGTTGAAGTCCAGAAGATCATCGGCCCGGAAGAAAGATTTCCCGGAAGATACTTTCTTTGTTATGCGCAGGCTTGGCCTGGGGTGAATCAGCGTTTCAAGACCCTTGGGAAGGACTACTTTCACGGAAAGAAGTCTGACAACGGGGATGATGTCCCGGAGGAAGTCGAAAAAATGCCTGTCTGTCATCTTCATCGGCTCTTTGGCACCGCTGTCCACCCATGCCGATGCCCCTTGAACGTGTCTTAGAACGATGCCCAGTTGCTGAAGCATTTTAAAACGGTCATTCTCGTATGTTTTCCTTGAGAGAATGTTGCGCAGCGCCACTTCCCGCCCCTTTATCTCAAAGCCGAAATCTATGGCGAAACCCTCTCCGACGTCATCCGCTTTAAGAAAAGGTTTGTATCCGCTGCTCGCAATCCTGAATGAAGACAACCAGGCTTTGATGCTGCCCGGAATCCCTTTTTCGCCGATAGCGTCAAAACTGCAGATGTTCCCGCAAAAGAACATGTCGGACAGGTCATGGTCCTGCGGCGTCACGCTTTCCTGAATAAGGAGAGTGATAAACGCTTCGAGGACAAGCGTGGCGCCGTTTTGCAGAGCACGTCCTTTTGCATTGACGGCGAGGCTGTCTCCGGATGCGTCAGAGAGGTCTTTTACAAGCGCAGATACAACTCTGTCCATCATGGCTGGCTCCCAGATTATTTTGTAATCCTCGTCATCGGTCATCATAATCTTGGGCACGACGCAGCCTTTCAGTACAAGAGATACGGCTGTCCGGTAAATCATGTATAAAAGATGGGCCGATGGCTGCATCATGCTGCGGTCCTTGTTCTCCCACTCCCGAAAAGCCTCAATGAGAATTCCGGATTGCAGTTTCCCTGTTTTTCCCCCGAAGTCATAGACTTCTCCGAGGATTTCAAAATCGGGATAGAAAACAATCCGAATATCCGAAGAGGCTCGCACGGGGTTCAGCAGTAAGTCTTTCGGGGCCTGTTTTGCAAGAGAGCGCTGAGCTCTGTGAAGAAGTTTTCTGTACTTTTCCCGAAAGCCCTTTTCAAATGGTGGGTCTTCCTCCAAAATGTCTATGAGCTTGTCCGTAAGGTCCGGGATGATGGAAAAGTCCGGCGCGCACGGTTTGATATCAGAAGTCTTACCGGCAAGAACAAATGCTTCCGAGGTTTTCTCAACAGACAGGGTCCTGCCGCAATTCAACTTCACTCCTAAAGATTCTATCTCCAAGGGGATATCCAGTCCATGCATACGGAATACAAGGAACGGGTCATTGTCTATTTCCTGACTCACCTTATAGATGACTGCGGCAATGTGCTTGCAAGGGACAGCCCAGTCCGGGCAACTGCATTTCATCCCAAGGTCTTTCCAACTTGAAGGGAAAACTTTGAGGCCGCATTTAACCGCCATCGGAAGCACCTCCTGGGGGAGTTCTTTGTTCATGAGTCGTGACAGAATGGCGGGATGGGTTGAAAGGTCTTTCACCAGGGCCTTCTTTCCGGCTTCGGAGAACTGAGGAACTTTAATTTCGATCTTATATGGAGACGGGCGTGAGCCCTTCACTCTTGCTTTCACCACTCCGCCTTTGTCAAACACCACCTCACGCACACTGCCATTACGTGCGTAGCGGGCGCCACGCGGTATCCTGTTTGCGAAATCAATGTGGGTGAGCGAGTCCAGCCAACGCTGTCCCCACCAGGTGAGGCCGAAGCTTTGAGCCATAAGAGGGAATGGTTTATTCTTTGTAAGATATCTGAGTACGGCGATATTTCTGATTCATATGCGTTGGATTCTCTGGAATCGTGAGTTCCAGATACCCTTTCTCAACTAACTCTGTGATATAGTGCAGACGGTTCTTAGTTTGATTAGTTATGCCCAACCTGTCCATAATCTCTTTTGCCGTTCTGGGAACAGAGCAGAAATTAACAATATCCAACTGTTTCTTTGTAATTGAGGGCTTAGTTACCTTAGTTACTTCGCCATGGTTACTTTTTGTAAGACCTTCGTTACTTTTGGGACCACCTTGGTTACTTTCTGCAGGACCTTCGTTAGTATCATGGTGCACACCTTGGTTACTTGGTGCATTTACATGGTGCTCTTTGCGAGGAATAGTGACCACGAAGATCCGCTCTTTGAATTGGACCTTGCCCACTTCGGCCAAATCTCTCAGTTCCAGTATCTCTTTTTCGGTCATAACCTTCAAGTTTTTACAAAAGTAAGCATTTTTTTTCGCGTCCTTACAACAAATTGTTGAATTTGGTCATGGATTGGGCATTGATGGAGTCCACAATGTCAATATAGGGTTTCATGGCCTTGAAGTCGGAGTGGCCGGTCCATTTCATGACAATATTGGGAGAAATGCCCATGGAAAGAGCCTGGACGATGAAGGTGCGGCGGCCTGTGTGGGTGCCCACGAGTTCCCATTTGGGACAAACATCATCATGGCGAACATTCCCTTTGTATGTGGTTATGCGGATGGGGTCGTTGATTTCGGCCAGTTGGCAAAGTTCCTTAAGGCTGCGGTTCATGGCCTGGTTGGTGAAAGATGGAAGGGCTTTGTTGTCCTTGAAAGGGACGTCCTTGTACTTTTCAAGGATGGCCTTTGTGATATCGTTCAGTTCGATGGATACGCTGTCTCCTGTTTTGATGGTAGTCACGTCCATGTGGTCCCCCTTGATGTCACTGCGGCGGAGGTTGTCGGCATCGGAATGCCGCAGGCTGGAGAAACAGCAGAAAAGGAAGATGTCCCGGACGGGCTCCAGCTTGGAGCCTGAAAGATCCAGGTTCTTGACTCGCTGCAACTCTTCTTTTGACAGATAGATGATGGGCTTCTGCGTCTGCTTGAGAGTGGGCTTGAAGGTTTTGAATGCCGGATTAACAGGATATCCCACGTCTCGCGCCCATCGCAAGAACCAGGTGAGATATTCCAACTTTTTCTTGATGGTAGTGTTATTGAGGCCTACCTGAACGGCCTTTTCTTCCTCATCTTCCTCGGTGTCTTTCTTTTTCTTCGCCGGAAAAACCTTCTTTTCATCACGGAGATAGCCGATGAACCTTGTGAGAGCGTCCTCGTCCAGTTCGGAAAGTTTGACCTTGGGGCCGAAGTTCTGCAAATCGGCCTTGAGCGCTGACATCTTCTCAAAGGTGGCGATGGTCCAGGCGTTCTTTTCTCCGCACTTTCGGGTGAATTCGTCAAAAACGACAAACATGTCCGGCTCCTTGGGCTTTTGTTCCCGCTTCTTCTTTTCAGGTTCCGGACGCTTGGGAAGGATTCCTGACATTCGTTCCTTGAAGGCCTTCTGCACTTCGGAAGGAGTGGGAATCTTGTCATTCACCTCATAGTATTGGAAGACCATGTCGATGGTGTCCTTGCATTTGCGAAGTTCGTCATTGATTGTAGTGGCCGTTTCACCTTTGGGGCCTTTATAACCCGCCTTTACCAATTCATTCCCGGCATCCCACGCCTCCAAATTGTTCAGCTGGCAGTTGGTGCCCAGATCCAGCCGCTGGCTGTTGAACGTTACTCGCAGACGAATCTGGTACTTGTCTTTGTTTTTACCATAGGTAAAAAGCTTGAACGACGCATTGCGCTTAATTTTCATATTCCGGTTCCTCCCGAACTAAAATCGTATCCCAAAAATATCCCAAAAACAGGCGGGGTTAAATAACTCCGCCCGCAAAAATACGCAATAGAAATCATTTAAACAAGGGTTTCTGGAGGGTTTTGTGATTTTAATTCGAATCTGACTACCTCCACAAGAATCGCTGGAACTCTTTGAGTTTCAGCGATTTTCTTTTTCTACATACAAGATTACATACAAAATTCCACCTCCCGGGCCAGCGACTCCGCACCGACTACACCTGTCAGGATACCTGCCTCGAAATTCCTGGTGCGAGTGCTCGAAAAATACTTGCGGATGGCGGAGACCAAGGCTCCCTTGGTGACTGGGTTGCCCGGAAGTTCGGATGGGTGGTTGAAGTAGTGCTTCGTCCTGACGAATGTCCCAGCAAATTCCAGGTCCTTCCCAAACGATGGATTGTCGAAAGGACCTTCTCCTGGTTGGAGAACTTCCGGCGGCTGACCATTGACTATGAGTTTCTGGCGGAGACAGCTGAGGCTATGGTCCAGCTGGCCTGTGTCCAGATAATGCTTAACAAATTTTTGTATGATTTCAAAACAGTTTCTTCTTATTATTAATTAAGAATATATACAAAAAAAGTCGCTAAACTTCACTGACAAGTGCATTTCGTCCATAAGGTGCGTCACCGCATGGGTGTAATATTGTGTAATCAATTTCTTTGATTCTCACGGAAAATCATCTACTTTTGCTCCGTCCGGACAACAGCACAGATTGTTCAACAAGAAAACCGCAAAGAAAATGAAGGAACAACAGGTGTGCTTGCTGACTGTACATAATTTCCTCCCCTCTGAGATTGCCAATCTCACCATTGCAACACCCCAGGCCATCACCAACACCCGCGTGCGCCTGCTCCGGAAACTGTTCGGGGAGACAGGTGGGGCGAAGAATTTCGATACGGCTATTAAAGAGTACGGCACTGATGATGCCAAATGACCCGGAGGCCCAGCGGCCGAAGCGCTCCGTTTCTCCAAAGGCTCTCTGCTTGTCCTTGGCGCAACAATCTGCTGGGGCCTGGAGAACAACTGTACCCGTCAGTCGGAAACCGAATCAAGGCAACAGTTTTGCTTTAAGCCGCTGGCGTGCTTTGGTAACAGAGGCAGGGGAGATCCCCAACAGGATGGCTTGCTCAGATACGGAGAATTGCAGGTGCGAGAGAATGTAGGCGCGGATATCGCCTTTTGTCAGGCCTGGATGCGCCTGACGGAGAGATTCGGGCGTAAGGTCGCATGAATTCCGGAGCATCCGTTCCAATTCGGCCCATTCTTCATCCTGAATATAGCGGGGACGGGCACGGAGTTCCTGCAGCAGGTGATTCTGGCCGATGAGAGCATGCATCATCACATAAGAATCGACTTCGCCGCCAGGACCTCCGCCTGTGTTCGGGACGAATCCCTCCCGCTCGTCGTTTCCTGCACGGATGACCATCAGGAAGGCCCGGACATTCTTGCCCAGGATTTCGCTCACCTGCGGAATGGTGAGCGGACTTTTCCCGCTGGTGCAGGTTAATGCAAGACCGAGGGCTACCAGAATGAGTTGATAATAAAGCATCTCGGCATCTTCTTCTTGCAGGCCGAAAGTGCCCGTTATGGCGGAAAGGCTCTCTGCCTTGAAGCCGATGTATGAATCGACATAGTCCCGGAAGGAAGCGGGCTGCTGCTCAGCCTCCATGATGAGGTCGAAGAGCCTGGGCTCGTCCATGGCGAACCAGATGAAGGCCATGCCGAAGCCTTTGAACGGAGGATTGAGGGAAAATCCGGTCCCTACACGCTTCCGGTACAGTTCCCGAGCTTCTTTCCGGACAGTCTCCCGTACGCCACCGACGCTCCCGAAGGAGGAGAAAATGGCATTGGCGCCGCAGCCGAGGGCGGTGCAGAGATTCCGGGCCGTGAGGGCGGATGGCCCGCCGGAGCGGACGAGGTCCAGGGCTGCGGAAAGTATTCTTTCTTTAGTGACAGTAACCGGTCTTGCCATAATCGATGTTCCGTTTCAGTTCGGTACAAAAATAAACAAAAGAGCGTGAATGTCCAATCAGATTGCGGGAATAATGCGCAATTGTCCACATCATTGTCCATGTCGATTTTTATTTCGGAACGCTATATACACTAACTTTGCAGGTGAAAAAATATGGACAAACGATGAAACGACTGATTGTATTGTTTATTCTCGCAGTAGCCTCGCTTCCTGCCCTTGCCAAAGGCGACTGGAGGGGCAAGGTAGTGGACGAAAACGGCGAGCCCGTGGCTTATGCGAATGTGGCCGTACTTTCCAAGGCCGATTCCACTGTGGTGTGCGGTGTAGTGACTCAGGAGGACGGTACCTTTAATATTGTGACCAGTGAAACGGATGGTATCATGATGGTGGCCATGCTGGGCTACAAGACGGTGTATCTCGCTCCTGTTGATGGCGCGGTGATTACCCTCTCCGATGATACGCAAATGCTGGAAGGCGCTGTGGCGAGCGCTGTCATGCCCAAAACAATACTCACGGGGGAGGGCCTGCAAACCAACGTGCGGGGGTCCGTATTGGAGAATGTGGGATCGGCCAATGACGTGCTCTCCAAGACGCCGGGTATTCTCAAGGGTCAGAACGGACTGGAGGTCATTGGTAAGGGCTCGCCGATGGTGTATATCAACGGACGCCGCGTGAGTGACGCATCGGAGCTGGACCGGTTGCAAAGCAATGAGATTCAGAGCGTCGAGGTAATAACCAATCCGGGAGCACAATACGATGCCACGGTACAGGCGGTTGTGCGAATCAAGACCATCCGGCGCCAGGGCGACGGCTTCGGCTTCAACCTGAACGCCTCCGATGCACAGTCCCTGCGCTGGGCCAAGGGCAATGATCCCTTCGGCGCCCTCAATGTGAATTACCGCACCGGAGGACTGGACTTCTTCGGCGGAATCAATTATGCCAAAAATACTTCCAGACAGGAGAGCTACCTGGAGAAACAGACCTTCGGCAGGACCGCTGCCGGGGAGGACTGGCTCTTCGAGAACAAGGGGACGCTCGTGAACGAGTACTTCGGCAGTACCCTCTATGGCAACGCCGGCGTGAACTGGCAGATGGCCGATAACCATTTCCTTGGCGGCAAGGTGGAATGGGGCCGGCACCTGACTTACAACGTGCATACGGAGGTGAATGACAATGTTTATGAGAACGGGGCACAGATCGACCGTCTCACCACATTGTCGGATGACACGATGGGCGAATGGCCACCATATAACCTGGGTGCCAACCTCTATTACAACGGCCTCGTCGCGGGCAAGCTGGGCATCGACATCAACCTGGACTATTACGGCACGGATGACAGCTCCAAATCCGTATCGATGGAAACGAGCGATATGACGCACAACGCCGCCATCCAGAGCGGCAGCACCAATGCCGGACGCATGTACGCCGCCAAGGCGGTGCTGTCGTATCCTATCTGGAAGGGCCAGTTGCAGGCGGGTACGGAGGAGACCTTCTCCCGCCGGAGGGACAATTATTCGATCGATGGCATCGCTATTCCGGCATCGAAGGCAACTGTGAAAGAGGACAATATCGCCGGATTCGCCTCCTACGGCTGCTATTTGCCGAAGGTGGGACAGTTCAGCGCCGGGGTGCGTTACGAATATGTCCACTATGCCTATGAGGATGCCATAACGCCCGCAAACAACATCACAAGGGACTACGTAAACTGGTTCCCAAACTTTTCCTATGCGGGGGTTATCGGCCAGAATACTCAGAATCCTGTCCAGGTTATGCTGAATTACAGCACCAAAACCAGCAGACCTCATTATGGGAATCTTTCGAGTGCAATACGCTATAACAGCCGATATATCTGGCAGAGCGGCAATTCCCAGTTGCAGCCGGAGCTGTCCCATAATATCGGCCTTACCGCAGTGTGGAAGTTCGTCACGGTAATGGTAAACTATTCCAGAATTAACGATGCCATCGTCACCTGGTCGGCTCCTTACGGTGCCGATGGCGTAGTGCTGGTGAAGCCCCGAAACATTGAAACGCCTTTCCGCATGATGGCGGCATATGTGAACCTGACCCCTACCGTAGGCCCCTGGAATATCAATTATACATTGGGTATTCTTCCTCAGTGGTTCACGATAAATGCCCCGGATCCCCGTGAAGCATCCGGCATTCGCGTAACTACGTTCAACAATAAGCCCATCTTCTTTGCCCAGCTCTTCAACACCTTCACCGTGAAGGGCGGATGGCAGTTTGAACTGGGAGGCGTGTTTATGAGTCCCGGCTATTCCCGGAACCTGTATATGACCAACTGGTTTGTCAACCTCAGTGTGGCCGTGCAGAAAACGCTGCTCCGTGACGGTTCGCTTGTTTTGCGCCTTGAAGGAGAGGACCTTACGCGCAATGCATTTTTCAGCCCCTATTCCGACTTCGGCAGCCATACCATCATGCAGACCAACCTGCTGGATACGCAGAAAGTTAAACTCTCCGTCCGTTACAGCTTCAACACCGCCCAGAGCAAGTACCGCGGCACCGGTGCAGGAGCTGACAGCAAGGCCAGAATGTAATATTTTTCCTATATTTGAAACGCAAATAAAGTATCATATGGAAATGAAGTTTTGCCAGAGCTGCGGAATGCCGCTCACAGAAGAAGTCCTCGGCACCAATGCCGATGGAAGCAAGAACGAAGAATACTGCATGTACTGCTACAGGGACGGGAAGTTCTTGCAGGAGTGTACGATGGATGAGATGATCGAGCACTGCGCCCAATTCGTGGGCGAGGTGAACAAAGGGCTGCCGAAGCCCATCACGAAGGAAGAGTACATCGGCCAGATGAAGATGTATTTCCCGCATCTGAAACGTTGGCGCAAGGAACTGACGATTGCAGACGCTTTGCCTGTTGAGAACCCGGCGCTGGCCGGTGTAAAGGAACTCATCGGCAAAATGGCCGACACACTGCCCGTTGCCTTCATCTCATCAGTGGATGAGGAAGGCTATCCGTGCACCAAGGCGATGCTGTCGCCGCGAGTGCGTGAGGGCATTAAAGTGTTCTATTTCACCACCAATACCTTCTCCCTGCGCGTGGCCCATTACAAAGCCAACCCCAAGGCGAGCATATATTTCTGTGACACCGATGGTTTCAAAGGCATGATGCTGCGCGGCACGATGGAAGTGCTGATGGATGCTGCCTCAAAAGAGATGATCTGGCGCGATGGCGATGAGCAGTACTACCCCGGCGGTGTCACCGACCCGAACTATTGTGTCTTGAAGTTCACCGCCACCGACGGCCGATTCTACAGTGACTTCTATCCACGAAGTTTTGTGATTGAGTAAGTCAGATGAAACAGGAAGTCGATCCCAAGGACACCGCGAACACATTCAACATGCAACCATGATGCTGACGGTATTTCCGTTGATCCGCAGTTCCCGGCAGAAATGGCGCAGGATGGTCACGGCCAGCTTGTCCGGACTTTCTTCGAAGATGCCATCGGGAATGGGGTGTGGACATTGAACCTCCCACGTCATGGTCTCGTCCGCGCGGGTCATGTCCATGACGGCGATGTAGCCCACGATGCTCGTCCCTTTGAGCAGTGTCACCAGCTCGCCCTGATAGACGGGCAGGGCGGCGCGGACGACTTGCGGAAGCACAATCCTGGAGAAGGTCTGCCGGGGCGAGTGCCCCAGGGCCAGGCCCGCTTCCGTCTGTCCGCGGTCAATGCTGCCGATAGCGACGCGCAGCATCTCGCCCACGTATGCGGATACGTTCAAGCCGAAAGTCACGATGGCCACCACCATCCCCGTCGCCTCCAGCGGTGCCATGAATACGTAGTACATCAGCATGAGCAGCACCAGCACCGGCGTTCCGCGCATCAGGTTGATATACGCTTTCGCCGTCTGCTGCAGCCATTTTCTCCGGCTCATCCGCGCCCAGCAGACCACCCCGCCCAGCAGGGTGCCCAGAAGGGCGGCGCACAGGGTAATCAGGAGCGTTACCTGCAATCCGTCCAGGATCATCCTGTAACGGTCTTCCACCAGCAGATTGTCCCGGAAACTATTGGCTATGTCCATCGTGTAGGGGCTTTGTTAACCTTCCGCTAAGGCGATGAAAACGTCGTTATAACAGAACCTTGATGCGAAAGCCCCTGGAAGTGGGTTCTTCCACGATTCCCTTTACTTTTGCCCTTATGCCGTCCAGTGCACTGCCGCCCGGAAGCGGGGACTCCGTAAGGCCCTCGGCCATGAAATCCAAGGCCGTAACCCCGGACAGTTCGGCATGGGTGAACCGCAGCGTGAGTGGCCTTAGGTCTTTGAGGTGCTCAAAGAGCATCTCCTTTACAATGTCATATGCAAGAGCGGATTTTTCCGGGAAATTGTACTTGATGCAGAAGCAGTTGATTCCAGTATGGATCTGAAGGAAATCAAAGGCATTGGAATCTATCTCATACACCAGTTTCTGGATGCGGTTCACGAAGGCTTTGGTGGCGCTGCGGGCAGGATGCTCGAAGATTTGCTCCGGCGTGCCGTCTTCATAGATGATGCCCTCGTTCATAAAGAAAATACGGGTGCTCACGTCCCGGGCAAAGCGCATTTCGTGGGTGACGATGAGCATGGTCATTCCCTCCTTCGCCAGCCGGCGTATGACACTGAGGACCTCTCCGACCATGGTGGGGTCAAGGGCCGATGTGGGTTCGTCAAAGAGGATGACTTCCGGGTGCATGGCAAGCGAGCGGGCAATGGCCACCCGCTGCTTCTGGCCGCCGGAAAGGGAGGAAGGGTACACGTCGGCCTTCTGGGCCATGCCCACTTTTCCCAGCAGCTCCAGTGCCTCTTCCTCTGCCTCCTTCCGGGATCGTTTCAGCAGCTCCATGGGCGCATAAATGACATTCTCCAGCACGGTCTTGTGCTCAAAGAGGTTGAAGCTCTGGAACACCATGCCCATCTTCATGCGGAGCTTGTCAAGCGGATACTGTCCTGCCGTGACATCCTTGCCGTCCACGATGATTTGGCCTGCGGTTGGAGGCTCCAGCATGTTGATGGCCCTCAGAAGGGTGCTTTTCCCAGTGCCGGAAGGGCCGATGATGCTAATGACCTCTCCCTTTTCAATGTCACAGTTTACGTCCTTGAGGGGGCTTATGGTGCCGCCGTCGGGATTGGTGAAAGTTTTGCTTAAATGTCTGATTGATATCATGTTACTTCTTTAAAAGGAGGAGGTTTAACAAAAGGCGAAGGAGCCAGGCCAGTACAAAGTAGGCAACGGTGACGATCAGCAGCGGGACAAAGGCGTCGAAGGTGCGGCTGCGGATAAGATCGCTGGCCCTGGTGAGGTCCATGATGGCGATGTATCCCACGATGGAGGTGCTCTTGAGGAGCGCCACGCATTCTCCCGTAAACAGCGGCAGGCCTTTTGTCAGGGCCTGGGGGAACACGATCCCGGTGAAGGTCCTCAGCGGTGTAAAGCCCAGGCTCAGTCCGGCTTCCGTCTGACCTACCGGGACAGAGGAGATGGCACTGTCAAAGATACTGCCCGAAGACCAGGCAAAGCAAAGGGCAAAGGTGATAATGGCGACCAGCGAACCGCCCATCCCGGCATTGGCAAATACGACATAGAACATGATCAGGAGAAGAACCAGAGTGGGTATGCCCTGGATGAAGGCGCCATACAGGTTCGCTGCCTTGCTGACCCATCTGCGCCGGCTGCGGAGCATGGCGCAGACACCCATGCCCAGCAGGGTTCCCAGCAGGATGGAAAAGAGGGTGATCTTCAGGGTTTCCAGAAGGCCGTTCACGATGAGTTTCCAACGGCCTTCGGTGACAAAATTCATCTTCAGGCGGTCCCCAAGGCCCATTCCGGAAGAGGCTCCTTTGTCAAGCACGAAATACCCGCCGCGGCATAAATAGTAATGGATGGTGAAGTCCACGGATTTCTTTCGCTCCTCCGTTATATACAGGCATGCGCTCACAACGTCGCACTGCCCGGTATTCAGGGCGATGATGCCCGACCCAAGGTCCATGAAAGACATCTCGAAACTCCTTCCGCTCCAAATGGCGAAACGCCTGAGGAGATCGGCATCCATACCCCTCCACTCACCGCCTTCCCCAAGGAAGCATACGGGCTCCATGTTTATCGCGGTAATGCCTCTGAGGGGCTCCTGAGGGGAGGCTTCTCCCGTAGAGGGCATCGCAGGGGCGGGAGTCCCGTTGAGCCAATGGCTGATGAGGGAATCCAGCGACCCGTCGGCCTTGGAAGCTTCAATAAAGCGGTTCATTTCCTCCAGCAGCGCCTGGTTCCCTTTGCGGACCGCGAAGGCGACGTCGAAACTTTCTTCTCCCCGGAAGGCCATTTTGATGCCCAGTCTTTTGCGGGCGCTTTGGGAAAAAGCCACCTCGTCCGTTACGTGGATGTCGGCCAAGCCCTGGCGCACGGCCTGGATGCCGTCGGCCTCGGTGTTCACCCGGAATAGACGGATGTCTTCCCGTCCGGAGTATTTCGTGTCAAAATAATTGCCTGCCGTTGTGCTTAGGGTAAGGCCGGAGAGGTCTTCCTCCGATTTCAGTTCCACCGTCCCCGCTGCTTTGGGCGAGCATCCGGCAAAACCAGAAACGATGGCGGCTCCGGCGATCAGCTGCAGCACGGCTTTTTTTACTACATGCATATCTGTGATATATTTAACTGCAAACCTTAGATTTGCAGCTTAGTTCTCTGCACCTAGGTTTGTACGACAAAAGTAGTAAATTTATGCCGATAATAAAAGTTTAACAGAAGGGCAATGGAGCCGGGCGGTTCTCCGTGCCCACGGGTATCCAGAGCATATACATGGAAATGCTGGTACGTCTGGGGCTTTGTGGCTCTCAGCAACATCTTCTTCGTGCTCGGCAATCTCTTCCATCCGAGCCGCCCTGCGCTTCCGCTTCAATCACACCGATAAATATGTCGTTTGGCGATGTCAATGGTAGAACAGGAAACCGAAGTAAACTCGTGGGCCGTGAGGCAGGAGTTTTGATTCGCTCAGGGCACAGAGGTAATCTACTTTAAGTGTCAAGTGCATCGGTCCGGAAACGATGAAATCGCAGCCGATGAACGGGTCGATGGCCATGAATCCTTGCTTATGGTAATGGGTGTCATCAATAGGAGCCCAAGGCGATACGGGTTTCTCCATCATTAGGAGCGTCGTCATTGCACCGCCGCCTAATGTGAGGCCGGCATAGGGCTGAAACCTACCTATAACCGTGTAGTAATCGGCCAGGAGGCCGCCCCAGCCATATTTGAGATAGCTACCGTTGCCGCGCTGGTTCAACGTGGAGACGTAGCCTTCGCTGCCGATGCGGAAGTGTTCTCCAAGATGCAGGCGGATGACGCCGCCGATACCCATCGGCATCCCTTTGGCTTCATAGCCAATTGCGTCCAAATGGCCCTGCAGGAAGCCGGTGTGTATCATCATGCCTCCGTCGAAGCCTCGCAGGAGTTTCTTTTCCTGAGCTACTGCCATGGTGGTCAATAGCAGGCAGAGTATCGTGATAATCAGTCTCTTCATAACTTACCTTCCATTTCTTTACGGCGCGTTTGGTAATACTCGTGCCGCTTGGGATTCTCCGGAAACCAGCCACGCAGAACTCGTTTCTCCTGCAGGAACATTTCATGGATGCCCCACAGGCAGCAGAAAGCGAAACCGCCGATGATGATTGACAATATATCATTCTTAACGAAGAGAGACAGAACGCAGAATGCCAGGCCTGCCACCAGCCAGATCCACCAACTCCGCTTGCCCCAATTGTATTCCATCTTGATGACAAGCGGGTGACAGATGCCGATGCTCAGGAACACGGCGGCGCCTATGATGATTCCGTTGATATTCATATTTGTTTTCGGTTTGAGATGAAACGGCAGGCCGCAATGCGTGCCGAATACCTGTCCACAATCTTCCGGAACATCAGGAAGAAACTCACCATGACGAAGATTGTGATGAGCAGTAGCCACCATAGTTTCCGCGATGGCATCGTCAGATATGCACTTATTCCCTTGACCGTAATGATAACACCGGGAATACCCCAGAGGGCAGCAGCAATATAATAGAGACAATTCCTGTTCATACCGAGCTTTTCACCCTGCAAAGTTCGGTATAAGAGTCGGAATATTTTAGGCTGGGACAGGAAGGAATTAGGATTATCCTTGCATCTTCTTTCGGAAAGCAGATGGCGTCAGACCAGTCTCTTTCTTGAACAGTCGCGAAAAATAGGACTGATCTTCTATGCCCACAGTGGCAGCAATGTCAATGACCGGCTCCCTGGTTTCAGCCAGAAGGCGCTTAGCCCGCTGGATGCGGACGATATCAATCCAGGCACCCACGCTGCGCCCCGTTGCTTTCTTCACCAATCGGCTCAGGTAGTTCTCGCTGATTCCTATTCCAGATGCATAGGATGAGATGGTTCCCGGCATCTGCTTAGGATTGAAAACCGACTCGAGAAACTGGCTCACGGCTGCAGGGAATGTGGCTTCCTGTACAGGTTTGATGCGCGACAAAAGAAGGTCCAGGCCTTTCTCGACGAACACCCGGTCGCCTTTCTCAAAAGAGGTTTCCAGCATATTGAAGAGTTCGCCGATAAAGGCTCCCTCATCGAACCAGAACCCCTGGTGGAGAGGCTCGGAGAGGAATCTAAGAGGCTTTGTATCGGACAGGATGGAAGGAGCAAAACCGCCCGTGTAACCAACGGCATTCCGGTAGAAGCGGATAGCGAATGGGCTTTGCTGCGGTATTAACAGAATCTGCCCCGGCTGGCAGAGAAAGGGCATTTCGTCAACTTCTACGAGAACTTCTCCCGATGTTATATAGATGAAGCCGATGAATGGAAGACGCGCCTCGGGTGCTTCGGCGGGTTTGACATAACCCAAAGTATCCATCCTCCGGATGAAGAAGGATGCAGATGAATAATCCGCTTCCGGACTCCAGTGAGCTTTCGGGTGTACTGTTTGCGGCGCCATATCAATGCAAAGATAAGGAAAGAATCCCGTACACTTTTAATAATCGGCAGATTTTTACTACTTTTGTTGTCATAACGATTATTGCGTCATGAACAAGATCCGTCTCATGCAGGAAGCCTCTCGCTGTCTAATTTGCGAGGATGCGCCCTGCACCGCCGCCTGGTATGCCCTACCGGGGCAATAGGCATGTCCAAACGGGTAGCCAAACGCCCGAGGCGGCAAGGATAGTTATGAATTATGGTTTTTTATTGGTTAAAAGATGAATCTTAAAAACGTAAAATTTTACTTCTTAGGCCTGCTGGCCTTGGTGGTATTTGCCTGCCGTCCGGACAATGTTCCGCAGCCGCCGGCACCTCAGACAGAGTGGATATCCAGAGCCGACGGATTCCAGCAGAATTATACCCTGGATCAGATTGTGGTCCTGAGCCGCCACAACATCCGCTCCCCGCTTGTGAGCAAGAACTCTGTTCTTACCAGGCTCACCAACAGCAATTATCAGTGGTTCCAGTGGGAAGGACAGCCCAGTCACCTCACCGCCAAAGGCGACAGGCTGGAGGCAAAAATGGGCACATTCTTCAAAGAATGGCTTCAGAAAAAGGATTTCATATCCAGGTATTCTCCGGGCAGCGGAACCTTCCGTTTCTATGCCAATGCAAAACAGCGCTGCCAGACAACGGCAAGGAGTTTTGCCGATGCCCTTCTTCCCGGCCAGAATGCCGAGGTGGAGATGAAAGTGGCGTTCGACACTATGGACCCCGTATTCACTCCCCAGATTACCAAGCTGTCCGACAGTTTCGTTACCAAGGCCCAGGGCGAGATAGCTGAGAGATTCGGAGACATCAACACTCCCATCGCAAGCTCTTTTGCCCTGTTGGAACGCGTCATCGACATTACCAACTCCCCGGCATATCCGGACACCACCTCCTTCAGTCAGTTCCCCTCCAAGGTTTCCTTCAAAATGAACGCGGAGCCCTCTATGAGCGGAGGCCTGAAGATGGCCTGCACTGTGTCTGACGCCCTCTCCCTTCAGTATTACGAGGAAACCGACGACTACAAAGCATCGTTCGGCCACAACCTCAGTTTCGACGACTGGGTTCAGATTTCATCCGTGAAGGAGTGGTATGGAGACGTCCTTTTCACCGCCCCGTCCGTGTCGGTTAACGTTGCGCATCCTCTTCTGCAGGAAATCCTCAGCGAGATGCAGAAAGAAAAGCGCATCTTCACTTTCCTTTGCGGTCATGACTCAAATGTGGGGAGCGTCCTCGCCGCACTTGAAGCGGAGGAGGTGGACCTTCCAGGTTCCATCGAGAAGCGCACGCCGATTGGCTGCAAGCTGGTATTCGAAACCTTCACCGGCAAAGACGGCGCCAGGTACGCCGACATTCTGCTTGTCTATGCAACGGCGTCCCAACTTCGCTCAGAGGCTTCCCTCTCCTATTCCAACCCTCCCGCAGGAGTGAGGATCCCGCTTAAGGGGCTCAAGGCAAATGCCGATGGTTTGTACAGCCTCTCCGACGTGTACGGGCGCCTGTCCAAGGCTATCGACGCATACGACGCCCTCTAAAAAGGACATGTAGTTCCACGCAACGCAGTATTGGGCGATCTACAAGTACAATAGCGGTGCCTCAGGGCTTGGATATCGGCCACAATTGTTTCACTGGAGGCCCCCAGCGCCGCAAGAATCAGGGCCGATGCTATCCCCGTTCGGTCCTTCCCCTGGGTACAGTGGTATAGGACGGCGCCTTTTTCCGTGGCAAGGATTTCCCTGAAAAATGCGGAGAACCGTGCCTGGCATTCGTGGTCGAAAACAAGGGTGGGATACATTGACGCTGCCACTTTCCTTGCCTTTTCGTTGAAGGCGGCCATGACGATTATCTTCCTGACGTCGAACTCTTTCTTCACCGCCTCAAAGGTGTTGAGGCCGGATTTGTTCACCTTGAGTATCACGTCCGGCCGCTCCGGATTCTCATATGTTGTTCCGTTTCCGCCCTGCCCTGTCGGATGCCAGGCCGTGAGGTCAATCTGGGGATAATCTGCCATAGCGCTAAACTTGTTTGGTAAGTAACAGAGATAAGAATAATACTGCCGAATCGGAAATACCATGGAATAAAGTGGTGAATGATTTGGATAATAATGATTACCTTTGAAAGTTAGATATATCGCACTTCCAATGAAAATCAGAATCACGGCCATCAGGAAGGCTTCGTATCCGGATTTGATGGCAAAATATGAGAACCCTATCGAACACGCCTGCGATGTGACTGAGGGGCAGGAGTGGATTTCAGTTGACGGCAGGTGTCCTGAAGGGATGTGTCCTTCGGCCTGGGGCTCTATGAAGGAATTTGTGGAGGCTCTGGCCCGTGGTGAAGGAAACTTCTACGACGGCTGGATGAAGAATCCACTGAGCGCCATGATCAGCTGCAACGACGGCTTCAGGCCGGTGAGTTTCTACATTGAAGTGATATGAGGCATTTGCCGAATGCCATATCATCACTAAGGGTAGCAGGCTCTATCGGCCTGCTGTTTTGCGATGTTGCCGGATGGATGTTCTGGGCGCTCTATGCGTTGTGTGGCATCAGTGATATGGTTGACGGCCCTCTGGCCAGGAAACTCCAAGCAGAAAGCAAAACGGGAGCCGTCTTGGATAGTGTGGCCGACATCGTATTCGTGGCCTGCTGCGCCATCCGCTTGTTTCCGGCACTGAAGATTCCTGTATGGCTATGGATCTGGGCCGGGATGATTGTCATCATCAAGATGGTGAACCAGATATCAGCCCGGGTCCTCTGTAAACGATTCTGTTTTCCTCACACATGGGCCAACAAGTTGACCGGATTACTGCTTTTCTTGACGATGCCGACCATGTTTTGGTCAATGATTCCGATTTCCATCGTCGCTGCACTGGCCACGTTTGCCGCCGTTCAGGAAGGGCATTTCATCAGAACGAAGCAAGTTTTTTAACTTTTCTCTTGACTCGTACCCTACGGCATGTATTATCTTTGCTGGCGAATAACAAAAGTGCACGAATTGTTATGGGTAAAAACAAGTTGAAAATCGGGGAGTTTTCCCGCCTGGGCAGAGTGACCGTGAGGGCACTCAGGCATTACGAGGAGATTGACCTGCTCACTCCGGAGATTGTGGACCGGGATACCGGGTATCGCTATTATTCCGTGGGGCAGTTACAGAAGATCTTCAGCATCACCAAACTCAAAAGCATGGGTTATTCGCTGGAAGAAATCCGGGATCTGTGGGATGATGAGCAGCATTTCCCTACGGTGGAATCGCTGGAGGAGAAGATAAGAAAGTGCGAAGACGAGCTGGCGGTGCTCAAGGAGCGGAAACGGATGCTCAAGGCGGTGGTGGCTTCCCAAAAGAAATTGCACAAAATGGAAAAAGTTTACTTTGAATCGCTTCCGGCCATCACCGTCGCCAGCCATCGAACCATCATCCCTTCTTTCGAGGACCTCGGTCGCCTCTGTTATGAGGTGATCGGACCAGAGATGGCCCGTCTGGGTTGCGAATGCCCGGAACCCGGCTACTGCTACACCATCGAGCATGGCGGCTACAAGCCTCAAGACATTGACATCGAGTACCGCGAGAAGGTCACGAAGAAAGGCACTGACTCCGCTCTCATCAAGTTCAAAGATATCCCGGCCGTACCGCTGGCGGCCTGCCTGAAGGTCTTCGGCCCGTATGACAAATTGTACGACAACTACGTTGAACTTTTCGCCTACTTGGAGAAAGAGGGCTACAAGATTGTCGATGCTCCCCGCGCCGTTTATATCGACGGTATCTGGAACCAGGAGGATGCCGACAAATGGCTCACCATCATCCAGGTACCGGTGGAAAAGGTACTCCCTGCTCTGTATAGGCATATGGACGGGTAGAAGAGTGCTTCAAAGGCTCGAACCGGTTGCAATTTGCAACCAGTTCATCCTTTTCCTCTTTTGATAACTGAAATCGGAACCGTTGTGGGAAACGATTTCGATTACGATTTGCCTGCTGGTTAAGTCTTTTTGTCTCAACGCCATAGAATTCAGCTAAATCTCTATCTACAATAACTTGGATGCCCCGGATAGTAAAGATTTTATTCTCTGCCGATACTTGTGGCAACTGGTTGCTATCTGCAACCGGTTCGTCGGATACCACTACTGTTTCCTTCTTTGCCATAGCCTCAAATCATATTTTGTCAAAGATAATCAAAGGAATCCATTCCGCCTACACCTCATCAAACTTTTTCATTGCATTCTTTTTCTCCTTGTCGGAGATGGCCATGTACGGCTTCATGGCGGCAAGGGAAGAGTGCCCGGTCCATTGGGTTATGGTGTAAGGGCTGATGTCGTTGGAAAGGCCAGCTGGCAAAGTTCCTTAAGGCTGCTGTTCATGGCCTGGTTGGTGAAAGACTTTTTTTGTTTGCCCAAGTTTTTGTATTTTTGGGCATGAATCTATTCGGACTTTTCAAGAATATCAGGCCCTTTGTGAAGCCGTACCGGCTGCTGGTGGCCATTACCCTTGTCCTCACGCTGGTGGGATCTCTCATGCAGCAGGTGAACGCCATCGTCCTGGACCGGACGGTGGATGCCATCAACGCCCTTATCGGCACGGATTTCAGCTGGAATGAGGCGGCGCGTATCCTCACCATCATCTCTGTGGTGCTGCTGGGGAAGGAGGTCTTGTCGGCCCTTATCACCTTTGCGCAGAACTATTATGGGGAGCGCATGCGCATCTTCGTCTCCCGGGACCTGTCGCAGGCGGTGATTGAGAAGGTGCTCACCTTCCGCATGGCCTTTTTCTCGGAGGACGACAACGCCACCGGGAAGGTGCAGGCCCGTATAGACCAGGGCGTAAGCAGCCTGTCCAGGACGGTGCAGAACTTCTTCATAGACCTGCTGCCCCTGTTCACCAGCGCCCTGCTGGCCCTCATCCTCATGTTTGCGGCCAATGTGTATGTGGGACTGGTGGCCCTGGGCATCGTGCCGGTGTATTTCTGGATCACCGTCCGCCAGGCCCGCCGCCTGAAGGGTTGGAGGCGGGAGATGCGCCACCACCTGGAAACCAAGAGCCAGGGCATCAAGAACATCATCGACTCCATCAACGTCATCAAGTCCTTCAACCGGGAGGGCATCGAGGCGCGCAAGCAGCTGGACCTCCAGAACCAGGTGACGCAGAATCAGGTGAAGACCCGCCGCGTGAGCTTCTACTACAACGGCGTCAAGAGCTTCGTGAAGCAGGTGGGAACGGTGCTGGTCATTATCCTCACCGCCCACCTGGTGCTCATCGAGTACCCGGGCATGACCATCGGTAAAATCATGTACCACGTGATGCTCTTTTCCAACGTGATTGCCCCCATCACCCAGCTCCAGCGCATCTTCGACGACGTCAACGACGCCCTCATTTATGCCGAGGGCTTCTTCGACATCCTGGATTCGGAGGATGAGGTGGAGCCGTCCGGCAGTTATCGGCCCCAAAAGATTCAGGGCCGATTTGAGCTTAAGGGGGTGGATTTCACCTACCCCAACGGCACGCAGGCGCTCTTTGACGTGGACATGGTGATAGACCCCGGCAAGATAACGGCCCTGGTGGGCCTGTCCGGGGCGGGGAAGAGCACCATCGTGAACCTCCTGGACAAGTTCTATGTGCCCCAGAAGGGTACTATCACCCTGGACGGGGTGGATTTGAGCGAATATGACACCCATTACCTGCGGGACCATATCGGCCTGGTGCTGCAGAAGAACCATATCTTTGACGGCACCATTGAGGAGAACATCCTTTACGGGAAGCCCGATGCCACGCACGAGGAGGTGGTGGAGGCCGCCCGCAAGGCCTATATCTACGACCAGGTGATGGCCCTGCCGCACCAGTTCCAAAACAAGGCCTCAGACCTGTCCGGCGGCCAGCAGCAGCGCATCGCCATCGCCCGCATGTTCCTTAAGAACCCGCCCATCATCTTCCTGGACGAGCCCACGGCCTCGCTGGACGCCATCGCCACCGAGCAGATTAAGAGCGCCATCGACGAAATCAAGAAGGACCGCACGGTGATTATCATCTCCCACAGCATCTCGCAGATCATTGACAGCGAGATGATTTACGCCCTCAAGAAGGGCCGCGTGGAAGAGTCCGGCAATCCCGACGAGATTTACCGCAAGGGTGGCGTGTACAAGGATATCATCGATGCATCGGCCCGAAGCCTGAACATCGAGAAGATAGCCAAGACCATCGAGGGATAATCAGCGTCCGACGGTTGCCCGTCATCCTACTTTTTGTCCACATAACCAACATTTTGTATATTTGCGTTTGAGTAAACAATTGAAACCATGATTTCTCCCCTATCTCAAGCGCAGCTCAGCATTTACCTTGCCAGTCAAGGTCTCACGGAAAATGACGGAAACTATCAGCTTGCCTCGCTGTTCAAATTGCCGGACAGTGTGGACCTGAACCGGCTTAAACAGGCCTTGGAGGCTGTTCAGCTGGCCCATCCGTACATGCTCTCGCGCCTGGTCCTTCATGAGGGGGAACCCTGCATGGACACTCCGGACCAGCCCCGGCCGGAGGTCCCCGTTCTCACTACGCTGGATAGGAGCAAACTGGCCCGGGCCATGTCCTTGGACCCGCAGAACGGCGGTCTTCTTGTCCGCATGGAACTTTACCGGACTCCGGAAGGTAACTTTTTTTACTTTGACGCCCACCACATCCTCTTTGACGGTGCGTCCACCTACCTTTTCCTTCAAGACTTGGACAAAGCCTTCGGTGGGGAAACGCTGGAAAAAGAAACGTTTAGCGGTGCCGATGTGGCCTTGAAAGAGCAGGAACAGCGCAACTCCGATGCCTTCCGGGAGGCGCAGGAGTGGTATGCCAGGACCTTCGGCCCCGGGGCAGAGACCGAGTCCCGCGTAATCCCGGACATGGAAGGGGAAGAGGGGCCGTACAAGGAACTGATGGTGGATTTGACCCTCACCAAACACGCCATGCAGGCCGTACTGGACCAGTACAGGTATGCCGACAGCATCCTCTTCACCACCGCCTTCGGCCTCACCCTGGCTGCCTGGAATGCGGACGATAAAGCCGCCTTTACCAGCATCTGGAACGGCCGCAGGGGGCTGTCCGGCGGCATCGGCATGCAAGTGCACACCATCCCTGTTTATGTGGACGCGCAGGCGGAAAAGCCGCTCAAGGACATCCTGGACGCCCTCAAGGACCAAACCCTGGGCATCCGTTCCCGCGGCTTCTATTCCTTTGCCGATTGCGCCCGAGACCTGGGTCTCACCAACGGCATCAACTTCGGATTCCAGGGCAACTTCGTGGGCGACCGCCCCATACTGACGCTGGGAGAGCAGCAAATAGAAGGGGAGGACCTGCGTACCAACCCTCCCGGCATCGGCCTGTCCATCGAGCTTTTCACCGCCGCGGAAGGCCCCTACAAGATGCGTTTCTGGTACCGCAGCGGCCGATACAGCGAGGCGCTCCTGCGCAGTTTCGCGGAAAGTTTCACCGCCACGGTGCTGTCCATGGCAAAAGCGGAGACCGTGAGGGACCTCCAGTACGCCAGCGCCGCGCAGCTTGGGGAACTGGACAGTTTCCAGCCGGCGGAGGACGGCATCAAGGCCGGCAAAACCGTCTTGGACCTTTTCAAACAGCAGGACCCTGCATCCACGGCGCTGGTGTACAAGGACCAGCGGCTCACCTACGGGCAGGTGGACGCCTTGTCGGACCGCCTGGCTGCCTATATTGAGAAAAACGTGGGCACCGGCAAGGTGGTTTCCATCATGCTGGGCCGGAACGCCTACAACATGATAGCCCCGCTGGGCGTCCTCAAGGCCGGTTGCGCCTACCAGCCGCTGGATCCGTCCTATCCGATGGACCGTCTCCAGTTCATGGTGAAAGACGCCGCCAGCGCCCTCCTCATCCATGACGAAGGCCTGGACGTGGAAGGCTTCGAAGGCCCGCGCCTGGCCACCAAGGCCATCGATACGCTGCCGGAGGGCCAGCCCATGGCCACGCCCAAGGCCGATGACCTCTTTGTCCTGCTGTACACCTCCGGCACTACCGGCATGCCCAAAGGCTGCATGTTGCCGCACCGCACCGTGAGTCTTTTTTCCCAGCGCCATGCTGCCAACGTGGGTCTGAACAATCATTCCCGCCTGACGGCCTACGCCAGCTTTGGCTTCGACGCTTTTGTAGGCGACCTTTTTGGCGCCCTGGCGGCCGGTGCCGCGCTCTACATTGTGCCGGAGGAAATCCGCCTGGACCTGCCTGCACTGCATCAATATTTTGAGGAAAACGGCATCACGCATGCCTTTATGACCACCCAGGTGGCCACCCAGTTCGCCATCAATTTCCCGCAGTGCAAAGGCCTGCAGGTGCTCTATACCGGCGGAGAAAAACTCTCCACTTTCCCGCTTCCCCAGTACCGTCTCTTCAACTGCTACGGCCCCACCGAGAGCCTGTGCTACACCATTTTCAAGGAGGTGCAGCCGGAGGCGTCGGTTCCCATCGGCAAGCCCCTTCCCGGCATGCATGCCTATGTGGTGGCCAAGGGCGGCCAGCGGCTCCCCGTGGGTGCTTGCGGTGAGCTCCTGGAAGCCGGCGAGCAGGTGGGAGACGGTTACCTGGGCCGCCCGGACAAGACGGCGGAGGCTTTTGCCAGCAATCCCTATGAGGCCGACAAGGCCTACCGACGCCTGTACCGCACCGGCGATGTGGTCCGTTACCGGGCCGACGGTGATATTGAATACATCGGCCGCAAGGATTCCCAGGTGAAAATCCGTGGTTTCCGCATCGAGCTCAAGGAAGTGGAGACCGTCATCCGCGAGTTCGAGGGCATCAAGGACGTCACCGTGCAGGCCTTTGACGAGTCCGAGGGCGGCGGCAAGTTCCTGGCGGCGTATGTTGTGGCCGATGCTCCGGTGGATATCGACAAGCTCAACGCCTTCATTGCGGAGAGCAAACCGCCGTACATGGTGCCCGCCATCACCATGCAGATAGATGCCATTCCGCTGAACGTGAACCAGAAGGTGGACAAGAAGGCCTTGCCCAAGCCGCAGCGGCAGAATGCTCAAAAACCGGCGGAAAATGCCCCGCTGAACCTCCTGGAGGAGGAAATTGCCGGCATCATCCGGGAGACGGCCCATATGGACGGCTTCGGCCTTACGGAGCCGCTCATGTACTACGGCCTCAGTTCCTTGAACGCCCTGCGTATCGCCACGGAGCTGTACAAGAAATATGGAGTGCAGGTGGATATGGGCAGCTTTGCCCGCACGGCCACTTTGCAAAGCATAGAGAATGAGGTGCTTAAGGTGCTCCTGTCCGGCGAACGGAGAGCGCAGGAAGCGGCACCGGCCGTCACGGGACCGCAGGAACTCACCTTCCAGCAGGAGGGCGTGTATTACGACTGCATGAAAGCCCCGCACGAGACGCTGTACAACATCCCCATGCTGTGGCGGTTTAACGGGGACGTGACGCCGGAAGCCGTGCGCGATGCCGCTCTGGCTGTGCTCAAGGCCCATCCCAGCCTGAATACCGTGTTCCGGCAGATGGACGGCAAGGTGTACGCGGTCCCCGTGGAAGCGGAGCCGCAGGTGAGCCTGGAGAAAACGGACGGGCCCGTAGTGGCGGAAAGCTTCCGGGAAACTTTTGTGGAACCGTTCAAGTTGTCCGAGGGCCCGCTGTACCGGGTGAAGGTGTTGGATACACCGGATGGTGTGGTGCTGGCCACCGATTTCCACCATCTGGTGTTTGACGGTGCCTCCTACGACATCTTCGGCAAGCAACTGTCCGCCGCCCTTCAGGGTATGGAGCTGGAAGCGGAGACCTTTACCTATGCCCAGTATGCCGCCTCCCAAAAGGCGGAAGCGGGCTCCGAGTCTTACGAGCAGGACAAGGCTTTCTTTGCCCGGCGGCTGAGCGGCTTCGAGGAGGTCTCCGAGATTCTGTCCGACATGCCCGCCCACGAGGGGAAGGGCAAGGAAATGTATGTGGCGGAGGAGGTGCAGGCGCCCGGTGTTGCAGAGCGCTGCAAGCAGCTGGGCATCACCCCTGCCAGTTACTTCCTGGCGGCCACGTATATGGCTGTATCGGCCTTTACCGGCAAACGGAAGGTGTACATGTGCACCGTGTCCAGCGGCCGCGGCAATCTGAAGACCGCCGGCACCATGGGCATGTTTGTGAATACGCTGGCACTGTGCGGAAATGTAATTAACGGCCCCGTGGAAGACTATCTGAAGGCCGTGCACGCGGATTTTTCCGAGACGCTGCAGCACGAGAACTATCCTTTCTCGCAGGTGGCGGCAGACTTCAGCTTCCAGCCCCAGATCATGCTTGCCTATGAGGTGGGAGTGGTGGAAGGTTATGCCGGCATGCGCAGCGAAGTGCTGGAAACCGGTTATCCCAAGTTCCCGGTGAGCATTTTTGTGGATGGCGAAGAAGGCAAGGAGCGCTTTGTGGTAGCTTACGACGACAAACTCTACAGTGAAGGCCTCATGCAGAATGTGGCCAGGACGCTTGCTTCCGTGGCCCGTGGCCTGCTACAGTACAGCAAGATGGAGGAGGTGCCCTTTATCTCCGATGCGCAGCTTGGGGAACTGGACGGTTTCAATCATTATGTGCGAGAAATCAATGGGGCCGATACCATTGTCACGCTCTTCCGCAAACAAGCGGCCGTGGCGCCCGACAACGTGGCCGTGGCCGCAGACGGTGTGTCGTGGACGTACTCGGATGTAAATCATCTCACGGACCGCCTGGCCTCGTATCTTGCCAGCCAGGGCCTGGGCCGCGAGGATGTGGTGTCGGTGCTCATCGGCCGGGATGCGTGGATGGTTGCAGCCTCGCTGGGCATCCTGAAGGCCGGCTGCGCCTACCAGCCCCTGGACGCCTCCTATCCGGAGGAGCGGCTCAATTTCATGATCAAGGATGCGGGGGCCAAGCTTGTCATCGCCGACGAAGATCTCCTGTATATCCTGAAGGACTACCAGGGCCCGGTGCTGAAAACGAAAGATATCCTGTGGCTTAATGATGGCCCCGTGCCGGAAGGCCCGGCTCCGGGCAGCCTCTTTGTCCTGCTGTATACCTCCGGCTCCACGGGCGTCCCCAAGGGCGTGATGCTGGAGCACCGGAACCTGGTGAATTTCTGCGCCTGGTATCGGGCCTATTATGACCTGAAACCGGAGCACAAGGTGGCGGCGTATGCCAGCTATGGCTTCGACGCCTGCATGATGGATATGTATCCGGCCCTCACCACCGGAGCCACGGTGTACATTATCCCCGAGGAGACGCGCCACGACATGGTGGCCCTGGACCGTTTTATGGCCGATAACGGCATCACACACAGCTTCATAACCACGCAGGTGGGTGTGATGTTCGAGAAATATTTCCCGGAGAACCCGTCGCTGAAGCACCTGTCCGTGGGCGGCGAGAAGCTGGTGTCTGTGGATCCGCCCCAATATGCCTTCCACAACGGCTATGGCCCCACGGAATGCACCATTTTCTCCACCATCTTCGACGTGAAGGCGCGGGAGGAGAACATTCCCATCGGCCATCCGCTGGACAATTATTGCTTGTATGTGACAGACCGTCAGTTCCGCCGCCTGCCGGTGGGTGCTCCCGGAGAGCTCATCATTGCCGGTGCCGGCGTGGGAAGGGGCTACCTGAATCAGCCGGAGAAGACGGCGGAGAGCTTCATTGACAATCCTTTCTGTCCGGGCATGCGGGCGTACCGCTCCGGCGACATCGTGCGCTATCGGCCCGACGGAAACATTGAATTTGTGGGCCGGCGGGATTCCATGGTGAAGATCCGCGGTTTCCGCATCGAGACCAAGGAGGTGGAGGCCGTGCTGCGAGAGATGCCGGGCGTAAAGGACGTGACCGTGCAGGCCTTCGACAAGCCTTCCGGCGGCAAGTTCCTGGCCGCCTACGTAGTGATGGAGGGCACCTTGGACGCCAAGGCGGCCGGTGCTTTCATCCGCGAGCGCAAACCGCCGTACATGGTGCCGGAGAGTTTCAACCAGATAGACCGCATTCCGCTCAACGTGAACCAGAAGGTGGACCGCAGGGCCCTGCCGGCCCCGGCGCTTAGGTCCGTGACGGAATATGTGGCGCCGGAAACGCCCCTGGAGAAGACGCTGTGCGACATTTTCGCCTCGGTGCTGGAAATGGACCAGGTGGGTGCCACGGACAATTTCTTTGACTTGGGCGGTACGTCGCTGGTGGTTACCAATGTGCTGGTGGCGGCCCAGAAGGCCGGGCTCACGTTTGCCTATGCGGACGTTTTTTCGCATCCCACGGCGCGCAGCCTGGCGGCCTTCCTGAGCGGAAGCGAGGTCCAGACAGAGGTGAGCATAAAGGAATATGATTATACCGCCATCCATAACCTCCTGGCCGGCAACACGCTGGAAGCCTTCTTGAAGGGTGAAAGGCAGCCACTGGGCAAGAACATCCTGCTAACGGGCGTTACCGGCTTCCTGGGTATCCACATCTTGCGGGAGCTGCTCATCAATACGCCGGACGACACCATTGTCTGGTGCCTCATCCGTTCCCGCAAGGCAGGCTCCACCACGGGTTGGCTCAAGGAAATGCTGGTGTATTACTTCAAGGAGGACTTTTTCCCGCTGTTGGGTGGGCGCGTGCGCATTATCCAGGGTGACATCACCCAGCCGGAAGTGTTCCAGTCCATTCTGGATTCCGGCACTCCCATAGACCTGGTTATCAACAGTGCTGCCAATGTGAAGCATTTCTCCAAGGGCACGGACATCGAGGACGTGAACTATGGCGGAGTCAAGAACATCGTGGCCTTCTGTGAGCAGCGCCACGCCCGTCTGGTGCACATTTCCACAGAGAGCGTGGGCGGGTCTACGCCGGGCATGCAGCCGGTGGTGTTCGATGAAAAGGAACTGTACTTTGGCCAGAAAACGGGCAACCAGTATGTGCATTCCAAGTTCCTGGCAGAGCGCCACATCCTGGAACACATGGTGGGCGGGACCATCAATGCCAAGATTCTTCGGGCCGGGAACCTCTCGCCGCGCGCATCCGACGGCGAGTTCCAGATGAATCTGGACGGCAATGCCGCCATGGGACGCCTTAAGGCCTGCAAACGGCTGGGGATGGTGCCTTATGCCTCGCTTACCGCCAGGATGGAATTCTCTCCCATTGACGAGGCGGCCCGTGCCGTGGTTCTGCTAAGCACAACTCCGCGTGAGACCTGCGTGCTGCACCTGTCCAACAATCACCTCATTCCCATGGAGGATGTGCTGGGCAGGCTCTCGCTGGTAGGGGAGAACCCGCTACAATATGTAGAACTGGAGGAATTCAACGCCACGCTGGCCCAGGCCATGAATGACCCGGCCCAGGCGCCGGCGTTGTCCACCCTGGTGGCCTATAACCAGGCTCCGGACAAGGAACCTCAGGTGATTAACTGGCCGTCCACGCGCTACAGCCTTCAGATTCTCATGCGTCTGGGCTTCCACTGGAGCCCCACTACGCCGGCCTATCTGGACCAAATGTTCGGTATGCTACACAGCCTGAATTATTTTGACTGAGTCTATTCGGACTTTTCAAGACCATCGAGGGATAATTAGCGGCCGCCGCCGCCGAAACCGCCGCCGGAGAAACCGCCACCGCCGCCGAAGGAGGTGTGGCCGCCGGTGCCGCTGATGCTGCCGGCCTTCTGCGCCGCGTTGGTGAAGGCCTTGGTGCTCATGGAGTTGGTCCAGTTCATGGTGTAGATGAGCGTGCGGGTGTCCATGCCCGTTTCCTGGGCCAGCTGGGAGAATTCGGCCGGATAGAGCTTCTTGAACTGGGCGGCCACCTTGTCGGCAATGCCGAACAGCTGGGCATATACCAGGTAGTCTTTCCAGAGCCCCACTTCCGTGGCTCCGCGCTGATCGGAGAGGGTGAAGTCTTTGAGGAAGTTCTTGAATTCCACCACATGACAGGCCTCGCGGGCCCCTTCTTCCGTGCACACACCTTCCGTCTTGAAGTAGCCCTTATTGCGGAACCAGGTTTTGCCGCGGGCAACGGCGCGGTCCGGCCAGGCGCTCATTTTCTTGTAGTTCTTGGTGCTCCACTTCTCAAACTCGTTCTTCTCCAGCAGGCGGTTGTCTCCGGCGGCGCTGCGGGCCATCTGGTAGAGGTCTTCAATTACGTCGTCATCGGAGACGCTGTCGGCCTTGAATTCCAGGTTCACGCGCTTTTCGTTGGACGGGTCCGGCAGAACGGCCAGCTTTCCGTCCATGATCCAGCGGAGGAACATGGCGCCGATGATGTTCTGCGCCGGGGCCGACACTTCAAAGCGTTTTCCCTTGACCAGCAGGTATTCCGCTGCCAGCAGGTTTCCCTCCAGCGGGGCCTCGCGGTACCAGCCTTCAATCTTCTTCTTGCCGAAGATGGATTTTTTCCATTTGTATCCCCGGGCCGATGCCACCGCCACCCACAGGAGGCAGAAGATGCTGCCGCAGAAAAGGAGGCCGAAAAGGATGGCAAACCAGGTGGGCATGCCGTCGTCCTCCCCGTAGGCGCTGCCGTCCAGAGCGCGGTCCAGCATGTCCTGGAAGGGACCGCCAGCCGTTACGGCGGGCTCAAAGAGGCCTTTTTCAAACTTGACCAGGGCGATGACGGAGCTGCTGTAGCCCAGGCTCTCGGAGCTTTCCTCCACCACGGCGCCGTTCACTACATTGATGTCTCCGTAGAAGCCAAAGCCCCAGACGCGGGTGTTGTCATAGGTCCATTCCGGGCAGTCAAAGGCCGGAACAATGGTTACGCGTACATGCTCCGGAGCCGGGTCCATGCCCCGGTTCACAAACTGGAAGTTGAAGGCGTCCGCGTCGTCGTAGGCCTGCACCAGGCCTGTGACATAGAAGCGGGCTTTCCACCGGTGCGGACCGCTTTCTCCCAGGCCCCAGCACAGTTCCACGCCGTTGCTCTTGGGAACAATGCCGCATTTGCCGGTTTTCCAGCTGCGGGAACGGTCCACATCCCAGTTGTTTCCCAGGCTCTCGAAGACCTGGCCGTTCTCTTGTACGGAGAGGCGGCTCACGGTCATGGGCCCCAGGTTTCCCACGGGGATATAAAACTCCGTTCCGGAACTGCCGGCCTCTGCATCCCAGGTCTGGGTTATCCAGGCGCTTCCGTCCTTCTCCACCTCCACCCGGATATCCAGATTGGAAATGGAACGGATAGACTGTGCCTGGGCCCACAGGCCCAGGCACAGCCATATAACGATAGAGAATAACTTTTTCACTAGATCGTCGGGTAATCTTTTTTCGTGACGTCATCGGCCAGATAATCCCTCTTGGCGAAGCCCAGCATGCCGGCGATGAGGGAGGCGGGGAACACGCGCACCTGCTGGTTGAAGCGGGTGACGGTGTCGTTGAACGTCATGCGGGACAGGCGCACATTCTCCTCGTACTTCTCTATGCTCTGCATGGTCTGCTGGTAGTTCTGGTTGGCCTTGAGGTCCGGATAGGCCTCGGCCACGGCAATGAGTTTGGCCGATATTTCCTTCAGGGCCTCCTCGTTGGCATTGATCTCAGCCGCCGTGGGAGCGGGAGAAGAGGTGATCTTGCGGGCGTCAACGATCTTCTGGAGGGTATCGGCCTCATAGCCGGCATACTCGCGGGTGAGTTTGATCAGGGCCTGCAAGGCGTCGAAACGGCTGATCTGCTGAACATTAATCTGCTTGAGGGCGTTGTTGCAGATTTCATCGCTCTTCACAAGCTTGTTCTGGACGGAGATGACCCAGAGAACAAGGACGGCCGCAACGGCCAGAATAATAATCCATGTCATGACTTTGTAGTTTAGTTTGTACAAATATCTGAAAAATGTGTAAATTTGTCAAGATAAACTATCAAAAAGATGAAAACGAATACTTACTTCAAAGACTCCGCCCTCAATGCCCTTCGTGGAAACTGGGGTAAAGCCATCCTGGCCGTCCTGGTGTATCTGTTCATTGCCATGGCCATCGTGGGCCCCATGGGGTATGCGTCCATCATGATGCAGGACACCATGGCCCCCACGTCCTTCTCTTCCCTCTCCGACGCCATGGAAATGGCTCAGGACCCGGAATTCATGGCTGCCCAGAAGACGGCCAACGGCGTTTCCAGCCTCACCTTCCTGTTGGAAATCTTCCTGCTCCTTCCTCTGGAAGTGGCTTTCCTGAATATCTTTCGCAAACTCCTGGTGAACGGAGACAACAACATGGTGGGTAACCTCTTCAACTTCTCCAACTATTGGAAGAAGATTGGCGGCATGCTGCTGGTGGGCATCCTCACCTTCCTGTGGAGCCTCCTTTTCATCATCCCCGGCATCATCAAGGCCTTCTCCTATTCCATGACTCCCTACATCCTGGACGAGAATCCGGAACTGGGCGCCTCCGAGGCCATCCATCGCAGCCGCATGATGATGAAGAACCACAAGTTCGACCTCTTCTGGCTGTACCTGAGCTTCATCGGCTGGTTCCTGCTGTGCTGCATCACCTGCGGCATCGGCTTCCTCTGGCTCGCTCCCTATATGGATACGGCCAAGGCTGCCTTCTACGAGGAGGTAAAGGCCGATTATGCACTCAACGGAGGTTTGGACTAAAGCACGCCGTTCCAGCCGGAGTAGCCCCAGTCCACGTCTTTCACCCCTTCGGGCAGACGGCAAAGGACGGTGCGGCTCTCTCCCGGGACCAAGGCAAAGAAATTATCGGACCAAAGGGCAGCTGGAATCAGCTGTCCTTTTTCGTCCAGCGCCTTGAGGATGTTCTGGTAGGCAATCACCTGCGAATGGTTGGTGAGGGTGAGCCGGAAGCCGTCATCGGCCTTCGTGGCCTGGAATTCCAGCTTGGCCTGGGGCAGGGCCGTCACGAAGCTCAAGTCTGCGTACTTCTTGATAGGCGTGATGAACCAATTGCCGGCGGCCCAGTCGTACTCATTGTCATTCTGTGCCACGCAGTAGAAGTTGCGGGCCACCACTTCCTTGCCTTTCTTGAGCTCCAGGTCCACGAAGCAGGGGCCTTCGATGCCCTCGAACACCTTCACGGGGGTGCGGGGAGCAAAGAATACGGGCTTCTCATCCTTGCGGATAAGCTCGGACTGGGCGTCGTAGATGCGGAGGGTGGCATCGAAGCGCTCCTCCGGCTGGGTGTCGTTCACCGCATACACGGCGTGCTCTCCATAGTTGTAGATGAGCTGGTAAGGGGCGCAGGCCTTCTGCGTACCGTAATAGCCGGCCGTAGGGTTCAGGTACCAGCTGTACAGCTGCCAGTAGAGAGCCGGCCAGGCGCTGTTGAGCATCCACTGCACAATGCCGGTGGCGTGGTCTATGTGGCAGCGGAAGGCCTCGAACATGGCGCGGGTGCCGTCGTAGTCCACGGCCTGGGCCTTGCGCACGAAGTCTTCAAAACCGGTAGCCTCACCATACTCTCCGGCAATCACGTCCAGCATTACCTCCGTATTGTTCATGTAAGAGGACTTGGTGCAGTGACGGCTCCAGAAGGCGTTGTCCGTGGGCCAGAGATGCTCCTCTCCCACGATGCGGCGCACATCCTCCTCCTGGGGAATGTTCATGCCTATCCCGGTCTCCGTATTGAAGCCGTAGGCGCCGCCGTGCGTGGTGTCCACATACCAGTAATCCGGCCCCACATATTCATAAGGTCCCATCATCTTCACGCCGGAAGGGCCGGACAGGCTGCTGGTGAGGCCGGCCGCCGAGCAGAGGTAGGGCCGATACTCCAGCTCTTCATAGAGTTTCAGGTACTCCGCTTCCACGGTGGGGTTCGGGAGCATGTCGGACCCCGTGAGCCAGCCTATGAGGGAGGCGTGGTTGCGCAGGCGCAGGAGCTGGTCGTGGAAATAGCGCACGGCCAGGGCCTCCACCTGAGGGCCGTTGATGCAGCCGTATTTGTTGCCGGGCAGGCCACTGTAGTTGGGCCACTCCCAAAGGCAGCTCCAACCCACCAAGGCCAGAATGCCCATCTGGTCGCAAAGGTCGTACACGGTGTCGTCCTTGCCCCAGATATTTTCGAAGCGGATGCCGTTCAGGCCCATGTTTTTCACTAGTTCCAGCTGCTGCCGGATGCTCTCCGGCGTGTCCTGCATGAAGATGTCGTCCGTCCAGCCGCCGGCCTTGAAGAGAATCTTCCGGCCGTTCACAAGGAACTGGCGGTGGCCCAGGGAATCGATTTCGCTGGTAACGGTACGGAGGCCGAAGGCCACGTCCTTGGAATGGGCCTTGCCAAAGGCCATGGTGAGGTGGTACAGTTCCGGCGTTCCCATTTCGTAGGGCCACCAGATGCGGGGATTCTCCACCTGTTCCCGGTGCTCCACCACCAGGGTTTCCCCGGGCTTCAGGCTCACCGCCTGGCTGAAGGAGCCGCCTTCATATCGGCCTTTCAACTGGCCGCTTACCGGCTTGGAACTGCGGTTTACCAGGGTGCTGTATACTGTGAAGGAGGCCTGGGAAAGGTCTTCCGACAGCTCCGGACGCACGAACACATCCTTCACCTCCACGTTGAGGGTGGAGACCAGCTCCACCGGGGCAATCAGGCCCATGGTTTCCCCCAGCGGATGCGGGTTCCAGTCCACGAAACCGTGGTTCAGGCAGCCGCGGGGCGCCTGGTGAATCCGGACTTCCAGGGTGTTGCTTCCCTTCGTGAGCCCGGTCACGTCCCACTCGCGCACGGCGAAGACGCCCAGGGTGGTATCGGCCTTGGCTATCTGCGTTCCGTTCAGGAAGATATCGGCCGAATAGCCCAAACCCTTGAAACGGAGGACGTGGCAGCCTTTCCCGGCCTTGAAGCGGGTGGTGTAGACCCAGGTGCTGTCAAAGCGGCCTTTGTCCGCGTCAAAATACCGGAGCTCTTCCAGGAGGTTCTCCCCCAGGGCGCCGGCCTGGTTCAGGGCGCCGGCCACGGTGGAGGGTACCGTCACGTTGTAGACGGCATCGTCGCCTTCCTGCTGCAGCGTCCATTGGGTGAGGGTTTGCGTACCGGTCTGGGAGGTGCAGGCAAGCGCACAGAGGCCGGCGAGAAGGATGGTTATCGGTTTCATGGTATGGGGGTTGGTTATAAATCCAGGATTCCTTCGGGTATCTGAAGGGTGAGAATCTGTTTTTCGGAATCGGCTTCCAGAAGGAGGTCTTCATGGAAGGGGAGAAGGACTTCCGCTCCGTCGGCCTTCCGGACCCAGAGGCAGGTGTTGCCGGGGATGTCTTCCAGGTCGGTGACCTCTCCTACCGGCTTCTTGTTTTGGTCCAGGACCGTCCAGCCGGTGAAGTCGTCCTCGTCTTCCTGCACAAAATAGTCTGCGTAGAGGGCACTCCCGGCCAGCTCGTCCGCGTCTTTGAGGCTGTGGACGCCAGTCAGGCGCACCAGGGCGCGGCTGTTGCCCCGCTGGTTGAAGGATTCAAAATAAAAAGGAACCGGCAGTCCATCGAATTCGATGAATACCGGTTCCTGAAGGTCTATGTCCTGGGGATTCACATCCAGAAAGCTCACCAGGAGCTCTCCGTCCGTCCCGTTGGACTTGAGAACCTTGCCGATGCAGAGCATCTCTTTACTCGGCGGCAGGAGCTTCCTCGGCAGCGGGGGCCTCGGCGGCTTCTTCGGCGGGAGCAGCCTCTGCGGCGGCCTCTGCGGCAGCCTTGGCGGCGGCTTCCTCAGCCTCGGCCTTCTTGGCGGCGATAGCCTTGGCGCGAGCCTCGTTTACCTGAGCCTCAGCAGCCTTTGCAGCCTTTGCCTTGGCAATTTCGTCATTCTTGATGCCGGCCTTCTTGTCGGCGATCTTCTTGTCGCGGGCCTCTTTCCAGGCGGCGAACTTGGCGTCTGCCTGAGCCTCGGTAAGGGCACCCTTGGCAACACCTTCTGCCAGGTGCTTGCGGAGGAGAACACCCTCATAGGAGAGGATACGGCGGGCAGTAAGAGTGGGCTGAGCACCTACATTGAGCCAAGCCAGGGCCTTCTCACCATTGAGAACGATGGTGGCAGGGTTGGTGTTGGGGTTGTAGGAACCAATCTGCTCGATGAATTTACCGTCGCGCGGTGCGCGGGAATCCGCCACAACAATGTGGAAGAATGCGAAATTCTTCTTTCCGTGGCGCTGAAGTCTGATTTTAACAGCCATTGTGAATCTGTTTTTAAATAATTAATTGTTTGCGTATTGCTCCCAACTCGTGAAAGCATGCAAAGATAGGAAGAATATTTGAACTTTGGAAAAAAATCCTGTAAAAGTTTGTGGAATTCAAAAATGCTTTCTATCTTTGCAGTCCCAAATCAAATGCGGGTGTGGTGAAATGGTAGACACGCCACTTTGAGGGGGTGGTGGGCATTAGCCCGTGGAAGTTCGACTCTTCTCACCCGCACCGAAAGCCTCGGCTCTTTGAAGCCGGGGCTTTTTTTGTGCTATGTCTCGCCGGGCGTGATGCGTAAGTGTTTGATATATAGCGAGTTGTGAAAATCCTCCTCAGAAAATTTCCGAGGAGGATTTTCGTAATTTATTGATTAGTAATCAGTTCTGCAACACGGTCGTCACGGGGCGCCGCGAAAGCGGGCAACAAACAACCCGTCTCAGGCTTTTTTCCGGCCGGTGAAGTGGTTCATTACGGTATACAGGCCGCAGATGTCTCCGAAGAGGAAGTTGAACCAGCTGTGCGGGAAGATGCCCTGCATGAGGCGGATGAAGTGGGAGGGGAAATTGATGCCCCGGTAGCCCAGGTCCAGTTCAATGGCCCTGAGGGCCTTGCGGGCCACTTCCTCCGGCGGCAGGATGCGGAAGAAGGAGCGGATGCCGTCAAACATGCCCGTATTGATGAAGTACGGGGCGATGGTGGTCACCTTCACGGGGCTCTTCTCCCGTTCCATCTCGATGCGCAGACTCTCGCTCCAGCCAATGGCCGCCCATTTGGCTGCGGCATACAGGCTCATCTTGGGCAGGGCCAGCATACCGGCCGATGAAGTGATGTTGCAGATGTGCCCCACCCCGCGGGAACGCATGTCGTTGATGAAACGGAGCGTCACATACATGGCACCCTTGGCGTCGATGTCCATGGTGAGGTCGATGTCCCGGTCGGTCTGCTCGGCAAAAATCTTGTTGTTGGTGATGATGCCGGCGTTGTTGATGAGGATATCCACATCACCGCAGGCGGCTTTGGTGGCCGATGCGGCTTCGTCCACGGAAGCGGGGCTGGAAATATCGGCCTTGAAACCCTTGACGGAGCCCAGGGCGGAGAGTTCCTGGACGGTGGCGGCGATGGCGGCCTCGTTGATGTCCCAGACAATCACCTGGGCGGCCCCTTTCTCCAGGCAGCGGCGGGCCATGATTTTACCTATCCCGGAGCATCCTCCGGTGATGAGTACGGTTCTATTTTGTATTTTCATCGTCTATTTGGCGCTCAGCAGGAGCATTTTCTTGATAATGGCGAACAGCTTGTAAGGCATGTAGCGGAACTCGAGGTCTATCCAGGTGGGGCTCTTGATCACGGAGCGCTCATGGCTGAAAGCCAGGAAACTGCGCTCGGAGTGGTAGTTGCCCATGCCGGAATTGCCCACGCCGCCAAAGGGAATCTTGCTGTTGGCGATGTGCATGATGGTGTCGTTGATGCAGGCGCCTCCGGAAGTGGTCTGGCCGATGATGTCCCATCCATCGGCCCCCTTGCCGAAGTAATAGAAGGCGAGGGGCTTCTCCCGGGAGGTGACGAATTTCACCACTTCGCTGCGCTCCTTGAAGGTGAGGATGGGGAAGATGGGGCCGAAGATTTCCTCCTGCATCACGGGCGCCTCGGGGGAAACGCCGTCCAGGAGGGTGGGCTCTATCCAGAGGTTTTCCTTGTCGTAATGGCCTCCGGCGATGATTTTTCCATCGGCCAGATAGCCGGTGAGACGGTCGAAGGCGCTGTCCTTCACAATGTGGACGAACTTGTCGGAATGCTGCGTCCCGTCCGGATACAGCCCGGTGAGCTCCTTCTTGAAAGCCTCCACGAAGGCATCCTTGATGTCCTCATGCAGGAAGAGGTAGTCCGGGGCGATGCACGTCTGGCCGCTGTTGAGGCACTTGCCCCAGGCGATGCGGCGGGCGGCAATCTGCAGGTTGGCGTCCTTGTCCACGATGCACGGGCTCTTGCCGCCCAGTTCCAGCACCATGGGCGTGAGGTATTGGGCCTGCGCTGCCATGGCAATGCGGCCCAGGGACGGGCTTCCGGTAAGGAACACCAGGTCGTAACGATGCTTGAAGAGTTCTCCGTTCACCAAGCGGTTTCCCTGCACCACGGCCACATACTCCTCGGGGAAGGTATCGGCAATAAAGTCCTCTATCACTTTGGAGATGTTGGGCACATAGGGGGAAGGTTTCAGGATGGCGGTGCAACCGGCCGATATGCATCCCACCAGGGGATTCAGAAGCAGCTGCACGGGATAGTTCCAGGGGCTCACGATGAGGGTGCAGCCCAGGGGTTCGCGCACGATATAGCTGGAGGAGGGCATGCAGGTAAGCGGCGTGGGACGGGAGCGGCGGCGGGCCCACCGGGCCGTCTTGGAAATGGCTTCCCCGATTTCTCCGTAAACCAGGCCGATCTCCGTCATGAAGGCTTCCTCGTAACTTTTGTGAAGGTCTTTCCAGAGGGCTTCGCAAAGGGGTTTCTCCCACTTCTTGAGGCCGGCGTTGAAGGCCTTGAGCTGGCCCACGCGCCATTTGACGTCACGCGTGGTACCGGTGGCAAAGAAGGCCCTTTGTTTTTCTACGAGCTGCTGAATGCGCTCGGAAGAAGTATTATCTAATGTCATAGTTTTGGTTTTAGCGGAGCAAAGTTAATAAATATTTTGCGTAACTTTGTACCGTTATGGCCGATAATTACCTGGAAAAACGCCAGCAGGAGCTGGCCGAAAAACGCCCCAAGGTGGTGCGGAACCACCCCTCGCTGGACAGCCTTCTCAAGCGCAACCGCAGTTTCCGCGGCTACGACGCCCTACGCCCCGTCACGGAGGCGGAGCTCCTGAAAATCCTGGATGTAGTGCCCTGGGTGGCCTCCGGCATGAATGCCCAGCCCCTTCGCTTCAAGCTGGTATATGGGGCCGATGCCGCCCGGGTGCACCCGCTCCTGAAGCTGGGCGCGGCGCTTCCCGAGGAGCACCTGCCGCATCCGGGGGAGGAGCCATCGGCCTATATTGTCATCTGTTCCGCCACTTCCGGCCGCGTGACGGACATAGACCTGGGCTTTGTGGCCCAGAGCCTGCTGCTGAAGGCCGTGGAGCTGGGCCTTGGCGGCATCTTTATCCTGAACTTTTCGGCCCCGGCCCTGCAGGATGCGCTTTCGCTGCCGCTTCCGCCGTTGGCGGTTATCGGCCTTGGAAGGCCCCTGGAGCGCGTTTTTCTGGTGGATGCAAAACCCGGAGACTCCCTGGATTACTACCGCAAAGACGGCGTCCATTTTGTCCCCAAGCTTCAGGTTCCGGATTTGCTGCTGTAGATGGAACGCTATGCTACCTCGCGCCCAGGCCGCGTTCTTGTGCCCCGTGATGCCCGTGTTGCCGAACTGGTTGCTAATCAATTAATTAAACAAATCCTCCTCGGAATTTTTCTGAGGAGGATTTGTCTAAAATGTTAAAAATCAATTACTTCTGTAACACGGCAGCCGGGGATTACTTCCGGGCACGCCAGAAGGCGGTCATCTCTTCCAGGGTCTTGCCCTTGGTCTCCGGCACCAGCTTCCACACGAAGACGGCAGCCACAAGGCAGATGACACCGTAGAGGGCATAGGCGAAGAAGGGACTCCAGCTGTACATGGGCACGAAGGTGGAGCTCACGATGAAGTTGAAGATCCACTGGAACGCCACGGCCCAGGCCGTTGCCTGGCTGCGGATGGTGTTGGGGAAGAGTTCGGCAATGTACACCCAGCAGATGGGCCCCCAACTGAACATGAAGCAGGCGCTGTACACCATGATGCTGATCACGGGCACCAGGGCGGGGAGGCTCACCACATTGGAGAGGGCCACGCCCAGGGCACCCAGCGCCATTCCCAGGGAGCCGGTGATGAGGAGGGGCTTTCGGCCCAGTTTCTCCACCGTGAACACGGCCACCAGCGTGAAGGAAATGTTGATAACACCCATGATTACCGTGAAGAGCATGTTGTTGCTCACGCCCATGGATTCAAAGATGCGGGGGGCGAAGTACAGCACGGCATTGATGCCGATAATCTGCTGGAACACAGACAGCATGCAGCCGATAAATACCACCAGGAAGCCGTAGGCGAAGAGTTTCTCGCTGCGCTGATGGCTGTCCTGCTGCACGGTGGACTTGATTTCAAGCAGAATCTCCCCCGCACGTTCTTCTCCGTTAATCTTGGTGAGGACGGCAAGGGCTTTGGCGGCCTGGCCGTGCATGGTGAGATAACGCGGCGTCTCCGGAACCAGCAGGATAAGGAGGGCAAAGAGCCCGGCGGGAACGGCCTCGGAAACGAACATCACCCTCCAGCCGATGGCGTTGGTCCAGGCCACCACATCGGGGTCGTTCGCGTGGCTGCGGATGATGAGGAAGTTCACGAAGTACACCACAAGCTGGCCGAAGATAATGGCGAACTGGTTCCAGCTCACCAGCTTGCCGCGCTTGGAGGCCGGGGCAATCTCTGCAATATACATGGGGCAGAGGGCCGATGCCAGTCCCACGCCTATTCCGCCCAGGATACGGTAGCCGTTGAAGGCCATGAGAAGGCCCTTGGTGGCCACGCCCTTCTCAAAGAAGAGGAACTCAGGGTCGTAAGAACCCAGGGCGCTCAGGAAAAAGAGGATGCCGGCCACGAAGAGGCTCTTCTTTCGGCCCAGGCGGGAAGCCAGGAAACCGGAAAGGAAGGCGCCGATGATGCAGCCGATGAGGGCGCTGGAGGTGGTGAAACCGTGCAGCGCATCCGTGTATTTAAAGTCTGTAGCGCTTTGGAAAAACGCCTGCAGACCTTTCTCCGCACCGGAAATGACAGCCGTGTCATATCCGAAGAGCAGCCCGCCTATCACCGCCACCAGAACGATGCCGAACAGATAGGCGGGACTGCCTTTGTGTTTATAGTCTGCCATTATTTAGCGTACAGGTTGAGGAGGGTCTCGTAGAGTTCCTGCTTGCCGGAAGCGGCCACGGGAGCGACGCTGCTCTTGGCATAGTCGTAAAGCTCTTCCAGGGATGCCTTGCCTTCCTCGAACTTCTTGCCCAGGCCGCTGTCAAAGCTGGCATAACGCTCTTTCACCATCTTCGGGAGCGGGCTCTCTTCCAGCACGGCGGCGGCGTTCAGGAGGGCGTGTGCCATGGCGTCCATGGCGCTGATGTGGGCGATGAAGATGTCTTCCGGGTCCGTGGAGGAACGGCGCAGCTTGGCGTCAAAGTTGGTGCCGCCGTTTCCAAAGCCGCCGTTCAGGATAACCTGCATCATGGCCTGCGTGAGTTCGTAGGCGTCTACGGGGAACTGGTCCGTATCCCAGCCGTTCTGGGCGTCTCCGCGGTTGGCGTCGATGCTGCCCAGGAAGCCGTTCTCACGGGCCACGGTGAGCTCATGCTCGAAGGTGTGGCCGGCCAGGGTGGCGTGGTTCACCTCAATGTTCACCTTGAAGTCCTTGTCCAGGCCATTGGCGCGCAGGAAGCCGATCACGGTCTCCGTGTCCACGTCGTACTGGTGCTTGGTGGGCTCCATGGGTTTGGGCTCGATGAGGAAGGTGCCCTTGAAGCCCTTGGCGCGGGCATAGTCGCGAGCGGCGGTGAGCATCTTGGCCAGGTGGCCCTTCTCCCGCTGCATCTGGGTGTTCAGGAGGCTGTAATAGCCCTCACGGCCACCACAGAACACATAGTTGGAGCCTCCCAGCTTGATGGTGGCATCCAGGGCGTTCTTGATCTGGACGGCGGCGCGGGCCACGATGTCAAACTGCGGATTGGTGGCGGCGCCGTTCATGTAGCGCTTGTTGCCAAAGACATTGGCCGTGCCCCAGAGGTTCTTGATGCCGGTCTCCTTCATCTTTTCCAGGAGATAGTCCGTGATGTCCTTCATGCGGGCTTCGTACTCGGCAATGTCTTCGCAGTCTTCCACCAGGTCTATGTCGTGGAAGCAGAAATACTCGATGCCCAGTTTCTGCATAATCTCGAAGCCGGCGTCGGCCTTGGCCTTGGCGCGGCAGTAGGGGCATTCTCCTTCATCCCAGGCATAGCTGCGGGTTTGTCCGCCGAAGGGATCGGCCGATGCCTGACCCAGCGTGTGCCACCAGGCCATGGCGAACTTGAGCCATTCCTTCATGGGTTTGCCCATGACCACGCGCCCTGCGTCATAATAATGGAAGGCCAGGGGATTCTTGCTTTCTACTCCCTCGAAGGGAATTTTTCCAATGGTAGGGAAATACTCTATTGCCATAGTTTATAGTGTTAAATAAGATTTCCATTTTTCGTAGGCTTCGCGGTACTCGTCCTGGTGGTCTGGGGTAATGACGGACAGCCGTTCCAGGGTGGAGAAAGCCTCCTGGGCCGATTTATAGATGCCGGCACCCAGGCCCGCACCCTTGGCGGCGCCCACGGAGCCGTCCGTATTATAGAGCTCGATGACGGCGCCGGAGATGCCGGAAAGCGTGTTCCGGAAGAGGGGGCTCTGGAACATGTTGGCGGCGCCTGCGTGGATTTTGTCCACCTTCAGGCCCATCTGCTCCATGATTTCTATGCCGTACTGGAAGGAGAACACAATGCCCTCCTGGGCGGCCCGCATGAGGTGGGCCTTTCCGTGGCGGGTGAACTGCACGCCGTGGATGCTGCAGCCGATATCCTTGTTTTCCAGCATGCGCTCCGCCCCGTTTCCGAAGGGGAGGATGCTCACCCCGTCCGAGCCGATGGGCACCTGGGCGGCCAGCTCGTTCATCTCTGCATAGGAAAGGCCTTCCGGGGCCACGTTGCGACGTATCCAGGAGTTGAGGATGCCCGTTCCGTTGATGCACAGGAGCACGCCCAGACGGGGGTCCTGCGCCGTGTGGTTCACATGCGCGAAGGAATTCACGCGGGAGGCCGGGTCATGGGAAACCTGGCCGATAACCCCGTACACCACGCCGGAGGTGCCGGCGGTGGAGGCAATCTCTCCGGGGTTGAATACGTTCAGGCTCAGGGCGTTGTTGGGCTGGTCTCCGGCCCGGTAGGTGACGGGCGTTCCCTCTGCCAGTCCCAGGGACTCCGCCGCTTCGCGGGTGAGGGTGCCCTGGATGCCGAAGGTGGGTTTCACGGGAGCCAGCACGGAAGGGTCGAAGCCGAAGTAGTCCAGCAGTTCCTTGCAGGGGGCGTTCTTCCGGAAGTCCCAGAAAATGCCCTCTGACAGGCCGCTCACGGTGGTGCATACGCTGCCGGTGAGCCGCATGGCAATGTAGTCTCCGGGCAGCATCACCTTCCAGATGCGCTCGTACACTTCCGGCTCGTTCTGCTTCACCCAGGCCAGTTTGGCGGCGGTGAAGTTGCCGGGAGAGTTGAGCAGATGCTCCAGGCAGAAGTCCTTTCCCAGGGCCGCGAAAGCTCCGACACCGTAAGGAACGGCACGGGAGTCGCACCAGATGATGGAAGGCCTCAGGACATTCATGTCCTTGTCCACACACACCAGCCCGTGCATCTGATAAGAAATGCCGATGGCCTTGACGTCCCTCGGATTCACTGCAGCAGCCTGATGCAGGACATCCTGCGTGGCCAGTTTCAGATTGCCCAGCCACATGGCCGGGTCTTGTTCGGCCCAGCCTGCCTGTTTTGCGATGATGGGGGCCTCCGTCTTGGGGTAGAAGGCCGATGCCACGCATTTCCCACTTTGCGCGTCCACCAGGGAGGCTTTTACAGAAGAGCTCCCAATGTCATAACCTAATAAAAACATATGTCGGGGTGATGTGACTCGAACACACGACCCTCTGCTCCCAAAGCAGATGCGCTAGCCAACTGCGCCACACCCCGAATATCTCTCAAAGATACAAAAAAATCACAAAATCCGGTAGATTTTCCTCAAGAACTTCCGCCAGGCCTTGCTGATTCCCTTTGCCTGCGGGTAGCTTGCGTCCATTTCTGCACACTCCGCCTGCACTTTCAGAAAGGATTCCTTTACCTCAAGGGCGCTTTCCCGGTCGTAGAACAAGAGGGTGTCCTCCCAGTTGGTGTGGAAACTGCGGCCGTCCAGGTTCACGGTGCCGCAACTGGCTAGGCGGTCGTCCGTGACAAAGAGTTTGGAATGGTCGTACACACCGTTGAATTTGAAGACGCGGATGCCGGCGGCAATCAGTTCCGGAATGAAGTCCGCGGTGAGGGCGTTCATGAAGCCCCAGTCGCATTTTTCCGGGAACAGCAGGCGCACATCCACGCCGCGGGCGGCGGCGTCCTTGAGGGCCTCAAGCACCTCCGGAGGTGGGCCGAAGTAGGGCGTCTGCAAATAAAAGTACTCTTGGGCTTCGCTTAATGTCTGCACATACAGCCGGGTGAGGGTGGTGTCCCGGCTCACCGAGCCCACCGCCTGCACAACAGCCGTGCCCACCGGCTCCACCGGAATTTCCGGGGCGGCGGTTCCGCCGGCCAAATCGGCCCAACCCTGTTCGAAAAGCGCCCTCATCTGACCTGCTGCCGGGCCTTCGATGCGCACCTGCGTGTCTTTCCAGACATAGATGGTCTGGTTGTTGAAATTGATGCCGCCGGTATAGGCTATGCGGCCGTCAATCACCACAATCTTCCGGTGGTCCCGGAAGCCGAAATAACTGGCCACGGCCTGTCCGGGGCACATTTTCTCCAGATTATGCACATACTCCACCTGTACCCCCTTCTTTCGCATCCGCTCAAAGAACCATTCCGGGGAGCCGGGCGTGATGAAGTTGTCCACCAGGATGCGCACATTCACTCCTTCCTGTGCTTTTTTCACGAGGGCGTCCCGAACCAGGTTTCCGGCTTTGTCGGCGTCGAACCAGTAGTATTCCATCTCGATGGTGCTTCGGGCGGCGTCAATGTCTTTCAGCAGGTATTGCAGATAATCCTCTCCGTCCTTGGTCATCCAGAGGGTGTTCCCGCCCGTAGGTTCAAAGCAGGGAGCCTGCGCCGGACAGAGCCAGTACAGAAACAGCAGGACCAGGGCTATGAGCTTGTGCTTTTGCAAGAATGTTCCTATCTTTGTAAGCCTGCAAAGATAGTTAAAATGATAATAGAAGCCAAGAATATCCGGAAGTCTTTTGGTACCCTGGAGGTACTCAAAGGGGTAGATTTTGAGGTGACCCAAGGTGAAATTGTGGCCATTATGGGCGCCTCCGGTGCCGGAAAATCCACCCTCCTCCAAATCCTGGGAACGCTCCTGACCCCGGACAGCGGCTCGCTGGTGATAGACGGTACGCCCGTGCTCTCGTTAAGGGCCGGGGAATTGTCGGCCTTCCGGAACCGCCGCATCGGCTTTGTCTTTCAGGCCCATCACCTGCTGCCGGAGTTTTCGGCCCGGGAGAATGTGATGATCCCGCTGCTGATTGGCGGGGAGAAGGAGGCCAAGGCCCGCGTCCGGGCCGATGAACTGCTTGCCCTTGTGGGGCTGGGTGAGCGCCTGACGCACAAGCCTTCGGAACTTTCCGGCGGAGAGCAGCAGCGCGTGGCCATTGCCCGCGCACTTTCCATGAATCCCGCCATCCTCTTTGCCGACGAGCCCACCGGCAACCTGGACAGCCGCACCAAGGAGGAGATTCACGCCCTGCTCCTGAACGTGAGAAAACAATTGGGCCAGACCATGGTCATCGTTACGCATGACGCCGGTCTGGCTCAAATCTGTGACAGGACTTGTATCCTGCGGGACGGAGAATTCCGTTAGTCCATCATTTCATCGCCCGTAGGAGGCATCTGAGGCCTGTTTCCGCCGGGACGGGGGCCGCCGGGGCCCTGGTGTCCGGCCTTGCCGCCCAGCTTGCCAATCTGCTGGTGACGGAAATTTTCCTCGGCCACGATGAGCTTGGCCACTTTCTCCACGGGGAGTACTTTCTTGTAACGGGCGATGGCTTCGGTCTCCACGGCATCGGCCGCTTTCTTGCTGTCTAAATACTTCTCCAGCAGGGTATTAACCTCATTTCCCTCAATGCCCTCGTTCAAGGCCTTGTAGGCCTGGGCACTGGCCTTGAAGGCCTCGCGGCGTTTTTTCTGGACTTCGTTGTACACGGGCCAGAAGGCCTGGGCTTCGGCCTCGCTGAGGTCCAGCTGGGCGGTGATGCCTGCCACCTGCTCGGCGCGTACCTTCTCTCTCCAGTCTCCGCCTTTCTTCTCTTTCTTTTCGGCCTTGTTGTTCTGGGCAAAAGCTGCGCTGCCCACCAGGACCACGGTAAGGAATACACTAATAATCTTCTTCATAGTTCGTCTGTTCTAACTGTTCAACTGAAATGTTGCTGGCCAAGAGATAATTCATGATATCTTCCTGCGTCAGTTCATCATTCTCCTTGAGCTCAATCATCCCGTCCGGATCCAGGGAGCGGGAAAGATAGGAGATGTAGTCCCAACCCTCATCTTCCCAGGCAGGGGCTGCAGACGACTGCCGGAAGATGAAATTCCCCAGGGTGGCCAAAATGGCCAGGGAGGCGGCGTAGGCCAGCCAGGGGGAGACCTTCTGCATAAGTGTGGGACGCACTTCCTGCTGGGGAATGCGGCTCAGGTTTTGCTCCAGGTTCCGGAAGTAGCCCTCGGGGACGGATATGTCGTTTTTCTTGGTCATAACTGCTTACTTTGACACCTCGGAGTCCGAAAGGTTTAATTTGATTTTTTCCTGCGCGATATGATAGGAGGCCTTGAGGGCGCCCACCGAAGTTCCGGTAATGGCCGATATCTCCTCGTAGCTTAGTTCGTCCCACCAGCGCATCACAAACACCTGGCGCTGCTTTTGAGGCAGGCGGGCCACCGATTTCCAGAGTTCCCGCTGGGCGGCGGTGCCGTTGAAATAAGGGTCTCCCTCAATCTTCCGGGCCCCCAGGTCATCGGCCGATGCAAAGCGCAGCGCAGCGCGCACCCTTTCCTTCCTCAGATGGTTGAGGGTCTCGTTGGTGGCGATGCGCCATACCCAGGTGTAGAGTTGCGCCTCTCCCCGGAAAGAGGGGAGTGCCGTCCAGATTTTCAGGAAGATTTCCTGCAGAAGGTCGTCCGCGTCCTCATGGCAGCCCACCATGCGGCGGACATGCCAGTACAGGCGCTCGCTGTACTCCTTCACAATCCGGTTGAATATGCTTTCAAGCTCTGACATCGGCCTCCATTCTTGCACAAGATGTGCCAAAATGGATGATATTTGTGCGCGTACCCCCCTTTTTCCCCTCTACGAGCACAAAATTGGCCTTATTTGTGCGCGTAACGCCGTTTTTTGCCTCTATGCGCACAAAATCGGCCTTTTTTGTGCGCGTAAAAATCAACAAATAAAATTATTTATTTTACGATTCATGTATAGACTGTGCCGGGAGGTGCTGAAAACGGATAAGCCGGCGTTTCTGGATGAAAAAGGGAGGCAAAAACTGGCCGTACTATTGAAGAATAAGTATTATGCCTCAAACGGGCAGATTTCCCGTGTGGCCAAAATACCTCTCAGTGAAGTAAATGCACTCTTCCCGCTGGCCGCAAAAAATCAGATTAAATAGGCACAGAAGCCCAGGCCCATCAGCAGGCAGAGGGCGAAGGTGGACAGCACCAGCAACGGCAGGGCCGGGTCCAGGGCGCGGTCTTCCCGGGTCCAGACCATGTGCAGGTGTTTCATATAAAGGGGAAGGGTGACCACCCACAGCCAGTGCCACCAGGAAGGCCAGCAAAGGAGGCAGTAGGCCGCCATGCAGGCCCATCCCAGGCCCAGGAGCACCGTCTGGTAGATGCGCGCCCTGCGGGCCCCCAGCTTGATGGCCACGGTGACGCGGTTGGCGGCGTCCGTTTTCATGTCCCGGATGTTGTTCACATTGAGTACGCCCACGGAGAAGAAGCCCACGCCGCAGGCCGGCAGGAGGAGCTTCCAGTGCAGACCCAGGCCACGGGTGCACACAAAAAAGGCCCCCAACACGGCCACAAGGCCAAAGAACAGGAACACATAGATGTCTCCCTTGGCCCGGTAACCGTAGGGATTGGGGCCCAAGGTATATTTCATGGCACCGGCAATGGCGGCGGCACCCAGCATCAGCACCAGCAGCGGTGTAAGGTCAAAGAGGGTTCCGAAGGCCTTCCAGGTCATCAGCACCCCAAAGATGATGCAAAGTCCCGCAAACAGGCCGATGAGACGCTTCATGTCCACCTGGGTCATTTCCCCGCCGTTGAGCCCATAGCGGGGGCCCTGGCGTTCCTCGGTGTCCGTCCCGCGGAGGACGTCTCCCAGTTCGTTGGAGAGGTTGGAGAGGATTTGCAGGCAGACGGTGGTGAGCACGATGAGGACGGCGACCCAGGGGTCCACCTTCCAGTCGGCCACGGCCAGGAGGATGCCCAGCAGCACACCGCCGCAGGAAAGGGGCAGGGTGCGCAGGCGCATGGAGCGAAGGGCGGCTTTCAGTGTCATGATAAATTGTTTTTGCGGCACAAAGATACGGAATTCCATCCATTTTGACTCCTATGCGCACAAAAAAGGCCGATTTTGTGCGCATAGAGGCAAAAAGCGGCGTTACGCGCACAAAAATGCCTGGAAAACGTGCGCCCATGGGGGCCGGAAAAACCAGAAAAAAGATATATCTTTGCAGACTATGAAGAATATCCGCAATTTCTGCATCATCGCCCATATCGACCATGGTAAGTCCACCCTGGCCGACCGCCTGCTGGAACTCACCCGCACCCTGAGTGAGCGGGAGATGGAAAACCAGGTGCTGGACGACATGGACCTGGAGAAGGAGAAGGGAATCACCATCAAGAGCCACGCCATCCAGATGGATTATGTGCGGGGAGGGGAGACGTACCGGCTCAACCTCATCGATACGCCCGGCCACGTGGACTTCTCCTACGAGGTGTCCCGCTCCATCGCCTCCTGCGAGGGCGCCCTGCTGGTGGTGGACGCCTCCCAGGGTATCCAGGCGCAGACCATCTCCAACCTGTACCAGGCCATCGACCATTCGCTGGAGATTATTCCGGTGCTCAACAAGATTGATATGGATTCCGCGCAGCCGGAGGTGGTGACGGACCAGATCTGCGACTTGCTGGGCTGCGAGCCGGAGGATGTTCTCAGGGTATCGGCCCGTACCGGAGAAGGGGTGCAGGCGGTGCTGGATGCCATTGTGGACAAGGTTCCCGCTCCGAAGGGAGACCCCCAGGCTCCGCTTCAGGCCCTTATCTTCGACTCCGTCTTCAACCAGTTCCGGGGCATCATCGCGTACTTCAAAGTGGTGAACGGAACGCTCAAGACCGGGGACAAGGTGAAATTCTTCTCTACCGGCAACGAGTACGAGGCCGAGGAAGTGGGCAACCTGAAACTCAAGCTGAATCCCACCGGCGAGGTGAAAGCCGGAGACGTGGGCTATATCATCACCGGCATCAAGGCGGCCGTGGAGGTGAAGGTGGGAGACACCATCACCCATACGGAGAACCCTTGCCGGGAGGCCATCGCCGGATTTGAGGAAGTGAAGCCCATGGTGTTCGCCGGCCTGTATCCGGTGGATGCCTCCAAGTTCGAGGAACTGCGCGCCACGCTGGAGAAGTTCCAGCTCAACGACGCCTCCTTCACCTACGAGCCGGAGAGTTCGCTGGCCCTGGGCTTCGGCTTCCGCTGCGGCTTCCTGGGCCTGCTGCATCTGGAGATTGTGCAGGAGCGCCTGTTCCGGGAATTCAACATGGACGTAATCACCACCGTTCCCAACGTATCCTATAAGGTGTATACCACCAAGGGTGAAGTGGTGGATGTGCACAACCCTTCCGGCTTGCCGTCGGCCACCATCATCGACCACATCGAGGAGCCGTATATCCGTGCCCAGATTATCACCAAGGCGGATTTCTACGGCCCCATCATGAAGCTGTGCATGGACAAGCGCGGTACGCTGATTGGCCAGCATTACATTACCACGGACCGCGTGGAGCTGAACTACGACCTGCCGCTTTCCGAGGTGGTTTTTGACTTCTATGACAAGCTCAAGTCCATCTCCAAGGGCTACGCCTCCTTCGACTACCATGTGACGGACTTCCGCCCGGCCCGCCTGGTGAAACTGGACATCCTCCTGAACGGAGACCCGGCCGACGCCCTCTCCACCCTCATCCACGAGGACCACGCCTACGACTTCGGCCGCAAAATCTGCCTCAAGCTCAAGGACCTGATTCCCCGCCAGCAGTTTGACATTGCGGTGCAGGCGGCCATCGGCGCCAAGATTATCGCCCGCGAGACGGTGCGCCAGGTGCGCAAGGACGTGACGGCCAAGTGCTACGGCGGTGATGTGACCCGTAAGCGCAAGCTACTGGAAAAGCAGAAGGAAGGAAAGAAGCGCATGCGGCAGATTGGCACCGTGCAGGTGCCTCAGAGTGCCTTCATGGCCGTGCTCAAGCTGGATTAACGCTCCAACCAGGCAAGGAAATCATCTACCCGCGCCCGGGACACGGTAAGGTCTGCGAGCTCCGGGAAACCGCGGCGCAGGGATACCTGCAGGCGGCCACCCATGAGGCGGGAGACGGAGTCTATGGCCCCGTCCGAGATGATGCAGCTGCGGGAGATGCGGAAGAAGGCCTCCGGGTTCAGTTTCTGGACAATGGCGTCCAGGGACTCGTCCATCACATAGGACGTGCCGCCGGTGGTGACAATGTAGGAGTTCTTGTCCTCCGAATAGAAATACGCGATGTCCGAGGTGCGCACCGGCACAATCCGGTTGTTCATCCGGATGAGGAATTTCTCCTTGTGCACCTGATTCAGGATATTCTGCACCGTCTCGGCGGAAGGCTTCTCAACCTGGCCGGAAGTGACGCGGGAAATGGCCCGGCGAAGCTCCGGAAGGCCGATGGGCTTGAGGAGGTAATCTACGGCGTTCACCTCGAAAGCCTGCACGGCATACTGGTCGTAGGCGGTGGTCATGACTACGGGGCAGGGGACATCCACCTTGGTGAAAATGTCAAAGCTGGTGCCGTCGCTCAGTTCCACGTCCATGAAGATGACATCCGGGGCGGGCTGCTCCGCAATCCAGGCCACGGCGTCTTTGATGGACCCCACGGCCCCCACCACTTCCACATCCGGGAAATTGTCCTGTAGCAGTTTGACCATGTGCTCGCGAGCCAGGAGCTCGTCTTCTATTACCAGTGCTTTCATCTGACTAAAACTTTTGATTCGCGGATGATAGGAATGGTGACGGAGAAGGATTCCTCCGTTTCCCGAACCAGAATTTCCTTTCCGGCAATGTCCCTGTATTGGTTCCGGATATACTGGAGGCCGATTCCGGTGGAACTCACCGGCGTCAGCTTGGGGATGCGGTTGTTCTGCACCACAATGGCTCCGTCTTCTATCCGGCCGGTAACCACCAAGGGATTGTCGGCCGATATGGCGTTGTGCTTGATGGCATTCTCGATGAGCAGCTGGAGGGTGCCCGGGACGATGTAGCCGTACAAGTCTTCGTCGGAGAAATCCGGACGGAAGGCCAGCCCTTCGGGGAAGCGGATGCGGATGAGCTCCTGATAGGTGCGGGCGAATTCCACCTCTTCTTTCAAGGGGACCAGGCGCTTCCCTTCCTGCTTGAGGACATAGCGGTACAGGGAGGCCATCTTTTGCACGTATTCGCTGGCCTCTTCCCGGCTGCCGCCTCCCTGGATGATGGAATCCAGCACGTTGAGGCTGTTGAACAGGAAGTGCGGGTTAATCTGGTTCTTGAGGGTCATGTAGCTGAATTCGGCCTTGTGCCGCCGGCTTCGCTGGGCCGATGCCTCCCGCTGCATCTGCAGGGCGAAGTTCACCATGAAAATGAGGGCAAGGAGGGTGGTGACCACCAGGATGATGAGGGCTCCGGAGTTCTCCAAAAGCAGGTTGCCGGTGTAGTTGGCCTCGATATACAGGCGGATGCCAATCACCAGGCCGATGGCGATGACCAGCCAGGCGGCGTTCCGGTACCAGCTTTGTTCCCGCTCGTAGCCCGCAGCCCCGCCGGGGGAGACGCGATGGGCGAAAAGGAAGAGGGCCCAACCCAGGATTTCCGTTACCGCAAAAGTGGAAAGGGCGTGCTGCCAGATGGCCGGAAAACCGCTCAGGGGGATCTGGGCGCCGATGTTTCCCAGGATGAAGCCCAGCGTATTCACCAGGATGAGGGCCATGACGGTGATTTCCACGGTGAGGTTTTCCCGGTAGCAGATGAGAACGGCCATCCCCATGGTAAGGAGGGTAAGGAGCATGCTGTCCGGCATTCCGGACAGCGTGCACAGGATGGTGGTGGCCGCGTGCATGAGCGCGAAGCCGTGGATAATCCAGTCTATCGGCCTGATTCTCATAAGCGCAAAGGTAAGGAGTTTTTCCGTTCGTCGCAAAAAAATGTCCGTTCAGCGGGGAACATGGGCCGATATACCTTATTATAAGAAATCATTTCTTATTTTTGCCTTGGCTATAACGCTTAAACTAACAACCGATGTCACAGAAACGTGATTTAACCTTCCGTCAGCTGGTAGACCTCAGCTTTGGTTTCTTCGGGGTGCAGATTGCCTATGCCCTGCAGAGCGCCAACATCAGCCGTATCTTCGCCACCCTGGGCGCAGATCCCCACCAGCTTTCTTTCTTCTGGATCCTTCCCCCGCTGATGGGAATGATTGTCCAGCCCCTGATTGGAAAATACTCTGACCGCACCTGGTGCAAGATGGGCCGGCGCAAGCCTTACCTCCTGGTGGGCGCCATCATCGCCGTGCTGGTGATGCTCCTGCTTCCCAACGCCGGAAGCCTGCATTTCAGCACCCGCCTGTTCCTGGGCCTGAATATGGCCATGTGGTTCGGCCTTTTCTCCCTCATCTTCCTGGACACTTCCATCAACATTGCCATGCAGCCCTTCAAGATGATGGTGGGAGACATGGTGAACGAGCGGCAGAAAACCACCGCCTACAGCATCCAGAGCTTCCTTTGCAACGCCGGATCGCTGGCCGGGTATTTGTTCCCCATCTTCTTCACCTGGATTGGCATTGCCAACACGGCACCCAAGGGTGTGGTGCCGGACAGCGTCATCTACAGCTTCTATGTGGGTGCCGCCATCCTCATCCTCTGCGTGCTGTACACCTTCCTGCGTGTGAAGGAGATGCCGCCCAAGGAGTACGCGGAGTTCCACGGGATTACCCCCCCCTCTTCGGATAGCAACTCTGTCAAGCCCGGCCTTCTCAAGCTCCTTGTGAAGGCCCCGGCGACGTTCTGGACGGTGGGCCTGGTGCAGTTCTTCTCGTGGGCCGCCTTCCTGTACATGTGGACCTATACCAACGGGGCCATTGCAGACAATGTCTGGAACAGCTTCGACACCTCCTCCGAGGCCTATCAGACCGCCGGAAACTGGGTGGGCGTGCTCTTTGCCGTGCAGGCAGTGGGCTCCCTGGTCTGGGCCGCCGTGCTGCCCCGCTTCAAGAGCATCAAGCTAAGCTATGTCCTGTCGCTCCTGATTGGCGCGGCGGGCTTCGCTTCCGTCTTCTTCATCCATAACCAGTATGTCCTCTTTGTGAGCTACCTGCTCATCGGAGCAGCCTGGGCGGCCATGCTGGCCCTGCCCTTCACCCTCCTTACCAACGCCCTGGAGGGTAGCCCCTATATGGGCAGCTACCTGGGCCTGTTCAACTGCACCATCTGCCTGCCCCAGATTGTGGCGGCGGCTACGGGCGGTGCCGTGCTGGGTCTGGTGGGCGGCAGCCAGCCGGCCATGATGCTGGTGGCCGCGGCCTTCCTGGTGCTGGGTGCCGTAAGCGTGAAATTCATCAAAACCAAATAACAAATTATTAACTACACACTAATGAAAAGGATTTTAACCGCAATCGCGGTGCTGCTTGCAGCCTGCGCTACCGTATTCGCCCAGGGCGGATACCAGGTTAAAGGTGTGGTAGTAGACGCCATGGGCCCCGTGATTGGTGCAACCGTCATGGAACAGGGCACCACCAACGGTACCACTACCGGTATCGACGGCGACTACACCCTCACCGTTTCCAGTGCCAATGCAGTGGTGGAAATCTCCTGCATCGGCTATGCTACCCAAAGCTTCGCGGCTTCTGCCGTGCCTGCCACCGTCACCCTTGCCGAGGATGCCGAATTCCTGGACGAGGTGGTGGTAATCGGTTACGGTACCGTGAAGAAGAGCGACATGACCGGATCGGTTTCCACCGTCAAGGCCGACCAGCTTAACAAGGGTATCGCCACTTCTCCGACTTCCCTGCTTCAGGGCAAGAGTGCAGGTGTGGTGGTCACCTCCGGTGACGGTGCGCCGGGTTCCGGCAACACCATCCGTATCCGTGGCGGCTCCTCCCTCCAGGCCAACAACGACCCTCTGATCGTGATTGACGGCCTGCCCATCTCCGAGGTGGGAATCAACGGCATGGGCGACCAGCTTTCTTCCATCAACCCTTCCGACATCGAGAGCTTCACCGTTCTGAAGGATGCATCGGCCACCGCCATCTTCGGTTCCCGCGCTTCCAACGGTGTTATCATCATTACCACCAAGAAGGGTTCCAAGTTTGACGACAAGGTGCATGTTGACGTGGACTTCACCGCTTCCCTGAGCCAGAACACCAAGTATGTGGACGTGCTCACCGGTGATGAACTCCGTGCCCTTATGACCAAACTGTATGGCGCCGGCAGTGGAGCCGTCAACCTGCTGGGAACGGCCAATACCGATTGGCAGAAGGAAATTTTCCAGCTGGCCAGAACGCTGGAAGGAAATGTTTCCGTTACCGGCCGTGCCGGAAAGGCCGATTCCAACTTCTATATGCCTTGGCGTGTCTCCCTGGGTTATCACAACCAGGACGGTACGCTGCAGACCTCCAACCTGGAGCGCGGCACCGTGGCTGTCGCTCTCACCCCCACCCTCTTCCATGACCACCTGAGCATCAATCTCAATGCCAAGGGCATGACCATGAACAACCAGTTCGCCAATGCCGGCGCCGTGGGTGCGGCAGTCAAGTACGACCCCACCAAACCCGTCTATGACCCTAACGGCCTTAACGGTTACAGCTGGTGGAACAACGGGAAGGGCACCTTCACCGTGGACAACTGCAACACCATGGCCGGACAAAACCCTGTGGCTCTCCTGAAGGACAAAGTTGACCTTGCCCATGCCAAGCGTTTTGTTGGCAACGCCCAGTTCGACTATAAGATTCACGGTCTGGAGGACCTTCGTCTGAACCTGAACCTGGGTATCGACTATTCCAAGTCCAACGGTACCGTGGATGTGGCTCCCGACACCGAGCAGTCCATGCACACGGCCGCCCAGCAGGCCAACAACCATGCTTCCGGTTACCATACGGACTACAATCAGACCAAGAACGACCAGACCCTGGAATTCTACGTGGACTACAGCCACAACTTCGGCAAACACTTCGTGGATGTCATGGCCGGTTACTCCTGGTCCCATTATTACAACCAGACTTACAGCGAGACCATCAAGGCCGACGGAACTCCGTCCACCGATGCCTCTTACTATCTGTCCAAGCCGAATACCTTCAAGACGGAATACTATTTGGTTTCCTTCTTCGGACGCGCCAATTACAGCTTTGACAACCGTTACCTCCTTACGGCCACCATCCGCCGTGACGGTACTTCCCGCTTTGCCAACAACAAGTGGGGCCTGTTCCCGTCCGTGGCCGCCAGCTGGAACGTGAAGAACGAGAAGTTCCTGCGTGACAGCCGTGCCGTATCGGCCCTTAAACTCCGTCTGTCCTGGGGACAGACCGGTCAGCAGGACCTGAATGCCGGTAACTATCCTTCCCTGGCTACGTACACCTACAATACCGATGCCTGTATGTTCCCCTTCGGCACCACTTTCGTGACGCCGCTGCGTCCCGACGGTTACAACGCCGACCTCAAGTGGGAAACCACCACTACTTACAATGTGGGCTTGGACATGGGCTTCATCGGTGACCGCATCACCGCTTCCGTGGATTTCTACCAGCGCTATACCAAGGACCTCCTGAACTGGACGCCCGTTGCAGCCGGTGCCAACCTGACCAACTACCTGAACGCCAATATCGGCGACCTCCAGAACAGGGGTGTTGAGATGGAATTGAACGTGATTCCCATCGAGACGGAGAACTGGAACTGGAGAATCGGTTTCAATGCTTCTTATAACAAGACCGTCATCACCCGTCTGACCAGCAATGATGAGCGTGAGGACTACTACGGTGTGGAAACCGGCGGTATTTCCGGCGGTACCGGCAATACCATCCAGGTGCACCAGACCGGACAGGCTCCCAACTCTTTCTTCGTGTACAAGCAGATTTATGATACCAACGGGAATCCTATCGAGGGTGCCTATGTGGACCTGAACAAAGACGGTGTCATTGATACCAAGGACAAATACTGCTTCCACAAGGCTGCTCCGGACTGGACCTTCGGCCTGAATACCCAGCTTTCCTGGAAGAACTGGACCTTGAGCGCCAGCGCCCATGCCAATGTGGGCAACTACGTGTACAACAATGTGATGAGTGACGGAGACCTCCTGAGCGACCTCTCTACGAACAGTTTCGTAAACAACCGTTATTCTACGGCCGAGAGACACAACTTCGCCAACTTCGCCCAGTACTGGTCCGACATGTACGTGACCGACGCATCCTTTCTGAAGCTGGATAACGTAACCCTCCAGTATCGCTTCAAAGATTTCCTCGGAGGAACGTTTGTCCATTCCAAGGATGGCGCCCGTGACTTCTACAAGGGCGTTTCCGGAAGCATCTTCTTCACGGTGAACAATGTGGCCACCCTTACCGGATACAAGGGTATCGACCCCGAAATCTTCAGCGGTATCGATAACAACATGTATCCCCGTCCCCGCACCTATATCCTGGGTGTGAAGCTTAACTTCTAATCAGACACAGCCATGAAAAAATATATCTTTTTAGCCGTAGCAACCCTCTTTGTTGCCGTCTCCTGTGTCAAAGACCTGAACGTAACGCCCATCGATCCCAATACCGTCCTGCCCAAGGATGTGCTGAAGGACCAGGATGCCTTTACCAGCCTGCTGGCCAAGTGCTATCAGGGACTGGCCAGTTCCGCTTCCAATGGCCCGGACAGCTCTCCGGACATCAGCGGTGTGGACGGCGGTTACGGCCAGTATCTCAGGGCTGTCGTGAACATGCAGGAACTTACTACTGATGTAATGACTTGCTGCTGGAACGACGGTAACCTCTTTGACATTCACAACCTGTCCTGGAATGCCTCCAACGAGTTCATTCTGAGTATGTACTACCGTATTTTCTACCAGGTGGGCCTTTGCAATGAGTTCATCCGTCAGTCCAACTCTTCGGACATTTCCGGATACACGCTCAAGGACAAATATATTGCAGAAGCCCGCGCCCTGCGCCTGCTGAGCTACTATCATGCCATCGACATGTTCGGTAACGTTCCTTTCTCCACGGAAGAAGACAGCGTGGGTTCCGAGGGCCCTGCCCAGATTTCCCGTGCAGACTTGTTTGCCTGGATGGAGGAAGAGGCCCTGAGCCTGCTCTCCGGCAGTGACCTGGCCGAGCCCGGAAAGAACGAGTATGGCCGGGCCGACAAGGGCCTGGTGCAGATGATTCTGGCCAAGTTGTACCTGAACGCCGAAATTTGGGCGGGAAAAGCCATGTATGACAAGTGCGCCACCCTCTGCGAGACCATTATCTCCGAGTATCCGCTTCACGGCAATTACAAGGAGCTCTTCTGCGCCGACAACCACCTGTGCAGCGCCAATACCACTTACAATGGCGATGAGATCATCTTTGTTTCCCCGCAGGATGGTATTCAGCTCCGTTCCTACGGCTCCACCAACTTCTTGGTTTTTGCCTGCACCTGGAACAACAAAGAGGCGAACATCCAGATGGACGCCGCTTCCCAGGGCATCTCTTCCGGTTGGTCCGGTCTCAGCCTGACCGGCACCTTCACCAGCAAGTTCGACGACATTGATGTTCGCGGCAACTTCTACAAGGAGGGCCTTGAACAGTATGTGGATTACCTGCGTGACAACGTGGGCGCTTCCAATGGCTGGAAGTCCACCAAGTTCTCCAACCTGAACCACGACGGCACCGCCGCCCAGGCCCAGGGATTCGTAGATACGGATTTCCCCGTGTTCCGCAGCGCCGACGCCTACCTGATGTATGCCGAATGTGCCGCCCGCGGCATGGCTGACAAAACGAAGGGACAGAATTTCTTGAACGCCATCCGTGACCGTGCCCATGTGGGCAACCTGTCTCTGACGCTGGATAATATCATTGACGAACGGGGCCGCGAACTCTATCTGGAGGGCTTCCGCCGCCAGGACCTCATCCGCTTCGGCCTCTTCACTTCCGACCGTTACCTTTGGGAATTCAAGGGCGGTGTGGCAGAAGGCAAGGGAGTAGCTGATTACTATAACCTCTTCCCGCTCACTTCCGGTGATGTTAATGCCAATGGTAAACTTACTCAGAACCCTGGATATTAATAGATTATGAAAAAGTTTTTATATACTTCGCTTGTTGCCCTGGCCGGATTTTTTGCAGTTTCCTGCCAGCAGGAACACATCGAGGTGGTATATGATCCTGCTGCCGTGACGGTTCAGACCCTGGGCGAAATCGCCGACGTGGTGCTGGACAAGGACGGCGAGAAGATTGTTACCACTTTTGCCCCGGCCGACTTCAAGCTTACTGTAGCTACAACCTACCAGCTCAATGCCTCCGCCTCCTCCGATATGGCGGACAAGGTGAAGGTATCGGCCTCCATTGATATTGATGAAAAGGGTCTGGGTACCATTTCCATCAAGCAGGCGGACTTGAATGCGCTGGTCTACGCCCTCGGAGGTGCGGCAGAAGAGCCCATGACCATCTATTTCCAGCTCAGCGCCAGTGTGGCTACTGACAAGAAGGCCGCCATCGGCGCCACTACCAAGGAATCCAACATTATTTCTGCGGTATTCACTCCTTATGCTACCGTGGTGAAAGACGTTACCCTCTACGATCACGTATGGGTTATCGGTTCCAGCGCTTCCGTCGGTTCCTGGTCTTTCGAGAAGGTATACCAGTATCTGTACGACTACGAGAAGAAGGGCGAAACCTTCACCGGCTTGATTGACTTTGGCGAGGCCGGTCCTTCCGGCGGCTTCAAGCTCACCGGTGCCGGCAACTGGGATGATGCCACCCTTAACTGGGGTTCTGAAGCCCAGGCCGAAGAGGCCGAGGCCGAGAGCATCGCTCTGCTGGCCGATGGCGGTTCCAAGGATATCAAGTGCTACAGCCACCGTTACTATTTCTTCTCCCTGGACCGTGCTTCCCTGGTTCTCACCAAGAAGTACAGCTTCGACAATGTGGGTATCGTGGGCGCCTTCAATGGTTGGGCTGCCGATGACGCCAACATGAAGATGACTTATAACGACCAGTTCCACCGCTTCTACATTGACCAGACCTTTGCCGAGGATACTGAACTCAAGTTCACCTGTGACGACAAGTGGGATCTGAACTGGGGCGGAGAAGACGGCAAGACCGCCGGTAATGGCGCCAATATCAAGGTTGCTGCCGGTTCTTACCGCATCTATCTGGATCTGAACTACGGCGAATACAGCCTGGATGCTTCCATGTTCGGCAAGGACGAACCTACCGGAGAGGAGGATACTCCCGAAGACCCTGTCGCTTTCGAAGGCTGGGGTGTTGTGGGAACCATCAACGACTGGGGTACTCCCGACGTACACATGACTCAGTCCGGTGACTTCTGGGTTGCCCGTGGCGTGGAACTCGGTTCCGGTGACCAGTTCAAGTTCCGTAAGGATGAAGACTGGGCCGAGAACATCGGTGCTCCCGGCGATGTGGAACCGTTCGTGGTTGAGGTGGGTGCCAAGTACGAAGGTGCTGACGGCGGTAAGAACCTCAGTGTACCTTCTGCCGGTACTTATGACCTCTATGTGAACCCTGATGCCAAGACCTTCTATGTGATGGCTGCCGGTGAGGTTCCCGCTGAAATTGCCACTTGGGGAGTTGTCGGAACCATCAATAGTTGGGGCGGTACGGCCGACCTCACCATGACCGAGGAAGGTGGCATGTGGGTCCGTAAGAACGTCACCCTTGCGACAAATGACCAGATTAAGGTCCGTTTCAAGAACGACTGGGATGTGAATCGCGGCGCCCCCGGCTCCGTTGAACCGTACGTTATGGGATCTGACGCTATCCAGGCTGTAGCCGGAGGTAAGAACCTCGGCGTTGCCGAAGATGGTGATTATGATGTATACTTTGACGAGCTCAACGAGGTCCTCTTTGTGGTGAAGTCCGGTGAAAGCCTCCATTACTGGGGCGTTGTCGGAGACCTCACCGGTTGGGGTAATGACCGTCGTGATTACACCATGTTTAAGGAAGGTGACTTCTATGTACGCAAGAGTCTGGAGATTGCCGCCACCAATCAATTCAAGATTCGCTTTGACAGTGACTGGGATGAGAACCGCGGAGCCCCCGGTTCTACGGAACCGTTCAAGGTGGATGCCAATACGGTGGTGGATGCTGCCGCAGGCGGTAAGAATTTGGGTGTGAACGAGGCTGGCAAGTATGACATCTACTATAACCCGACGGACGAGAAGCTCTATGTCATGGCAGAAGGTGAGGCACCTGATGGCGCAGGGGAACCGGATGTTCCGACTCCCACCGCTCCTTCTGCCTGGGGCCTCACGGGCGATATGACCGGTTGGGCCGATGGCGCCGATATCGTTATGACTCAGAACGGCGATTGGTATTACGCCAAGGGTGTTACCTTTGCTGCCGAGCAGAAGTTCAAAATTCGCGGAGACGGCGCCTGGACCTTCCAGCGGGGCGCTAAAGGCGATGGGGCTGTCACCATCTCCCTGGATGCAGCCATTGACGTTGTTGCCAAGGACGGACAGGACATGATTGTTCCCACTGCCGGAACCTACGATGTGTACTGGGACACCAAGAACGAGAAGGTGTACGTAATGACCGCCGGAACCACACCGGAAGGCTATGTGGCATACCCTGACTATATCTATGTCATCGGTGGCGACTCCGATTGGAAGGTTTCATATCCGCTGGCGGGTGATGGCCAGGGTGTCTTCGTGGGCTTCACTTACCTGAGCAAGGAGTTCAAGTTCAAACCCCATGAAAACGACTGGGACGGAGACTTGGAGTACGACGGAGATGGCAAGATTGCCGATATCGCAAACGGTCCCAATATTCCGGCTCCCGCAACGGCTGCCTATTACAGGATAACTGTGGATTTGGTCAATATGACCTATACCCTCACTGCTATCAACAGCATCAGTATCATCGGTACGGTGAATGGCAACTGGGATACGGATACCGACCTTACTTATAACAGTGAGAGCGGCGCCTGGGAGGCCAAGGACGTTACGCTGAATGCCGGTAAGATGAAGTTCCGTTCCAACCACGACTGGGGAGCGTCCAACCCCGACTGGGGCGGCAAACTGGATGCTTTGGTGGTGGGTGGCCCCGACATGGATGTTGCGGCCGGAACCTATGACATCAAACTCTTTGCTTGGTGCAACGGCAAGGCCTACGCTACCATGACCGCGAAGAACTAGTTTTTTCAGGCGGGCGCCCCTGACCGGGCACCCGTCTGCCAATTAAAAAAGAATGAATAAGTCCTCGCCGAAGGAAACAGTCCAACACAGAATCTTATTCATTCTTTAAATGATTTTGCAAAGATACTGTTTTTTGATGTAAATACAGATTTTATGAAAAAGTATTTCTGGATTGTGTTTGCCGTGGCGGTACTGGCGGCATGTGGCGGGAAGGATACTCCCCAGCCCACAGAATCCCTTTCCTTGAGTGTAGCCCCCCAGGAACTCAGTTTTTCGGCAACGGAAAGCGTGAGCAAATTGGTGGTGGTAACTTCCAACGGTGACTGGACAGCCTCCTCCACGGAATCCTGGATTCATGTGAATTCCGGTTCCGGAAGCGGGAAAGGCTCTTTCTCGGTATCCGTTGATGTGCAGGACAAGGCGGAAGACCGAAGCGGCAGCGTGCAGGTATCGGCCTCAAAGGGCAGCGACAGCAAGGCGGCCACCATTTCGGTGAAGCAGTCCGGCGCCGTTGTTTCCGTAGCCATCGTCCCCGCTCCCGCCGCCTTTGACGGCACCAAGCGGGCCTCCACCACCTACCAGCTGCTCATCTACAGCTTTGCCGATTCTGACGGGGACGGCGTGGGAGACTTCAAGGGCATCCAAAGCAAACTGGACTACCTGGACGGCCTGGGCGTAACCGCCCTGTGGCTGTCTCCGGCCCATCCCACGGGCAGTTACCACGCCTACGATGTGAACGACTATTTTTCTTTGAATCCTTTATATGCCGTGGGCAGTCATACCTCCGAGAAAGCAGAAGCGGACTTCAAGGATCTCATAGATGCCGCTCATTCCAAGGGCATTGCCATTTACATGGACTATGTCCTGAATCATAGCGGAGATGGGAACGCTTGGTTTACCGAGGCGGTTTATGATTCCGGCAGTCAGTATAGGGACTATTATATCTTTTCATCTAATCCCAGCGCCGATGTCACTGCCGGTTCCATCCCTATGTTGGTTTCGGAAGGAAGCAAAGCCTATAATGAAGGGGAGTGGTATGCATGTGGTGGCCGGGGACGTTACCATTTCCATTTGGATTGGGTCAGCGATGCTTCTGTGACAGTGACAGTAACCCCTACCGATGAAGCCCCTTATACGGGAAATTCCGGCAAGTACATCTATTTTGGAAATGGTGAAATCCGGGAGTTCCGGTCTAGTGGAGGAACGGCGTTTGATTTGGTGACGGATTTCGAATCTCTGTGGGGTTATTTGGTGCGGACATCAAAGACCAGTTGGGCCGCCGGCACAAAGTACGGTGTTTCCGGGCGTCCCAAGGTGACATTGGGAGAGCCTGTTTCGCTTACTAGAAGCAGCAGTTCCGTGGATCCTTCCAATATTGCATTGTCCTGTTATTATCATTCCAATTTTGCCCAGTCAATGCCGGACTTGAACTATGGTGCTGTGGCGGAAGCGAAGAGCTCAGCGGCATTTCAGGCGGTGGCACTCTCGGCCGACAAATGGTTGGGAATGGGGGTGGACGGTTTCCGTCTGGATGCAGTCAAGCATATCTATCACAATTCGTGGTCAGAAGAGAATCCCTCTTTCCTGAAACAATGGTACGAGCGCTGTAACAGCCAATATGCGGGAGGTGACATTTTTATGGTTGGGGAAGTGCTGGATTCTCACGATATGGAGAAGCTCTATTACAAGGGTCTCCCTTCACTATTTGAATTCGGATTCCGGGACAATGTCCTTTCTGCTTTGAAGAATGGCAATGGAAGTGGCTTTGCTTCTACGATTGCAGGGTTCATTCGTGACCATAAGGCAAACAACGATAAGGCCATTACTTCCCTGATAATCGGAAATCACGACATTACCCGCGTGGGTACGGAGTTGGGAAAGAACGTGGCCAAGGAGAAACAGGCCGCCGCTATGCTTTTGACGGCTGAAGGAAAGCCTTTTGTTTTCCAGGGCGACGAGTTGGGCTATTGGGGCGACAAATCCAAGCATGGGGATGCGGATATCCGTATGCCGCTATGCTGGGATAAGAGCGGCACCCAGATTGCCAAGAAGGGCCTTCCCGACGGCCTTGATGGCTATGCCGACATGGTCAACGGTAACAATTCCGTTGAGGCCCAGGACGCCGATGCCGGGAGCCTCCTGAACGTATACAAGACCTGGAGCCGCCTCAGAAACACCTATCCGGCCCTGGCTGAAGGTGAAATGACCAAGGCCAGCCTCTCCGGCGCCTCTATCGCCGCCTGGTACATGACCTCCGGCAGCCAGAAACTGCTGGTAATCCACAATGTGGCCGGCAGCCAGAAGGAGGTGACGGTGACGGACAGCATGGCCAAGCCCATCGGCCTGCTGGGAACGGGCACCATCAAGGAGCAGACCCTCACCCTGGGCGCCAACTCCTCCGTTGTATTTGAATTGTAAACAAGCCTATTTTTAAGTAACTTGCAACCATGAAGAGACTGTTTTTCCTCGCTGCCCTTCTGGCTGCCTTCTCCTGCGGAGGCGGCGGCAAGGTGCAGCCGGACCCCACCCCCGATCCCACGCCTACTCCGGATCCCGAACCGGAGCCTACGCCCGCATCGGCCTTCGTGAAAGGGGCCGATATCTCCTGGGCCTCCGAGATGGAAGCCGGCGGAATCACGTTCAAGAAGAAAGACGGGACCCAGGCCGCCCTGTTGGATGTGCTGAAAGACTGCGGCTTCAATGCCGTCCGGCTTCGCGTGTGGGTGGACCCTTACGAGGGCTGGAGCGGCAAGGAGGATGTCCTGGAGGTTGCCAAAAAGGTGAAGGCCGCCGGCATGGACCTCATGATAGACTTCCATTACAGCGACTTCTTTGCCGACCCTTCCCGCCAGCTGATTCCCGCCGCCTGGCAGGCCGACAAGGACAACCTGGACAAGCTGTGCCAGCTTGTGGCTTCTCACACCAAGGATGTGCTGCAGGCCCTCAAGGATGCCGGCGTAACGGTGAAATGGGTGCAGGTGGGCAATGAGACGCGGGAAGGAATGCTTTTCCCTGCCGGCAAGGCCGTTTGGAAAAATGACCAGATAGATCTGACAAATTTTGTCAAATTGTATAATGCGGGCTATGAAGCCACCAAGGCAATCTATCCCGACGCATCTGTCATGCCACATTTGAACAGTGCTTTTTTGAGTGCCTCCTATGGTAATCCCATGTGGCTGGACAATTTCAAGGCGAAAGGCGGGAAATTTGATATGATTGCCTTCTCGCATTATCCTCATCTTGAGAGTAAAATGTGGATTAACGGCACGGAGAAGACACTTACTCCTTCCGAGGTGAATCAGTATGCCATCGCTTATATCAAGAAAGCGGTTTCGGATTATGGCGTTCCGGTTATGATTTCCGAAGTGGGCGTAAAACAGGGAAAGAGCGACGCCGAATCTCGTGCCGCCGCATCCGTGCTCTCCTCCTTCCTGACGGAAGTGAAGAAGATAGACAAATGCGCCGGTGTCTTCTACTGGGAGCCCCAGGTGAACGGCAGCTGGAGGCCGGCCATCTACGGGAAGCCGGCAGAGCTGTCCCAATATACCGGAGCCACCGTTACCAGCCCTTGGAACGCCTATGACCAGGGCGCCTTCAGTGCCGACTTCAAACCCACCAACATCTTGGACTGCTTCGCCCAATGAGAAAGACCCTGATCCTGTTTCTGTGCCTGAGTGCCCTGGGCCTGCAGGCGCAACCCCTCGGCCGGACCCTGTGGAATGAGGGCTGGCTTTTCTCCAAGGACGGAGAATCCCGCGTGCTGGACCTGCCCCACGACTGGGGCGTGGAAGGCGCCTTCCGCCAGGAATACCCCGGAGAAACGGGCAAGCTGCCCTGGTGGGGAAAGGCGGAGTACCGTAAGACGCTCTCCGTATCGGCCGATGACCTGAAACGGCGGATCCGCCTGGAGATTGACGGTGCCATGTCCGACGGCAAGGTGCTGGTGAACGGGCAGGAAGCCGGCGGCTGGCCCTATGGCTATGCCTCCTGGGCCGTGGCGCTGAATCCCTGGCTCCATGAAGGGGACAATGAGATAGTGGTGAAGCTGGACAACAAGGAGGAGAGTTCCCGCTGGTATCCCGGCGGCGGCATCTACCGCAACGTGTGGATAACCCGTCAGGCTCCCACCTCCGTGGCCCATTGGGGCACCTTCGTGAAATGTGCCCTGGAAGGGGATGAGGCCAAGGTTTCGATGGATATCCGCCTGCAGACGGACAAGCCGCAGGCCGTCAAGGTTGTGACGCAAATCTTCCTGGCCGATGCCCTGGTGGCCTCCGCCGAAACCCGGGGCCAGGTCTATGACGGCCGGGTGCTGAACCAGGAATTCACCATTCCGACGCCCGAACTTTGGAGCCCTTCCACGCCGGTCCTGTATTGCGCCCGCACCACCGTTACGGCGCAGGACGGCACCACAGATAGCTATGAGACGCCTTTCGGCATCCGGAAGATTGCGTTCAAGGCCGACGGCTTCTACCTGAACGGAGAAAAGACCTTCCTGAAAGGCGTTTGCCTGCATCACGATGCGGGAGCCCTGGGAGCCGTCTGGAACGAGGACGCCTGGGTGCGCCGCCTGGAGATGCTCCGGCGGATGGGCTGCAACGCCATCCGCTCCAGCCACAACCCGCCCGCACCGGAGTTCCTGGACCTCTGCGACCGGATGGGCTTCCTGGTGATGGACGAACTCACAGACACCTGGACCTATGCCAAAAAGCCCCACGGCTATGCCGAGCTCTTTGAGCAGTGGGTGAGGAAAGACCTGACGGCCATGATTCACCGGGACCGCAACCATCCTTCCGTGATTCTCTGGAGTATCGGCAACGAATGCGGGGAACAGGGAGACAGCGCCCGCTGGTGGATTCCGCAGATGCTCACGGACCTTTGCCACCGGGAAGACCCTACGCGGCTCACGACGGCCGGAAACGACAATCCCTGGGCCGCCTCGCAGGACTATGCCAAGACCATTGACGTGTATGGTTTCAATTACAAACCCCATCTGTACCAGGAGTTTGTGGACGCCCATCCCGGACAGCCGGTGCTGGGCTCCGAGACCTCTTCCTGCATCTCTACCCGCGGGTATTACCGCTTCCCGGTAGAGGAGGAGAAGGGAAAGGGCTGGGACATGAATCCGCCCTTCCAGGTGAGTTCCTACGACCTTTACGCCCCCGGCTGGGCCTCCAAGCCGGACTATGAGTGGCAGTATGAGGACGTGGTTCCCCAGTGCGCCGGAGAGTTTGTATGGACCGGTTACGACTATCTGGGAGAGCCCACGCCCTTCAATATGGACCCTTCCGTGTTCACCAACTTCCACACGGAGGAGGAGAAGGAAGCCTACCGCAAGATGGTGGAATCCTGGGGCCAGGTGATCAGCGACGTTCCGCTGCCTTCCCGCAGCTCCTATTTTGGTATCATAGACCTGGCGGGCTTCCCCAAAGACCGCTACTGGCTGTATCAGAGCCGATGGCAGCCGGAGGTGCCAGTGGCGCACATCCTGCCCCATTGGACCTGGTCCGGCCGGGAAGGACAGCTGACGCCCGTGCATGTGTACACCAGCGGTGACGAGGCCGAACTCTTTGTGAACGGTGTCTCCCAGGGCCGGAAAGCCAAGGAAGGCTACCGGATTGTGTGGGACAATGTGGTCTACAGGCCCGGAACCGTGGAGGTGGTTTGCTACCGGAACGGCCGGGAATGGGCCCGGGACAAGGTTCGGACGGCCCGGAAGCCTTCCCGCCTGAAAGCCTCTGTGGACTATGACGGCAATGAGCTCAGCTATGTGAATGTGGATATCCTGGATGCCAGGGGCACCCTGGTGCCGGATGCGGCCGACGTGCTCACCTTCAGCGTGAGCGGCCCGGCCGTGCTGGTGGCCACGGATGCCGGAGACCCCACCTCCCACGTTCCTTTCTACAGCCCCAGCCTGCCGGCCTTCCACGGGAAGGCATCGGCCATTGTTCGGAGAACCGGAGAAGGGCCCGTGACGGTGACCGTCCGCGCCCCCGGGCTTGGAAAGACCAGACTCGTTTTATAATTTTGTAAGCGGATGAAAAAAACACTTTTGATGGCTGCTGTTATTGCTGCCGCTGCTTGCGGTCAAACTACTGTAAATGCCGATTACCCCGACGCCACCCCGCAGGAAATAAGCCGGGTGGAACCCCTGAGCTGGTGGACGGGCATGAAAACCAGCCTGCAGCTGATGGTGCAGGGTCCGGATATCTCTGCCTGTGACGTCTCCGTCTCCGGGAAGGGCTTCAGCATCAAGAAGGTGCACAAGGCCGACAACCCCAACTTCCTCTTCGTGGATGTGGAGGTGGATGCATCGGCCCGGCCCGGGACCTATTATTTCCTCTTTTCCCGCGAGGGGAAGACCATCCGCTATCCCTACCTGATCCAGGCCCGGGAGGAGGGGAGCGCCAAGCGGGAAAGCTTCACCACGGCCGATATGGTCTATCTCATCATGCCGGACCGTTTTGCCTGCTCCCCGATGCCGGAAAAGGCCTATGAAGACGGCTCCCTGGTGCCTTGGGCGGTGCCCGAGCTGCCGGACCAGGTGGACCGGGCCGATGCCGTGGCCCGTCACGGCGGCAACCTGCAGGGTATCATAGACCACCTGGACTATATGGAAGACCTGGGCGCCACGGCCATCTGGTGCACGCCGCTCCTGCTGGACAACCAGCCCCGGGAGTCCTACCACGGCTATGCCTGCGCGGACTATTATCATATAGACCCCCGGTTCGGAGACAATGCGCTGTACAAGACCTTCGTTCAGGAGGCGCATAAGCGTGGGCTCAAGGTGATCATGGACATTGTGACCAACCACTGCGGCACCGCCCACTGGTGGATGGAGGACACGCCTTTCAAGGACTGGTACCATGTGAACGAGCCCTACATGCAGATGAATGCGCTCTTCTCCGTGTACATGGACCCGCATGCCTCGCAGCGGGACCTGGAGCGCCAGGAGAGCGGCTGGTTTGTCCCGTCCATGCCGGACATGAACCTGGAGAACCCCTTCGTGCTCAAGTATTTCCAGCAGTGGGCCATCTGGTGGACGGAATACGCCGGACTGGACGGACTCCGGGTGGACACCTATCCGTACAACGAGCCGGAACCCATGAGCAAGTGGTGCAAGGCCGTGACGGACGAATATCCCAAGATGAACATTGTGGGCGAGTGCTGGGACATGAACATCCCGCAGGTGGCCTACTGGCAGAAGGACAATCCCAACAGGAACGGCTTCAATTCCCACCTGCCTTCCATCATGGACTTCCCGCTGCAGAACGCCATGATCCGCGCCCTGCAGGAAGACAAGGTGAACTGGGACGAGGGAATGACCCGCGTCTACTCCATTCTGGCGCAGGATTTCGCCTACCAGGACCTCTCTCACATGCTCACCTTCTTCGCCAATCACGACCATGCCCGCACCGGCGACATGCTGGGACAGGACACCAAGCGCATGAAACTGGCCCTGGCCCTGCTGGCCACCATCCGCGGCATTCCGCAGCTTTACTACGGCGACGAAATGATGTTCCTGGAGCGCAAGGACGTTCCTTCCCACGACGGCGCCAAGCGCATAGACTTCCCCGGCGGCTGGGAGGGAGACCAGGCCAATCTGTTTACGGCTATAGGCCGGGCGCAGGCTCCGGAGCTCTTCTCTTCTCCCGTGGAGCTGCACGACTATACCCGGGCCCTTTTCCGCTGGAGAAAGGGCTGCAAGGCCGTTCAGGAGGGGAAGACGCTTCACTTCCTGTCCCGCAGGAACGTGGGCCCCGTGAACATTACGGACAATTCCTACGCCTTCTTCCGGTACACGGACACGGACGCCGTGTTTGTGTATGTGAACAACAACTTGGAGCCCCGCACGCTGGACTGGAACCACTACCGCGAGTTCGTGGAGGGTCCCGTGACGGGCACCGACGTGGTAACAGGGGAGAAGGTCACGCTGCATGACGGCCTTTCCATCGGCCCCAAAGAGGCGCTTATTGTAGAATTCAAACGCTAAATATGAAACGAATTTCTTTCCTCCTGCTGGCCCTGGCCGCCGTGCTCACGGGCTGCAGCAAAAAACAGACGCCTGCCCATCCGGAATGGACCTATGGCAGTGTAGTGTATGAAGTGAACATCCGCCAGTTCTCGCCGGAAGGCACATTCAAGGGTGTGGAAGCCCAGTTGCCCCGCCTCAAGGAACTGGGCGTGGACGTGCTCTGGCTCATGCCCATGTATGAGATTGGTTCCGTGGAGCGCAAGGGCACCCTGGGCTCCTATTACGCCATCTCCGACTACAAGAAGGTGAATCCCGAGTTTGGCACCATGGAAGATTTCCAGAGCCTGGTGGACAAGGCCCATGAGCTGGGCTTCAAGCTCATCCTGGACTGGGTGGCCAACCAGACCGCCCCGGACCATGTATGGATGAGCGAAAAACCGGCCGATTTCTACGAGCGCGACTCGCTGGGAAACGCTATCTACGAGTACGACTGGACGGACACCCGCAGCCTCAATTATGAGAATGAGGAGGTCTGGTGGGCCCAGGACGACGCCATGCGCTTCTGGCTGGCTAAGGGCGTGGACGGCTTCCGCTGCGATGCCGCCGGCGAGGTGCCTGCCAAATTCTGGAAAGCCATCCTCCCCAAGATGAATGCCGATTTCCCGGAAATCTACCTCCTGGCCGAGGCCGAGCGGGAGAATCTGGCCGATCCGCGCGAGACCTTCGACGCCAACTATGCCTGGGAGCTGCATCACCTGCTCAACGGCCTGGCACAGGGCCGGAAGACGGTGGCGGAGCTCAAGGACTATGTGGCCCGGGATGCGGAGAAATTCCCCAAGGAAGCCTTCCGCCTCAGCTTCACCTCCAACCATGACGAGAATTCCTGGAGCGGCACCGAATTCGAGCGTGAGGGCATCTATGCCGATGCCTGCGCCGTGCTCTGCTTCACCCTCCCGGGCACCCAGCCCCTTATCTATACGGGCCAGGAGATTGGCCTGAACCGCCGGCTGGAATTCTTTGAGAAGGATCCCATCACGGACTGGACGCCCAATGAATACACCAGCTTCTGGAAGGGCCTGGTGGACCTCAAGCACCGGAACGCCGCCCTGGCGGCCGGCGAGCGCGGGGGAGAGCTGGACTGGTGGGAAGTCCCCGAGGGCATTGTGGCCTTCTCCCGCACCAAGGGTAAGAACCAGGTGGTGGTGATTGCCAATTTTGGCAAGGAAGCCTATACGCCGGTGTTCAACATTCCCGGGACGGTCTATACCAACCATTTCACCGGTGAGAAAGTGGAAGGCCCCGCAGACCTCTCCCTGGCTCCGGGCGAATATGTGATCCTGACCAAGTAAAGAGAAACGCGCCCCTCCCCAAGGGCGCGTTTCAGGTATATAAAACGAACTTAACAAATGGACATGAATTGCTTCAATGCCCAGTGCAAAGTTACGGATTTTTATCAAGGAAACAAGATTTTTTTACAATTCCAATTAAATAAAAAATTTTAATTAGAGATTGTAAGTTATAAACGGCTCAAACTCACTTGAGTAAGGAAACCAGCGCGTCGTAATATTTTTTGCTCACGGGAATGTTCTTGGCGCCTTCACAGTCCAGTTGGGCCAGGGCATAGCCGCTGGCGTCCTTCTTCAGAAGCTCCACGTGGGCGGGGTTCACGAAGTAGCTGCGGTGGCAGCGCACCAGGCCGTGATGCTCCATAAGTTCTTCCAGCGCACGCATGGAGGAACGGAGTTCAAAATCTTTCCGTCTGCCGCCGTCCAGGTGGATGATGTGGACGTAGTTTTCTTCGGCCTCTATGTAGAGGACGGCCTCGGAAGAGACCACCAGCTTGAGGCGTTTCTGCTCGTCCTGGAAACGGATGAGGCTCTTTTCGTCCACGGAGGGGGCCAGCGAGGCCTTTTGGTCCAGCACCTGCAGCTGAACGGCCATGGAGATGATGGAGAGCGGGAACACCAGGATGCCGGTCATGTACAGGATGCACAGGGACATTACCGTGAAATACGGCCGCACGCCGGCCCAGCCTATTCCCATGGGGATGGAGAGGAAGAGGCCGCAGAGGATGGCCTCCCCGAAGCACCAGAGGATATACAGGGGCCAGTTCAGGTCCAGGTGCCGGCGGAGGATGAAAAGCAGCATCCGGGAGAGCGTCATCACCCCCAGCACGATGAGGCTGGAGACAATGAGGTTGAGGGTGTATCGGCCCTGACCGGCCGCCAGGAAGGAGTCCAGGTCGAAGGGCTTGTAGGCCAGGACGAAGAGGAAATAGAATATGGGGACAGCCGTGAAAAAAAGAGTATTCACGGGCATCTTGTAAAATGTGCGTGCGATGGTTTTCATGCGATTGTCTTAGGTCTCTGCAAAGATACAAAAAAACTCCGGGTTGGAAAGGTGCGGAAAACTTCGTATATTTGCATGTTTGTGACGAATCTAATTTAAATATTATTATAAACTAATCTAGAAAAACAATGGCAGAAAGCAAAAAAAGAGTCTATCGTTTCGGTGGAAAGCACGCCGAAGGCGATGGCAAGATGAGAGAGCTTCTGGGTGGCAAGGGCGCCAACCTGGCCGAGATGAACCTCCTTGGCATGCCCGTTCCCGCCGGTTTCACCATCACTACCGAGTGCTGCACGGAGTACTACCGCCTGGGCGGTGGTTACACCCCCGAACTACGTGCAGAGGTGGCCGATGCCCTGGAAGCTACTGAAAAAATCATGGGTAAGAAGTTTGGTGATCCCAACGATCCGCTCCTGGTGAGCTGCCGCTCCGGCGCCCGCTCCTCCATGCCCGGCATGATGGACACCATCCTCAATATCGGCCTTTGCTCCGCCACCATCCCCGGCCTCATCAAGAAGACCGGCAACCCCCGTTTTGTGTATGACGCCTACCGCCGCCTCATCATGATGTACTCCGATGTGGTGATGGAGAAGGCCGAGGGCATTGAGCCTGCAGACGGTCAGGGTATCCGCCAGCAGCTGGACCGCATGATGGAGGACGTGAAAAAGGCCAATGGTTACAAGAGCGACACCGAGCTTACCGCAGAGCAGCTCAAAGACCTGGCCGAAGCCTTCAAGGTGCGCATCAAGGAAGTGCTGGGAGTGGAATTCCCGGACGACGCCAAGGCCCAGCTATGGGGCTCCATCGGCGGCGTGTTCAAGAGCTGGAACGGCAAGCGCGCCATCCGCTACCGTCAGATCGAGCACATTCCGGACGACTGGGGCACGGCCGTGAACGTACAGTCCATGGTGTTCGGTAACATGGGTGACACCTCCGCCACCGGCGTAGCGTTCTCCCGTAACCCCGCCAACGGTGACAACAAGTTCTATGGCGAGTGGCTCATCAACGCCCAGGGTGAAGATGTGGTGGCCGGTATCCGTACCCCCAACCCCCTGAACGAAGCCACCAAGAGCGAGAAGAACAAGAACCTGGCATCCCTGGAGAAGGCCATGCCCGAGGTTTACAAAGAACTGGACGACATCCGCAAACACCTGGAGGAGCATTTCCGGGACATGCAGGACATCGAGTTCACCATCCAGGAAGGCAAGCTGTGGATGCTGCAGTGCCGTATTGGCAAGCGCACCGGTCTGGCCGCCCTGCAGATGGCCGTAGACATGGTTGAGGAAGGCCTCATTGACGAGAAGACCGCCGTGATGCGTGTATCTCCCGCCCAGCTGGACGAGGTGCTGCACCCCATCCTGGATCCCGCTTCCGAGAAGAAAGCCGCCGTCCTGGCCCAGGGTCTGCCCGCTTCCCCGGGTGGCGCCGTAGGCCAGATCGTGTTCACCTCCGAGGACGCCATCGCCTACAACAAGGCCGGCAAGAAGTGCATCCTGGTGCGTGAAGAGACCTCCCCTGAGGACATCGACGGCATGCACGCCTCCGTGGGTATCCTCACCGAGCGCGGTGGCATGACGTCCCACGCCGCCCTGGTGGCCCGTGGTTGGGGCAAATGCTGCATCGTGGGCTGCGACGCCCTCAAGATCAACTTCAAGGACAAGACCGTCTCCTTCGCCGGTGTGGACAAGAAGTTCAAGGAAGGAGACTTCCTGAGCCTGAACGGTGCCAAGGGTCTGGTTTACGAAGGCGCCATTGAAACCATGGACGCCAGTGAGAACCCGCTCTTCGCCAAGTTCATGGGCATGTGCGACAAGTTCCGCAAGCTGGGTATCCGCACCAATGCCGATACGCCCGAAGATGCCGCCCGCGCCCTCAAGTTCGGCGCCCAGGGTATCGGCCTGTTCCGTATCGAGCACATGTTCTATGGCCGCAACAGCGAGCAGCCCCTGTCCAAGCTCCGCAAGATGATTCTCTGCGACACCGACGAGGAGCGCAAGGCCGCCCTGGAAGAGTTGGAGCCCTTCATGAAGGCCGCCGTCAAGGAAACCCTCCGCGTGATGGACGGCAAGCCGGTTGTGTTCCGTCTGCTGGATCCGCCGCTCCATGAGTTCGTTCCTCAGGGTGAGGACAAGAAGAAGGAACTGGCCAAGGATCTGGGCATCTCCGTACAGGAAGTGGAGAAGCGTGGAGAGAACCTCCACGAGGTGAACCCCATGATGGGTCACCGCGGCGTGCGTCTCCACGTGAGCTTCCCGCTCATCGCCGAGACCCAGTACCGCGCCATCTTCAGCGCCACGGCCGAGCTCCAGAAGGAAGGCCTGAACCCGCATCCGGAAATCATGATCCCGGTGACCATCAGCGCTCGTGAGCTCAGCTTCCAGAAGGCCATCTGCGACCGCATCAAGGCCCAGGTTGAGGCTCACAGCGGCCAGCTCATCGACTACCAGTTCGGTACCATGATCGAGATTCCCCGCGCCGCCCTCACCGCCGACCGCATGGCCCGCGCCGCCGAGTTCTTCAGCTTCGGTACCAACGACCTCACCCAGATGACCTTCGGCTTCTCCCGTGACGATATCGGTACCTTCATGGGTGACTACCTGGGCAACAAGATCCTGGATGCCGACCCGTTCCAGACCATCGATACCAAGGCCGTGGGCCAGCTGGTGAAGATTGGTGTGGACAAGGGCCGCAGCAAGCGCCCCGGCCTGCAGTGCGGTATCTGCGGCGAGCACGGTGGAGACCCCGCTTCCATCGAGTTCTTCAACACCATCGGTATCGACTACGTGTCCTGCAGCCCGTTCCGCGTGCCCATCGCCCGCCTGGCTGCTGCACAGGCTGCCATCAAGCAGGCATAGTAAGGTCCTGCGTCACAAAAAAATTGCGACCCCGGGAAAAGGGGCCGCAATTTTTTTGCTCTTTCCCGCTTACCCGATGAGCCGGGCTATTTGCGGGAGGTTCTTCTCGCACACAGACTGGACGGTTTGAATAATCTCCAGGCATCGGGATTCCGGGATGCGGATACCGGTACCAGCCTTCAAGACAAGGTCCAGGCCGGGATTCCCGTTGTAGAACAGGGAGGTGGCGTGCTCTCCGTTGGAGCCGGCGGGAGAATAAGTGATATCATAGGCCGGAGCAAGTGACCATTTTCCGTCGTCACAGATAAATGAGAAGTTCTTCGCGTGGTCGTCCTTGTTGATGGCTACTAGGTTCATGACCATTCTCCTGAACATCTCCTCCACCTGTCCCGGGTCCTGCGTAAGATAACCGGCGAGCGCCAAGAGGTTGGTGTAGTCCACATCCTGGTTCCGGAAATTGGTTTTAAGCAGGGCCGATGCCGTTAGAACATGGCGCCGCTGCCCGTCAGGCGCATAGTCAAAGCGCTCGATGGCAAAGTACCGGTCCTTGATCAGTCCTATGCGAGGGATGGTTATGCCGCATTCCCGTGCGGTTTTCATGTACAGAAGCTCGGTTTTTCCGATATCGACAGCGTCGTAGGTGTGCCTGAACTTGACCAGCCAATGGACGCCATTGGCAGTTCGCATGACCACTTTGGGACGTGCGCCGCCGGAGTTGGAACTGCGATAGTACAGGAGAGAGGCATCCCCAGAACCTTTCTCCGAGAGGACGCTGAGCGCCTCTTCTTGAAGGAGGTCAAGGCGGTCTTCTCCTTCCAGCTCCTTTTGGGTCTGGAGATCCGTCATTACGGGCCGATAAGTGAGCGCGCCCATGCCACCATTACCAATAATAGAAAGCCGTTGTAGCGGCGTCAGTTCCCTAAGGGAGGTATGATTCTTCTTGAGGATTCTGTCCAGCAGATAAAGGCCATAGCCGTCCGGGAGACTGTCTTCGAACACGGCAAATACGCCGTCCAGCTTGTCTTTATTGGCATAAAAGAGGCCGCTTTGAAGCGGAAGTTCGGTGGGGGAAAGGGAGAATCCGCCTGCCAGCCAAGATTTTTCGTATTCAAAAACGCACACGCCAAGGGATGAGTCCATCTGTAAGGTCCCGACATGCAGGTCTTGGTACAGAACCTGTATTTTCTTGACGTCCGGTATCATCTTCCGTTCTTTCTGTTTTGGTTGTGGTTAATGGTTTCAAGCTCGCTGGCCGTGGAATACTTGGTGTGGTTCATGATGGCGGCCATCTCGTCAAAGAAATCAAACAGGATGGCTATCCTGCAGAAGGATTCCAGGGAAATCTTTCCTGTCCTTTCAAAGCGTTCGATGGTAGGGGCGGGCACCCCTGTGAGTCCAGACAATGTCCTCCTGCTGTATCCTTTATCCAATCTTCTGGCCTTACAGTTCCTGGAGAGCCGTTCCAGTAGAAGCTGTGGATTCCTTGAATAATTGTCCAATCTATATTCCATACTATATTGTTAAAAAGCGCGGGTTTTCTCGCAATTCAAATATTATAATATGCAAATATAGCAATAATTGTTTGCTGTACCAGCACTTGAAAAAAATAGCTGCGATGCTACAGCAGCTTGGCCGCCACTTCGGAAAGTTCGGAACGTTCTCCCTTGCGCAGGAATACGTGCTCGAAGAGCGCCTGCCCGCGCATCTTCTCTCCCAGGTGGGTGAGGCCGTTACTCCACTGGTCCAGGTACGGCTGGTCAATCTGGAAGATGTCTCCGGTGAACACCATCTTGGTGCCTTCTCCGGAACGGGTGATGATGGTCTTCACCTCGTGCGGCGTCAGGTTCTGGGCCTCGTCGATGATGAAGTACACCTTGCCCAGGGAGCGGCCGCGGATATAGGCCAGGGGGGAAATGAGAAGCTTCTCTTCCCGCACCATGGCGTCCAGTTTCTGGGCCTGCTTGCTGCCGGGCTTGTAGCAGTGCTTGATCACTTCCAGGTTGTCCATGAGGGGCAGGATGTAGGGACTCATCTTGGTCTTCTGGTCTCCGGGGAGGTAGCCGATATCCTGGCCGCCCAGCACCACGGTGGGCCGGGAGAGGATAATCTGGTCGTAGTCGTCGGCCTGCTCCAGGGCGGCTGCCAGGGCAATGAGCGTCTTGCCCGTTCCGGCTCCGCCCGTGAGGGACACCAGCGGAATCTTGGGGTTGAGACAGGCGTCCAGGGCGAATTTCTGCTCGTCGTTGCGGGGGCGGATGCCGGCGGCCGCCTGGGTACGCACCAGGCCGATGACCTTGCGGGAGGCGTCGTATCGGCCACAGACCGTTTCCCCGCCGAAGAGGAACTTGTACAGCTGGTTGGGACGGGGTTCCTTCTCGGAGACTTCCTGCCAGGGAATGCTGTTGTCCTGCCCGTAGGCCAGGCGCTGGGTGGCTTCGGAGGAAGCCTCCACCGTAATCACCTCCTGCTCCAGGCTCACCATCACCTCGTCGTCCACGCGGTCCTTCAGGTAGTCCTGGGCTTCCATGCCCACGGCCTTGGCCTTCAGGCGCAGGTTGATGTCTTTGGTGACCAGGGCCACGAAACGCTCCGGGTTATGGTCCCGCACCCACATGGCGGTGGAGAGGATACGGTGGTCCTGGGTGTCGTCCTTGAAGAGGTCCTGGAATTTGGGGGCGAAGGGATGGTTGGGTTCCAACTTGATGAAGCCCAGGCGTTTCCCCAGCGGGAAGCCCCGGTGGCCGTTGGGCTTGCGGTCCATCAGCTGGTTCATCTCGCGCATGAAGGCGCGGGCGTTGAAGCTGAGGGCGTCGTTGCCCTTCTTGAACTTGTCCAGTTCCTCCACCACGGCCATGGGAACCACGATGTCGTTGTCCTGGAACTGCCGGATGGCGGTGTGGTCGTGCAGGACAATATTGGTGTCTAAAACGAAAATCTTGGCCATACTAATCTTCTCCTTCCAGTGTATTAAGCAGTGATTCAAGTATTTGCGGTATTTCAATGCGGGGGCGCAGGTTCACCTCTCCCTTTCCGGGAGCAGGATGGCCGATGGGGAAGTACACCACATCCTGGAGGATGAACTCCGCATCCACGTAGTCGTAGTCTTCGTCCGCTATCTGGACCAGCACGCCGGGGACCTCCGAGAACAGCACCCGCACGGGGAGTTCCCCGCCGTAGGCCTTGGAGATTTCGGAGATGGAGACATCGGCCCCGGTGCCGCCGGCGGCCATGGCCCTCAGGGCCGTCATGAGACCGCCGTCGCCCACGGTGACGCCGGCCTTCACCACGCCGTCTTCCACCAGTTCCCGCACCACCTCGTAGCAGTCCATGAAATAGTCGGCGTCGGACACGTCGGCCGGCGTGGCGGGGGTGGCACCCACGGCCTGGGCCAGCGTGGAGCCGCCCAGACGGTAGTCACAAGGGTCGAAGGGGATGTAGACGAGCCAGTCGGAGGCTTCCGGCTGGATGGAGGCGGGCACCTTGCGGCGGCGGCTCATCCGGGGATGCGCCGTGCGGTAGGAGGTGTCCCGGTAAAGGTCTTCTTCCTCATTGTCCGTGTCTTCCTCTTCCACTTGGGTGCCGGCCTTGAAGCTCACGGCAGGGGCGCCGGAACCCAGGCCTGTCTTCTCCAGTTTCACGCCCAGGGCATCCACGTAATTGCAGCAGGCCTCCACCGAATCGTAGAAGGCGGCGCCGTAGCCTATTCCCTTCAGGCTCCACTTCCAATCGGCCTTCAAAATGAGGTCTCCCAGGCGGAAATGCCCCGTGAACCAAAGCACGTCCAACAGCGCCTGGGCCACCTTGGAAGCCGTGTATGGCCCTGCGAAAGGAAGCGGCAGCGCACGGCGGAAACCTTCCACCGCGGCGGCGTACTTCGGGATGTCATTCTCGTCAAAGGGGAAATGGTCCGGAGACGGGTCCAGGTGTTCGTCGGCCAGGGTTTCCGGAGTATCCTCCGGCTCCTGGAGGGGCTGCGCCGTGCAGTCCCGGAGCATGCGGGCGGGCGTTACAGGCATGGGAACCCCGTCCAGAATGTAGCTGCTGAAGAGTAAATCTACGGCCATGCTTCAAAATTAGTTAAATTTTGGGATAAAGACAAAAATGTCCTACGAGAAAAATTTGTAACTTTGTAGTAGTTATGGACGGACCATTCAACGTGACGGGCTATGAGGCCCTGCTCAAAGATATCTTCAAGCGTTTCCCCTCCGTGCAGGGAAGCGGCTTCACCCCGGGCAGCTACAAGCCCGGCCTGGAACACATGCGCGCCTTCGATGAGGCGCTGGGTTTCCCGTCCCGAGAGCTCAGGACCATCCACATCGCCGGCACCAACGGAAAGGGCTCGGTGGCCAGCATGCTGGCATCGGCCTTCGGGGCCTGCGGGTACAAGGCGGGGCTCTTCACATCCCCGCACCTGACAGATTTCCGGGAGCGCATCAAGATTGGCGGGGAAATGATTCCCAAGGACTATGTCCAGGCTTTCCTCACCGCGTGGCTGCCCTGGATTCAGGAGCACGACCTTTCCTTCTTTGAAATCACCACCGGCCTGGCTTTCAAGTGGTTCCGGGAGCAAAAGGTGGATGTGGCCGTCATTGAGACGGGCCTCGGAGGCCGCCTGGACTCCACCAACATCCTCCGGCGGCCGGAGCTTTGCGTGGTCACTTCCATCGGCCTGGATCACATGGCCCTGCTGGGAGACACGCGGGCCCGGATTGCGGCGGAAAAGGCCGGCATTTTCAAGGCCGATGTCCCCGCGCTGGTAGGGGAGAAGGATGCGGAAACCGCCCCCGTCTTTGAGGAAAAGGCGCAGGGGCTCTGCCCCCTTCACTACGCCAGCGAATCCTTCCCTTCCCTCTGGGGCCGGCACAAGGCCATTTTGGAGGAGATGGACCTGCCGGCCGACGTCCAGAAAAAGAACCTTCGCACCGTCCTTGTGGCCATCGACCTCCTGAAAGACCGCTTCCAGGGCCTTCAGAATGCGGATGCCGTCATAGAGGGCATCACCCATGCCGCCCGCCGGACCGCTTTCCGGGGCCGCTGGGAGCGCTTGAGCGAGCAGCCCTATGTGGTGGCGGATATCGGCCACAATGCGCAGGCGCTGGAGTACAATTTCGCCCGTCTGAAAAAGGATGTGGAGAGCGGCCAGTTCTCCTCCCTCATCATCGTGTACGGAATTATGGCCGACAAAGACCTGGATGCCATCCTGCCGCTGATGCCCGTGGATGCCACCTACATCTTCGCGGCACCCGGCACGCCGCGGGCCCTGCCGGCGGCGGAGCTGCTCCAACGCTTCAACCAGTACCGCCAGGTTCACGGGCTTCCGGCCCGCGCCTTTCTCTCCGGCAGCGTGCGGGAGGCCGTGCTCATGGCCACCCAGCTGGCGCAGGGGCTCTCTACGCAGCTGAGCCGGAGCGCATCGGCCCCTCCGGAGGTTCCGCCGCTCATCTACATTGGCGGAAGTGCCTTTGTGGTGGCGGAAGCGCTGCCGCTCTTCAAGGCATAGTTCTTGAAATGAACCTCTTTTATGAGACGTTTTCTGATATCCACCTTGCTGGCCTCCCTGGCCGGCATCTTACATCTTGCCGCCATGCCCGACGGTCATGAGCTTACGCAGCTGTGGCTTCAGTACGAGGAGGCCCATAACGCAGACCGCCCCCAGAAGGAGGCGGAGATTCTCTCGAAGATCAAGACGGAGGCCGCCCGCAGGAAGCTGCCCGTAGACTTCTACGACGCGGCCACGCAATACGTCTACACGGTCCAGCGCCGGGACTGGAAAAAGCGCCCGGAGCTGCTCCAGGGCCTCAAGGCCGAAGTTGCCCGCTTCGATTCCCCGCTGGTCACCTTCCTCTGGATGAAGGAGTGGGACGGCGCTTCCTCCGAGGCGCTCAAGGCCTATATCCAGGCCCATTCTGACGGGTTCCGGGGGCATCATCCGGCCCTGTACAGGGGCGTGGACCATTATTTGAGTGGCGCCCTGAAGCCGTTCATTGCCTCCGACATGGAGTATGTCCTCTGGGCCGTGGCAGACTATGACGCCCTTCGGGAAATGCTGGCAGGCCGATACCCCGCCGCCGGCATCCTGGAGTACGTGACGCTGGAGCAGCCCTATAAGAAGAAGGCGCTCACCGCCCTTCGGGACAAGTACGAGGGAAAGGCGCTGGCCCTGTTTCCGGAGGCCCAGCTGCTCTCCATGACCAAGGATGAGCTGGACCGGGCCAAGGCTCCGTCCTCTTCTTATGAGGCGCTGGGTGCCGCCTGCCGCCGTTTTGAAGTTCGGCGGAAGACTTTCAAGGATTCCGAGGCCACTCTGGCTGCCGTGTGCACGCGGGTGGAGCGCCTGTTGGCCGGCCTGGAAGCGCAGAATCTTTCCTTGGAAGTAGATTCCACGCGCGTGAAAGTGCATTTCCGGAACCTCTACCACGCCAACCTGACCCTCCGGGAGGGGAAGAAAACCCTCAAGACCTGGCAGGTGGCCAATCTGACGCGCAGCTACTACCTGCAGGATACCGTGACGGTGGACTTGCCCAAGTTGCCGGACGGGAGCTATACCCTGGAAGCCGTGAGCGGCAAGCTGACGGCGCAGGAGATATACAACCAGTACACCCTTTCCCTGGCCCTCAGGCAGGAGGCCGGCGGCCGCACGGTGTATGTGGCCGACTATAAGAGCGGAAAGCCCCTGAAGGAGGTGACGTTGCGCCTGCTCAAAAAGGATGCGGAGGTGGCTTCGTCGGCCCTTCGGCTGAATGGATTCACCTTGCTGCCGCAGGCTTTCGAGAAGGCCGTGAGCGGCAACGCGTATTACGAGCTGGAGGCCGTGAGCGGGGAGCGCCGCAGCGAGCGCCTTGCCCTGGGCCGCAAAGATGTGATTTACAAGGAGAAAAGCCGCGAATTCTGCCACATTTACAAGGACCGCGGGGCCTATACGCCCGGAGACACGCTCCAGTTCAAGACGGTGGTGTATGAAGGGACGGCTGCCGAGGGCTTCCAAGTGTGCAAGGGGAAAGCCCTTTCCGTGATGCTGAAGGATTCCGAAGGGAACCTCCTGGAGACGCTGCCTGTGAAGACCGGGGAGTTTGGCTCCGCATCTGGAAAGTTTGTGATTCCGCGGGGCCTGAGGGGCGGTTATTTCACTTTGGAAGTGGAGAATCTGGCTACGGATTCCTTCCGTGTGGACGAATTCGTGCTCCCCACCTTCGATATTCAGTTTGAAAAGCCTGAGGAGCTGTATCTTGTGGGCTGCTCCGTGCCGGTGCAGGGCGCAGTGAAGAGCTATTCCGGGCACAGCCTGGGCGGCGCGCGCGTGAGCGTGGCCGTTACCCGCTATGGCAGCGAGGTGTATACGCAGGAGCAGGCGCTGTCTGCGGAAGGAAACTTCCGCTTTGCCTTCGAGGCTGCCGCTCCGGGCTATTACCATGCCCTGGTGAAGGTGACGGATGCCACCGGCGAAACGCTGGAGGCCGGAACCGGCTGGTACATAGGGGAGGAATTGCGGGTGGATGCCACCCTTCAGGATATCTTGGAGGCCGATTTGGTGCTGGCAGAAGGCCGATGGACCCCCGTTACCGGAACGCTAACGCCGCAGGTGGTGCTCCAGGCCCGGAACGCAGGTGGAGAGCCGGTGCCGCTGCCGGTGCAGTATGAACTTTATGGCGCCGGGAAGCTGGTGGCTTCCGGATTCCAGCCCTCCGGCGAAGCCTTTGCGCTCAAGCTGCCGCAGCCCGGTCTGTATACCTTGAAAACCTATGTGAGCGCCCTCAAACCGGATGGGACTTTAGCCGAAGGCAAGGGCGAAGAGCCGTTTTTCTGCGTGCTTCCTTCCGCCGCCACCGTGGGGGCGGAGGTAAAGCGCGTCTTTATTCCGGGCGCCCTTGAAGTGGCGGCCGGAAAGGGCATCGAGGCCCGCGTAGGCAGCGGTACGGGCTCCATTTATGGCATTGCCACGCTCTTTGGGGAAGACCCGGAGGTGCTCTCTGCCCGCCAGTTTGTGGCGGAGAAGGGGAGTGTGGAGCTCCTGTCCTTCCCTTATGAGGAGAAATATCCGGACGCGGTGCGCCTGCTGGTGTTCTATTTCCGGGACGGCGAAGCCGTCCGCTTTGAGCGGGTGTATCGCCGGGAGAAGGACCGCTATGCCCTGCCGCTCTCCTTCACCCGTTTTGAAGACAAGACCTATCCCGGAACGCAGTACAGCTTTACCCTGCGCACGGCCCCCGGCGCCGAGCTGCTGGTGGCGGCCTGGGACAAGAGCCTGGATGCCGTACAGGGCAATTACTGGCCTGTTGTGAACCTCCGGGACCACGAGGTGGCCTGGATTCCCCTGAATTCCGTCTGCGGGCATATTTCTACCTCCAACCGTTGGGGCCGGCCCATGTTCAAGACGGCGGCCACCCGCGGTGCGGTGATGATGAATGCCAGCGTAGACCGCATGGAGGTCATGGACGATGCGGTAGCCCTGGAGGAATCCAAGGCCGAGGGCGCCGCAGCGCCGGATGCCGGGGTGGTGCCCCGGGAGGTGTTTGCATCGGCCCTTACCTTCCAGCCGCATTTGAAGCCCCGGGCCGATGGCACGCTGGACGTGAGCTTCCACACTTCGGACAAGCTTTCCACCTATTATGTTCGCGCGTACGCGCACGATGGGGCCATGCATAACGCCTTGGCCCAGCAGGAACTGGTGGTCACCCTGCCGGTGAAGGTTTCCCTGGTGGAACCCCGCTTCCTCTATGCCGGAGACGTGTATGAGGCGGCCGTGGCGGTGTCCTCCATCACGGACAGGCCGGTTTCCGGCACCCTGGTGCTCCGCGCCGGAGACTCCGTGCAGCAGGTGCCCGTGACCGTGGAGTCCGGCGCCACCGTCTCCCACGTCTTTACGGTTCCCGTCATGCCCGACCTGATCGGGCATCTGGAGCTCACCGCCTCCTTCGTAACCCCGGACTTCTCCGACGGCGTGCGCGTGAAGGTGCCGGTGTACCCCGCTGCGCAGCAGCTCACGGAGGCGCACTCCGCCGTACTGCTCTCTTCCATGGACCGCGACGCCCTCTTCAGGGAGCTCCGTTCCCGCTTTGTGAACGTGTCGGCCGATAAGGCTCAGCTCAAGGAAATCACCGTCCTGGATATGGTGAAGGACGCCATCCCCTCCCATCTGGAGCCCCGCGGCAACGACGTCCTCTCCCTCTCCGAGGCCTGGTACATGGGCCTCATGGCCTCCCGGCTCTCCATTTGGGAAGGGGATACCCTTTCCTCCGCGTCGCTTCGCGACCCTGTACGGGCAAATGCTCCGGAAAGGGTATCCCCTTCCCTAGATGAGATTCTGGAGAAGGTGATGGCCTGCCGGAATGCGGACGGCGGCTTCGGCTGGTTCGATGGCCTTCCTTCCAACGCCATCATTACGGCGGTGCTGCTGGAGCGCTTCGCCCTCCTGCGGGAGCGGGGCTATGCGGTGCCGGATGTATCGGCCAGTGTTAAATTCCTGGATGCCAAACAGTTTGGGACGGCCTTCCCGTATTGGTGCGGCTGGGTTTCGGACGCGCAGTACATGCGGGTGCGGGCCCTTTATCCGGAGGTTCCCTTTGCGATGAAGGCGGTGTCGGCCTCTGACAAGAAGCGGCTGGCGGAATTCCGGAAATATGCCAAGGGCTATCTCACGCCATCGGCCAAGGAGGGCCGCGGGCTGCAGGGGCAGATTCTTGCCAAGGCCCGCCGGCTGCTGACGCTCCGGAGCCTTTCCGCTTCGGCGGAGGGCAAGGCGCTGGCCGGGGCTTGGGGCATCAGTCTTTGTTCCAAGTTGGAGAAATCGGCCCAGGCCGATGTCCTCTCCCTCCTGGAATATGCCGTGGAGCACCGGGACGGCGGCTGGTACTATCCCAACGCGGTGATGCCCTTCCGCGGCCTGCTGGAGGACGAGGCCTATGCCCACGCCCTCCTGTGCCAGCTCCTCGCTACTTCCGTCATTCCCGGCTCCGACCGGGAATCTCCTGCGGCCATTGCCGACGGCATCCGCCTCTGGCTCATGTTGCAGAAAGAGACGCAGAAGTGGGACGCCTCGCCGTCCTTCATCGACGCCATCACCGCGGTTCTGGATGGCTCCGAGGCCGTTTTGAATACGCGGGTGCTGGCTCTGTCGGCCACTTATGAGGCTCCGTTCGAGCAGATTCAGGCGGCCGGGAACGGCTTCTCGCTGGAGCGGCGTTTCTACCGGAACGGCGAGGAGATTATGCCCGGCGACAGCGTGAAAGTGGGGGACAAGATGGAGGTGAAATACAAGATTTGGAACGGGGAGGACCGTAGCTTCGTGCGGCTTACGGCTTCCCGCGAGGCCTCCCTGAGCCCGGTGCGGCAGCTTTCCGGCCCGGTGGGCGGCGGCTTCCTGCGGCCTGTGAGTACCGGCCGCGTGTGGGGCTTCACGCCTTACGGGTATCGGCATGTGAAGGCATCGGCCACGGAATTCTACTTCGATTCCTATCCGGAAGAGGACACCGTGCTCTCCGAGGAGTTCTTCGTAACCCAGGCTGGCCGCTTTGTGGCTCCCGTGGCGGTGATCGAGTCCCTCTACGCGCCCCACTACCGCGCCAACTCCGCCTTCCGCGCCCCTTTGCAGAGTGTTTGGCCGTAAATCCTCGCTTTTTAGGTGACAAGTAAGTGGCTGATTATCATTGAGTTGCTGTATATTTCTCGTTCGATTTTTGAACGAGAAATAGTATGTAACGCATTGTAGCTCAATGGATTAGTTATCACCAAAAAACGGGCCGATGGGGTAGGGTACGAAAAAGGTAAGCGTCTCCGCGATGCCGTAGGCGGCGCATAAAGAAAGCAGGGTCAGACGCCCTGCTCTTTCTTTGTCCACTTATCGGGAAGGAGGTCCCGGAAGGCTTCTGGCGGCGCTCCGTTTTGCATTTCCGCCACCCTGTTGA